>CAZGAV010000001.1:0-124656 GCA_964523575.1 uncultured Ignavibacteriales bacterium
CCCCGCCCGCCGCTCGATTACCAGATGGTTTTCTCGGCTGAAGGTCTTATCAATGAATTCTACGAACCGGTGGTGGCCATCAAGAACGGCCGCCGCAAGGTGATTCCGCCGATGACTGACATCGAACATCTGACTTTCAGCGGTATCGGAAAACTCGAAGCCTTCACCACTTCCGGCGGGACTTCGACCCTCCCGAAAACCTACGGCCGCATCCTGAAAAACCTCGATTACAAAACCATCCGCTACCCCGGTTTCTGCGACAAGTTCAAAACCATGCTCGATCTTGGTTTGGCTGACTGGGAGAAAATTTCGGTCGATGGCGCGCAGGTGTCGCCGCGATCGGTGTTCAAAGCCGTCCTGGATAAAAGACTCAGTTTCGGCGAACCGGATTTGGTGCTGGTGCGCCTCATTACCGAGGGAAAAATCAAGGGCAAGAAGAAACGGCTGATATCGGAAATCATCGACCGTCAGGACAAAAAGACGGGCTTGACCGCCATGATGCGTTGCACCGCTTTTCCGGTGACGATCATCGCCGTCATGGCCGCCTCAGGTCAAATCACCGCGCGCGGCGTATTGCCTCAGGAAAAGGCCGTCGATCCGGCGCTGTTCGAAAAAGAGCTGGCCCATCGGAAAATAAAACTCCGCCGCCGCTGGAGTAAATAGTGGCCAGTATGCAGGTACATTGTCGAAGCTGAGATCGCCACGCCCCGCAAGCGGGGCTCGCGATGACGGAACTCGCTTTGGGGCAAATGGCTTGATTTTTCAGAACTAAATCGACGATCAATACTGCGATGTCTCAAGGAAGCGGTAGCCAATTTTCATCATTGAGATATTTCGCGGAGGCATTAATCGATCCCTGTCATTGCGAGGAGCGAAGCGACGCGGCAATCTCAAAGGACGTAACAGTGGAAAGACGCGGATTCGTATATATCATGACCAACAAAACGCATCGGGTTCTATATACGGGTGTGACCAATGACCTGATACGGCGTACTTATCAACATATGCATGAGCTAATTGAAGGATTCACCAAGAGGTACAAAGTCAAGAAACTTGTTTATTTTGAAGCTTTTGAGGATATAATAAATGCGATTTCCAGGGAGAAGCAGATCAAAAGCTGGTCGCGGAGCAAGAAGCTGGAGTTAATTAATAAGACCAACCCCGAATGGAAGGATTTGGGCGAAGATTTTTTCAGGGATCAATGAGATCGCCACGCCCCGCAAGCGGGGCTCGCGATGACGAAGCTCGCTTTGGGGCAAATGGCTTGACTTTTCAGGACTAAATCGACAATCAATACTACGATGTCTCACGGAGGCATTAATCGATCCCTGTCATTGCGAGGAGCGAAGCGACGCGGCAATCTCATAATCTCCTTCATATCGCATTATCGAAAGGCAGCGGTTAAAATGACAAAGCCCGCCGGAGAGGGCGGGCTTTGTACTGGGAGGGAGGGTAACAATCGTCGATCATTATCGATCGCGATATTCGTCGAGCCAGGCCATCTGGATCGCTTCCAGCTTGCCCTCGCTTGAATTTTTAGGGTCGCCGTCGAACTCCTCCAGCTCCACCACCATCTGGTGCAGATCGGTGAAGCGGACCGTCAGGGGATCGAGGTCGGGGAAATTCTCAAAAAGAGCCATCCCGATATCTTCGGCGTCGTTCCAGTCCATCACAACTCCCGCTTCGGAGGGATACGGACTTTGACGTCGCCCATTACCTTCGACTGACAGCCCAGCCGCGATTCCAGGGTCAGACCGTGGGCGGTATCGAGCATATCTTCTTCGTCATCCGACATTTCCGACAGGTTTTCCATCCCTTCCAGGACGATGACGTGGCAGGTGGAACAGGCGCAATTGCCGCCGCAGTTGTGATCCAGTTCGATGCCGTTGTCGAGAGCAGCGTCGAGGATGCTGGTACCGGGGGGGACATGCACTTCCCGGCCGTCGATAGTCACTTTGGGCATAACGGCGATAGTCTCAGTTAACGAGTCTTTCTGCCTCATTGATCGATTTATCCTTCAGTAATTCGCCGAAACTGCTGTTGACCATCCGAGCGGCCAGATCAGCGGTGGCGTCGTTGAGGTTGTCGAGTTTCTCTCGCAGGAGGCGGGTGTTGTCGCCTTCAAGGGCCTTCTCCAGCTCTTCGATGGCTTCGTGAATATCTTCCTTTTCGCCCGGTTTGAAATCGGAGACGAGTTCAAAGGCCTTGCGCGCGGCCTTTATGACGGTTTTAGCCTCATGGGAAAGTTCGATAAACAGGCGTTTTTCTATATCTTCGCGGGCATGGGCGAAGGAATCGCGCACCATCCGGTCAACCTCGCCCTTATCCAGTCCGTAGGAGGGCCGGATAGTGATATCCTGCTCCTGGCCGGTTTTGATGTCCCTGGCCGCTACTCGCAGGATGCCGTCGGCGTCGAGAATGAAAGTGACTTCAATACGGGGCGAACCGGCCGGTTGAGGCCGGAGGCCGTTGAGGTTGAAACTGCCCAGCGAGCGGTTGTCGGCCACCAGTTCTCTTTCGCCCTGAAAGACCCGGATAGCGACCGAGGTTTGTCCATCCACATAGGTGGTGAAAACCTCCTTGGCCAGCGCCGGAATTTTGCTGTTGCGGGTAATCAGGGGATTCATGACGCCGCCCATGATCTCGATTCCCAGCGAAAGCGGGGTGACATCGAGCAAGAGCAGGTCGTCGCGGCCGCCGGTGAGGATATCGGCCTGCACCGCCGCGCCCAGCGCCACCACTTCATCGGGGCCGAGATCGCTGTGGGGCTCTTTGCCGAATAATTTTTTCACTTCACGCTTGACCATCGGCACGCGGGTGGAACCGCCGACGAGGATAACTTCGTCGATATCGTCGATGGTGAGATGAGCGTCATTCAATGCCCGGTGACAGAACTCGAGCGTGCGACCCACCAACGGTTTGATCGCCGCTTCGAACTCGGCGCGGGTGATGGAAACAACAAGATCGCCATGTTTGTGAGGCAGGGAGATATTGGTCGCCGGCGACGAACTCAGGGCCATCTTGGCCTGTTCCGCCTCGCGCCGCAGGAAAGCCCGGGTTTTGGGCGATTTGTAATCGAGATCGATATTTTTGCGCCCACTGATATCGAGGAGCATTTTGACGATTTCCAGATCGAAATCGTCGCCGCCCAGCCGGGTATCGCCGGCCGTGGCGAGAACCTCGAAGATGCCGTTTTCGAGCCTCAGGATCGAGATATCGAAAGTGCCGCCGCCGAGATCATAGACGACGATATTGCCGCGGTCGCGCTGGTCCATGCCATAGGCGAGCGAAGCCGCCGTCGGCTCATTGATGATGCGGAGCACTTCCAGCCCGGCGATTTTTCCGGCGTCCCGGGTAGCCTGTCTCTGGGCGTCGTCGAAATAAGCCGGAACTGTGATGACGGCCCGATCAACATTCTGCCCCAGTTTTTTTTCGGCCTGTTGTTTGACTGAGCGCAGGATAGCCGCCGACAATTCCACCGGCGAATAGATGGTGTCGTCGATTTTGACCGAGGCCAGGCCACGCGGATCGGAGGCGATTTCAAACGGGAGGCTTTTCTTCTCGGCCTGCAAATCGGCGGCGGCTTTGCCCATCAGCCGTTTCACGGAATAGATCGTATGCTCCGGGTTGTCAACCATAGCCTGACGGGCCTCAAATCCGATTTCGAGACGGTCGCCTTTGATGAATATGACCGAAGGCACGATGGCGCCATGATCGCCGGCCAGCGTCTGGGGCCGTCCGTTTTTAACCACGGCCGCCAATGAATTAGTCGTTCCCAGGTCGATGCCGATGGCCGGTCTCTTATTTTGAGTACGGGTTCCGTTATCAGTCATCGCGATTCTCCGTCACCGCCTTGTCGATACGAAGCATGATAGCCCGCAGATATTTGATGCTGTTCAGACAGGCTTCGATTTCGCCTTTGATTTCGCGGTTGCCATTGAGGAGTTTCGAGAACAGCCCTTCGAGGGAGTCGATCAAATCCTGCTGGCGTGTTCGAAAATTGTCTCCAGCCTGAGTCAGCCGTTCCCGTTGTTCCGCGGAAGGCTCAGAGTTTTCGAGCAATTCGCCAATCTCCAGAATTTCCTCGAAGAGTTCCTGCGGTGGCGCCGGGGCGCTGGAGAAAGACCCGGAGGTCAGAGACAGAAGGTATTCGGCCCGGTGAATCGGGTCGGATAAGACCTTGAAAGCCGCGTTGAGGTAGGCGGTATTGTCCCGCGCCACAATTTTTTCTTCTTCGGTATGCCCGGCATAGAAATCGGGGTGGAATTTCCGGGACAGCTCGAAGAAAGTCTTTTTTATGCTATCGGGATCGACGACGAATGATCTTTCGATTCCGAAAAGATCGAAATAATCGCCCATATCCTGGACCGGCTGAATCTTGACGCAATGAACACAGAACGGGCCCGATCCCGATTCCTGCCGGCACGACCAGCAGAGCGAATGGGCGGAGGACATGTCAGCCCGTGGAAGATTATCCGTTGGCATGAGTGGCCTCCTTATATAACCGGGAATAAATCGGCACCGAAGAATGTTCGTTGCCATAGCGGATGCTTTTGACCAACGGCGTCAATTGGGCGGTGACGACCATAAAGGCCCACGGCGGAATGATGGTCGTGCCGCAACCTTTGACCAGCACCCGTTTATCCCGGTATTGTTGCCAGTCGAAATTTTCCGTTTTTTCGAAGAAGGCGGCTTCAGAAATAATGCCGTCTTTCATGAACACGGTCATGTCGAGTAGATCCATATTTCCCTCCCGTGTTCCGTCAGACCGAGAACGAGGAGCCGCAACCGCAGCTTCTGGTCGACATCGGGTTATTGAACTTGAAACCGCCGTTTAAGATTTCATTGGTGAATTCAATCGTCGTTCCATCCATATAGATCAGCGATTTGGCGTCGATGACGACCTTGAGGCCGTCGAAATCGAAGGTGCGGTCGAATTCATCGATTTCCCGGGCGAATTCCATTTTGTAACTCAGACCGCTACAGCCGCCGCCCTGGACGCCCACCCGGAGCATGAGCCCGTCGGGGTTCTCCTGCTGAGCGATCAAGCGCTTGACTTCGGCCACGGCGGCCGGCGTCATACTGATCAGACCTTCGGCCTTTTCGCTGGCGTTGCTATGTACGTTGGCGTCGTTCATCAGGCAGCCCTCTCCTCTTCCTTCTTTTTCGCTTCTTCCTGCCGAATGTCCTTGCCGTTCTTCTTCATATAGTCGGCCAGCGCCGCCTTGAGAGCGTCTTCGGCCAGCACCGAACAATGAATTTTGACCGGCGGCAGAGACAATTCGTTGACAATGTCGGTATTCTTTATCTTCAGGGCCTCGTCGATGGTCTTCCCCTTGACCCATTCGGTGGCCAGGGAAGAGGAGGCGATGGCCGAACCACAGCCAAAGGTCTTGAACTTGGCGTCTTCGATGACGTTATCATCGTTGATCTTCAACTGCAGTTTCATGACATCGCCGCATTCGGGAGCGCCGACGACCCCGGTCCCGACCGCCTTATCGTCCTTGTCGAGCGATCCCATGTTGCGGGGATGCTTGAAATGATCTATGACTTTTTCTGAGTATGCCATGACTATATTCTCCTCAGGCACTCTTCCGGATCAATCCGGAGAGACGCCGATTAATGTTCACTCCATTCGACCGATTTGAGGTCGATACCCTCTTTGGCCATTTCGTACAAAGGCGACATCTCGCGCAAGCGTTTGACGGAATTGACGATTTTGTTGCCGACGTATTCGATTTCCTCTTCGGTCGTAAATCGTCCCAGCCCGAAACGGATCGATGAATGAGCCAGCTCTTCATCGACGCCGAGAGCTGTGAGGACATGGGAGGCGTCAAGCGTCGCTGAGGTGCAGGCCGATCCAGAGGAGAGGGCGACGTCGCTCATTTCCATCAATAATGATTCGCCTTCGACATAAGCGAAGCTCAAATTGAGATTACCCGGCAGGCGTTTCTCGGCGTGGCCGTTGAGGTAAACTTCGTCGAGCCGGCCCATGATGATGTTTTTCAGTTTGTCGCGCAGGCCGGTCAGGCGCCTTGTTTCCGATTCCATTTCATCCATAGCAAGGCTTATCGCCTTACCGAAACCGACGATACCCGGCACATTGAGCGTTCCCGAACGCATGCCGCGTTCATGGCCGCCGCCGTCAAGCAGGGGCGCGCAACGCACGCGCGGATTTTTACGCCGGACATAAAGGCCGCCGATGCCCTTGGGACCATAAATCTTGTGACCGGAAAACGACATCAGATCGATATTCATGGAGTTGACGTCAATCGGAATTTTGCCGACTCCCTGCGTGGCGTCGGTATGGAAAAGAACGCCATGTTCGCGGGCGATCTTGCCGATCTCGGCCAGCGGCTGGATAACACCGATCTCGTTATTGACGGCCATGACGGAAATGAGAATAGTCTTATCAGTAATAGCTTTGGCCAATTCCTCAAGGTCGATGATGCCATCGGGCTGAACCGGCAAATAGGTTACTTTTTTGCCCTGCCGTTCGAGTCGGGCAGCGGTATCGAGGATGGCCGGATGTTCGGTTTTGACCGTGATGATGTGGTCGCCCCGAGAAGCATACATTTCGGCAATACCCTTAAGCGCGATATTATTCGATTCCGTGGCGCCGCTGGTAAAGACGATTTCCTTTTTGGTGGCGCCGACAGCCGAGGCGATTGTCTCGCGGGCTTTTTCGACCGCTTCTTCGGCTTCCCATCCAAAGGAATGGTTACGGCTGGCGGCATTACCGAACTTTTCGGTAAAATAAGGTATCATCTCATCCAGGACACGCTTATCGGTCGGTGTCGTGGCTTGATAATCCATGTAAATTGGCAGTTTCATTTTCCCAACCCTCCAAAGGTTAGATTTATGGAGATCGTAATCCGTCTCATCAACTGTTTTCTCCCGTTAGCGAGGAGGCCATCGGCAGAGGAATTCCCCCGCGTCTGCCGGGGGGAATGAAGTCGGCCAGTTTGGTCTCTTCCAGGATCTTGCGAAATTTATGATTCAGGCCGGACATGGGCGATTTAATGACACAGTCGGCCTTCTTGGCGCATTTACCGCCTTTCGAAAGGCATTCAATCAAGCCGGTTCTGGTTTCCAACACCCGGAGGATATCGGCCAGAGAAACGCTGGAGGCCGGCCGCGCCAGCCTGAACCCTCCGTTGGGACCCGAAAGCGAAATCGCCAAATCGGCCCGGACCAGTTCAGAAAGTATCTTGGCCAGCAATTCCTTCGGTATCGCCGTCGATTGCGCTATTTCCGAAACATTAGCCAGTTGGCCATAATCCAGTTCCGAAAGGTGAATCAGGGCCAGTAATCCGTATTCGGTCTTCTTTGACAGGCTGAACATGCTATCCTTAAGTTCTCCGACCTTTTTTATCTCCGACTAATTTAGTCTTAGATAAGTCTACAAAAAAATGGGCCGGGTGTCAAGAGATAATGGCTTGAAGAGGCCCATAATATCCAATATTCATAACTTTAAACCCGACAACGAGCTTGAATGTTCCCCGGGAGGCCTTTTCGGTTTAAAAAAAGGGATACAGTTTAAAAAAATAATGGAAAAATCGGTCGAATTTCGCTATGTTTGCGTATATGATGGGAACTCTCAATTGAATAAAGACTTAAAGACGGTAGAGATTTGAGAGTCTTTGATTTTATATATTTGGAGTTTTTGGGCTGAAACAATAAAGCGGGAAGGATTAGGAAAGTATGCAATTATCCCGAAAGGCGGATTATGCCTTACGCGCGGTTGCTTATGCGGCGCAACTCAAGAAAAACGAACTGGCCTCTATCGGACGGATTGCCAAGGCTCGCGGCATTCCGCGGGAATTTCTGGCGAAGATTCTTAAGGAGCTGACCCGGGCGGGAATTTTGGTTTCTTTTCAGGGCGTCACCGGCGGTTATCGTCTGTCACGGGCACCGAAAGACGTCTCCTTTTTGGATGTAATTGAAGCAATGGAGGGACCGGTGGCCGTGAATCTCTGCGTTGACGGCAGTCATTGTGGATGCACGCAGGAAAAGGGCTGTGAAATCAGGTCGTTTTTCGTCAGGCAGCAGGATCAAATCACCCGGGCCCTGAAGCGCCAGACATTCGGCAATTTGAATAATGTTCGATAGGCCCGGGGGCTTGTCGGAGCTACCTCCCGGGGATCGCCGGGCTCGAGTGCAAACATGGTCTGGGCGATCCACCTGCGGCCCGGGCGGCCGCCTGAATTTGGCTTTCAATTCAGTCTCTAATTCGATTGCAGGGCTTGCTTTGGGCAGGCCGTTTATATATTTTAGGGCCGAGTGCGGCGGTTGAATCCGATTCGACCGCATAACATTAAATCTGAGATTACTGTTGGCGGCGGGCAACCCGTGAGATAATGCCGAGACCGCCCCGCCGCGGGAGAGTCAGATGGATAAAAATAAAGATCTGATGACGGTTAAGGTGGGGCTGGCCGAAATGCTCCGCAACGGCGTCATCATGGATGTCACCAACGCCGAGCAGGCGAAGATAGCCGAAGAGGCCGGGGCCGTCGCTGTCATGGCGCTGGAACGGGTTCCGTCCGATATTCGAGCCGCCGGCGGTGTCGCCCGGATGGCCGATCCGTCAATTATTGAAAAGATCAAGGCGACGGTTACGATCCCGGTTATGGCCAAATGCCGTATCGGCCATTTTGCCGAGGCTCAGATGCTCCAGGCCATGGAAGTCGATTTTATAGACGAATCGGAAGTGCTCACGCCGGCCGATTATGAAAACCACATCGATAAGTTTCCCTTCAAGGTCCCGTTCGTTTGCGGTTGCCGCAATCTGTCTGAGGCTTTGCGCCGCATCGCCGAGGGCGCGGCGATGATTCGGACCAAAGGCGAAGCCGGAACCGGCGACGTCTCCGAGGCGGTTCGGCACCTTCGCCTGATTAACAAACAGATGCGGGAGTTGACGGTCCTCAGTCCCGATGAATTACCGAGCCGGGCCAAAGAACTGGCCGCTCCGCTGGAACTGGTCAAAATAGTTGCCCAACTGGGCAAGTTGCCGGTCCCTAATTTTGCGGCCGGCGGCGTGGCGACTCCGGCTGACGCCTCCCTCTGTATGCAACTGGGCGCCGAGTCCGTATTCGTCGGCTCCGGAATTTTCAAATCCGAGAACCCGGCCCGGATGGCCAAGGCGATTGTGACGGCCGTGGCTCGATTCGATAAACCGGAAGAACTGGTGGAAGTTTCGCGAGGTCTCGGGGCCAGCATGAAAGGTATCAGCGTCGCGGGCATCAGCGAAGAGGAGCTGTTGCATACGCGATGACCGATCGAGCGCCTGTTGTCGGGGTTTTGGCCCTTCAGGGCGACTACCAGAAACATCTTGAAATCCTCAACGCCATCGATATCCGCGGCGTCGAGGTGCGTCTGGTCGAAGATTTCGATCGCATCGACCGCCTGATTATCCCCGGCGGCGAATCGACGGTGATGGCCCAACTGCTGACCCGCTTGCACCTGCACGACAGATTCGTATCCTTTATTGGCAAACGGCCGGTCTGGGGCACCTGTGCCGGTATGATATTGCTGGCTTCCAAAGTCAACGATGCCTCGATCACTCCCTATGGCGTCATCGATATTGCGGTGGACCGCAATGGATACGGCCGGCAGGTGTTTTCCACGGTGCTGGAATCGACGCTGGAATTGAACGGCACCCGGGAGAATCTGGATCTGGTTTTTATCCGGGCGCCGCGGGTAACCAGGGTCGGCAAAGGGGTCAAAACGCTTCTGAAGCGCGACGGCGACCCGGTTTTGCTGTCACAAAGAAATATCCTGGTCTCGGCTTTCCATCCGGAATTGACCGGTTCGACCCTGCTACATAATTATTTCGCCCGTAAATTTGCCGTCGGTAAATCATAGAACCCGATTATCGCGACTGCGGGCGAACCGGCGCCGTATAATATTTGTTATATAATATGACCGAGAGCCATGGTCCGTCGGCTTTGGGAACGCGAAGGATAACGATAATTTCAGCGAATTTATGCCGCACGCACTCAAAAAAATCATCCTGGCGCACGATTACGGTTTTTGTATGGGCGTCAAAAGGGCGATCAAAATTGCCGAATCGACCGGTCGGACCGAAACCGGCGCGGTCAACGTCATTAATGAAATCGTCCACAACGACGCCGTCGTGAAGCAACTGGCCGATAACGGGGTCGGTTCGGTTATCCGTGTGACCGACGCTCCGGCCGGGACAATCATAATATCGGCTCACGGCGCGCCGCCGCGGGTCTTTGAGGAAGCGGCCCGGAGGGGACTGCGGGTTATCGACGCCACCTGTCCGCTGGTTATCAGAATCCACAAGACGATCCATAAACTGATTGATCAAGGTTATCAGATTATCCATTTCGGTGATAGATATCACGATGAAACTATTGGCGTCGTCGGTCAGGGGCCGCCGGGCCGGATTCATGTGGTGCGAACGATCGAGGATTTACAAAATCTTAGACTTTCGGGCGATAAGTTCGCCCTGACTTCCCAGACGACAGCCGGGGTTGCCGATTTTGAACGGATCGGAGAAGAAGCCCGCAAAATCATCCCCGGTATTGAAATATTCAATACTATCTGCGACGCCACGACTCGCCGTCAGAAGGCGATTATGGATATCGCTAAGGATGTGGAAATGGTGCTGGTCGTGGGTTCATCGAGTTCGGCCAATTCCACCCGCTTGCGCAATATCTCCCGGGCGATATGCGGCCGGGCCTATTTGATCAATTCCGCCCGGGAGTTGAACGAGCAGTGGCTTGATGGCGTGACGACTATCGGCCTGACGGCGGGAGCCTCGACGCCCGATTTTCTGGTCGAGGAAGTAATTCGGCGTTTGGAGGAGTATTCCGAGGGCCAGGCGGAGACGATTCGTCTCCGATCCGACGACGATCCGGAAAAAGTCTCGGCCCGACCGTCGGCCTCGCCTTGAAATTACGGTTCCGGGAACCAAATAATCATTGACAACAAGGACTATCTTAAATAGTATAACATAGCTGCTCTCAATGCGATGTCGTCAGGCGGAGGCGATTTCAGTCGGGCGATATCGAAATCGAAGACGATCAACAGGCCGCGTGCAAACCGCGCCGGGTTGATTTTCGTGGATCCGATCGTTTAATCTCTCGGGGGAGGCCGCGATTTCGCGGTCCGACAAATCACCTATTAATTCTGACGCTCAGCGGCGTTTCGGGTAACGGTAGTCTTTATGGACAGCATTGAGAGCAATAGAAAGGACTCCGGATGAAACTGCAATATGCCGATATCGATGAATACCTCCATAAGGTGACGCCGGCCCGGGATAAGGTCATGGCGGCGATGGAAAGATATGCCCATAAGCATCACTTTCCGATCATCGGACCGCTGGTGGGAAGATTTTTGTATCAGATGGCCGTGGTCGCCAAAGCCCGCAGAATCCTGGAATTGGGATCGGGCTTCGGTTATTCGGCCTACTGGTTCGCTAAAGCCGTCGGGCCGCGCGGCCATATCACGATGACCGACTCCAATGATGACAACCGCCGGCGGGCATTCGAATACTTCAGTCGGGCCGGATTGAAAACTCGTTTTACTTTTCTGCTCGATGACGCCCTGACAGCCGCGGCCGACCTGAAAGGCCCATATGACATCATCCTCAATGATATCGACAAGCATGAGTATCCCAAGACAATTGACGTCGCGGCGCGGCTGTTGCGTCCGGGCGGGTTGTTTATCACCGATAATCTGATCTGGTCGGGCCGGGTTCTTGATGGGGCCGTCATAGATCGGAATACCGCCGGAATCAGGAAATTTACCCGGAAGTTATATAAAGACAGGAGGTTTTTCACCACCCTGATGCCCATTCGCGACGGTATTTCGGTGGCCGTAAAGATATAATGAAGAGCGCGATCGTGCAGTGAGGGTCGATGGCTATGCGGTAAAATCGCCGGCGGCCGAAAATGATGCAACGAATTTACAAGGAGCGTTAAGTTTTGATAATTTGCGGCCGATCATTGGGACTATACTGGGGGGCGTAAGGCAATTAAAACTTGCTACACAATATTAGCGCGATATATTGGTTGATTTGATCGACTGCAGTTTTTGATTATTCAAGATTGATCCGTACTCCCCGGAGGAAAGATGTTGAAAAGAGCACAAATGTTTTACCTTAACCCCAGCTCCGGTGCCGACGAAGCCAAGAATTTCCTGGAAGAGAATGGCGTAGTTGTGGTCGAGAGGGACCTGACCAAAAAGCCGCTTACCAGAAAGGAATTGAGCACCATTCTGGGTTATCTCGATCCCCGGCATTATCTCAATCCCCTGTCGCCGGCTTATACGAAAAGGAAACTCGACAAGCGGATACCCCCGCGCCCTGAACTTCTGGACCTGATCATCGAACATCCCGATCTGCTTCGCGACCCGATCATTATGTCGGGCCGCCTGCTGACAATCGGCAACAATCGTAAGCAGCTGATCGAAATGTTCCAGATTACGGTCTCCGGCAACGGTTCGGGCGGAGACAAAGGGGAGGTAAAAAACCGGCATTAAATCTATCTCCGATAATCCGAGGCCCGCGCTCGGCGTATTCTCATTCAACCGGCCCGTAAGGGCTTTACAAGCGTCTTCTCTTCGGTTATATTTGACCAATCGTCCGCGAAAGGAGAAGTGGAATGGATGTTGAACGCGACGTCCTTGAAGTCGATATTCTGATCGTCGGCGCCGGACCGGCCGGTTTGTCCTGCGCCTATCACCTCATGAAACAGGCGGAAGCCGGCGGAGCCGAGGCCCCGGCGGTGCTGATCATCGAAAAGGGAAGTCATCCCGGCGCGCATTCATTGTCGGGGGCCGTCATGGATCCCCGGGGCATCGCTCGCCTGATACCCGATTTTCTCGATAAAGGCGCCCCGATCGAAGCCAAGGCCGGCCCCGATGCCCTGTGGTATTTGACCGAAAAATCTCATTTCAAATTGCCGTTCACGCCGCCCGGTATGGGCAATCACGGCAACTATATAGTTTCGCTAAACAAATTCATCGGCTGGCTGGCGGAGCAAGCCGAAGCGGCCGGGGTCGAGATTTACCCCGAAACGGCCGCCTATGAACTGATTGTCGAAAACGGCAAAACAGTCGGCATCCGGACGGTCGACATGGGTCTGGACAAAGAAGGCCATCCCAAATCGAATTTTGAGCCGGGTACGATCATCAAAGCTAATCTGGTGGTGCTGGCCGAAGGTGTGCATGGTTCGCTGACCAAACAGGCCCGCGAGAAATTGGGTATATTCGATCACAGCATCAACCAGTCGTATCTAACCGGGGTCAAGGAAGTCTGGGAGATACCCGAGGGCCGGATGGCCGAGGGCGAGATTATCCATACTTTCGGAGCGCCCCTGCCGTCAAATTTGTACGGCGGCGGATTTATCTATAAGATGTCGGGCAAGATGGCCGCCCTTGGTTTTGCCGTCGGTCTCAATGCTGCCGACCCGACCAACGATCCCCATCGCTGGTTTCAGGAGTTCAAGATGCACCCGTCGATCAGGCCAATCATCGAAGGCGGTGAGATGCTCCATTACGGCGCCAAGACGATTCCCGAAGGCGGCTATTATGCCATGCCGCAGTTGTATCATGACAACCTGCTGATCGTCGGGGATTCGGCCGGGTTCCTCAATGCCATCCGGCTCAAAGGTATTCATCTGGCCATCGAGTCGGGGATGATGGCGGCCGAGACGATTCTCGAAGCGGCCCCAAAAGGGGATTACTCCTCGGCGGCGCTGGCCTCGATCACAACTCGTTTCGAAAAAAGCGCGGCCCGCGACGAACTGTACAAAGTCCGCAATTATCATCAGGGGTTCGAGGGCGGCCTGATCGCCGGAATGATTTATTTCGGATTCCAGTTCATCACCGGCGGGCGGGGACTATTCGACCGGCGGGAAACCGAACCGGACTACGCTCACATGCAGAAATTTTCCGATTTCTTCCTGGGCGGGAAAAAACCGAAACCGCCGCTCAAGGCCGACAATAAATTGATTTTCGATAAATTAACCGATGTTTATAAAAGCAATACCAAGCACGAAGAAGAACAGCCGCCGCATCTGGTGATCGCCGATTACGACATCTGCAATAACCGATGCGTCGAAGAATACGGAAATCCCTGCCAGTATTTCTGTCCGGCTCAGGTGTATGAGATGGTCGAAAACGAATCCGGCGACGGCAAGCATCTACAGTTGACGCCGTCCAATTGCGTCCATTGTAAAACCTGCGATATCGCCGACCCATATCAGATAATTACCTGGGTTGTGCCCGAGGGCGGCGGCGGTCCCAATTACGAGAATTGCTGACGGCCGCAGACGAGGTTAAATTTTCGACAAGGTTATATGGCCGACTGAATACATGCCATCACCCGATTCGGGGTAAATCCTGATTCGGTCAAAACCTTTCTCGGACGCCTCAATCGGTATGTCAAAAGAAGTCACATCGAGTCCTTCAATCGAAAAAATGGCCGATGGTATTGTATAATTGCCGCGTTCTCTATCCCCTTGGAGAAAGACAATCCTGTAAATGTCGTTGTTGTCGTGGCTGATTTCGATATTTTCAGCATGACTGAGACTATCGAGTTTTACCTCAAGAGCGCTGGCGTTGATGACGATATTCCCGGGTCCGTCCCAACCGTATCCACGAGGCCTCGGTTGGCTTATCTCCGAGAGATTGACTACGATCATATCGGATTTCACATAGTCATCCACCAAATGATCATAATATCCGAGATTGAATCTGGCTATCACCCACAGTCGTCTTAAGCTGAATATATTGCCGCGCGTTATCATGCTGAGAGTATCATAATACGCAGCCAAGCTGGGATTATCGATCTTGTTTTCGCCCTCTCGCAAGGTGGCTTCATAACCGGGGGGGGCTTTTCGCGCGAAGTGGCCGATGGCCGGATTATATTTATTATTTATCGGGAGTCGCGCCAGCAGGGGATCGGCCAGGGCATTCAAATCAAGGATATGGACATTGGGACCGGCATAAAAGCCCAACATGCCGATATTTCCCGATGCATGAAAGCGCACTTTCTCGCGGCGGTCGTAAAGACCCTCGTTAATCCAACCGCCGATCGGCCAATGGGGAGCCCTTCGGATATAATTGACCAGGCCCATATCGCTGAAATAGAACTTACGTTCATCGGTGATACCGTTGCCCAAATGCACCGGTTCATAATTTTGATTCCGGTCGTATCTGGTGTAGAGGGGAGAAAATTCCTGGGCCAGTCCCATCATGAGGACAATACCGGTCGCCGCCAGCATGAAATTTTTCGTCAGCCTGAAGGGAAATTGTGCCAGCAACACCACCGAAAATAGCAACGGCGCGGCGAAATGTCGACCCGACATAAAGCATCCCCCGATACGGATAATGTAAACAAGGACGAAAAGCAGGCCCAGCGAGGCGGCCATTTGTTTACGTATCCGAAAAGCGAAGGGGACCGAAAGTGCCAGGCCGATGACGAGGATTGTCAGGGGATCGATTTTGATGGAATTGAGCAGATAAGCCAGCCCCTGTCTGGCCATCAGAGAGGAGGCCACGCCAGTATGTAATTTGGCGTAGGCGGTGTTGGGAACCGGGAAACCGAAATACAACATCGAGAAGATTTCCCAGAGAATCAAAGGGGAAAATCCGGCCGCGACCGCGACCAGGGCTTTACGGCCACGAACCTGCCAGAAGGCATAGACCAACATTGGCAGATAAATCAGGATGACATCCTGGCGATTGACTGCCGCCAGAGCGGCCAGCAGGCAAAGGGCAAAAAGAGAATGAACCGTCAGGTTCCGCCTGAAATAGAAATACATGAAGAGCACGAGAATGAGGTAGGTCAGAGGATTTTCCAGACCCGATGTCGAATAGTCGATGAAAGCGTCAGATAACGCCAGGATCAGAATCCCGATGGCGGCCATACGCCAGGAATCGGCCAGCTTGAAAGCGAACAGAGCGGCCGCCCCAAGGGATAGTGCCAGCGAGACAAGTAGAGAAGTGAAATAGATCTCGCCGGTTATGGCATAGAGCGGAGACAGGACAAATACCCAGAGGGGATGAGTAAAAGCCTGCACCCGCTCCGAGATATTCCAGGTCAGACCGTAGCCATGGATGAAATTGTCGATGGTGCGAAAGGAGATATAAGCGTCGTCGCAGACCCAGGCGTTGCGGATGATAATCAGGGCGTAAAAGGCCAGCAGAGCGAGGATGATCAATTTATTCTCAGGTTTATCCTCAGCAGACATATTTTCCCCTCCCCAAATAATAGATCGGATAATTAGACTATTTTACTCCGTCCCATGACCCAGTCCCGGAATTCCCGATGCCGGTCGGCCGCAATGGATATATTTATTTCAAAAGCTGCTTCACATAGGTCGGCAAAGCGAAGGAGCCGAAATGGATGTCTTTATTATAATAAGTGCAGGCAACAAGGTCGGTTGTTTCGTACCGGGCGGCGTCGAAATCGTCCAGTGGATGATACTTTTTGGAGCAGAACGCGAATGACCAGTAGGAGGAGGGGTATATCGGCATCAGGCAGGTGTACATCCTCACGATCGGAAAGATCGATTTCAAATTGGCATACATGGCTTTGATAGTAGCCGGATTGAAAAGCGGTGACTCCGATTGGGTCACCAAAATGCCGTCGTCGTTGAGGCGGTCATGGACCGCCTGATGGAAAGTCTTTTGAAAGAGCTCGGCGGCGGGGCCTATGGGATCGGAGAGGTCGAGAAGAATCAGGTCGAACTTTTCGTCGGTTCCTTCGATGAATTTTTTGCCGTCTTCATACAGCAGATGACACCGGGGATCGTCCAGTCCGGCCGTCAAGCGAGGGAAATGTCTTTTCGAAGCCTCAACCACCTTCCGGTCGATTTCGCACATAGTGCAGTTTTTAACATCGGGATGCATCATGACGTTGGTGACACAGCCGCCGTCGCCGCCGCCGATGACCAGCACCCGGTCGGGATGGGGGTGGACGAAAAGCGGCACGTGGGCGATCATTTCGTTATAAGCGTTGGTGTCGCCTTCGGCAACCATAAGCGAACCATAGAGCACCAGCGCCTTGCCGAACTCCTCGGTTTCCAGGATTTCAATGCGCTGGAATTCGGACTCGGTTGACTCGACGAAACGCGATATCTTGAATGTATGACCCGATTTTCCCTGATGCAATTCCGTAAACCAGACATTCCAGAGATTATCCATCGCATCTTCGCGGATAAAGCGTTCATCGACTTTCAGGGTAGTTTTGTCTGCGCTCATAACCACTCCTACCACTCGACCGTTATTATGCGAGCTTTTTCCAGGCCGTTGAAATCCGAAGCCGACACCGAGCAGTAAGCGCCCATGGCGGGAAACATCAGGATATCGCCGATATCCAGCGGCGGCATCAGGCATTCCCGGTAAATGACATCGAAAGAATCGCAGGTGGGACCGGCCAGCACCGCCTTCTCCCATTTGGTGTTACGGTTGGTCAGGGCCTGATAGTCACAACCGTCGAACAGGCGACCCGAAAAAGAACCGTAAAGCCCGTCGTCCAGATAATACCATATGATTCCGCTCCGGGTCGATTTGCCGATCACCGACGCGAAGAGGGTGCCGGCATCGCCGCTGATATATCGTCCCGGTTCGCATATGACGCGCATGGAAGGGTCGATCTCCCTTTTCAGGGCGGTCGCTATCGCTTTACCGATGGTTTCAATCGACGGTATGTTGCTCAAATATCTGACGGGGAAGCCTCCGCCGATATCCAAAATTTCCGGGTCGAGACCCTTACCATGAGCCAAATCAATCAGGCTTCGGGCGGTTTTAATCGCCGAAACGTATTGCCGGGGATCGGTACATTGGGACCCGACGTGAAAACAGAAGCCCTTGAAATTCAGGCGGAGAGCGATAATCTTATCCAGCAGGGCCGGAATGTCCTCCGGGGCGGCGCCAAATTTATAAGAAAGGTCAACCGCCGCGGCCTTACCCTCGGTCCGAAAACGAAGTAAAAGACCGGCCCGGTCGCCATATCGACCGAATTTATCCAGTTCGCTTAGATTGTCGGCGACAAAGGTTCGCACGCCCAGATCGATGGAGCCGTCGAATTCCAGCCGGCTTTTTATGGGATTGGTATGAATCGTCTGTCCCGCATCCACGCCGCATTCTAAAGTGCCCTTAAGCTCACGCACCGATGAAATATCGAAGGAACATCCGTCGCCGGCCAGCGTGCGGATAATATCCGGATGATTGTTGGACTTGACGGCGTAGAAAACCTCGACGCCGGGCAGAGCGGCTCGCAGGCGGCGAAGGTTTTCACGCACCTGCGCCGGGCGAAGGACCATAAATGGGGTTGGCACGGCCCGCATCATTTCGTCGGCCCGTTGAAAGTCTATCCCGAACATGCTCCGGGCAGACATACGCTTCTTGATATGAATCGCTTTCATGAGGAGCGCCCTTACGCCAGTTCGCCTCGCGCCATCGGGCTTTCGACCGGCTTGTGAGGCAGGATTTCATCGTTGCCTCCGGGAATTCCCCGGGCGATTTCACGGGTGCGCAAATCCCGACAACCCAGTTTTTCCTTGAGGTACCGGCAGGCTTCCCAGGGGTCAACCTGGTCGCCGCAAGTGAAGAAATCGGCCGCGGCATAACCGTATTCCGGCCAGGTGTGTATCGAGATATGGGACTCGGCAATAACCACCACCCCCGAGAGACCGTGGGGGTTATACTGATGAAAAACCGAATCGACGATGGTCGCCCGGGCCTTGCGGGCGGCTTCTTTTAAATGACATTCAATCGCCTGGAGGTCGTTGAGTACTTCCCGATCGCAACCGCTGAATTCAGCCAATATATGTCGTCCAAGTTTGCGCATGATACGGTCCTCCCATTATCGGGGCTGCCATCACATCTGGGGCGGATTGACGACCCAGATGAAAGTGGTCTTGTACTTTCCTTTGTTCAAAAACTGGTGAGTCTTGTACGCCTCGAAATAGAAACAATCGTCCTTTCGGAGATGATAACTCTTTTTGCCGTACTTGATGGTTAATTGACCCGACAGCAAATAACCGAATTCTTCGCCGCTATGAGGTTCTTCCACCGGCAATGATTCGCCCGGATCGAGCGTAATCAGGATCGGGTCCATGAGCATATTGGTCGAACCGGGCACGAGCAGTTCGAAAGATTGCGCGCCGCGGCCCGGCAGTGAAATACGATCGGCGCGGGTGAAAGAGATTCTTTCGGTCGCCTCGTCGTCGGCAAAGAATTCACTGATCGAAATCCCCAAAGCATCGAGGATATCAATCAGGGAATCGAGCGAAATCGACGTCTGATCGTTTTCGAACTGGGATATGAAACCCTTGGTCAACTGAGCCCGGGTGGCCAATTCCTCCTGGGTCAGTTCGGCCGCCAGCCGCAAATCCCTTATTCTTTTGCCAATGCCCAATCTCATCGGTTTATGATAACGTCTCCAAAAGTTTAATAAAGTGTCCGTATATAATATCAGAAAACGGCCTTGTCAAGCGGTTATTTTCTATTTCTGGAGTCTTTTTTGGAGTTAAATAACCGGCTTCCGGCCCTGATCGGAGCATAAGATTATAAATATTAATGACTTATGAGAAATGGTGGGGGCTCTCCGGGTTTTATAAACCGTAAAAATATTTTTAACTTTATAAAACATAACCGGTTGTATAGTTGAAGGATTTAATACCGGAAAAGTCCGTTTCCGGCCTCTGGTCGGTGCCGAACCCGATTAAACACCGCCCTTCCGGAAACGTCTTCTAATAAGGGTTGACCTGAGCCGCTGGCTCGCTTATTATGGGGGGCGTAAGTAAAAATGAGCTTTTCGGAGGCAGAATGAGAAAACTACTTTGGCTTAACCTTCTACTTTTGGTCTTTTTGCCGATGCTGACATGGGCCGATCCGGTCGGCTTTGGATTATCCGGCGGCGTCCTGATTCCGGTAGCGCAGGAGGACCAGTCTTCGGGAACGCTGGTGGCGGTAAAGATCAGGACCCGGCTGGCGGATATGTTGACGCTGGAACCGAATCTTCAGTTCGGTCGTTATGGAGACGTCGATATCGGGGGGCTGGGCACGCGCGACGGTTCCTCGCTTAAAAGTTATGGAGTCGATATCACTTTTGGCGATCCGATGATGAAAATTGGTCTGAAACCATACCTGTTCATCGGCGGGGCAGTTTACAATACCAAACGAGACGGAGATCTTACGACAAATAAATCGGGGTGGTCTTTCGGGACGGGACTGGCCCTGGCCATCAACCCGAAATTCGATATCGATCTCCGCGGGCGGTTTAATATCGCCGCTTCCGAGGAATCGACCAGCAGAAAAGCGATCGGTGTCACCGCCGGTATCACTTATTATGTCGGCAGTTATTAAGAGGAGTCGCAGCATGAGAAAAATACATCTGATATCGGCGATGACGACGGCGTTTATTATCGCTGTCGCGGCCGGATGCCTCTCGACCGGAACGGTCGTGATCACGGCCAAACTGTCGCCCGACGCCGACGGAAATCCTATCCATGTTTCCAACCAATTATTCGCCCAGAACGGCGAGATGGAAGTCGATCTCAGCGATAACGCCACCTTCAAACAATATCGGGACGATATCCGGAATATCGACAACATCGGTTTCTATCTGGAAGTGACCAACAACGAGCCCCAGCCTGTTGACTTCCAGCTTTTCCTGGAGCCGAATACCTCGGCCAATTACGAATCGGTGCAGGAAATGCTCGACTCTTTAACCAATATCATCCTGACCGGGGTCAATGTGCCGGCGGGGAAGACCGTGACGATCGACTGGAATCAGTCGATTCAATACGTAACCAACCTGGATGAATTCAAGGACGTGCTTAAAGGGGGCGCTTTCAGCCTTTATGCGGCGGTGCTGCCGAGAGATGCTTTCGATGTCACGATCGATTCGCTGGTTGTGATAGTCACCTTGACCGGAACCAAGTAGCAGCCCTTACGGCCACGGTTTATGATTTCGGGCCCGGCCTACGGTCGGGCCTTTTTGTATGCGTTGCGGTAGCAAAAAGAACTTGAGAAAAAAAGACCGGCGGCGTATTATAGGCAATAATTGATTAATCCCGAAGCAAGGAGTCGAGCCATCGAAAAGTACGATATTGCCATCATCGGAGCCGGTCCCGGCGGATATACGGCGGCTATTCGGGCGGCTCTGAAAGGGGCCCGGGTGGCGGTGATCGAGGAAGACAAGGTCGGCGGCGTCTGCCTGAACCGGGGTTGTATACCTTCCAAGTCGCTCATCGCCGGCGCCAACCTTTATTACCAAATGAAGCACGCCTCTGAATTCGGGATTTCGCTGGCGGCCGCCCCGACCCCGGATTGGCCGGCCATGATAGCCCGCAAGGATAAAATCGTCGGTGGGTTGGTGAACGGCATCAAGCAGCTGTTCAAGAATTATGGGGTCGAGCATTACAATGGTTTTGGACGGCTGGCCTCGGCCGGGAAAATCGTCATCGAAACTCCTGATGAAACCGAAATCACCATCGGGGCCAAAAATGTTATTCTGGCCACAGGCTCACGTCCGGCCAATATCCCCGCCTTTCCTCTCGATGGTGTCCGGGTTCTTTCGTCGGATCATCTTCTGGAACTGGAACAATTGCCGGAATCGATGCTGATTATCGGGGCCGGCGTCATCGGCTGTGAATGGGCCTTCATGCTGGCTCGCCTCGATGTCAAGGTGGAGATGGTCGAAATGCTGCCCCGGGCGTTGCCCATGGAGGATGCCATGTCCTCCAAAATCATCGAACGGGAATTGAAAAAGCTTAAGGTCAGATTACATACCGGGGTCAAGGTCGAGGGTCTGGAAGCGTCGCCCTCGGGACAGATCGGCGCCAGGTTGACCGACGATGCCCGGCTGGAGGCCGAACAGGTGCTGGTTTCGATCGGCCGGGCTTTCAACACCGGCGATATCGGCTTGGACAAAGTCGGCGTCGAACTCAACCCGAACCGTTCCATCAAGGTCAATGATCGGATGTTGACCAGCGTGAAAAATATTTATGCCATCGGCGACGTCGCCGGAAAATCGCTATTGGCCTATACCGCCGTGGCCGAGGGTGCGGTCGCGGTCGATAATTGTCTGGGCGAAGCGAGGAAAATCGACTATCTGAGCGTGCCCTCGGTTATTTTCACTCAACCCGAAGTCGCCTCAGTCGGCCTGACCGAGGAGAAAGCTGCCGAGAAGTATGAAATCGCCACCGGATCTTTTCCCATGCGGGCTCTGGGTAAAGCGCACGCCGAAGGCGAAATTGCGGGCGAAGTCAAGGTAATCGGCGATAAGAAAACCGACCGCTTGCTGGGCGTGCACATTGTCGGGCCCCATGCCACCGAGGTAATTCATACGCCCGCTCTGGCGATCAAGGAAAAGCTGACGGTCAAGGAACTGGGTTCACTGACCTTCGGCCACCCGGTGATTTCGGAATCGGTGATGGAAGCCTGCCATAATCTTCATAAGATGTCGGTCCACTTGCCGGGCCAGAGATAAAATCCAATGTTTTCATACTCAGGCGCGGAATGAATCGCACATTCTGCGCCTTTTATATTATAGCGCGGATCAACCCGCGCTTTCTGCGAAAATGTTTTAATTGATTATAATATAATAAGATATCGATAGGGGGCTATCTTCGGTGACTATTCGCACGCAAGATATGCGAGAGCGATAAATTTCTGTTCATCTTACCGGATGCCGTTGCATAATTCTAAGGCGTTGTCCCGGTTGTTATTATAATATTTTTTCAGCAATTGCCGGGCGTGGCATGACTTTTGATACTACTACTGGTGAAGTTAGTTACTCTGTATGGCGGTGAAGGGTACTAATGAGGTGGGGATGAGGAGTTCCTTTGTGAGGGAGGAACTCCTCTGTTATTTGGGGCTTCCCGATTTTTTGTTTCACGAATTATCTATTTGAACGTTATATTGATAAGACAGGGTAATGCCATCCTGTAAACTCGAATCCTGGCAAGAATGCGATATACAGCCATAATCATATTTCTCGTTATCGGTCTGGCTCCGACCGTCGGAGCCATTAACGTCTGGCAGAATGATTTCCCCGATAAATTTCAGATCGCGAGCGACTATTGTTTTCAGCGTATCAGCGACACTCTGTCCGACTTATGGTTGGTGCATTCCAATCGCATGGCTTTCGGGAAACCCTTTCAGATAGGGTCGCCTTATCCCGACGATGAGGAGCAGACCGAAAACCTGCCATTCATTTTCAAGGCCAATTTTCCGGCCCGTTCCCGTGGTGAATATCTTTATGCGGCCGGTCTGTGGGTCGGCGGTATCAAGGGCAATGATACGCTGGTGTCACACGCTTTCGACTATGTGGCGCCGGTGCCGGAATTAAATCCCCGTCCCTGTCCCGAAGGGGCTTTTCAGACATCGTCAGAATGGGCCGACGTTGAGCATATCGCCGTCGCCTATGATACCATTGTCCTCGGTGATACCCTGTTTCGCTGTCAGGTGGGTGATTGTAATGATTGGTATCCGTTGGGGATAAAGGTGACGTCCCACAGCTACACCTGGGAATCGCCTCCGTATGACCGTTCAATCATCGTGGAATACACGATACAGAATATAGATTCGACGCCGATCGAGAAAGGCTGGGCCGGCATTTATGCCGATGCCGATGTGGGGATCTGGCCGCCGGCGAACGCCGATGATATTTCCGGGTATCTCGACGGCGCGGTGGACGGCGATGGCTCCTGGGTCGATCTTGATCTGGCCTATTCCCTCGACATGGACGGCGATCCGGCCGAATTCGATTTTGACGAATATTCGACCAGGGGCGCTTTTGGGGTCGAACTGCTGGGGCTATCTGAACCCGGTTACAGCGTCAATTTCAACTGGTGGGCGATTGACAATCTGACCGAAGATGACTGGGCGCCGCGTCAGGATGAACCTGTTATCCGCGATCTCGGCGGATCCTTCGCGACCGCCTATGGCGACAGCAATAAATATTATGTGATGTCGCATCCGGAAGTCGATTACAATCAGATCGAAGCCGGGTTGAATCATCCCGGATGGCTGGCTCCCGGCGATTTCGGAACCGCTATGGCCTGGGGCAAGGACACTCGTTTCGTTATTTCCGCCGGCCCTTTCGATCTGGCGCCGGGGGAGGAGGTCACCTTTACAGTCGCCTTCGTCGCCGGCGATAATGTCATCAGTAATCCCTTTATCAATTTATGGTTCGATCCCTCGGATCGGCAATCGGTTTCGGATTACTACGAAGTTATGGATTTGAGTGAACTGAAAGCCTCGGCCCTGGCGGCGGCGGCCGTTTTCCGTGAAGGCATTGATCTGCCGCCTCCCGGACCGCCGCAAAATTTTCGCCAGATCGCCTATGATGATTCCAGCGCAACCTTTATTTGGTCGAAAAAAGAAGCGGCCGATATGGCCGGGTACCAAGTGATGCGGCGGGCAGGAGACGGACCGTGGGAAACGGTGGCCGTCAACGATCCCGACGATACCACGGCGGTAGTGGCAAATCTGGATCCCGAAACAACCTATACTTTCAAGGTTGCGTCGGTCGATCAAGGCGGCGCCGTCGGCAAAACTACGCCTGAAATTGTGATCCTCACCGGATTGCCGCATCCGCCGGCCTGGTTGAAAGGCACCGGCCGCCAGACTTACCCGGTTCTGGAATGGGCGGCCTCAAGCGACGCCGACTTCGATTATTATCGACTCTACCGAATCGAAGAAGCGGCGGCCGATACGGTTTTGGTGGCTTCATTGCCGGATACCATCAGTATCGATTTCACCGTCGCGGCGGCGCATACCTATATTTATTATGTCACGGCTGTGGACTTATCCGGGAATGAATCGAAACCGTCGCCGTCCGTAACTCTGATACCCCTGACCCTGACTTCGGGAATACTGGCGGTCAACGCCAATCCCGGCAATATCACCGCCAATCTGGTTTATCAGATCGATTTCGCCGACTCCTTGTTCGCCCGCGGTCTGGCGGGCACCGGTTACACCCGGCGGCGCGGTGACAGCGAAAATCCGTTAACCATCTTCGACCTGGCTCCCTATTCGCTGGTCGTGATCAGTGCTGAGAATCGAAGTGGAGCCTTGTCGAGCATGCTGGCTGATTTGCTGCCGGTCTACCTGGCCAATGGGGGAAAGGTCATCCTCATTCTGCGTCATGCGGCTGTTGCCAGTTATCCGACGGTGACGCCCAAGATAATCAGATTCAGCCAGCAATCGTTCTTTTCCCGTTATCTGATGCTGGACAGCAGTTATATCGGACCGCTGGTGGTCGCTTCGGGATATCAACTGATCGGCGATCTGGTGGGAGAGACTTCGCCCGATAACCTGATGCCGACTTTGAAATGGGACAGCGTCAGAGTCAATCAATTCGGATACAGCGTGCCCACCGGTTTGCCGTATTGCGGTTACCTCTGGCCGCGCGAGCCGGCCGAGGTCGTCTATACATACCGGTCCTCCAATCCCGACAGTGTCACCGAAGGCCAGGTCGGAGCCATCCGTTATAAGGGGGATGATTACCAGTTTTATCTGCTTAATTTTCCACTGTCGCTGATGGAAATCGATTCGGCGGCGACCATGCTGAAAGCGGCCGTAGCCGATCTGGGCGAGAATTTCATCTGTGGTGATATAAACGGCGATCTGCAATTCAACATCGGCGATATCGTGGCTTATATAAGATGGCTCTACTATGAGACCGAGCCGGCGAATTTGTGGGCGGCCGGTGACGTCGATTGTAGCGGCGAATACGATCTGGCCGACGTCTTAATATTGATAAATTTTTATAGCGGTAAGGGACTGGCCCCCGGTTGTTGCCGATAATTACAATAATGCAGGGCAGTCGGAATCTGCAGTATCCACGGCTTTAATCATCCGGCGCCGTCCCGGAGTGATTTATGCGGCAGGCAATTTTTATCATCATCTGGCTATCGCTTTTGACGACCGGAATGATTTTTCCGGCGACCAGGTCGTTTCCCGCAAAATTCAATCCGACCAAATCAACCGATGAAACCGATACCTGCGGCGTTCTTCCGGATTATACTATTCGTCCCATTGCTGTCCATGATGCCGGACGATTCTACCTGCCGATAGACGGTGGCGGTTTTCCGTCGTATCGGGTGAGTATGGGGTCCGCTATCGATCCTGAAACCTGCCGGCCGGTGCTGATGCCCCGCTATCCGACCGATTCCAACCATGTGGCGCTGTGGCATTCCTCCCTGTGGATCGGAGGCATTGTCAATGAGGATACTCTGGTCTCGGTGGGCACCGATGGCTGGTTTAATATAAGCGAATTGTGGCCGCCCAAACCGGATTCCGGCGGTGTGATCCGCACCGGGCGATTCGCCGACGATGAATTCGTTTCGGTGTACACCGATACCATCATCGACTGGCCCTATATCTCGGAAACCTATCCCTGCGATCCGGGCGGCCATACTCCCATGGGCCTGAAGATTACACAATCCAGTTACAGCTGGCGCGATACGGTTTATGATAATTTCGTCATAGTCGATTTCGTCGTGGAAAATATCCGCGGCAACCTTATCCGTGACGGCTGGATCGGAGTTCTGTTCGATCCTGAGATATATGCCGATACCGGCGACGGCTCATGGGTGGGGTACCGCGATGACGCCTCAGGTTTCCTGGATACTCTGCTCGACCCCGGTGATCCCGACAGCCGCGCCTTGATAGTCTATGGTTTCGACCGCGACGGCGACCCGACCTGGACGATGCAATGGGATGGTAATTCCTCGCGTGAAGTCGTTTCGCTGGCGCTTCTCGGAATCGGCCTCGATAATCCCACGATCAATTTCAACTGGTGGCTGTCCAACGGCAACCGCGCTTATGATTTCGGACCGAGGCAAATAGGGACGCCGGACGATCCTTTCCGGCCGTTTTTCAACAGCGGTACTGGCACCCCCTGTTCGCAGGAAGATAAATATTATATTCTGTCGCATCGGGAGAGGGATTACAATCATCTCGAAATGATGGTTCACGACAGTACCGACGGCTGGCTGGCGCCGGCGGGGTCCTTCGACAATTATATCCATGACGCCAAATGCCTGTTATCTTTCGGCCCGTTCGATCTGGCTCCCGGCGATTCGATGACCTTTGCTGTCGCCGTCGTCGGTTCCGATGATTTTCATGTCAGCCCCGATGATTACCGGGATTATTTCAGCCCCGCTTCGTCCGATGAATATGAGGCCCGACTCGATTTCACCGATTTGATGGTTAACCATCGCCGGGCCGATTCAGTCTATCGGTCGGGATACATTCTGCCGCATCCGGGACCGCCAATTGGCCTGCACCTTGTCGATTACGATGATGATTCGGTGGCGCTGGCCTGGAAACCCAGTTCCCATCCGGCGGTGACCGGGTATTTCCTGAATGTCCTGGATTCCGTTTATGATAATCACTGGCATCATGCCTTTCCTGCCGCGACGCTCGATAGTTTTTGTACTTTCCCGGTTATCAATTCAACCCATGAGTACGACTTCGCCATCAGCCTTATTGATTCAACGGGAGTGGAATCGGCGCCATCCCGGGTGGTCTCCATTATTCCCGCCCGCCCGCATACTCCGGATTCGTTGGTAGTATCCCTCGATTCCCTGACGCCGATGTTGACCTGGATCCCGCCCGATGATGCCGGATTGCCGGCTTACATTATCTACCGAGCCATATGGCAGGGGCCGTTTGAAGTCTATGATTCAACAATGCAATTCGTATACTGCGACGAGCAGACAGAATCCGGGGTAAAATATAGTTATCGAATCACCGCCCGGAACGAGTCCGGGGTGGAGTCGGAACCGACCGATTCGGTGGCGATTTTGCCTATGGCTTTGGACCAGGGGATTCTTTTCGGCGATCTCAATATCGAGGACGATGCTTATGTCGGGCCATACAAAAAATCGTACATCGATAGGCTTTTTCATTACCTCCAGCCGGTCACTATGGTGTCGTTTTATGACATCCAGAACGGCAAATTGAATTTCAAGACCATGGCCGATTATAGCGTGATTATTTTCGACGCCGAAAAACGCGGCGGCCGCCTCCCCGGTTCATGGCTTGATTCCATCTCCAATTATCTTTCGTACGGCGGGCGGGCCCTGTTTATCGTTCCCAATGCCGCCTATTCTCCCGTGGGCAGTCAGCCGCCGTTTACGACTGTCTTCGAACCGGAATCGTTTTATAACAAAATTCTGCATCTTGACAGCGCCGTCACCAACAGCATCGTCATACAGAACAACGCCATCTGGGGCGACCTTGCGGGGTGCCTGCCGGCGGCGTCCGACTTTCCCATTTTAATAACCGACACCGTTAAGCTGGCGGCGGCTATCATGGATATCAACGGTTTTATTCCCATGGCCGGATGTCTCTATCCCGATGACAGTGTCGATATCATCTATCGCTACCAGTCGCTATATCCCGACAGTATCTTCCACGATCAGGTGAACGGTATCGGTTACGCCGAAGAAAATTGCCGATTTGTCTTATTTAATTTTCAACTCTCCCTTATGGAAGAACCGTCTAATATAGTAGCGATGAAACGGGCCCTGGATTATCTGGGGGTCGATATGTATTGCGGCGATATCAACGATGACCTTTTTGCGAATATCGGCGACGCCGTATTTATAATCGACTACCTGTATCGCGCCGGGCCGCCGCCGGCCGACGACCGCCGTGCCGACGTCAATTGCGATACCGAAGTAAATCTTGGCGATGCCGTGGAAATTATCAACCTGGTTTTCCGGGATGGTCCGCCCCTGAGTTGCTGCCGCCAATAAATAAGCCGAAGCCGATATATTTCCGGGATGCCGTTCGGGGACGATCAAATGATTGTCTATTGGGCCGGAAATTGATTATATTGTCAACGAAGCCGTCTGAACCGTCCACTGAAGTCCGAAGCAGGTTTTAGGGGATTTTTTACATGAAGAGACTTGTTGGCAACCTGTTATGGGGGCTGATAGTGGTCAGTGTATCGATTCATGCGGCGCCACCCCCGGGGCAGGCGCCTCGGACGGTCAGCCTCGAATCGACAGCCTCTGATACCGGCCTTATTCCGCTCATACCGGCCTCGCAGTTAAGGCAATTGGCTGTCCATAACGCCGGGTACTGGACCGTGCCGATTTCCTGCGCCGGTTTTCCCCCTTATGGCAATTATAATGGAACCTATCGCGATCCCGAAACCAACCAGACGGCCGGTTATGCGGGGTTTCCCACCGGAACCTCCAATCAATATATTTTTTCGGGCGGAATCTGGGTCGGCGGTATCGTCAACGGCGATACTCTGGTTTCCGCTTCCTATGACAACTACTACACCGGCATTTATGAATTCTGGCCGCCTGATCCCGCCGCGGGCGGGGTTCGCCGTACCGGCGATTTTGCCAACGACGAATTCACTGCCGTCTTTACCGATACCGTCACCGCCCCGTATGTCACCTATTCGAATCCATTTGACGACACCACCCATATTCCGATGGGCATAAAACTGACCCAGCGCAGTTACAGCTGGTCCGACAGCCTGTACGACAATTTTGTCATTTTTGAATATGCGATTGAGAACATTCGCGATACTTATATCGCCGACGGCTGGTTCGGGGTAATCGTGGATGCCGATGTTTATGTCGGTACCGGGATCTATTCCGCCCTCGGCTATGCCGATGATGTTTCGGGGGTCCTGGACACCTTTTTGTATGACGGCGACAGCTCCAGCCGGGTGATTATTCCCTACAGTTACGATATGGACGGAGATCCCGGGCAGGATGGCGGCTGGGACGCCAACTCGGTATCGGGAGTGGTCTCGCTTGCCTTGCTCGAGGCTCCGGTTTCCGACCCTATATGCAATTTCAACTGGTGGATAACCGATGCCAACTCCACACGCGATTTCGGCGGTCGCCGGGTGGGCACGCCCGATGACCCTTTTCGTCCTTTTGCCGGCGGTTTCCTCGGGACGCCCCAGCGCCAGCAGGATAAATATTATGTAATGGCCCATCCGGAACTGGACTATAATCAGATCGAAATGGACGCGCATGATTCCACCGACGGCTGGGTGCCTTGCGACCGCAAACTTCTTCAAATTACCAACGATACCAAATTCCTCTATTCCTTCGGGCCTTTCGACCTGCCGCCGCATGATACGGTGGTGGTGGCTTTCGCCATCGTCGGCTCCGATCGATTTCATGTCGATCCCGATGATTTCGACGATTATTTCGACCCCGAATCCCCGCAGGCCTTCGAAAACCGGCTCGATTTCAGCCAGTTGATGATAAATCACCGGCGGGCTGATTCGGTTTACCGTTCCGGTCTGCAACTACCGACTCCGGGGCCGCCGGTCGGACTACAGGTCCTCGACTACTCCGATAGCCAGGTCACTTTGTACTGGAACAAAAGCCATTATCCGTCGGCCGCTGGCTATTATGTCAACGTCCGGGATACTGTTTACGACAATATCTGGCGGCGCACGCATCTTCTCCCGCTCCAGGACACCATGTACGTGTTTTCCGTTTCCAGTCCTTCGCACCTCTACCAATTCGCGGTGACCCTGATCGACCAGCAGGGGCGGGAATCAGATTATTCCTTCGAGGCGCAGTCTATACCGGCTACGCCCCTTCCACCGCAAAATCCGGCAATCAAGATGGACGGGAATATCCCGGAAATAAGCTGGGACCCGCCCGACGACGACGGCCTATTCGTTTATATGATTTATCGCGCCGCTTGGCGTGAGGTATATCAACTCTATGATTCGGTTTCGGCGCTAAGTTACCGCGATTATGGCGCCGAATCGGGCGTATGGTACAATTATAAAGTCGCGGCCAAAAATGATTTGCAGTTGGAATCGACGCTGGCCGGGCCAGTATCGGCCCTGCCGATGGCCCTGGACAAAAAGGTCTTGTTCTATGATATGAATTACGACTATTCGGTCCACGTCGACGCCTATCATAAGCGCTATGTCGATCGCCTGGTGTATGCCGTGCAACCGCAAGTGTCGATGGATTATTATGATGTCGAGGACGGCTTTCTTCCCTTCAAGAAAATGGCCGATTATTCGGTGATCGTTTTCGACTCCGAAATGAGAGGCGGAAAATTCCGTGACCAGGCCATCGATTCCATCAGAAACTACCTGATCCACGGGGGCAAAGCCGTCTTTATTATTCCCAACGCCTCCAGTCGCGACATCGGAATAGCTCCATATACTTCGATCTATAGCCAGGGATCATTCTTTCACGATTACATCCATCTGGACAGCGCCGTCACCAACGGCATCGTTTTATCGGGCGGGCAGATTCGCGGCGACCTGATGGGATGCCGTTCGGTCACATCAGGCTATCCCGATCTGACGGCCGATTCGGCCAAGCTGGCGGCGGCCCCGCTTCCGATTGAAGGTTATCTGCCGCTGGCGGGTTATATTTCTCCCATGGATGATGTCGAACCCCTGTATCGCTATCAATCCCTTTACCCTGACAGCACTTACCATGAGAAGATCGATGGCATCAGATATCTGAGCGATACCGGAAGTTTCATACTTTTCAATTTTCCACTGTCGTTGATGAATGAGCCGGATAATATCATTGCCTTCCGGCAGGCGCTCACCGATCTCGGTCTCAATCTGAATTGCGGCGATATCAACGACAATCGACAATTAGACGTCGGTGATGTGGCCTCGCTGGTGGGGTATCTGTTCCGTAGCGGTCCAGAACCACCGGACCCTGATCGCGCCGACGTCAATTGCGACGGCCTGATCGATCTGGGAGACGCGCAACTTATGGTAAACGCTCTTTTCCTCGGCGGTGTTGGGCTGAATTGTTGTCGATGAGTCACTTACGCCAAACGATGAAATATTTTGGCTTTGACCCGTCGGATGCGTATATTAATTGAGTATGACAGACAAAGGCGTTGAGAAAAACGAGGCGGCGGCTAAACGCAAGCTGGGCGACGAATGGGCCGATTGGGACGGCCGGGTCACGGAAACTTCCAGCGATACCGACGGCCGGGTGTTTATCGGCGTCGCCATCGCGACCATCGTGGTCATTCTGGGTATCGCGGCTCTTTTCGGCTGGTTGATCTATCCGCGCCTGGACCAAATCGGCGACATACTGGGCCGGGCTTTCAATATCTTCTATCTGACTCTCTCCGGCGTCCTGGTTTTATGGCTGTTCTTATTTATCTGGGGAGCGGTCAGCCGGCGGCCTTTTTTGTCGACCTTAATTGTGGTGCCCAAGCTGGTCAATCTGCTTCTGGAAATTTCGATCCGGATCGGGAGCGTTTTCGGTGTCTCCCGGGATCGCCTCGTCAATTCATTTTTAAAACTCCATAACCTGTTTCTCGACAGCGATCCTCAAAGAGTCGCTCCCGACCGCATGCTGATGCTGACGCCCCGCTGTCTCACCAAAGAAAATAACATCGCCCTGCGCCGGATGCGGGATACCTATGGTTTCGAACTTTCCACCGCGGGCGGTGGCACCGAAGCCCGCCGTAAAATCCGCGAAGTCCGACCGGCCCTGATTATCGCCATCGCCTGCGAACGCGATCTTCTGGCCGGGTTCATCGACGTCAATCCTCATATCCCGGTGATCGGTTTTCCCAATTACCGCCCCATCGGGCCCTGCAAAGATACACAGGTTGACCTCGAGGCTATCGAGGCGGCCGTCAAACGCCATCTGATTACTCAGCCCATCGCATAATACCCCGCGAGCCGAATCGGTTCAACGCTCAGATGTTTGGAATTGAAGAAACCGCAGACCCGGCGTCACAGCATTAACTGTTTGCTGGCCAGTTCGCGATAGAGGGGTGATTTATCGAGAAGTTCGGCATGGGTGCCTTCAGCCACGATCTTGCCGTTATCCATAGTGATGATGCGGTCGGCATGCTGGACGGTTGACAGTCGATGGGCGATTATAATGGCGGTTTTATCTGTCAGGACCCGTTTGAGAGCTTCCTGAATTAACTGCTCCGAATTGGAATCAAGCGAGGAAGTGGCCTCGTCCAGAATGAGAACCGGGGGATCGATCAGGATGGCTCGGGCCAGGCACAGACGCTGTTTCTCGCCGCCGGACAGAGTAACGCCCCGCTCACCTACCTCAGCCTTATAACCGTCTTTCAAATTTTTTACGAAATCATGAATGTTGGCGATCTTGGCCGCCTCAATGACTTCATCGAGGCTGACGTCGGGCCGGGCATAGGCGATGTTATTGAAGATCGTCGTTTTGAACAGAAGCGGTTCCTGATCGACCAGACCGATATTGTCGCGGAGCGTCTGCACCGGCAATTGGCGGAGGTCGACGCCGTCGAGAGTGATACTTCCGGCGTCGGGGTCGAAAAAGCGCATGATCAAATTAATCAGGGTCGTTTTACCCGAACCGGATGGGCCGACAATAGCGATTTTTTCGTGCGGCTTTATTTCCAGCGAAAGGTTTTCGATGCTGAAACCGCTGTCCGGGTAAGTGTGGCAAACATTGCGCAGTCCGATGCCTCCGGTGATTTTGGACAGAGAGACCGGATGTGAATGTTCTTCGACAGCCGTCGGCAGATCAAGGTACTCGAAAATTCTGTCAACCGAGGACATCGAGGCCTGCACCTCGACGTTGATGGTGGCCAGATCCTTGATGGGCGAGTAGAGATAGCTGAGCAATATGTAAAAAGCCATGAGGGCGCCCAGCTTCATCGTTCCCCCGGATACGAGATAGGTGCCCCAGGCCAAAACCACGACCGGGCCGATCATGTTGATAAAATGCATGAAATTGAAGGCCAGCGAGGTGGTGACGCTGTTTTTGATATACAGCCCGGTCAACGAATTGAGGTCGCGGTCGATTTCCGCTTTGGCCCTCTTTTCCTGCCCGAACGCCCGAATGATCTTGGTGGCCACAAATGATTCCTGCATGGAAGCCGTGAACCGGCCGATGGCCTCCTGCAGGTGGCGGTTGATGGTGTGAAGCCGCCGTCCGAATTTGTTCGACAAAATAATCGTCAGGGGCACCGGTATCAGGGCCACGACCGTCAACAACCAGTTGACGTTAAGGAGATAAATCATGATCGCCAGCAGCATGAGAATATTAGTCAGGAACATGAGCAGGGTGGTGGTCAGGAGGTTCTGGATGCGCTGAACGTCGGACAACTGGCGCGACATCATTTCGCCCACCTGATGAGTTTGATGGAATCTCAGCGAAACCCGCTGAAGGTGATAAAAGAGCTGGGAACGGATGTCGGCGATGATGTTGGCCCCGATCCGTCCCGCCAGATAATCGCGCCACCATGAGAAAAGCACATTACCGAGATAAATCCCCATCAACGCGCCACCGAAGATCATGATCCGGATAAGCTTGAGACTGCTGTCCTGAGTCTTGATAAGCCATGGGATGAGATCGTCGATCATGAACTGGACCGCGATCGGCAATGCCAGCGTCAGGGTCGCAATAACGGCCGTGACGAAAAATGTCAGCACCTCGAGCTTCCAGTACGGCCGGAGGTACTGCCAGAGTCGCTTAGCGATTTGGGTATCGATAATCATCCTGCCATTCAAGAAAATATTTGCGGGCGGCGAAGACAAAAGCCTGGGGCGCCAGCGCATCCCGCATTCGGGCGTCCCGCTCATCCGCCATCCGATTCCACAGCTTCAGGCGGTCGCCGTCGAGGTCGGCGGAGGGGACAAATTGCATGCTGTGTTCGTACTGATCCTCCTCGTCCTTCCACCATTCCCCGGCCAGGAAACGACTGCCGAAGGTTGACTCATAATATTGGCGATTAGTGTCGATTTCGCAACCCGGGAAATCCATAAAACCGTGCATGGCCCACATTAAATAAGAATTGTCCAGTTTCAGCTCCCGGTCCATGAAGGCGAAGGTTTCCTCTAGCGTCCGGCGTGTTTCTCCGGGGTGGTTGAAAATCATATTGGCCCGATGCAGAATTTTGTGCTCGGTCAATAAATGGCTGACCTCGGAAAAACGATGCAGGAATTTCTCCGGCTGTTTGGTCTTCTTCATGATCCGGAGCATCTCCGGCGAACTGCTTTCGAGTCCGAATTGAATCTCCAGGTTGAGACCCTCCAGCATCCTGATATCGTCGGCATCAAGGTATTCGGGCCGGGTTTCGAAAACCAGCCAGAATTTGGGCTGACGTTCGACCAGCAGGCGGATAAACTCCTTCCGCCAGGCCGGCCGCATGCCGAAACAGGCGTCGGCGATACCGATGGAATAGAGTTTGAAACGCTCGACCAGTTGGAAGAGTTGATCCACCGCCTCCTGAGGGGAAAAGGCTCGCCAGCGACGTTCCTTGGACGGCTCCATGCAAAAGGAACATCCGAAGGGGCATCCCCGGGACAGGTAAATGCAGGTGGTGACGATACCTTCCGGGAAATTGCGATGATAGAAATCGTCGATCAGGTCCCAGTTGTAGCCGACGAAATCACTTTCCGTGACCATCGGTCCCGAAATAATCCGGGGATGGGGCGGCCGGCCGGTTTCATGGAAACCGTCGGCGATCTCTTTTATAGCCAGTTCACCTTCGCGGGTGATGATATAGTCGATAGCATGGTCCTCGGTGATAAACTCATCGGTGCGGGCCGAGGCATGGTAGCCACCGACGATAATGACCTTATCGGGAAAGAGTTCCCGGCATATTCGAGCCGTGACCAGTGTCGCCTGATAGGAGAGACTGGTCCAGCAGGAAATGGCCAGGATATCGAAATCGTGGTTTTCAAGATATTCCCGTACTTTGCGGTGATACCGCTTGATCTGGATCGCAGTATTGGGCCGGCCGATTTCGATTTCGAAATCGGCGTATGTTACGGGATAAAACTGGTCCAGATACGACGCCAGCCACAATTGCGACGTCTTGATTTCGACCCGCTCCATATAAACCGGATAATGGAAGCAGGACGGATAAACCAGCAGGATGGAAGGCGATCGTTTGCCGGTCAAAGGACTCAATCCTTCTTGGCCGCCGCCGGTTCCTCCACCGGTTCCTTGAATCGATTCAACAGCATTATTATCATTTCCGTATCGGGCGGCGGCTCAATCCCCTGGGCTTTTTCGATCTGATAGATACAGAAGGGGTTGTTGGCGCGCTCCCCGGTGGCCGACCACGAGGTGGTAGTGCAACCACCGCGGCACAACGGCAGATAGGTGCAGTCATGGCAGGCGCCGGTGGCCGTGTCGCGGGTGAACTTACGGTTGTAAGCGAACCCTTCGGGATTATTCCAGATTTCGGTCAGGGAACTGTCGCGGACATTGCCCTCGACGAATTCCTCCGGCATGGACAAACAGCCCTTGATGGTTCCGTCCGATTCGATGCCGAGCACCCGGGTCCCGGCGTAGCATCCGAGATAGGGATCGCCCTGGCGCAAAGCCATGCCCTGGCATCCGTAATAACCGATATTTTCGCCGGCGTCGATATCCAATTCATCATTCTTCTTCTGGAACTCTATAATTTTCGTGATGAATTCGGGATATTTATCCAGCGACATGACCATGTCCTTGGACATCCGCCCGGTGTCGGTCGTCATCTGGATCCGCCACTGAGGGCAGCCGACATCGACCAGCAATTGCCGGATCTGATCCAGTTCGGCCAAATTCATGTTCGATATCTGGCTGACGGCACAATAATGCTGTTTGGCCTCGGTCATCAACTTCATGGCGTTGTAGGCCCGGCTGAAACTGTCCGGCCGCTGACGGATATAATTATGAGTTTTTTCAATGCCGTCGAAACTGATGCCGATATTGTCCATCCCGATTTCCTTGAAATCGTCGACGATCTTCTGGTTGACTAGATAACCATTGGAAATCAAACCGGTCCGGATGCGATGGTTGATAAAGCGCCGGGCCATTTCCCGCCAGTTCTTCCGCATCAGCGGTTCGCCTCCCGAAATGGTCACGATCTGACCGCCCAACGCCGCCAGCTCGTCGATGATGGCGTAGGTTTCGTCATCGGTTAATTCCTGAGGACGCTTGTTCCCGGCCGCGGTGCCGCAATGCAGACAGCGCATGTTACAGGCAAAAGTGATTTCCCAGACGGTATGCTGTGGATAAAATTTGAACTCTTCCATACCCTTTTACTCCTTGACAGCGGCGGCTGCCTTTTTTTGCATTTCTTGTTGACGTGAAAGGGCGATAATCTCGAGCATCGGTTCCAGATTATGCCGCCAGCTATCACACAGTTGTTCTCCTTTCAAACCGCGGTCGGATCGGCGCGATGGACATCCGCCCATGCAGATAGGGAGATAATTGCACGACCGGCAGGTGTCGTCGCCGAAAGGTTCGAACCTGAACAGCCGCATGAAATTGTGATCCTGGTAATTGATATCCTCGGCGATGTTGCCCATTTTCTTGTTTTTGTCGCCGACGTGATTGAAGCATTTATAGATATCGCCGTCGGGATCGATGAGATAGGAGTTAATCGTCTGAGACATGCAGAAGGTGCTCATGGGTGACGGCAGGCGGTCAATCCGGAAACCGTTCTTAAGCAGCAGACGATAATATTCGATTTCGATTTGTGAAAAATCGGCCGTTTCATAGCACGATTCGGCGATATTGGAACAAACCTGAGTGGAGGCCTCGAGCTGGCCGAAATAGAGTCCGATCTTTTCATGCAAGCCGGCATCGATCAATTCCTGAAGAAGCTCCTGAATAATCTCGGGGGTGAAACTGCGATCGACGTTGACGCGGAGACCGATGTTCACTTTATCGATGGCGTATTGCATGTTCTTGACAATTGTCTCGAAGCTCGGCCGGCCGTTTTTCAGGGGCCGCTTCTGGTTATGAATCCGCGCCGGCCCATCGAGCGTGATCTGGATGGAGCGGACTTTGTACTCTTTGAGACGGTCGGCCGTTTCCGGGGTCAGGAGGTAGCCGTTGGAGATCATCGAGGCGGTGTACTCGAATTTATATTCTTTGCCCAGATCCATGAAAGTGCTGGTCAAATCCTCTATAATGTCCAATGCCAGCAACGGTTCGCCGCCATACCAGCTGACATCGAGTCCGGCGATTCCGGGTGCCCGATTTTCGACGAATTCGACGAGTTTTTCGATTGTCTGGGCGGAAAGACGGCCCTTCTTGTTGCTTTCATAACAATACTGGCAGGCCATATTACAGGCCAGCGTCGGCGCCAGCACCAGCCCCAGCGTCGATTGGTTATAGCGGTCCAGATTGTGCCGGAAGCGAAGGGCTTCGACTTCATCCACATGATCCTTGCAGATAAAACGGCCGTATTCAAGTTGCTTGAAAAGCTCTTTTTCCTGATCGGACAATTCCGGTTTGGAATTCGACGCCAGCTTTTCGGATATGCGCCGATAAACCTCGAAATTTTCGTCGGTCATGAGAGCCACGGCGCCGCTCAAGGCATTATAAGCGATATGGTAGCCGTCACGCCACGGTTGAAAATGGTTGTATTGCGATAACTTGGACATTTTGCGCACCTATCGTTATTGTAATTTCTCGTGGAGCGGGTCGATCCCGCCCCACGGTATTTCCGTAATCCGGTGACTTGCCGCCCGAACCTCAACATTGCGTAACCGCCAAAGGCGGGGCCGGGATTGGGGAAAAGGCAAGCCTCGATTAATTACACCTGGCGCTATTGAACCTCGTAGCAGTAAACCGGCGGAACGCCGTACATCGGCTTGATCCGGCAGAACGAGATGCACCGGGCGCAACCGGCTTCTTTGGGATCGACAAGATAAATCATGTTTCACCTCCTTATGATAATGAATGTGAAGGCGGCGCCGTCGTCTCGGTAACGATCCATGGCCGGCCACCTTACATGTCCAATTATACCCGTCCACCACATGGAAGATCGCAGTTTTCGTATCTGACCCGGCCGGGGTACGAGCGGCATCCGGTTTTAATCGAATGCCGCCCGATACTAATTCCCTAAAATCGGATCTTCCGCAAAGGGGATTTGCGGTAAAATTGCGGAACGACCCGATTTAAGATGCTGTGGCAAGTGCTCTTTTACATGTAGTAAACGTAGCAATAGACGCCGTACAGCGGATGGACGACGCCCTTGCACTTAATGCACTTCTCACTGGCAAAGACATCCTTCGGGTCAATCAGGAAAACCATGCGGATACCTCCGTAGATTAAGGGTTGCGAGCGGCGTGCAATGTTCGGATACTAACGAGGCGTTGCCCGCCGCCCGGTGACGGTTCAGAATGTCTTACAGGCATGCAACACATTCCAACTTTTGATGCCGGGCTCCGGAAATCCGGACCGGCCGTCCCGGCTTAAGTAAAGATCCAGCACGGATCGATGCCGTACAACGGAGCCGGGCCGTAATCGGGACAATTCAAAGGACACCATGAGACGATTATCTCGTCCCGGGGATCAATCAGGTATACCATCCACTCACCTCCTTCTCCACTGCCGATCGTCGGCGCTCAGAGCGCCGGGTCGGATATTCGTTTCATGCCATGATATCGAACCCGTCGATATCATGCCTCGCATGAAACCGGGATGCCATTTTTATATTTCGCATTGTCACTTAGTCTCCGAATCCGTCCCGTTAATTTCCGGGCGCCGAATTCATGGTCGTCAATCGGTCATGCGCCGATCCGTTTTTGCCCTGTCCAAATGACCAGACGGAGAAGCCGCCGACTCCCGCCGCCCGAATCAGGAAGAATTTCCATCGGGCCGCGACCGGACGTCCTCACACATGCATAAAAAGAAATATGAATTCAACTCAATTGAAGCGACCACAGCGGACTCAATCATTTTAGAAGCTGTCTCCATTGATGAATGCGCACGCCATGCGATAGATGCCTGTAAGTCTATCGATAGACTAATTCCGGCCAAGGAACTCACCCGGGTTCCAGCCACAAATCATCATGAGTCACGGAATTGGCGTTTTGTCATGACGAATTCATGGCGCCGGAAAGGATCTGCTCGCGCTCTTTACCAATAAGAATAGGCCGACCGAGGGGTTTTGTCAAGGGCAATTTCCCTGATATTCGATCCGCGCATCCATCACACGGCCCCGTGCACGCCGCCGACCATGGTTAATATGACAATCTTTGTAATGTCTTGGGAAATGACGCCTATTCCCGTTGAATCAGGTGGCAATACCGCTGGTGACAGGCCGGGCTTTCTTTCAGCCCGGTCCAATTTATTAAAAGACAAGGGACTATCAGCCTCGTTATGGGGGCGAAATGCAGGCGCCGCCACCGGAATATCTCCTTCGGCGATAATATTATCGGGGGAAAAGACCGTCCCAAACCGGGTTCACACCGAAATTTAATCTTTTCCTAACAAACGTTTTGCACTATTATCACGAATAGTCACCGAAGGGAGAATTATCTCATGCCGGCCGACAAAATCCTGGTCGTCGAAGACGAGGAAGACATCCTGGAATTAATAACTTATAATCTTACCCGCGAAGGTTATCGCGTCGTCGGGATCACGACTGGTGAAGAGGCCGTCGAGACGGTCCTTCGCGAACTTCCCGATCTGGCGCTTCTGGATATCATGCTTCCCGGAACCGATGGTTTGGAGGTGTGCCGCAATCTTAAGAGCCGTTCTGAAACTTCCGCCCTGCCGATTATTATGGTCACCGCCCGGGGCGAGGAAGCCGATATTGTCGTGGGGCTGGAACTGGGCGCCGAGGATTATATTACCAAACCGTTCAGTCCCCGGGAATTGATCGCCCGCATCCGCGCCGTCCTGCGTCGCGTACGAAGCGGGCCGATCGAGGAGGAGGCCGATATCAAAATAGGCGATATCGTGATCCGCCCGGGTCGGCATGAAGTCCTGATCGGCGACGAACCGGCCGACCTGACGGCCACCGAATTTCGGCTATTAAACCTTCTGGCGCGACGGCCCGGCTGGGTTTTCACCCGGTACCAGATTGTTGATGCCTTGCATGGCAGTGATTACCCGGTAACCGACCGGTCGGTTGACGTTCAGATGGTTGGGTTGCGCAAAAAGCTCGGAGCGGCCGGGCATTTGATCGAAACCGTTCGGGGCGTGGGCTACCGCTTCAAAGGATAATTTATGTTCAACCGGCGGTTGTTATGGCATGTATATCCTTATTTTTTACTGCTTCTCGTCCTGTCGCTGGCCGCCGTTACCTGGTACGCTTCCGGTTCTTTCCGCCGTTTCTCGATTGAACAGGCAGGCGAGGACCTGAAAATGAGGGGCCGACTCGCCTCCGAAGCGATTCTGCAATCGCTGAAAACCGGCGATACCGCGCTGGTCCAGCAAAGTTGTCTGCGTCTGGGACGGCTCTCTGGAACCCGATTCACTGTCATATCCACGACCGGCAAAGTGCTCGGGGACTCCGAGGAAGATCCGGCGATTATGGATAATCACGGCGATCGACCCGAAGTCATGGCTGCCTTCGATTCCGGTCGGGGGGAGGCGATTCGCTACAGTTTCACCCTGCGCCAGAACATGATCTATGTCGCTATCCCAATTGAAGATTCCGGCGCGGTGCTGGGAGTGCTCCGGCTGTCTTTGCCGATAACATCAATTGATGAAACCCTCAATACGGTTTACACTCGTGTCGCATTGGGCGGTCTGGTAGTGGCAGTACTGGCTGCCATCGTCAGCTTTTTTGTCTCCCGGCGTATCAGTCATCCCCTGGAACATATGCAGGAGGCCGCCGAAAGGTTTGCCGCCGGCGATCTGGACCACAAACTACGGGTTCCCAAAATAGAGGAATTGGGGAGTCTGGCAAGTTCGATGAATCGCATGGCGCGGCAGTTGAATGATCGGATGCAAACCGTGGTCCGCCAGCGCAATGAACAGGAAGCGGTGCTGGCAAGTATGATCGAAGGCGTTCTGGCGGTGGACACCGAAGCCCGGCTGATAAGCGCCAACAAGGCAATGGCCGATATGTTTAACCTCTCGCCGCAACAAATTCAGGGCCGAATGCTTCATGAAATCATCCGCCACCCGGCTCTGCTCGAATTCGTCGAGAATGTTCTCCAATCCGGCCGATCGGGCGAGGCCGAAATCACCCTTTTCGAAAAAGAGGAACGATATCTCCTGGTTCATGGAGCGATTCTGAACGATGCACAAAATCAGGCTATCGGGGCTCTTTTTGTCCTTAACGATATAACCCGGATTCGCCGTCTGGAAACGGTGCGCAAGGATTTCGTGGCCAATGTTTCGCACGAATTGAAAACCCCGGTAACCTCGATCAAGGGATTTGTTGAAACCCTGCTGGATGGCGCCCTTGATGACCCGGACACGGCCCGGCGTTTTCTGGAAATAATCGCGCGGCATTCGGATCGTCTGCAGGCTATCATTGAAGACCTTCTCAGCCTGTCCCATCTGGAGCAGGAGGCCGAAAAACCCTCCCTTGCCCTCGAGTCGGGCCGGCTCAAACATATTCTCGATGCGGCGGTCCATGCCTGCGACCTCAAGGCGACCGAAAAACATATCGATATTTCATACGACTGTCCCGATGACCTGATGGTCGGAATGAATGCCCCGCTTCTGGAACAAGCGTTGATAAACCTGATCGACAATGCCGTCAAATACAGTCCGGAGAATAAGAAAGTGGAAGTGTCGGCGGCAGCCGAGGACGATGAAGTCGTTGTCCGAGTGATCGATTATGGTCCCGGCATCGCCGAAGAGCATCTGTCGCGGTTGTTCGAACGGTTTTATCGGGTGGACAAGGCCCGCAGCCGAAAAATGGGCGGCACCGGATTGGGGCTTTCTATCGTAAAACATATTGTTCAAATACATGGCGGTCACACGGAAGTGACCAGCGAGCCGGGTCGGGGGAGCACCTTCTCCATTCATCTGCCCCGGTCAAATCCTGACCGTCTGACTTAAAACATTATATAACAATGACATCACTGGCGGGGGAAGGCCCCCTCGAATCACTTGGACGACCGGAATATCAAAAACAGGCAGGGAATATTTTGGAATCTCATATGAACTATATCAGATGCTAATAATTTTCTAACAATCGGGATGTTCTATAGCATAATAAAACGTGGTCTATTTTTAAGGAAGGAGTAAGGAGAAATGAAGAAAACCCTGGGACTGATTGCGGCAGTGCTGACCGGTTTGGCCATGATCATGGCTTTGCCGCTGGTCAGCGCGAACGGCGCCAAAGCGGCCGGGAATTATGTGACCATCAAGGGTTCGGATACGATGGTGCACTTGGTGTCCAGCTGGGCCGAGGCTTTCATGAATGCTCACAAGGATAGTGAAATTTCGGTCACCGGCGGCGGTTCCGGAACCGGTATTGCCGCCATGATTAACGGCACCACCGATATCTGCGCCGCCTCGCGAAAAATGAAGCCCAAAGAAATTACCATGGCTGAACAAAAGGGCATCGAACCGATGGAACATATCGTGGCCCGCGACGGCATTGCCATTGTCGTCAACCCCGAAAATCCCGTCAGCGTGATGACGGTGGAACAGATCGGAAAGATCTATACCGGCGCCTACACCAATTGGAATCAGGTGGGCGGTCCCGACAAGCCGATTATGGTTCTCTCGCGTGAGTCGAGTTCCGGCACCTATGTCTTTTTCCAGGAGCATGTCCTCCAGAAAAAGGATTACACGACCAGAGCGCGCCTGTTGCCGGCAACTTCCGCCATTATTCAGGCGGTTTCCAGCGATGCCTGGTCGATCGGTTATGTCGGCCTCGGTTACGCGGCTGACGCCGGCGATAAGGTCAAGATGATTCCCGTCAAGGAAAATGCCGAGGCCCCGGCCATCGCCCCGTCGGAGGCGACTGTCAGTTCGGGCGAATATTCCATCGCTCGGCCCCTGCAACTCTACACCAAGGGTGAACCGACCGGCGTATCGAAAGATTTTATCGACTTTTGTTTGTCGAAGGAAGGCCAGAAAATCGTAGTCGAAACCGGCTATGTTCCGGTTAAGTAAATCATGAAGCCGAGATGGAAAGAAAAAGGGATCAAGATCTTTTTCACGAGCGCGGCTTCCACGGCGATACTGATTGTTGCTCTGATTTTTCTCTTTCTGGGAAATGAAGCGGCCCCGTTTGTGAAAGCACCGGGGCTTTCAGAGCTGTTAGGTTCGAGATGGATGCCGGTCTCGTTCGAAAAGGAATCTTTCGGACTCCTCCCGTTAATCACGGGATCCCTGCTGGTGACGTTCCTGGCGACGATTATCGCCGTACCGTTCGGGGTTTGCGGAGCGGTGTATATTTCGGAAGTGGCCAGCGCCGCGGAACGGGAAATTTTTAAACCATTCATCGAACTGCTGGCCGGTATTCCCTCGGTGGTGATCGGATTTTTCGGCCTGGTGGTTCTGGCGCCGATTGTCAAAGAAGTCTTTCATCTCTATTCCGGCCTGACGGCTCTAACCGGCGCCCTTCTTCTGGCGCTGATGGCCATACCGACCATTATTTCGATTTCGGAGGACGCCATCACCAGCGTCCCCAAATCATACAAAGAAGCCTCGGCCGCTCTGGGCGCCAGCAAACTCCAGACAATTTGGAAAGTAACCGTCCCGGCGGCTCTTTCTGGTATAATCGCGGCCATCATGCTGGGCATGGGCCGAGTGATTGGAGAAACGATGGCGGTTATGATGGTCACCGGCAATGCCGCTATTATCACGGCTTCGCCGGTGGAATCGGTGCGGACCATGACGGCCACGATTGCCGCTGAAATGGGCGAGGTGCCGTTCGGGAGCGATCATTATCGGGCTTTGTTCTGGGTCGGGATCGTCTTGCTGATGGCGACTTTTACGCTCAACATGGTTTCGCATCGGGTGTTAAAAAAGTATCAGGATAAATAATGAGATCCCGGCCTTCACAAATAGCTATTTACTGGATGATGCGCGCTTTTACGTATTTCATCGTTCTGGTTATCGCCTATATCATCCTCGATATTGTCTGGCATGGGCTGCCGGTCATAAACTGGGAATTCCTCACTGGCTTTCCCCGCAAAAGCGGAGCCGAAGGCGGAATCTTCCCGGCCATTGTGGGTACCATCCTGCTGGTCACCGGGACCATCGCCGTTGCTTTGCCATTGGGCATGGCCAGCGCCATCTACCTTTCGGAATATGCCAAAAGGGGAAGGTTCACCGAGATTTTACGCATGGCGATTATGACCTTGGCCGGCGTGCCGTCCATTGTCTTCGGGCTGTTCGGCCTGGGATTATTCGTCCTCTTCCTTCACTTCGGGGCCTCCATCATCGCCGGTGCTTTGACGCTGGCCTGCATGGTTTTGCCGACTATCATCGTCTCCAGCGAGGAGGCTCTGCAGGCGGTGCCCCGATCCCTGCGTGAAGGAAGTCTGGCTCTGGGAGCGACAAAATGGGAAACAATTCGGAAAAACGTACTGCCCTATGCGGTGCCGGGCATGATGACCGGATCGATCCTGGGCATCGGGCGGGCGGCCGGCGAGACGGCTCCGATTCTTCTGACGGTGGCCGCCTTCTATCTGCCACGACTGCCGAGATCGATTTTCGATCAGGTTATGGCTTTGCCGTATCACCTGTACGTATTGGCGACTCAGCATCCGGACGCGGCGGCGGTGCGTCCGATGCAGTACGGCACAGCGCTGGTGCTTTTGATGCTGGTATTGACCGTCAACATGGCGGCGGTGCTGATTCGATCACGTTTGAGAAGGAAAAACCGATGGTAGGGGCGGCGGTGACCGGCGTCAAAACGGAGCCGAAAGTCCGGGCCCGGAATGTCAATTTCCACTATGGCCCCGTTCAGGCTTTGTTCGACATCAATATGGAAATACCGCCCCGGCAGGTCACGGCTCTCATCGGACCGTCGGGTTGCGGGAAATCGACTTTTCTGCGGACTCTCAATCGCATGAACGATATCATTGACGGCACTCGGTTGGAGGGCCAGGTTTTGATCGACGGCCAGGATATTTATGGGGGCAACGTCGATGTCGTTTCCCTGCGCAAAAAAGTCGGGATGGTTTTCCAGAAATCCAACCCCTTCCCCAAGTCGATTTTCGATAATATCGCCTATGGGCCGCGGCTACATGGCATTACCAAAAAAGACGAGCTGACTGAAATCGTCGAACGCAGTTTGAAACGGTCAGCTTTGTGGGATGAGGTCAGAGACCGTCTGCACAAAAGCGCTCTCGACTTATCGGGCGGCCAGCAACAGCGTATGTGTATCGCACGGGCGCTGGCTGTGGAACCGCAAATTCTTCTGCTGGACGAACCGGCCTCGGCTCTGGATCCGCGCTCAACGGCGCGGGTCGAAGAATTGATCACCGAATTGCGCAAGGATTTGACCATTATTATCGTGACGCATAATATGCAACAGGCGGGTCGTATTTCGGATTATACCAGTTTCTTTTTTGAAGGACGGCAAGTCGAATTCGGCCCGACCCAAAAGATTTTTACGGCGCCCCGCGAAAAACAAACCGAAGACTATATCACCGGGCGTTTCGGATAAGGATAACCGTCTATGTCAGTTCATTTACATCGAGAAATCGAAAACCTGAAAAAGTCGATCCTGACGCTGGGAGCGACGGTCGAAGAACGCCTGCGCGAGGCAGTTTCGGCGGTCATTAACCGCAATCGGGAACGGGCCGAGAAGGTCATCGAATCGGACAGTGAAATCGACCGCATCGAAGTCCGCATCGAAGAAGAATGTCTCAAGATTCTGGCCTTATATCAGCCGGTGGCGGTCGATTTGCGTTTTATCGTCGCAATTCTAAAGATAAACAACGACCTCGAACGGATCGGCGATCTGGCCGCCAATATCGCCAAAACCGGGGCCTTTCTGGCCTCGGAACCGCAGTCATGCGGCCTTTTCCATATCACGGATATGGCCGGGAAGACGCAAACCATGTTGGCCGATAGTCTCGACGCCCTGGTCAATGCCGATGCTTCTCTGGCTCATAAGGTTTGCGCCGACGATGATGTCGTCGATGATTTTCTGCGCGACACTTATACCCTCGTTTGGGACGGCATCCTGGCCGATCCCGGGATGATGCGCTGTGCCTCGCGTCATCTCGATGTCTCCCGTCACCTCGAACGTATCGCCGACCTGGCCACCAACATCGCCGAGGATGTCATCTATATGATAGAAGGTCAGATAATCCGCCATCCCGGCATTACTCTTCCCACGCCCGACGACGAAGATGCCGGCGAAAATTCCGATTGAAGGCTCAATTACCACAATAAAATACCCCCGGACCTGATATCCGGGGGCGAAGACTTAATGTGTATGTCGTGTAAGATGGGCGGGGCTTGTCGCTTCAAGCGGCGGAAACGGTCCTATTGCATTTCCTCCTCTCCATCCTACACAATAAATATCATCCCAAATCGGTTTTTTGTCAAGCGATATCAGGCCCAATACAATAAAAATTCTGGTATTGAAGCGGCCGGCCGGGCTCAAGCGCCGTCGTCGCATCCCGAAGACGCTTGACCAAGGGCGCGGAAATCATTGCCGGTCGGTTGCTGAAAAACCCGTAAATCGAACATCGGAATGACGGCCAGAATGTGATCGAAAATATCGGCCTGAATTGCTTCATAATTGGCCCATACCTGATCATTGCTAAATACATATATTTCAATAGGTAAACCATGGTCGCCCGGGTCCAGCTGGCGTACCAGAAAAGTCATCTCCTGATGGATTTTGGGATGATGGCGCAGGTAGGCGGCGACATAAGCCCGAAAGGTTCCGATATTGGTCAGGTTGCGGCCGTTAATCAACTCCGATGTGTCCGCTTTATTATCCGCATTGTACTTCGCGATTTCGGTCACCTTGGAATCGATATACTCCTTCAACAGCTGGAATTTCCGATATCGGTCCAGCATCGCCGGCGAACAGAATCTTATGCTGGTCATATCGATATTGAGGGCGCGTCTGATACGCCGCCCGCCGGAATCGGCCATACCTCGCCAGTTCTTGAAGGAATCGGAAATGAGGGCATAGGTGGGAACGGTCGATATCGTTTTATCCCAGTTCTGGACCTTGATCGTGTGAAGGGTAATGTCGATGACGTCGCCGTCGGCGCCGTACTTCGGCATTTCGATCCAGTCTCCGATACGGACCATATCATTGACCGAAAGCTCGACGCTGGCCACCAACCCCAAAATGGAGTCCTTGAAAATCAGCAGGATCACGGCCGTCATGGCGCCGAGGCCGCTGAGTAATGGCCAGGGCGATTGACCCAGCAAGGTCGAAATAACGAAAATTCCAACGAAGACGGAAATGATGACCATGGCCAGCTGGGTGTAACCCTTAATCGGCCGCTCGCGGGAAACCTCATAAGTGTTATAAATATCGACAATGGCATTGAAGAAAGCGTTAAGCGCGACCAGCCCGGTCAGGACCATGTAGGCCATCGCCAGCCTTTGAATCAGGTGCTGGATCGGCGGGAAGAGGTCAGCGGCGGCGTAAAAGACGACAGCCGGGGCCAGGTGGGAAAGGCGCGTGAAGACGTTGCGGCGGAGCATGGCGTCGTCCCAGGTCGTCCGGGTCTTACGGACGAACAGAGAAACGCCGACCAGAAGGAATTTTTTGGCGATATAATTGGCCAGAAAGGCCAGCACGATTATGGCCAGAGCCGCTCCGGCCCAACTGAAATAGTCGGCCAGCCGGGCATTGAAGCCCTGAGAGATAAGCCATTGTTCCAAAGCGTCAATCATCGCTACCATCCTCAATCGTTTTCCAGTCCTTAGAATAATTATAATAGGCACGCGGCCCGCTTATGGCAACCGCTAATTTATACGACAATTATATCATCCTCCCCTTGATCCCCGGCGGCATTGATGTAAATTATAAAAACGAAACGGAATTGAAACGGAGGGTTGAATGAGCGGCATTGTCTTTTTCAAAACCAACAAGCTTGATGATTTAAAGAAATTCTATATCGATAAAATCGGTTGCGCTCCGTGGATGGAGCAGGCCGACTGCGCCCTGTTTCGTCACGGAAATTTCATTTTCGGTTTTTGCCGACGGGACGAGGTCGATATCGGCGGCATCATTACCTTTTTCTATGAAACCAGAGAAGCCGTTGACCGGATGTTTGCCGGCCTGGCCGATATCGCTCTGGATCGGCCGAAATTCAACGATAAATACGCCATTTACCATTTCTTCGCGCGCGATCCGGAGGGCCGGATGGTGGAGTTTCAGTCCTTCGACCATCACCTTGACAGCCATTTCATGGCCGACGAATTAATGCGGACTCGCCGCAGTATCAGAAAATATGAACCGACGGCGCCCCCTGCGGAGGTGATCGAAAAATTATTCGAATTGTGCCGTTTCGCTCCAACCTCCATGAATGCGCAGTCATATTATTTCAAAATCATCGATGACCGGTCGATACTCGAGAATTTGGCCCAAATCAGAGAAAAGGGGAGTCTGCCGATCGGCAACGCGCCGATGGCGGTGGCCATTTGCTCCGATCCCGGCCTGTCGCGGCGGCATATACAGGACGGCTGTATCGCCGCCTACCATTTTCTTTTGGCGGCCTGGTCGTTGGGGTTGGGCACCTGCTGGATTGCGGCTATGGATCGGGATGAGGTAAGAGAGATGCTGAATATCCCCCGGGACCACTATATCGCCACCATAACTCCGCTGGGGTATCCGATCCGGAGAGATAAGGAAACGCCGGAACGCCGGGAGGCGGCCTGGTTTTTGCGGTAAATCTGACAGCAACAAAGATATCGAGCAAATATATAAAGCCCGGCGATGCCGATGTCAAACGAGATGTATCTCCTTGGCATCACCGGGCTCGTAAAATTTATTATCGGCGGCCGGATTGACCGGCGTTTTTTTAGTTATAGCTCGAAGGTTGCTTAACGAGGCCTTCGCGGGTGACCGATTTCCAGAGCTCTTCCTGCAATTGTCGGCGTCCCTCTCCCAATTTCGCCTTCAGAGTCCCGATATTGGTTTCGGTGATCTCGGCTATTTCCTGATATGAGAAACCCTCGACGAAAGATAAAATGACAACCAGCCGCAAGTCGAATGGCAAATTCTCGATGGCCGTTCTTAACATCTCGTCACCGACCATGTGGCACATATTCTCCGCCGGATGACCTTCGGCGAAACGGATCAGCTGGCTTTCATCCAGCGTATCACCGTCGGGAAAGACCGCAACCGCCGGCTCCGTAAACTGGTTCCGGGAATTTTTATATTCATGGAGAAGGCCGGCCAGAGCGCGAAAAAGACGAGTGCGATAGCCTTCGGCGCGTTTGGAATCTCCCCAGAGGCAATAAGCCCGGAGATAGGTTTCCTGGATGAGATTATCGGCCGTGCGCTTGTCGCCCGTCATGTATAATGCAGCCCGCAGAAGCGACTCCAGATGGATCATCGATTCCCGCATGAAGAGGTTTCTGCCGGCATTCGATTTTTTACCCATATAATCCTCTCTTACGCCGCCGATTCCGCCCGGTATTCACTCGGGGAGTCGTCGGCTTTGATCTGAAGCATATCCTGGATGATTCGCCGGTCGAACCCGAGAGTCATAAGTCGGCCGGAAACGACGATCGGTTTGCGCAGGAGACTGTTGTCCTCGGCGATCATCTTCAGAATTTCGGGCCGATTGCTCAATGACGTATCCAGATCTTTGGTTTTGCCGGACTTGCCGTTGGAACTTAAAAAATGAGCCAAATCGAAATACCCCAGAAGATTGGAAAGCTGTCTTTCGTTCAAGGGCTTAAGCCGGATATCATGAACCTGCAAAATTATATTGAATCCCTTGAGAAATTTTTCGACTTCGGCGCAATAAGGGTCCTTGGCGTCCGTGTACAAGGTTACCTTCTTTGACATTGATCCTCCGTAATTGCCGCTTCCGTTCTGACCGTTCATCTGCCGGTGCCCATGATCGTTTGATTTTTTATGAATTCCGGCCGATCCCGTTTTTAGTTTGACAATAGACTTTTTCAACTGTCCTCATTTCCGTCAACAATTCTGACAATCGTCGACAATTCGTGTTACAGGTTCCAAGGGTGGCGGATTGTATAGTCTTGAAAACCCGGCGGTGCCTTGTATCTCAATCAATGTTGTCGAGCGATGTTGTAAGCGATGTTGTCAGGCGAGGTGTCTGGTCAAGTTGTCCCACAAACACCGCCGGGTCTTCTTTATTTCAAACCGGATCAAATAAGGTCACCGGTCAAGAACCGACTTAACAACTTACACCATCAATAACGGAGTTTAAATGAAATCGACAATGAGAAGTAATCACGTATTTGACTACGTAGATGATTAATTAATGTGATCGAAGGTAAGTGGCCAAATCGATACTTTTGTTGGTTATTTCCAGCTTTTTGCGGATTTGTTCCCGGTGTTTCATGACCGTAAGTATAGACAAATTAAGAGATTCCGAGATTTGCTTGGATGACATGCCTTGTTTTATCAGCTCACAAATCTCCGATTCCCGTGATGAGAGCTTAGCAAAGCGCCGCGTATAGTCATCCATATCTTTGCCCAAAATAGACTGGAAAACATCTTCCAGGTTCTCAAAGGCGGCTTTGGAGCCCGAGGGCGCCATTTCCTTGAATTTCTTGAGAAAAGGCTTAAGGGCTCGCTCGACTTCCCGGTACACCTGCTGTTTATAATCCTGTCTCTGGCCGTCGATATGTTCAAGGATTTGATTTAGAGCTATGTTCTTATTTTTCAACTCCTTACGTTCGACGCCCAGCTGTTCGGTCCTTTTTCGAAGCATCTCTTCGGCCAGTTTCCGTTCGGTGATATCGACAATATAGCCCAAATAATGGGTGATTTGGCCCGAATTATTGCGCAAAATCGTCGTATAATCGGCGATCCAGATCGTTGCGCCGTCTTTTCTGACGATTCTAAAAGGCTGATGTGAAAAATTATCGACGCCGCTTTCGCTGTAAGCCTCGATTTCATTGATAAAGGTTTTAGCGTCCTCCTCCAAAAGGATATCAATGAAAGAAGTTTTCCCGGAGAGGAGTTCATCGGCCGAATAGCCCAAAACCTGGCTGATGTTGGGAGAAACGTATTCCGCCGGCCAGCCCGGATTGTTCTGTAATTTGAAGACCACGACCGGCCCGGCAATAAATGTATTACGTTCCTGTTCAATCACCTGCGCTTTTCTGGCGGCGTCCATTTCGGCCTCTTTACGGGCCGTGATATCGCGAATCAAGACAATAACATGGCTTTCCGGTGACTCCTTTTCGCCCCTGATGGCCGCCGAAATTTCAAACCAGCACAATCCTTTTGGGGTTTCAAGACTGTACGTGCCGCCGCTACTCTGCCCGTCTATCAGAGCCTCCTCGACGGCCTCCATAACGACCAGGGCCGCATGTTCTGGAATGCATTCGCTCATTTTTTTGCCCAGAAATTGTTTGGGGGGCAGATACAATAATTCCGGATCAGGCGCCCGAAAATCGAGAATACGTCCCTCGCGGTCGACCTCGAACAGCAGATCCGGCAGAGCATTCATGGTCGCATCGAGCTGTTCGTGGGCGGTACGCAGATCATGCTCGGCTTTTTTGCGAGCTGTGATATCCCTTATAATAACCAGATCGGCCAATTCCCCGTCGTATCGAATCCGGGTACCGGCGGCTTCACAAGGAACAATAGTACCGTTTTTGGCTACCAGGTCTATAACGAAGGCCTTGCTCGACTGCGATTTCATATGCCTTTCAGCGTACCGCCGGCGGATATTATCACGGTCTTCTTCTTTGACCAGCTTCAAGAAATCCAGACCATTTTCGATATCCTGCTGAGTGTAGCCGAATAATTCGGTGAAAGCCGGATTGATCAACTGATAGAAGCCATCCTTGACGATGATGACGGGATCGGGACTCAAGTCCACCAGATTACGATATTTTTCCTCGCTTTCGCGAAGAGCCATTTCGGCTTTCTTGCGGCTGGTAATATCACGCATAAAGCCGATCATACCGACAGCCTTACCGGTTTCGTCATGGAGCAGGGAATTGTTCATATAACTGGGGAAGACCGTGCCGTCGCGCCGCTTATGCCATATCTCACCGTTGAACTGGCCCTTATCCATGATCTGACGGTTGGCCGCTTCGACTTCCGGTAATTGAGCCGGGGTATGAAATATCGACAATTTCTGCCGGAGTAGTTCCTCGGGGGCATACCCATGCATATCGGCAATGGCCTTGTTGACATACAATAACCGACCCTCAAGATCGACCAGGGCGATGCCCTCATTGCTTTGCCTAACAATCGAGGAGAGAAGCTGAAGATGCTGTTCGACTTCCTTCTGGCGGGTAATATCGGCGATATATCCTTCCAAGGCGACCAGTTCCCCTTTTTCCGAGAAGACGCCGCAACCCTGCTCCCAAACCCATTTTTCGCCGCCGTCTTTGGTGCCGATGCGGTAAGTAAGCTGGAAATGCTCCTTTTGCTTCAAGGCCTGTTGGACGCGATTCCATACGTCCTCACGATCGTCGGGATGAATAATATCATTGTATGACACAACGGCGTTTTCGACGATCTCGTCTACTTCGTAACCGGTCAATTTCACACAGCCGTCGCTGGCGAATTCCATGGTCCAGTTGCGGTCGTTACGGCATCGATAGACCATACCGGCCAGGTTATTCATTAGAGTTGACAGGGCCCGGCGGCTTTCCCTGATGACTTTTTCGTCTCTTTTACGCTGGGAGATGTCGCGAACCAGACCCTGAACAACCTCATGTCCCCCGATCTCCAGAATACCCGAGGAGACCTCAGCCGGGAAAATTTCGCCGTTCTTTTTCTGAAAATCTATCTCAAAATTGATGTGGGCTTCTTTGAAAATTCTTTGAAAGGCCGCCCGGCTGACCTCCGCCGCCGACGGCGGATGCAAATCGGCGATAGACATGGTCAGCATGTCTTCGCGGCCAAAGCCGAATAATTCCAGGGCCTTCCGATTGACATCGAGGATTTTGCCTTTGAGGTCGTGAATCAGGATGGCGTCGTGTGAATTATGGAAGAGGTTGCTGAATTTCTCTTCGCTTTCGCGCATAGCCTGTTCATCCCGCTTGCGTCGGGAGATATCGCGCACGATGGCCAGGATAGCCCGGTGCCCCTCGTGAGTAATGAGGACGGCGTTGATTTCTACAGGGATAGTATCGCCGTTTTTATAAAGCAGGACGGTTTCGTATCTCTGGGAAGTTTCCTGGCCGGTAATCTGTAAATTATATTTTTCGACCACACGGGCCAGCTCGTCGGGGTGGATGTAATCCACGAACGGCGTATTGAGGCCTTCCTCGACCGTGTAGCCGACCATGTCAGCCAACCGCCGGTTGATGAATTTCAGGATACGGTTCTGAATTATGCAGATGCCGTCATTGGCTCGTTCGACGACATTACGATATTGCTCTTCGCTTTCACGCAAGGCATAGACCGTGCGGGCGATTTGGAGATCTTCCCGGAGGTAGTCGATGCGCAGGTAACGGGCTTCGGGGCTTTCCCCCAGGGCCTTTTCGATAATCAGGTGTAGTTCCCGTGGGATACGAGGGTTATTGCGCACCAGCGTCGTCAGGCCATCGGCCAGAATTCGGGACGTATCCCTCCCGGTTCCGCTGAAAGGAAGTTTGCCGGCGAACATCTCGAAGATAATAACGCCAAGGCTGAAAATATTCGCGCTGATATCGTTTTCGCGGCCGCCGCCCAGCTCCGGCGCGGCATAGCTGCCAAGGCCGCTCATTTCGCCGGTCTCATCCCGGTCGCCGGTGCTTTCGATAAGCAGATGTCCGAAGAGAAGGAGTTGCACCTGATTGGTTTTGCTGACAGCTATGCTATCCGGCCTCAGGTCGCGATAGATAATCCCGGCCTCGTGCAAAGCTTCCAGTCCGGAGCAGATGCGGATAGCGATATCCAGACCCTGGCTGACCGACAGGCTCCCTTCACGCAGGATATCGAATAAAGTTCGCCGGCCGACATACTCCATGACCACATAGGGTCGCCCTTCATACTCGGCGACCTCATAAATATGCAGGAGATTGGGATGACTGACGGCGGCCAACTTTTGCGCCACCCGGCGGAACGCGTCCCTGATTTCCCGATCGGCGACATATTTTCCGGGCAGAAACTGCAAAAGGACATTGCGATTCAGGTTGTTGTCATGGGCGACATAGACATCTTCGGGATATCCGTGCAAAGCCTGATCGGTAATCGTGTACCGCGCTATTTCGGTGCCTTCTTTAAGGGCCGCTTTTGAGTTTCGCTTCGTTGACATGATTTCGCTCGCATATGCGGAGCACTCCATACAATCGGACGGTCAGGCGGAGTGCCAGAGTGACACAAATATAACCCTGAAAAGACCCGGAAGCAAACATAATCATCCGCTTTTTTTATTCTTGCCAGGTATCTATGATATGGGTAAAATTAGCCAATCAAGAAAGCATTCCCGGCGTTTCCGGCGCGAAAAACTACCATGAATCGGGCAGATATTCATATCGGCCCGTTTACGGTGTCCGGAGTGCGGAGATTGCCGCAGAGGAGGCCAGCGAATGGATCTGGAGCTTTTATCGAGAATTCAATTCGGCCTGACGATTGGTTTTCATTATATCTTTCCCCCTCTGAGTATCGGCCTGGGGTTGATCCTGGTGATCATGGAAGGCCTTTACATGAAAACCAAGAACGAGCTTTACCACCATATGACCCGTTTCTGGGTCAAAATATTCGGCCTGATTTTCGCTATGGGTGTGGCCACCGGCATCGTCATGGAATTCCAGTTTGGCACCAACTGGGCGTCATATTCGCGTTTCGTCGGTGATGTTTTCGGCAGTGCCCTGGCGGCCGAGGGTGTCTTCGCTTTCTTTCTGGAATCGGGTTTTCTGGCCATTTTGCTTTTCGGATGGGACAAGGTCAAACCTCGAACCCATTTCATCGCGACCATTCTGGTGGCTTTCGGCGCCCACTTTTCGGCCATCTGGATCGTGGTCGCCAATTCCTGGCAACAGACGCCGGCCGGCTATCATCTGGTGCCCTTCGGCGACACCATGCGGGCCGAAGTCGTTGATTTCTGGCAGGTGATTTTCAACCCTTCATTCCTTGACCGCGTCAGCCATGTCTATATGGGGGCCTGGCAGGCGGCGGCCTTTTTTGTCCTCAGTGTCAGCGCCTATTACCTGCTTCGGAAAAAGCACGTTGATTTCGCCAAAACCGGGATGAAAATCGCCCTCATCGTCGCCGTCGCCGCCTCGCTGATGCAACTGGTGACCGGAGATATCAGTGCCAAGAAAATCGCAGTAACCCAACCGGCCAAACTGGCCGCCTTTGAGGGGCATTATCCCGCCAGCGCACCGGCCGGACTGTATTTATTCGGCTGGGTTAACGCCGACAATGAAGAAGTTACCGGCGTCAAAATTCCCGGTTTATTGAGTTATCTCGTAACCGGCGACGCCGAACAGCCGGTTACCGGTTTGCAGGCTTTTTCGCCTGAGGATCGTCCGCCGGTCAACATCGTTTTTCAGAGTTATCACCTCATGGTCGCGATCGGTTCTCTTCTGATATTGCTCAGCCTGATCGGGCTTTTCACCTGGTGGCGTAAGACTCTGTTCACCAGCAGGTGGCTGTTGTTCATATTCGTTTTCGCCGTTCTGTTGCCCGAACTGGCTAACCAACTGGGTTGGTTCTCGGCCGAGATCGGGCGGCAACCATGGATTGTGTATGGGCTTATGAGAACTTCGGAGGCGCTCTCGGTCAGCGTCGATGCCGGTCAGGTGTTGGCCTCATTGATCATGTTTACCCTGATTTACCTTCTCCTGCTGGTGCTTTTCCTGTTCCTGCTCGACCGCAAAATCCGTACAGGGCCTGAGGGTGAACCCGAAAGCGTGGAGGGGCAGAGAGCATGACTTTTACTCTGGATCTCAATACCATTTGGTTTATGCTGGTCGGCATTCTTCTGGCCGGATACGCCATTCTTGATGGCTTCGACCTCGGTATCGGCGCTCTGCATCTGCTGACCAAAGAGGACGGCCAGCGCCGCCTGATGATAAACGCTATCGGTCCCGTCTGGGACGGCAATGAAGTCTGGCTGGTGACCGGCGGCGGCGCCATGTTCGCCGCTTTCCCGGAAGTCTATGCCTCGGCCTTTTCCGGTTTCTATATGGCCTTCATGCTTCTCCTGCTGAGCCTGATTTTCCGGGCAGTGGCCATCGAATTTCGAAGCAAAAGGCAATCGCCGGTCTGGCGGCGGACATGGGACGTCAGTTTCAGCGTCAGCAGTATCGTCTCGGCTCTGCTGATCGGCGTCGCGCTGGGCAACGTCGCCCGAGGCATTCCCTTAACCGCCGACCATGAATTCGCCAGCGGTTTCTGGAGCCTGCTCAATCCCTATGCCCTGATCGTCGGTATCACTACCGTGGCGCTGTTCATGATGCATGGCGCCATTTACGGCGTCATGAAAACGGAAGGCGAATTGCAGGCCAAAATCCGGGGATGGGTCAACAACACTATCATTTTCTTCATTATCTGCTATGCCGTGACGACGATTGCGACTCTGATCTATATCCCGCATATGTCGGCCAACCTGAGAGCCTTTCCGGCGCTTATAATCATCCCGATTCTCAACATGCTGGCCATCGCCAATATTCCCCGGGAGATTCATCTCGGTCGCGAATTCCGAGCCTTCCTGTCGTCCTGCGCCTCCATGGCGGCCCTGCTGACATTGTTCGGGATAGGGATGTTTCCCAATATGCTTCTTTCGTTTCCCGATCTGACCAACAGTCTCAATATTTACAATGCCGCCTCGTCGCCCAAGACGCTTGAAATTATGCTGATCATCGCAATCATGGGAATGCCTCTGGTGGTCGCCTATACCGTCAGTATTTACTGGATTTTCCGGGGGAAAGTAAAACTCGACGCTCACAGCTATTGAAAAATAGACAGCAGTATAGTCCGGAAGCCTATAGCTGGTACAACATCAGATAAACCGCAATTCCACTCAGGGAAACGAACATCCAGACCGGCCAGACCCACCGGGTCAGACGCTTATGCCGCGTAAAATTCCCCTTAAGAGCGAAAATCACGGCGGCGATGATAAACGGCACCATGACTGCCGCCAGAAAACTGTGCGGGATAAGAATGATAAAATAAAGGGTTCGGGTCCAGTCATGGTGCGGGTAGAGCACGGACCCGACGGCTCGATGATAAATAAGATATGATGCTAAGAAGAAGGCCGACGAAAGGAGGGCCGCGATCATGAACTTCTTATGAATATTCGGCTGTCTTTTTTTGATCTGAATATATCCCAGCAGAAGCAAAATGGCGCTGAGGCCGTTCAGGACGGCGTTGACGGTCGGAAGGCTGGACAGGCTCATATGATCAATCGGCCAGAAGCCGCAGGTCCTCTCTCAGTTTCGCGACACTACTGCGATTCATGCCGTCATAGTAGCCTCGTATGCGGCCCTGAGAATCGACCAGGGCGAAACGAGTCGTGTGTCCCATCGGCAGGCCCTGGGCCGGAAGCATAAATCCCTTTTCGCACAATTGGACGACGTCGGGCATCGGCCCTCTAAGAAAAATCCATCGGTTGTCGCTGACGCCGACGCTGTCGGCATAGGCTCGAAGTACCGGCAGGCTGTCTCTTTCGGGATCGACCGAAACCGAAACGATGCGGATCTGATCGGTGCCGTCCAGCGAACGATAGAGCTCGGCCATATTGCCGTTCATGACGGGGCAGACGGCCTTGCAAGAGGTGAAAAAGAAATCGACGATATTTATTTTCCCGCTCAGATCGGATCGCCCGAAAGCCTGCCCGTTCTGGTCGATCAACTCGAAGGCGGGAACTTCTCCCAGTACCGGCAGGGTTCCGCGCGAGGCTTCGGCCCACCAATTAACGGCGAAGGCCAACAGGGCCATCAAAACCAGAGTTGGTAAGATCCATCTCAACATCGGCATCATACCTGTCTTGCTCATACCGTCCTCCTTTCATATCGCAGGGCCGAGAACACCAGAATCAAGACGCCCAGAAACAGGCTCGACAGAAGTAGGTGATAAAGCTGAAGCAGGTCGGGAACGCCGGTCAGCATCAGAAGGACGCCGATTATCGCCTGTGCCGTGGCCAGTATGACCAACAGCCAGGTGGTTTGACTCAATAGCGGCGAGGTCGTCCCGAAATGCCTGATAATTCTGACGCATACCGCCCATGAGATCAAAGTTACGATGATGCCCAGAACGGTGTGGACGATATCGATGGCGCCGATTTTTCCCAGCCAGGCCGATTGCGGCAAGAGGGGGAATTGACTGGCCGTCTGTTCCAGGGCCGTCCGCACCTCGGTGCCGAGGAAAACCTGCAGGATTGAAACTACAATCAGACCCAATATCCAGAGACGGAAGCCGCCGAAGGCGCCGCCGTCAACGGGGGCCGGGCCGCGTTCCAGGTAATAAGCCTGCTGGGTGGTGTAAATCATGAGGCAGGCGATGATGAAAGCCACGCCCATGTGGATGGATACCAGAAGCGGCTCCAGATCGGCTGCGATCATTCGTCCGCCCTGCCAGCCGAGGTAGGCGACCATGAGCGCCGCCAGCACCGAGGGAACCCAGATGCGAGGGTAACGGATCATTCGCGCCAGCGCCCATATGGCGGTGATGGCGATCAGCAAACCGACCACCATCCCGATCAAGCGGTTTACGTATTCGATCCAGGCCAGAACGAAATTGAATTGAGCGGGATCGATGTCGGCCGGTAATTGCCTGATATTGGTCGGCGGAAACCAGCGGCCGAAGCAGGTCGGCCAGTCGGGACAGCCCAGGCCGGCGCCGGAGATGCGCACCAGTCCCCCGATGAAAATCTGAAAGTAGGTGGCCACCGTGGCGGCCAGCGCGAACTTCTTGAATTTTCTCATTTTATCACCATTTTTTAATCAGTCGGCGAATTGATTGAATCGACCCGTCGGCCGGGTCGTATTGCCTGCCCGAACCCGCATTCGAGGTTGACCGAATCATCTCTGAAACGGCCGGCTAATGTTCGCCCTCGGCCGGCGGGGGCTGAGCTTTCAGGCTGTCATACATGGCGGCCTCCTTATTGATCGGTTCGGCTACCGCTTCATCGATAATGCCCCGTTCCATAGTGTCGAACATGGTGAGGATGATAAAAATCGCCAGGAAAGTTATCGCCGCCAGAAAAATTATCATCAGGAACTTTTTATCGTACAGCAGGTGCATGAAGATCAGCGCTACCAGTGCCGCCTTCAAACAAGCTATCGAAACCGCCACGGCGACGTTCCATCCGCCCAGCGGGATAAACGAAACCCCGACGGTGATTCCCGTCAGTATAAATAGGGCCAGGGCGACGCCCAGATAGACCCGGAGCGGCACGATATGTTCGGCGGCGGATTTCGATTCTTGGCTCATACTCATCATCCCACCAGATAGAGCAAGGGAAAAAGGAAAATCCAGATGATATCGACCAGATGCCAGTACAGCCCGGTCAATTCCATCGGCGTATAATACTCCGGCGAAAAGCGGCCCTTCACGGTCTTCACCAGCACCCAGGTAATGATCCCGATGCCGGCCATGACATGGAGGCCGTGCAGTCCGGTCATCATGAAATAGATGCTGAAAAATATATGGGGGTTGGTCCCCTCGACGCCGGTGAAGGTGTAATATTTCCCCGGCAATTGCCCCAGATGAAATTTGTGGCTGTATTCGAAATACTTAATAATTAGAAATCCGATGGCGAAGACGATGGTCAGGACCAATCCGATGATGGCCGCCCGACGGCGGCCGAGGCGGATATAATGGATGGCCAGAGCGATAGTCAGCGAACTGGAGATGAGGACGAAGGTGTTGACCGTTCCCAGGTACACATTGAGAAATTTGTGGGCGTTGTAAAACATGTCCGGGTTCCATGACCGGTAAACGGCGTAGGCGCAAAACAAGCCGCCGAAAAGCAGGATCTCCGTCAAAAGGAAAATCCACATCCCCAGCTTGGCTGAGTCCTTCTGCTGGCCGACCTCGCTGAAATGATGAGCCAGGTGAGCGGGGCGTCCCTCTGATTGACTCATCGCGTTGGCTCCATATTATTCACGCTCCACCAAAACTTTGTCATAATCATAAGGACCATGCGTCAGCTTCGGCGTTTCCAGAAAATTCTCGGGCGGCGGCGGCGACGAATTGGTCCATTCCAGCGTCAGCGATCCCCAGGGGTTGCTCGACGCCCGGCGACCCCGGAACAAAGAATGTATCAGGTATATGAACATGATTAAAAAGCCCAATCCCAGAATCCACGATCCGTACGAAGAGAAGGCGTGGAGCGGCTGGTACTGGTCGAGGTAATTGTAATAGCGGCGCGGCATACCCTTGGCTCCCAGGATAAACTGGGTGAAGAAGGTGACATTGAATCCGATAAAGATCAACGCTACCGAAATCTTGCCCCACCGTTCGCTGTACATCCGCCCGAACATTTTGGGCCACCAGAAATGCAACCCGCCAAGGAAGGCCATGACCGTGCCTCCCATCATGACATAATGGAAATGAGCGACGATGAAATAGGTGTCATGCAGGTGCACATCGACCGCCAGAGCGCCGAGAAATATCCCGGTCAGGCCGCCGATGGTGAATAAAAACAGGAAGGAGAGGGCATAGAGCATCGGTGTTTCCAGGCTGATACGGCCTTTGTACATGGTAGCCAGCCAGTTGAAAACCTTGATGCCCGACGGGATGGCGACCAGAAAAGTCAGGGAGGAAAAGATCATGGCGGCCAGTTCCGACTGGCCGCTGACGAACATATGATGACCCCACACCAGGAAGCTGATGAAGGCGATGGCCAGACTGGAAAAGGCGATGGCCGAGTAACCGAAAATTTTCTTATGCGAAAAGGTGGCGATCAATTCGCTGATGATGCCCATGCCGGGAAGGATCATGATGTACACGGCCGGATGCGAATAAAACCAGAAAAAATGCTGATAGAGCACCGGATCGCCCCCCATCGAAGGATCGAAAATGCCGATACCGAAAGTCCGTTCCAGAATCAGGAGAATCAGCGTTATTCCCAGAACCGGCGTGGCCAGCACCTGGATAATCGCCGTGGCGTACAGGCCCCAGACAAAAAGCGGCATCTTGAACCAGGTCATGCCGGGGATGCGCAGTTTATGGATAGTGACGATAAAATTCAAGCCGGTGAATATCGATGAAAAACCGAGGATGAAGACCCCCAGCGTCATCGAGATCACCGAAGTTGTCGTCCGGGTACTGTAGGGTGTATAGAAGGTCCATCCGGTATCGACCGATCCGGCGATGATTGAATACAGCGCGAAGAGGGCCCCGAAAATATAGACATACCAGCTGGCCAGATTCAGGCGCGGAAAGGCGACGTCTTTGGCGCCGATCATCTGCGGCAGGACGAAATTCCCCAGCGAGGCCGGTATCGAGGGGATGATGAAAAGGAAAATCATGATGGCGCCGTGCAGAGTAAAAATCTGATTGTAGGTATTGGCGCCGACCAGATCCTTTCCCGGATGAAGCAATTCCAGCCGAATAATCAGAGCCAGAACGCCGCCGACAATAAAGAACGTCATGATCCCGGCCAGGTAGAGCAGGCCGATGCGCTTATGGTCAAGCGTAAAAAGCCAGCTTTTCAGGCCTTTGGGCTGTTTCAGATAGTTGGGAACAACGGTAGCATCCATAAAATGGCCCTATTCCTTTTTGAGCGATTTGATGAAAGCGATCAGGGCGTCGATCTGACGATCATCCAGCAAACCCTGATAAGTCGGCATCACCGGCTGGAACCCGGCCACGATTTTCGCCTGCGGGTGGAGGATCGATTCCCGGATATAATTCTCATCGACCGTAACCGAACTGCCGTCGGCCATTTTCTGGGCCTCGCCGTAAATGCCCAGGAAGCTCGGCCCCGTATGCGGGACGCCGTCGATCCGATGGCAGGTCACACAGGCCTTGGAGGTATATAGTTGTTTGCCGTATTCGGCCGGCGAAACCCCTTCGCCGGCACCGGCTCCCTCCTGAATCCACTGGTCGAATTCATATTCTCCCAGCACCCGCACCCGGCCGATCATGTCGGAATGTGAAGTGCCGCAATATTCGGCGCAAAACAGATTATGTTCGCCGACCTCGGGAGCCTCGAACCAGATACCGGTATAACGATTGGGGAGAACATCCATTTTAATCCGGAAATCGGGGACATAAAAGCTGTGAATGACATCCTTGGACGACATCAGCAGGCGGATCGGCTTGCCGACCGGAACCACCAGATCATTTACAGTCGAAGCGCCGTTGGGATAATTGAAACTCCAGAACCATTGCTGGCCGGTGACCTTGATCTCATAAGCGTCCTTGGGAGACACATACATCTTGAGGTAAACTCTGAAGCCCCAGAAAAAAACAATCACGACCAGGATGATGGGGATGGCCGTCCAGAGTATTTCCAGCTTGAGGTTTTGCGTCACTCCCGACGTCAGTTCTTCCTTGCCGCGCCGCCGGTACCGGATCACAAAATAGACGATCGTTAGAACGACGATGGCAAAAAAGACGATGGCGCTGTACAAAATGAAATTGAACAGGGCGTCAACTTCGGGAGCGATGGTCGATTGCCCCGGGGGCATGAACAGTGTTCCTGATGTATCCATAACCGTTTACGACGACTTTGGCCGTTATTGTCCTTTCGTATCTTTGGCGCGAATCGACCGGCGGCGCCACTCCCAGAGCCAGAATATCCCCAGAAAAACCGCCAGTCCGGCCAGGGTCAGGATGCCGCCGACTTTCATGACATTGCCGGCCAGTACCGTATACCCCCCCGCATCGGGATCGTAGTGATAACAATACAACAACACCCGGTCGAAAGTATTTCCTATCTTTTCCTCAGAGGCTTCCATCAGGGCCAGTTTCAAATCGCGCTCTTTGAATTCTATCCCGTAGAGGTAGCGCGAGATGACGCCGGAGCCGGTCAGGATAGTAATTAAAGCCGGATGGGCGTACTGCTGATGCTCATCGTCATAATAGTACATGAAACCGATAGCGTCGGCCAGCCGCCGCGATTGATTGCCGTCGGCGACAAAAAAAGTCCATCCCTCGGCCGCTTCGGGACGGCCCATGCTGTTTACATAATTCTTCTTCTTGGCGGCCGCCAGATCGAAGGTTTCGGTCGGGTCGATGCTGACCGTCAAAAGGCGATAATCCTTGCCCGGCGTCAATGACATCCCGCGGGCGGCCTCGACTACCCCATTGAGGACCAGGTTGCACAGCATCGGGCAGGTGTAATAGGCCATGATAAGCACCACCGGCTTGCCGTCGGAAAAATAATTACCGAGAGTGACAGCCTCGCCTTTGTCGTTGGTCAGAGGAATATCAAGGGGGATAGTATCGCCAGGATGTTCCAGCACATCGATGCCTCTGAGAGCGGGGTCGTCGTCCTTGATGACCTGTCCGTAACCGATGCTTGAGGCATACAAGAGCAACATGGTCATGATTAGGCTTACTTTTTTGGAACCATCAATACGCATATTTCTAAATCCATAGATGCTTTATTATTTATTTTTCGATCCGGTGGTCCGTGCCCGATAAGCCTCATCGGCCAGCAATTCCATCGCCCGTTCGATCGGGATACGATATATGCCCTTTTGGGCGTCGAGTACGGCGTATGAATTCAGTTCCTCTTCCTCCCGGGCACGAAGTTCGCGCAACGGCGCCGATTGCGGCTTCAAAACCGCTTCATATACGGCTTCCTCTTTGGCCGCCGTAAAATAATCGAGAGCGAAAAGAACGATAACCGTCAGAATCACAACCCCCAAAATACCGAAGAAAAAGACCTTGGTCAGGTTGACATCCTGTTTCTCGTAACCCGTGTTCTCCGGTTCGTTATGAGGTTGTACGCTGTGGTCATTCATTGCGATAACCTAATGATCGATGAAATCGATCGACTGTTTGAGCCTTGGGTCTGATATCGGCACCAGCGGTTTGACGGTAAAAATATGCCAGAAACGCGCCAGGAAAGCACCGCCGACGGCCATCATGGCCGCCGCATCGATCCATGACGGCTGAATGCCATGGGGATGCAGGGTCGGCATGATAATCCAGTGCAGATCGACGTAATGCATTATCAGCATGCCGAGGGCGAAAATTTTGAGCATGGTCAGGTTCCGTTTGGCGCCGCGGGTGATCAGGATAAAGAAGGGGATGATAAAATGGCCGAAGATCAGAAACAGGGATGTCCCCTTCCACGAACCCTGCCACCGATCCAAATACCAGACAGTTTCTTCGGGAATATTGCCGTACCAGATCAGGAGATACTGGGAAAAGGCCATATAGCCCCAGAAAATCAGGAAAGCGAAAAGAAGTTTGCCGAGATCAAAGTAATGCTCGACGGAGATAACCTCGGATAAAATCCCGCGCCGACGCAGGTAAAGCGCCACCAGAATCATAAAAGCCAGCACTGCCACAGTCGCCCCGGAGAAAATATAGACTCCGAATATAGTCGAATACCAGTGAGCGTCGAGTGACATCATCCAGTCGAAGGATGCGAATGACACGGTAACCGCAAAAGCAATCATCCCGGGGGCGCTGATCCGGTTGAATTTCGGCTTTAGTTCCGGAGTATCACCCCGGTCCTGCAGGAAGGAGACTTTGCGAAGCAGATATGACAGCAGGGTCCAGACCCCGAAATAGATAATGCCCCGGATGATAAAGAAAGGCGTGTTCAAAAAGGCCGCTTTCCCCTGTAGCAACTCGTCATGAGCGACAATATCGGCGTGGCTCCAACTATACAGGTCTGGAAGGCCGGCAATAATGGGCAGGAAAGCGATGAACATGAAGGGCAGAACCGCCATGACGCTTTCGGACAGCCGGCGCAGAACCACGCTCCAGGTGGATCCGGTCAGGTGATGGAGCATGGTGAAGAACAGTCCGCCGAGTGCCAGAGTCAGCCAGTAGGCATAGGCCGTCAACCAGGAGAAATAAAGCTGTCGGCTGTCGACAAAATAGCCGGCGACGGAGGCGGCCAGCCCAATCGCGCCGACTATCATGGCCGTTTTGTGATAACGTCCCGGATCGGTCACCCGAAATGTCGCACTATCCCACTTCATTGCCCCGCCTGTTTTATTTTATTCCGCAATTCCTCGGGCACGTCGTCCACGGTGGCATTCCAGCTTCTCTGCAGGGCCCTGAGATAGGCGACGATGGCCCAGCGGTCGGCAACTCGAACCTGGTTGCCGTAGGTCGGCATATTCCGCACGCCATGCGAAATGACGTCGAAGTAATATCCGTTTTTCATCTGGATGATGTTATCCTGATGGAACGAGGGCGGCGGCACATAGCCGCGACTGACCATAATCCCGCGTCCGTCGCCGACGCGGCTGTGGCAAGGGGAACAATAGATATCGAACCTTTCCCGGCCCCGTTGCAGAAGCTGGAGGTTGATCTCGAGCGGATTATCCTCGACATATTCGCCCCGGGCGTCTTTGCCGGTATAATAGACGATGCTGTCATGAAGCTCGTCCAGAGCCACTGTGCCGGGCACCGGCATTCTCATGGTGGCGCCGTCGGCGAAAAACTTGCTTTCGGCCTGCGGTTTATATTTCTCCTGCTCATCCATATTGGGATTGATATGAATCGGCGTTCTTCTGGACGGCCGTCCCCGCCCGCATCCGGCGACGAACATAAACAGGGTCAGGGCCGCCAGCGCCAGAACCAGAATGCGAATATCGATACGCCGAATCATCCTCTCAAAACCTCCACTTCGGAAGCGCCGATCGATTTTAGAAAGGCGGCCGTTTTTTCGGCGTCGAATTTGGCATCGTCAGCCTCGATGCTGATAAGGAACCCGTCGTCGGTGGCGTTGAATTTGTCGGAATGGAAAACTGGGTGATGCAATCGTGGCAGGCGATTAAGAAACAGCATCCCGAAGGCCGAAGCCAGGGCGCCGCCGATGACGGCACCGGCAAAAGTGATCGGCACATAAGCCTGGAAACTGAAAAACGGCTTGCCCGAGATCACCAGGGGGTAATTGATGGTGCTTGTCCACCATTGCAGGCCTAGAAAACTGATTCCGCCGCCAAGAGCCATCAGGCCGGCAATCCAGCCGACCGGGGATCTTTTCAATCCCATCGCCTCATCCATACCATGAATCGGGAACGGCGAATGGCAGTCGAATTTGCGATAACCGTCATCGCGTACTTTGGCCGCCGCTCTCAGCAAGGCCCCGGGATTGTCCAGGCGGGCCAGCATGCCGAGGATTTTCTTCTGATTATTTTCCATGGCGGCCTCCCTGATCTGAATGCGGATTGGCCTGCGGCAGGACACCCTTGATTTCAGACATGGCGATCATCGGCACGAACCGGACGAACAGCAACAGCAGAGTGAAGAACAAGCCGAAGGAGCCGGCGAGGGTGCTGATATCCCAGAAAGTCGGCTTATAATAAGCCCAGCTGGCCGGGAGGAAATCGTTGGCCAGTGAGGTCACGACAATGACGAATCTTTCAAACCACATCCCGACGTTGATCAGGATCGAGGCCACGAACATGATGGGAACACTGCGGCGCCATTTCTTGATCCAGAATAGCTGGGGGACGATCACATTACAGGTTACCATGATCCAGTAGGCCCAGGCGTACGGCCCGGTGGCGCGATTGATGGAGGTGAAAGCCTCGTAGATATTGCCGCTGTACCAGGATATGAAAAATTCGATACTGTAGGCGTAACCGACCATCATCCCGGTCAGTAGCATGACCTTGTTGATCTTCTCCAGGTGGTTGACGGTAATGAAATCCTGGAGGCCGAAAGTTTTGCGAACGATAATCGACAGAGTCATGACCATGGCAAAGCCGGAGAAAATGGCTCCGGCGACAAAGTACGGCGGGAAAATGGTCGTATGCCACCCGGGCAGGATGCTGACGGCAAAGTCGGTGCTGACCACCGAATGGACCGACAACACCAGCGGCGTGGAAATGCCGGCCAGAATCAGGTAGGCCAGTTCATAATGCTTCCATTGACGGTTGCCGCCGCGCCATCCGACGGAGAAGAAGCCCAGGACTATTTTCCGGAGCCGGGTTTTGGCCCGGTCGCGCATCGTCGCCAGGTCGGGAATCAGGCCGACGTACCAGAACAAGAGCGACACCATAAAATAAGTGCCGACGGCAAAAACGTCCCACAACAGGGGACTTCGGAAATTTGGCCAGATGTCCATCTGGTTCGGTAAAGGAAACATAAAATAGGCGACCCAAACACGGCCGACATGAATTCCGGGAAAGATCAAGGCGCACATCACCGCCATCAGGGTCATGGCCTCGGCAAAACGGTTAATCGACGTCCGCCAGCGCTGGCGCAGAAGGAATAGAATGGCTGAAATCAAAGTCCCGGCATGCCCGATGCCGACCCAGAAAACGAAATTGATGATCGCAAATCCCCAGCCCACGGGAATGTTGACGCCCCAGATACCGATCCCTTCCCAGAACAAATAGCCGATGGAAACCAGCAACAGCAAAGTCAGGCTTCCCGAAATACTGATGGCCAGGTACCAGCGCCAGGTGACCTTACGCTCGGCGACGGAACTGATCTTCTCGCTGACCGAATGGAACGTCTGATTTCCCGTCACCAGCGGCGGGTCGGCCCCGGGAATCGGATATGTTTCTGACGTCGAACTCACTTATATTTTCCGCCTCGTTTAACCTTCCTTCGGGCTGTTGTCTTTCAGGTCCGGATGAGGGTTGCGAATCCGGGCCATATAGGTATTGCGGGTCTTGGTATTGAACTCAGCCAGCAGAACGTAATTGCGATCCAGTTTCTTGATCTTTGACACCCGGCTTTCCGGATCGTTGATATTGCCGAAGACGATGGCGTTGGCCGGACAGGTCTGCTGGCAGGCCGTCATAATCTCGCCCTCTTTAAGCTGGCGACCTTCATTTTTGGCCTTGATCTTGGCCCGGCTGATGCGCTGAATACAGAAAGTGCATTTTTCCATGACGCCGCGCGAACGCATCGTCACATCCGGATTCTTGGCCATCCTTACTATTTCCGGCGTATCCTTGGTATAATTGAAGAAGTTAAAGTGCCGCACCTTGTAGGGGCAGTTATTCGAACAGTACCTGGTCCCGATACAGCGGTTATAGGTCATAACGTTGAGACCTTCACTGTCGTGCACGGTCGCGGCCACCGGACAGACTTCTTCGCAGGGCGCGTTCTGGCATTGCTGGCAGGGAACCGGCATGAATACCATTTGAGGATCGTCGGTGTCGCCGGTGAAATAACGGTCGATTCTTATCCAGTGCATCTCGCGTCCGTTCAAAACCCGTTCTTTACCGACCGTCGGAATATTGTTTTCGCTCTGGCAGGCGATGGTACAGGCATTGCATCCGACGCAGGCGTTAAGATCGACCGCCATACCCCATTGATATCCGTGGCTGTAATCGTATTCGGGATAGATGCCGACCAGCGGCGGATGTTCAACCGCCTCTTCGGCAAACCCCGGATTCTTTCGAAATTCGTCGATATCAGCTTCCCGCACGATCGGCCGTCCGGCCATGGCGCCATGATCCTGAGTCGTGGCCAGACGATAAGTTTTGCCGGTCCGGGTTAATTTGACCCCCGATGCGAAATAGGCATCCTCTCGGGGCCGCAAAGGATAAACATTGACGCCGACATCTTTGCCATATCGCCCGGAGGCGGTGCGGCCGTATCCGAATGTGACCGAAACCGTATAGTCGGCCTGGCCGGGGACAATCCAGACCGGCAGTTCCGCCGTCCCCTGCTCAGTCGCCATTTTGACCATATCGCCGTTTTTGAAACTAAGCTTTTCGGCCGTCTTCGGGCTTATACAGGCGGCATTATCCCAGGTTAATTTGTTCACCGGATGGGGCAGTTCCTGAAGCCAGCCGTTGTTGGCAAAACGGCCGTCGTATAATCCGGGGGAGACCTGGAAGGTCAATTCCATATTATCGGATGATAATTCCTTGAACGGGGCCATAAGGGCGCGGGTAATAAATTTGCGATTATCGCGATCGAATTTCGGTTCAGGCTTTTGAACCGGCCGTGATTGACCGGCGTAAACACCGTCATGCAAAATTTGACGCCAGCTTTTTTCGAAATCGCCGCCCTTGAGAATATCGTTCCAGGTTTCGCGGACGATATCATAACCGCGTTTATCTTCGCCGGTGGCGATCAAATTAAGGAACTCGACATCGCCTTTGGCGTCGAAAAGAGGCAGAATCATCGGCTGGGTAATACTTAAGGCGCCGTCCACAGCTCTGGTATCGCCCCAGCTCTCGAGAAAATGGGCTTGTGGAATATGCCATCCGGCCGCCGCCGTCGTTTCGTTGACATAGGCGCTCAGCTGAATCACCTGCTCGATATTTTTCAAGGCCCCGGCCAAGTCGTATGCGGCCGGGCATTCATAAACGGGGTTGCCGCCAAGGATCACCAGCGTTTTGATCTTTCCCGCCTGCGCCGCTTCGACGATTCTTCCAATATGATCCTCGCCGGGATCGCCCAATGAGGAAGCGGTCAGCTCCACCTTATTATAGGTCACGGTTTTGCCGATATTGCCCAGCGCCCTATTCAGGGCTTCGACCAGGACCGCCAGTTCTGGCTGACAACGTCCCGTGACAATAATGCTTTCCCCCCGATACCGTATCAGATCCTTGACCAGAGCCGAAAGGAATGGCTTATCGAAATTTTGATCGCCGAATGATGCTACCACGTCGGCCAACGGCGTCTTGATCCCCTGGCTTTCGAGTTCAAACGCCAGGGCTCCGGTAAAGGCTCCAACCATGCTTCGCGGCAAACGCAACCGGTGATCGGCCATAGCCCCGGTGGCGGTCATTTCCGGCTCCACCATATATAGCCGGCTTGACTCGCTTTTGGTATCCGTTATTCTTCGGCCATCGGCAAAGCGCGCGGCGGCGATGACGTTCTCGCTTTCGGTCATCAGGAAATCGGCGTCGAGCGAAAGGATGACCCGCGCTTTGTCATAATGGTAATCGGGGCGGAAAGCCGCATCGTTGCCGTCAAAGCCCCGAATGGGAAGATAGCTGTCGCGAACGGGCTGATGGATGGCGAATTGAGCCGCTCGGAATTGTTTCCGGAATTTTTGGCCGAGTCGGAACATGGAAGGCGAAGAGAACTCCTCCGTCAGGAAAGCCAGCCCCTCGCCGTTATTACCCTTGAAACCGGCCAGCTGGTCGCGCCAGAAAGTAACAAAATCTTCCCATTTTGATTCGGCGCCCTGTTTCAACACTTTCCGGGATCGATCGGGATCATAGAGGTTGAGCATTTCGGCCTGAATCAGGGCATTAGCGCGGCCCAGCGTCGAGGAGTGAAGCGGGTTGCCTTCGATTTTGGTCGGACGCCCCTCATGGCATTCGATGATGAGGCCATAAGCTGAAGTCCCAAACGGCATGGTCGTGGCGTAATAATTCGGTACGCCGGGGATAACCTCTTCGGGTTGGGTCACATAGGGTACAATTTTTTCCACCGGTTTGCGGCATCCGGCCAGCCCGGCCATGGCCAGTGACGCTCCGACCAGCCCCAGGAATTTCCGGCGAGTTATCGATCCATCAGATCCATCTTCCGGTTTAGGGAATTCCTGCTCCAGAAAACGGCGGTATTCCGGGCTGTCGGCCAGTTGATCCAGACTGCGCCAGTAGTCATTCCCGGCATTATTTCGATACTTTTCACTCATCGATGACATCCCGAACAATCGGTCGGCGGATTGATATTCTTCTCTTTGATGACCCGCTCGGCAAAAGCCTGCTGATTGGCCGGTGGCGTCCAGGTCATATTGGTTAACTGGTCATGAGGTCGCAAATTCGGTCCCGGATTGCGGTGGCAGTTAAGGCACCAACTCATCGATAACGGTTGGACTTGCATGACTTCAACCATGTCGGCGATATTCCCGTGGCAGGTAAAACAGCCGACACCGGCGGTCAGGTGGATGCTGTGGTTGAAATAGGCGTAGTCGGGGAGCATATGGACCCGCACCCATTTGATAGGGACTTTAATGGCCCAGCTTTCACGGACGGGGAGCAATCGCTCGCTTTCGGGCAGGATCAATTTATGACAATTCATGCAAGTCTGAGTCGGCGGAACATTGGCCACCGGGGATAATTCGACGGTACTGTGGCAGTAACGGCAGTCGAGGCCGAGATCGCCGGCGTGGAGCTTGTGGCTGTAGGGGACAGGCTGCAGCGGGCGATAACCAACGTCGGTGTATTTGGGCGAACCATAGTACCAGAAAAAACCGACCACGGCGGCGGCGAACAGGAAAGCCGCGACGGCGATATAAGTCTGGATTTTGTTGGCCCACTCCGGAAAAATCTGCGCCACTGCCTGATCCTTACCTGTGTCCCATCTTTAGTCGGTATGACCCCAAACTCCGTTATCGAATCCCTTGCGGATTTGTGACTCCTGAGTCTATTCAGATTATATATTTTTTCGGAGCCCGAAAAAAGCAAAATCTGAGTTTAAAATGACGATCTCACCTACCTTAATAAAACCTTGTCCAGCACCATAGCCGCAAAAAGCCCAAAAAGGTAAAAAATCGAAAATCCGAATAAGGCCCAGTTCGAACGCCGATCCATTTTTTGCCGTGCGATCAGAACTTTGTGCACAAAGGCCGCACCCAGACCCAGCGCGGCGGCGGCATAAATCCACTTCCCGCCGATCGGGATATAGGCCAAGCTGGCCACGACGACCGCGATGGCATAATAGAAAATCATCTGCAAGGTCGCCCGGTCGCCCTTGATAATGGGCATCATCGGCAGGCGCGACCGTTCGTAATCGGACCGAAAATAAAGGGCCAGCGACCAGAAATGCGGCGGCGTCCAGAGAAAAACGATTAGAAATAAAACCCAGGGTGTCAGGGCCATCCCGCCGGTGGCGGCGGCCCAGGCTCCGACTGGAGCCATCGCCCCCGCAATCCCGCCGATCACGATATTATAGGGCGTATTCGGTTTCAACCATAGGGTATAAACGAGGCTGTAGAAAAGCATGGTGCCGGCCGCCAGAGCTGCCGTCAAAAGGTTGAAAACTGCACCCAGTAAAATCACTCCGGCAAGGCCCAGGGCCGAAGAAAAAATAACCGCTTCGGATGGCGATATCAAACCCAGAGGCAGCGGCCGCCGATTCCGGGTTCTCTCCATCCGGGCATCGACCGCCCGCTCGAAATACTGGTTGAAGGCATTAGCGGCGCCGCCGGTCATATAAAGGCCGACCAGAAACAGGACAAACTGAAGGGGATACGCAACCAGGCGGCCTTCCAGTATTAAAGTGGTCATCCCGGTGATCAAAACCAGGAGCATGATTTTGGGTTTGGTCAGTTGAAAGAGCGCCTTCAGATGCACCGGCAGCGAAAAAGGAGTCTCTTTTTCCGGCAGATAGAAAGAGGAGGATTCCGGCCGGCCTGTTTCGGAAAGCGGCGCTGAGCGCTGAAGCTTCATTATATTAGCGTCCCTCTGTTGATGAACCCGGGAAAAAGCAGATCCCGACGCCTAATAGACATTTAAACTGTTAAACGGTGACCGGTCGGCGCCTGTTTGTCCCTTCAATATATTTACTGCGATTTTAAGCCTCAAGGACAAAATTCCGATTATCGCGATATTTTACCCCTTGTTTTTACACCGATTTTATATATTCATTCCTATCTTAACAGATATTCCGGGATGGAACCGTATGCTGATCGGATACATGGCTATTCTGGCCCTGATGATCATCGGGGCTATAATCGGTTTGCAATTCTGGCTGGGGCCGATGTTCAAGAATCAAAAGGCTTTTCGCTGGGCCAGTACGGCCGCCGTCATATTTGTCGCCCTGATTCTCGTCGGTTCCGGGGTTTGGAGACTGCGGGGAGAAATCGCCACCCGAACCTGGCCGGTGGCGGAAGGCACTATTACTGAGGCCCGAGTGGTCGGCGAGAGGGCCATTCATCCGGAAATCGACTACATTTATTCCGTCAATGGCCGGGAATATTCGGGAGTCAGTAGCCTGAGAACCCCCGGTTTCGGAAATAAACGCAGTCGCCTGGAAACGGCCGAACTGCTGGTCGATCAATATCAGGTCGGGATGCCGATATCGGTGCATTATGATCCGGCCCGGCCGAATATATCCACTCTCAAGATCGGTATCACCTATAGCTCAACGCTGGAAACGGCCTTGGGTACAATCTTGATTCTCGGAATATTCATCGTCGCCATTCCCCTGATGCGAAAAAATGCTCCGACTTAATTATCGCACAGATTCAGCCTTATGCAATTTAGCGAGGGAACCTGATATTTTTTGAGCTATCGGGCGAAAACTTCGCTATAATCTCGCGTATATGTCTGCGATGCCGCCAAAATCTCGATATAAAAACGTTTTAGCCCATGCCGGTCTATTCTATGCCGCCGCCATCTGGGGCTCGACTTTTTTCCTCGTCAAAAGAGTCCTCAATGATGTCGATCCGGTCGTTTTGGTCGGATATCGTTTTCTTCTGGCCGGGTCGATTTTACTGATCTATCTCCTCTTGAAAGGCAAGCCGGTTCTGGCTGGTCTTAAGCAGGCCGTCTGGCTGGGATTTTTGCTCTGGATGCTGTATATCCCACAGACCATCGGCCTGAAATACACGACCGCCTCCAATTCCGGATTTATCACCGGGTTGTTTGTAGCTTTCGTGCCCTTCTTTTTGCTGACAATTTTCAGGCGGCGGCCGACGCCGATCGAAATCGCGGCCTCAGCCGTATCGCTGGGCGGCCTCTGGGTTCTCACCGGGGGACTGGTCCATATCAACATCGGCGATATGCTGACTCTTATCGCCGCCATGACCTATGCCCTGCACCTGCTCTATTCGGACAAATATATGAAGTCCGGTGTCGATCCTCTCATTATCAGTTGCCAGCAATTCCTTGTCATCGGACTGCTGAGTCTGATAACGGCGCTGGTTTTCGATCTGCCCTTCGGCGTGGCTACATCGGGCGCCGTCGGGATAATTCTATTTTTGACCCTGTTTCCGACCCTGCTGGCCTTTGTCGTCCAGATGGTGGCGCAAAAGACCGTGTCGCCCCTGCGCGTTTCTCTCGTTTTTGCCCTCGAACCGGTCTTTGCGGGGATTTTCGCCTGGACTTTGGGGGGAGAGCCGTATGTCCAGTATCGCGCCACCGGCGGCCTGCTGATTTTCTTCGGTCTGGTGCTATCCGGCCTGCCATGGCCCCTCCGTTTCAAAAAATCGACGGTTTCCCAGAGTATATAATATGGTAAGGATGCGATGATGAAGAACATCAGACTGTTTTCATGGAATGTCAACGGTATCAGGGCCGTCGAACGCAAAGGGGCGATGGACTGGTTTCTGGAGGAAAAACCGGCGATACTCGGATTGCAGGAAATCAAGGCCACTCGCGATCAGGTTCCGGACTCCTTGAAGGACATCGACGGCTATCATGATTACTTTGTTTCCGCCCAGAGAAAGGGGTATAGCGGCGTTGGTCTGTACACCAGCGTCGAACCCAAGGCGGTCCACTTCGGTTTCGGGAACGAGGCATTCGACGGCGAAGGCCGTACGATCATAGCCGAATACGAAAAATTTACCCTGCTCAATGTTTATTTCCCCAACGGCAAAGCATCCAAGGAGCGGTTAGCCTTCAAGATGGCCTTTTACGATGCCTTTCTGGAACATATCAACATGCGTCGTGATCGGGGCGAGAAGATTATTTTCTGCGGTGATGTCAACACTGCTCATAAGGAAATCGATCTGGCCCGTCCCAAAGAAAACGAGAAAGTGTCGGGATTTCTGCCCGAAGAAAGGGCCTGGATCGACCGCCTTGTCGATGAAGGCTATATCGATACTCTGCGATTGTTCAATAATGAGCCGGATCAATATACATGGTGGGACATGAAGAGCCGGGCGCGGGAAAGGAATGTCGGCTGGAGGATCGATTACTTTTTCGTCAGTGCCGATTTGCGGCGTAAAGTCAAGGCGGCTGTCATCCGGCCCGAAATCATGGGCTCGGATCATTGCCCGGTCGGCATTGAATTGACGTTGTGACCGGGCTTATTTCCGGTTTCTTTTCGGAGGGAATCATCATATAATGTAATAATATGGCCCGGCCTAAAGAGGAGATGATGGAAAACGTATTCATAAAAAAAATAGCCGATGAGTTGAACCTGAAGGCCAATCAAGTGGCCGCAACCGTCAGCCTGCTCGACGATGGCGGCACCGTGCCGTTTATCGCTCGTTACCGCAAGGAGATGACCGGCAGCCTGGACGAGGTCGTCATCACCGCCATCAGAGATCGTATAGCGCAATTGCGGGAGCTTGACAAGCGGCGTGAGGCGATTCTGAAATCGCTGGAGGAGCGGGAACTCCTCACCGACGAGTTGAAGGAAAAAATAGAGGCGACCGAAACCATGGCCGCGCTCGAAGATATTTATCTGCCCTTCAGGCCTAAACGCCGCACCCGGGCGACAATTGCCAAAGAGCGCGGTCTGGAACCGCTGGCCGAATTATTACTGGCTCAGGACGATATCGACCCGGCTGAGGAAGCCGAGGCCTATATCGATCCCGAAAAAGAGGTGGCCACGGTCGAAGAGGCTCTGGCCGGAGCGAGAGACATAATCGCCGAATGGGTCACCGAGGATGCCGATGCCCGATCCCGAATGCGGGAACTATTTCTATCCAAAGGCATCATCACCACTTCCGTGATAACCGGCAAGGAGACCGAGGGAGCCAAATTTTCCGACTATTTCGAATGGGAGGAACCGATTGCGACCGCCCCTTCACATCGCATCCTGGCCATGCGCCGGGGTGAGGCCGAAGGTTTTCTGCATTTGAATGTGATGCCGCCGGATCCGGACGCGCTGGGTCTGCTGGAAGAGATCTTTGTCATCGGCGACAACCCGGCTTCGCAACAGGTCCGGCTGGCGGTCCATGACAGTTATCAGCGGCTTCTGGGACCCTCGATGGAAACCGAAACCCGCGCCGCGACCAAGATGCAGGCCGATGAAGAATCGATCCGGGTTTTTGCCGCCAATCTGCGCGAATTGCTCATGGCCTCGCCTCTGGGCCGGAAAAGAGTGCTGGCTATCGATCCCGGATTTCGCACCGGATGCAAGGTTGTCTGCCTCGATCAACAGGGAAAATTTCTCCACTATTCCACTATTTTCCCGCACGGCTCCACCGGCCAGCGCGACAATGCCGGAGCGGAAGTTGAATATCTTTGCCGGGAACATAATATCGAAGTTATCGCCGTCGGCAATGGTACGGCGGGGCGCGAAACCGAGGCCTTTGTCCGCGAGCTCGATTTACCGGATGGTATTTTAATCGAGATGGTCAACGAATCGGGGGCCTCGATCTACTCGGCCTCGGAAATAGCCCGCGAGGAATTTCCCGAACACGATATCACCGTCCGCGGTGCGATTTCTATCGGGCGGAGATTGATGGACCCTCTGGCCGAACTGGTCAAAATCGATCCGAAGTCGATCGGGGTCGGCCAGTATCAGCATGACGTCGATCAGGCCCTGCTCAAGCAGGGACTGGATGACGTCGTTATCAGTTGCGTCAATGCCGTCGGGGTCGAGGTCAACACCGCCAGCAAACAGCTGTTGACCTATGTTTCCGGGCTGGGGCCCCATCTGGCCGGCAATATTATCGAGTTTCGCAACGAGCATGGACCTTTTCAATCACGTGATGATTTCCTGAAGGTGCCGCGCCTCGGACCCAAGGCGTTTGAACAGGCGGCCGGTTTCCTGCGTATCGCCGACGCCCCCAATCCTCTGGATCGCAGCGCCGTGCACCCGGAAAGCTACGGTGTTGTCATGAAAATGGCCGCCGATCTGAGTTGTCTGGTCAACGACCTGATGCGGGATGAGAATCTCCGCAAAAAAATTCGACTCAACAATTATGTCAGCGACCGAACCGGCATACCGACTTTGAAAGACATCATGGATGAGCTGGCCAAACCGGGCCGCGATCCGCGCCAGCAGTTTATCGCTTTCAGCTACGAAAAAGCGGTGCAGACACTGGAGGATGTCAAGCCGGGAATGAAATTACCTGGCATCGTCACCAATGTCACCAATTTCGGGGCCTTCGTCGATATCGGCGTGCATCAGGACGGCCTGGTGCATATCAGCGAACTGGCCGACCGTTTCGTCAAGGACCCCAACGAATTCGTCAAGGTCCACCAGCGGGTGACGGTTACGGTCATAAGCGTCGATCTCAACCGTAAGCGCATCTCGCTGTCTCTGAGACAAAAGCCGAAACCTTGAGCCATATCAGTGGCTTTCGGCGGAAACGGAGATCTGCCCATGGATGAAATCATCGCCCATGTCATCGAGCAAACCGGCCGACCCGATTATTCGGCAAATTGTAATCAGACGTTTCACGCCTGATGTCGATGCCCGCAATCCAAGCATCGCATCAATTCCATCAAATAACCCCTTGGGTTTTCAGAGAATCGATGAAGCCCTGCATGATATTTTCGAGTACGGTTTCGTAATTGTCGCCCTTTTCGATGGGCGGGACGACATTTATATATGGCCCGGCATCATGGATGGCGCTGTCGAGAGCCGCTCGAACCTCGGGAGTGTATAGACGGTAGTCCTCTCCCGCCATGTATTCGTAGCCGACTTTTACGGAATCATTGTAACCGTCGACATCAAGCTGGATCGAATCATTCGCCGCCGTCTTAAACCATAAAGAGACATCATTATCGAGTGTTATGTTGTTGTCGGCGAAAACCTGATCGAAAACCGCCCGGGCCTCGCTTTCCGTCACCAGGTCCACCGGCAAAGGCGGCGGCCCCACGGTGCCCGAGTGGCAGCCGGCTTCCATGATCAACAGCATCGCGGCCGGCACCAGCGCACCCTTGTACAGGGCGTCGGAAATAAGGTCGGTGTGAGGACGATACGTCCCCTGTGGGTAACGGGCAATACGATAACGTCTAACCGGCTTGATTTTGAGCATTGGTTCCCCTCCTCATGATAAGGCAGTCCTCAATATAGGACGATACCGGAAAAGTTTTTTCGTAAAATTTTCTTTTAAACAGGACGTTATTCTTCTTCCATAACTTATTGGCCAGCCGGTCGACAATCGGCATCAGCATCCGCTCATGCTCGCAGATTATGGGCGGGATCAAATCCAGTCGTCCCGTGGCCCGCCAATTGACACATCCGCAAAAGGTCGCGCAGCGACCGTGCAAGGTGCAATCCCGGCAGGTTTCCTTCTCAAGATAATTCTGTTCGATGAAGTACCGCCGCCGGCCTTCATCAAAGCCGGTCTCGACGTCGCCGATGACATTGTCGAGATAGCGGCCGTCGTCGGTGCCGATAAACTGGACGCAGGGATAGATACGGCCCGAGGGAGCGATGGCGATCTGAGAATTGGCCAGATCGCACAGGTCGCCCCGGCCATATCGTTTCTGGGCATGGGTCTTGATACGCTCATCAAACGGGCTGTAGAATATTTTTTTCCCCTCGACAATAGATTCATAATAAAAGGTGGCCAGATTGTCGTACTGCTTCTTCATTGTCTTCAGCTGTTCTTTATCCCAGGGAGCCGAATAATCGAGAGTCTGGAGGACATAGCGGAAACCCTGATCGAAAAGATATTTAACGCCATCGGCCATAAATTCCACTGTCTCCGGAACGATCACCGACACGGCGAAAGTGTAGGGATTGAAGGATAGAATTTCTTTCAGATTTTTGACGATCTTATCATGCGAGCCGCGTCCGTCGGCATAAAACCGTGCTCGATCATGCTGTTCCCGGTGCCCATCGATACTGAGAACGAAGTAAACTCGATTCTCCTTCAGAAACGACAAAATTCCGGGGCTGAGGAGCGTGCCGTTGGTGCTCATGCGATATTCTATACGTCGATCGAATTTTCGGCGGCCGTACTCAACGCATTCCCTGATTAAATCGAATTCCAGCAAAGGTTCGCCGCCGAAAAAGGTCACGACCGAGGTCGATTCCGATTGGCCGGCCAAAAAATCAAGGGCCGCCCGCGCTGTTTCGGAGCTCATGCGCCGGTTCACTTTATCACCGGCATAGCAGTACCGGCATCGCAGATTACAATTATGGGTTAGACACAAGGCGGAGTAACTGACCGGAGACATTTTCATCGCGATGATTCCCTCCCCGTTGCTTAGATTATATTAATTTAGCTCATTTATTTCAGCAAGCAAGAAACCAAACAATGATTATTTGTTATACAAAAAAAAACGGCGGAGAGATTCTCCGCCGTCAAAAAATACGTGGATTATTTTGCCTACTTACGATTTGGCTTCCAATTGTGCCAACCGCGTGCGGGCCTCGTCTAATAATTTGATTCCCGGATCGGCGTTTTTCCAGATATCGAGGAAAGTCTTGTAATTGGCCATGGCCTTGTCATTCCGGCCCATCTCTTCATACGAGCGGCCCAGATAATAATACGACTCCACCGCCCATATGCCCCAATACAGCCGCCACATGCTGACCTGCCGAAGCAATGACTCGAACTCCCCGGCCGCCTCTTCCGGTTGCCCGTTTTCCAGATAGGCGCGAGCCAGCCAGTAATGGATGGAGAAGGAATAGGCAGCGGCCTTTTTATCCGATTCCAGAAAATAGGTGACCGCGGCCTCGGGCCTGCCCCGAGCCAGCTGTATCGTCCCCAAGGCATACTCATAATCTGATTCCATGCGGGGATTTTCGTCGGCAATTACCTTGAATGAATCGGCGACCGCTTCGGCTTGGTCGATCCGGCTGCTTCGCGCCAGAATCTGAATGTAGAGATCCAGATAATCACCTTTCATGTCGGGGTGCATTCGTCTGGCCGTTTCCAAAATCTTATCCATAATGGCCAGCGCCTGATCCCACCGGCCTTGCTCACTATAAATGGCGGCCTTCAAGTGCTGATTCGATGTCCCCGCTTTCTCGCCAAGATTCTTTTTCTCCCAGGCGATATTTTCATCCAGAATCTCCAGGGCCCGGTTGAATTTTCCCTGATATTCGGGAATATAGGCCAGCATAAGCCGAGGCGACGACTTCTCATACGCATCCTTGACGGATTTAATCAGATCCTCCACCTGGGCCTCGGCCTGAGCGTATTGCCTATCGATGATATACAGGTTGGCGAGCTGACTGCGTGAATTCATGAAATCCGGTTTCTTCTTAAGGGCCATCTGATAGGAAGCGATAGCTTCCGTGATTTTCCCGTTGCGGGCGTATATCTCAGCCCGGGAATCATAAGGATTAGCGTCGTCGGGCATCATGGCAATATAGGCGTTGATAGCCTCGATGGATTTCTTGAAATCACCCATGGCATCATAGGTATAAGCCAGCTGATTATAAGGCGCCGAATATAGCGGATCGATCTCAATCGCTTTTTCCAGACTTTTAACCGATTCCTTGTACTGCCGCAGGGCATAATAATGAGTGCCCAACAGAAACCATCCGAGTTTTTCATCGGGGTATCGTTTGACCAGTTTTTGCAGATTTTCGATCGCGCCGGGCGTGTCGCCCGCCATGAGTCGGGAGCGCGACTCGATATACATTTGTTCTTTTTGAGTGGCGTTTTTGGCGTACTCGACTGCCTTTTTCATGAGGCTGCGGTCGCTGATGATGGCCAGGTAGTAATATGCCATGGCAAAGGTGGAATCGAGTTGGAGAGCTTTTTTGAACTCGTTGGCGGCGTCGGCCATATAAAACTTGTTATAATCACTGACCCCTTCAAGATAAAGCCGATAAGCCTCCGGGGAATGGGTCGTTACCTCGGATACCGGCCGGTCAATTTCGGCGCGGGCCTCGGCCGGCAGGGACAGATCATTTTTGACTTCCATGGATAGTTTATCCACGAGCGAAAAGACGTTTTCATCGACATCCCCGGTGACTCTCTGCGAGGCCACGACGTCGCCGGTTTCCACGTCCACCAGCTGAGCCGTTACGACCAATTGGGGTTTTACCTGAAGGATACTGCCGAGCAACATCCATCGGGCTCCGGCCTTGACCGCGATCCGGGTGGCCGTTTCGCTGTCGATCCGTTTGACCTTATCGAGATTCAATAATCGAAGGATATCATACAAATGCTGATCAGAAACAACCTGAATATACCGCGATTCCGCCAGATCGGTGATCAGGAGATTGGTCAATATCTGGCCCAGCCGCAGGGAATCATCGGGGTCGGCGATATTGTCGAAATACATGATGGCCAGGCGATTCTGGGCGGCAATAGCGTCCTGCGACGGACTGATTTCGATCTGCCACGGTTTGAGAACTAAAAGGAAAAGCACGATCAGAGTCAGGACCGAGGCCGGGATCAGAGTCGGCAGGAGGCGTCGGCGCGGTTTGGGCCGGGCGGCGGCCGCTTCTTTTTCGGCGGCGGTTTCTTCGCGGTCGAGACGCGCGATTAATTCCCGGACGTCCTTATCGCGGCGCAGCATAATGATAGTATCATGGAATTTTTGCAATTCGCTACGACACGCCGGGCAATCGAGCAGGTGCATTTCCAACTCGCGCCTCTCTTCGTCGGTCAGCAGTCCCAACTCATAGGCGTGGAGCATTTCATGGAAATGTTTGTCGGGGCAGTCGGCCATTACAGGATATCTCCCTTCTCCAGGCAAAGCTTCAGCATTGATCGCGCCCGCGACAGCAATATATAGACGTTATTTCGTGTCACTTCCAGCCTTTCGCAGATTTCCTCGGTCGTAAATCCCTGATAGCAATAATTCAATATCCGGGCATGGCGCCGGTTGACGGCGCTGATCTTTTTCAGACATCCCAGCAAACGCCGCTGGAGATCGGGATTGAATTCGGGAGAGGCCGCCCGGTCCTGCTCGTTATCGGTTTGCGCGAATTTACTTTCGCGGCAACGTTTGGTTCGATAGTAATGCAATATCTTGTTTTCCAGGACTTTGTAAGCCCAGGCGGCAAAGCTGATTTCGAAGTCAATTTCCTTATACTTGGCGGCGATGGCTGTCAACGAATCCTGGACGATTTCTCTGCCGTCTTCCGGATTCCATATTCTTTGTTGCACGAAAATGCGGAAGCTTTCAGTCAAAGCCCCAAATAAATTGTCCACGGCAACCTGACCGCCGCCTCGCGCTTCGGTGTATAAGTCATTGATTGTCAAAATAATTCCCTGTCTGCCTCGCAATTGTTTCCCAAAATAAGGTCTATCTTCCCAAAAATCAATTAAAACGCCCGTGCCCGGCAACAATTTTTTGGACTTACGGCCAATTCCGGAAAGTTTCATAAACAGCCGATATTTTAACTTCAGGACGAAAGAATCGAGGCCTTTGCGCAACCCTTTTGATGAAAGCAAAATTTGAGGCCGGTTCGACCGGTCCGATCCGTCGAAAGCGGAGAAGACCCCACCCGCGATTAGACATCTCGCTTCGTTCATTGTCAAAATTATCCGGCAGGGCGAAAAAGCTCGGTAGAATTAAGCGATCCAACCGGCGAGGGAAAACCGCCCGATCGGCCGTCAGGCGGTCCAATCGATTCGGTTTACCACGCCAGAGGAGGTGAGCGACACTCCCCTGCCTGTCTCATGGAAGCGCGGAGAGGAAATGAGGGTGATGTTCTAAATATTCCCCGCGATCGAAATGCGACAGATCAGAATCATTGCCGACGGAGCCGGCGCGAAAGAAATTCCTGGCTCAGGCGGGAGAAATATCTGAAGGGCGGCTTCGGACCTTTTAGATGATAGGAATGAATTCGACCGGCCCGCGGCGATGATCGATTTCGGGATATGATGACGTCGCCGCAAAATTAATTTATCCGGAAGCAAGGATCATCTTGGCGCGTTAGGCGCATAGGTAAACGCGAAAGAGAAATCGGATGTTTTTTATCAATCAAATAATTCTGTGGATCGTCATGGCCGCCGCGGTGGCCCTGATCCCGGCGGTAACCGATCTCTCCCATGACCGCTCCCAGCCGACAGAGGCGCGGCCGGCGGTCGATGACCGGCCGCTTCCGGATTCGATACAAGAATCAGCCATGACCCCTCCCTGTCTGCCACGTGATAATTCAAAGGATAATAAGGCCCAGCTCCCGATTTATCCTTATGGATTGTACGATGGCGGTTCGAAGTCGTTGCCGGTGGCGCAGGTTCCGGTATGTCCGGATAGATCAGGCGGTACGACCGTCTGGACAGCGCCAGTCCTTTATCCAGACGGAGCGGATTATTTCCGGTGCCGGCGCGCCGGCGACGACGATTTCGAAAATGCCTGCGATACTATAATAGTGATGAATGGCATGCCCCGGAAGAATATGGAGACATTAAACCCCTAGCCCGTTCTCAGACTGCCCGGCTCCGAGAACCATTGTTATCGTTTCGCTTTTCTCCGCCTAATTGAATCAAAGTCGCCTGCAAGGCTTTTTTGTCTTTGCAATAACAATGGCTACACTGGCCCTGCCGAACCTCGCGCCACAGATTACGGCCGGTAAACCAGACCGCCGCCCCGACTACGATTAGAATGACGGTGTATTCGAACATATCTATCATAACATTATCCCAACCCCAAAAGTTTCCCACCCTGATACACGATCAGGGCCATAGTCCAGGCCAGGATCGAAGTATAGCCTATCTGATAGAATAATTCTTTGACCGACCCCGATTCGCGCAGGAAAACCGTCATGGCCGCCATGCAGGGCATATATAGCAATACGAAAACGAGAAAAGCGTAGGCGACAAGCCGGGAATAGGCTGGATCGGAGGCCAGTTTTTGACGGAGAGACGAAGCGTCGGCGTCGGTATCCTCAACGCCGTAAATGGTGCCCATGGTGGAAACCACTACTTCCTTGGCCGCGAAACCGGAGAAGATGGCGATGCCCAGCCGCCAGTCGAATCCGAGCGGCTTCAGAACCGGCTCGATCAGTTTGCCGATGCGGCCGGCAAAGCTATACTCGATTTTTTCCGCGGCCTCGGCCCCTTCATACCCATTGAGCGTCTTCTGCAATTGAATCGGCGTGATTTCACCCCGGGCCTGGCTTTCCACGGCCGAAGCCGACAGGGCCGCATAATCGCGACTGAAATCGCTCTTGACTGGAAAAGTCATGAGAAACCACATGATGATCGATATACCCAGGATGATGGTGCCGGCTTTGCGAAGGTATAACCATGATCTCTCCCACATATGGATTACCAGACTGCGCAGGGTCGGCACCCGGTAGGGAGGCAATTCCATAATGAAGGGGGCCGACATTCCCTTGAACCGGGTACTGCGCAAAAGCTTGACCATCCCCACCGCCACCACTACCCCCAGGGCGTATATTGAAAAGACGACATTGCCGGCATGCCGCGGCCAGAAGGCGCCGCAGACGAGGATATAAACGGGCAGGCGGGCGCCGCAACTCATGAAGGTCGTGACATGCATCGTCACCAGACGGTCGGTTTTGTCTTCGAGGATGCGGCTGCTCATATAGGCCGGAACGGTACAGCCGAAACCGATCAGCATCGGAATAAATGATTTACCGTGAAGGCCGATTTTGTGCATGATCCTGTCCATGACAAAAGCGGCCCGGGCCATATATCCGGTATCCTCCAGAACGGCAATGACCAGAAATAAAAGCATGATATTGGGCAGGAAGACGACCACGCCGCCGACTCCCTCAATGATGCCGTCCACGATCATGGAACGAATCAAACCGTAAGGAAGAAGGGCGGTCATTAGACCGGCCAAACCATGGACCCCGGCCTCAATCCATTCCATCGGCTTTTCACCCAGCGTGAAAGTCAGGTTGAACATTAGCCACATCAGAAAGGCGAAAATCGGCAGGCCGAGAATGGGATGAATCAGAGCCAGGTCTATTTTGTCGGAAATATCGTGGCGGCGATGAGCCGTCAAGGTGACCGCCTCCGAACAGGCCCCGCTGATAAAACCGTAGCGGCGATCCGAGATGACTGTGGAGACCGGGTCGCCGTAAAGGGCTTCCAGCCGCGCCCGGCTGTCCCGGCTGAGATCAATTATTTCCCGGCTGTTGTTCTGTCGGGTGATAAATTCCTGGATTTCGGCGTCATCCTCAAGGAGTTTGAGTGCCAGCCATCGGGGCCGATAACCGTCAAAAGTTATCTCCGACGTCTCGAAAAGTTGCGTCAGTCGCGTCAGCTCAACTTCGAATTCCTTGCCGTAATTGACCATCGCCGGATGATAAGCGTCGGCCCGGTTTTTAAGCTCGATAACGGCTTCCATGAGGTCGTCCATACCTCGGCGCTTATTGCCGACCGTCGCTACCACCGGCACGCCCAGAAGCTGGGAAAGATGCTTTTCGTCGGTGACCACGCCCCGGTTGCGCGCCATATCGCTCATATTAAGCGCGATGATAACCGGCAGTCCGAGTTCCATTATTTGCGTCGTCAGGTAAAGGTTGCGTTCGATGTTGGAGGCGTCAACAATATCGATAACGACGTCCGGTTTCTCATCGATGATGAAATTGCGGGCGATGATTTCTTCTATGGAATAAGCCGACAGGGAATAGGTTCCGGGGAGATCGACAACACGCACCGCCTGGCCCCGGAAATTGAAGGAGCCTTCTTTTTTTTCGACCGTAACGCCGGGATAATTGCCGACATGCTGGTTGGCGCCGGTCAGATTATTGAAAATGGTCGTTTTGCCGGAATTGGGATTGCCGGCCAGGGCGACGATCAGGGGAGAGTCATTCCGATTCAACTTCCCTGACCCATATTTTCCCGGCCATGCCGCGACCGATGCCCAGTTTGGTCTGTTTGACCTCCAGTCCTACCGGTCCATGCCCTGAATTGTTCATGATCCTCAGATGAGCGCCCGAGTTGAGCCCCATGGAATATACCTTTTCTTTCAACTGCCGTCCGGTGTCACAGCCGACCAGAATATAGACTTTTCCCACTTTTGCCTCGGCCAGCGTCAATCTATTCGCGTTGTCAGTCATCAATTAATTATCTCCCGAGGACCGCTTAATTGGCCGGTCCGTCAAAGGTGTCAGGTCCCGTCTTCACCATGCTCTCGACATTCGCGGCACAGTCCGAAAATCTCGTATTTATGAGACTGCAACTCGAAGCCGTGCTTCCTCAAAATCCCTCTTTCGGCATCGTCCATAGTCCGGCTGGAGAATTCAATCACCTTCTTACACCGGGTGCAGATCAGGTGATGGTGGTGCTCCCGCCCATAGGTATGTTCGAACCGCGCCACACCGTCATTGAACATGACCTCGCGAGCCAGACCGCAGTCCGAAATCAATTTCATAGTCCGATAGACGGTCGTAAATCCGACCTTACGGTCCCTGCGATTCACGGTTCGATAAATATCTTCGGCCGAAACATGATCGCGGACGCTTAAGAAAGCGTCGAGTATTTGCTGGCGCTGTGAGGTTTCTTTCAATCCCTCGGACCTGATGTACTCGCCGAAAATTTTATGTTCCTCAGTCATCATACGTACCGTCAAACGAAATTGAAAATCATTTTCAATATATACGGAGTTTTCGGCATAGTCAAGTCAATTTGCGAAAAAAATCACAAAATTTTCCGATTCGACGGTAGTGGTCATGTATTCGTCTTCGATATGTAAGCTATTATGAAATAACATCATAGAAAAATCGCCCACCGTTGTGAGGAGAAATCCGGAGCCGCCTTGGGTGCCTGAGGTTTTATATTGAAAGAGATTTGGCGAAAATCTTTGAAAAAGCCCCCAACGGAGTTATATTGAGCTATCGTAAGAACTTAGAGAAGGCGACGGAAGGCGGCGACGCGAATTATGGCCCCGGTCGGGATTATTTTCGATATAAAAAAGTATGCCATCCATGACGGTCCGGGAATCCGGACGACACTTTTTCTCAAGGGTTGTCCCCTCGACTGCTGGTGGTGCCATAATCCCGAGGGGCGTCTGAGCAAGCCGGAGAAGATCTGTGTGCGCACCCGCCGCAATGGATCCGGGGAATGGATCAACCAGGAAAGGCGATTCGGCCGGGAAATAATGACCGTGGATGAAATTATGCCGGAATTGGAAAAAGATACGGTCTTCTATGACCAGTCGGGTGGCGGTGTCACGTTCTCGGGTGGCGAACCGCTGATGCAACCCGAATTTCTTCTGGAAATCCTGAAGGCCTGCCGCCGGAGACAAATCCATACGGCCGTGGATACTTCTGGTTACGCTCCGTCGGACCTGTTCCATTCGATTTACGATTTGATCGATCTGTTCTTGTTCGATCTCAAGCTCATGGATGACGAACAGCATAAGAAATATACCGGAGTTTCCAATGAATTGATTCTGGATAACCTGATCGGCCTAAGCAGTCGCGGCGATAAAATCGCCCTGCGCCTGCCGATGATTACAGGCATAACCGATACGGCCGTCAATATCGAAAGTATTATGAATTTTATCGAGCCTTTATCTGGAATCAGAGATATCAGCCTGTTGCCGTACAACCGCCTGGCCAATGACAAAATGGAGCGGTTCGGATTTCCTGATCGTCTGGGATCATTGCCGGACCAGCCGGAATCGCGGCTCGATGACATTGCGCGCTTGTTTACCGGGCGCGGATATCAGGTCAAAGTGGGAGGATGATCGAGATGAATGATCGTATCAAGCACCTTCGGGAACAAAGCCTGCACGCGGTTCCGACAATTTCATTGGAACGAGCTATACTGCTGACCGATTTCTACGCCAGTGGTGTCGCCGATAGGGTTTCGACGCCGATGGCTCGAGCTTTGGCCTTCGCCCATATACTCAAAAGTAAAACCATCTGCATCAATGACGGGGAACTGATTGTCGGAGAGCGCGGCCCGGCCCCCAAGGCGACCTCGACTTATCCCGAAATCTGCACCCATACGATTATGGACTTCGAAATTCTCGATTCCCGGGAAAAAATTCCCTTCAAGGTGGATAAGGATACGGGCAGAATGCAGCAGGACAGGATCGTCCCCTTCTGGTCGGGACGGTCGATCCGGGATCGGATTTTCAAGCAGGTTGACCCGGCCTGGCGTCTGGCGTACGAGGCCGGTGTCTTTACCGAATTTCAGGAACAGCGCGCCCCCGGCCATACGGTTTTGGATGACAAAATCTACACCCGGGGCTTGTCCGATTTCAAAGATAACATTCAAAGGAGCCTTGAGACTCTCGATTTCATGAATGATTCCGCGGCGTTCGACAAACGGGAGGAATTGTCCGCTATGGCCGAGACCGCTGATGCTATAATGGTTTTCGCCGGACGGCATGCCGAAAAATTGCGGGAATTGGCCATCGAAATCGATGATCCCGGGCGTCGGAGCGAACTGGAAGAAATGGCCCGGATATGCGAAAAGATCCCGGCCCGGGCGCCGGAGACATTCTGGGAGGCGCTCCAGTATTACTGGTTTATCCACCTCGGTGTCATCACCGAACTCAATACCTGGGATTCATTCAACCCCGGCCGGCTGGATCAGCATCTTTATCCCTTTTATAAGCGGGACCTGGAATCTGGCCGGCTGACGTCCGAAAAGGCGCGGGAATTACTGCAGGCGTTCTGGATTAAATTCAATAATCAGCCGGCCCCGCCCAAGGTCGGCGTTACGGCTCAGGAGAGTAATACCTACACTGATTTTTGCCTCATCAATCTCGGCGGTGTGACCGCCGAAGGAGCCGATGCCGCCAATGAGATGACCTATATGATTCTCGATGTCATCGAGGAAATGCGATTGCTTCAGCCCAGTTCGATGGTGCAGGTCAGCAAGAAAAGCCCCGATCGACTGGTCCGGCGGGCCATAGATATTATCAAAACCGGCTATGGCCAGCCGTCGCTTTTCAATACCGAGGCCATTATTCAGGAAATGGTCCGGCAGGGGAAAACGCTTGAGGACGCCCGCAACGGCGGCGCCAGCGGCTGTGTCGAGACCGGCGCCTTCGGCAAGGAGAGTTATATCCTGACCGGCTATTTTAACCTCACCAAAGTTCTCGAAATTACCCTCCATAACGGCCTCGATCCCCGAACCGGCAAGAAAATCGGGATCGAAAGCGGCGAACTGCAATATCTCAAAACCTTCGACGACCTGTATGAGGCCTTCGAAAAGCAGTTGAATTATTTCATCGACGTCAAGATCAAGGGCAATCGCATCATCGAACGCCTTTGGGCCGAGATTCTTCCGGCGCCTTTTTTGTCGATTTTCATCGATGACTGCGTCAAACGAGGTGTGGATTACAACAATGGCGGGGCCCGGTATAATTCATCCTATATTCAGGGGGTCGGTCTGGGTACTATCACCGATTCGCTGGCCGCGATCAAGTACCATATTTACGATCATGAAAATATCTCTTTCGAGGAGCTCCTGGGGGCTCTGGCCGCCGACTTTGAGGGATACGACGACCTGCGGGATCGTCTGCTGAACAAGACGCCCCGATATGGCAACGATGACGATTATCCCGACAGTATCATGCGCCGTGTATTCGAAAGCTATTTCGCGGCGGTTGACGGCCGGCCCAACACCAAGGGCGGGCATTTTCGCATCAATCTTCTGCCAACCACCAGCCATGTCTATTTCGGAAGCGTGGTCGGCGCCACACCCGAGGGGCGGCGCTCCGGTCAGCCGCTCTCCGAAGGCATTTCGCCGGTGCAGGGGGCCGACCGCCACGGACCGACGGCAGTGCTTAAATCAGCCGCCAAAATCGACCACCTGCGCACCGGGGGGACGCTTCTTAATCAGAAATTCACCCCCCAGCTTCTCGCTAATGATGACGGAGCCGAAAAATTAATGCATCTCATCCGCGCCTATTTCAAATTGGACGGGCATCATATTCAGTTCAACGTTGTTTCCGCCGAGACCTTGCGCCAGGCCCAGGCCGCGCCCGAAAACTACCGCGATCTGATCGTGCGGGTGGCCGGATACAGCGACTACTTCGTTGACCTTGGCCTTGAATTACAGAACGAAATCATCCGCCGCACCGAGCACGGCGCCACGGAATAGAATATCGGCGCTCCGAAAGAAGGGACATGGGGGACATGCCTGCCCGTTTATAAATTGTCTTTTCATGGGAAAAAAGACTTGTATCAAATTCAACACCGCTTATTTTTAATTTAATAGAGACCTTGACACGGCATGGGTAAAATATAAGAGATGTTCATTCCACCCTTTTTATATTTAATATTCATCTAACCACATTGCAGTAGGAGGAGTAACTAATGAAGAAGCTTCTAATGTTGCTGGCCGCTGGCGTCTTTCTGATGCTGATATTCGGCTGTAGCGACGCGCCGGATGTCAACCGGCCCAGCGATGCCCCCTCAATAACGCTGGTTCAGCGACCGGAATTCGTAGAGCTGCGCCCCGATGCGGTTGTCAGTCAATTCGTCCTGAAGACGGACCATGCCGCGTCTTTCGAGAAGAAACCGCCGCCGCCTCCGCCGGATCCGGGTGGTGACGATCCCAATCCGAACCCGGCCCATAAGTATGCCTATATTGTCGGGATTTCAGATTATGATGGGACGGCCAACGACCTTCAGTTCCCCGATGATGACGCCATGGCCATGAGAAGCTATTTCCAGAGCCAGGGCTTCACCTGCCGGATGGACCTCAACCGCAACGCTACCGCCGACGCCATCACGGCCGGTCTGGAATGGCTGATCTCCAGCGCCGTTCCCGGCGATGAAATCGCCTTCTCGTATTCGGGCCACGGAGCCAAGGCTCCCGGCTATGGATCGAGCATCATTTCCACCGATCTGTATTACGTCACTCACGGCTATGTCATGTCCTATTTCAATGCCGTCAACTGCAGCAAGAAACTGGGTGCGCTTGATGCCTGCCAGATCGGCGACTTCCTCAACGATGCCGTCAGCGGCACGGTCATGGCCACCGCTTCGACTTCATGTTATTCCTACGATGCCCCCGACCTGGGACACGGCGCCTGGACCTATTTCTTCCTCGAGGGCGCCGAAGATTTGAATCTGGTTTTCGCCGAAGATTGCGCTTCCCATGCCGAATCGGGCATGAGAGCCTGGGCCAAGATCTATCATCTCCGGGTCTGTCCCTCGCATAAAGATATGTACGACGGATCTTTCGATATGTAAAAGTCGTCGACCCAACCGCTATTTCAAGCCCGCCGTTTCCCGCGGCGGGTTTTTTTTGTAGATTCGTCCTCGACTCGTGAGCAGAAATGCACTTTTTCTCCGTCGGACGACCGGAAATCGCCTTATCCGCAAATTCCTTTTCATACAGCAAAAGCCGGAATAGAGGTGTTTTTGATGGTTTATGAGTCTAATCGATGCGAATTATCGCATGGTATCATACGATAACCCATGATTAATGAGGTAATTTACTTAATTATCCCCGGCATAAGCCGCCGAAAAAAGTTGACATAAAAATAATCTATGACTAAATTACATATAGAAACTGCCTCAATAAAACTGTTCTATCACATTTGACGCTGACTGCACCTTTGATAGCTCTTTAATATCGATCATTATTGCTTCTTTGCTCGACATTATAAATATTGTTTTTTGCATCTTTGATCGGTCTCGAAAAAAAATCACATCTTTGCGCTAACTTCAACAGGTGGAAGTAATCGGTGAACGACTATAAGAGTCCGCCTTCCGGGGAAGTGTTCGAAATAAATTTCGACTTCCGTGATAAGCTGAACGCCGTGGCCGAGGGCTTCAGGCATAATTACTGCTATCAATGCGGCGCCTGTGTCGCCGACTGCCCGGCCAACAATTATTCGCAAACCTTCAACCCCCGTCTGATTCTCCTGAAATCTCTGCTCGGCTTCGAGGAAGAACTAATCCGCGCCGATTCGGAAATCTGGAATTGCACCAACTGCTATACCTGCTCGGAACGTTGCCCGCAGGACGTCCGCCCGGTCGATGTGATCATCGCCCTCAAAAATCTCTGTACCCAACGCGGCGTCTCGCCGGAGATGGTGCCGAAGATCGCCGCGGCTGTGCATGATTCCGGCATCACCACCATGGTGACCTCGCTGGTGGAGAAGCGGAGGGTGGAATACGGTCTGTCGCCCATGAAGGAATTTCCCGTCGAGGAATTGAAAAAACTGATGGGTGGTGACTGATATGAAATATATACCCTTTTTCGGCTGTATGATGTCAACCAAATATCCCTGGTTCGAATCGGCGGTGCGGCGGACGACGGCAACCATCGGGATGGAATTGGTCGATGTTGAGGGCTTTACCTGTTGTCCCGATCCGATCTATTTTCAGGCGGCCAATAAAATCGACTGGTACACCGTCGCGGCCCGCAATTTATCGCTGGCCGAGGATCTGGGCTACGATCTGATCACCACCTGCTCCGGCTGTACCGCCACTCTGTCGGAAACCAACCTGGCCCTCAAAGAAGACCCGGAACTGAAGGAAAGAGTCAACCTGCGGCTGAAAAAAATCGGCAGGGAATACAAGGGTACAATCGAAGTCCGCCACGCGGTGACGGTGTTGCGCGACGATTACGGCTTCGACCGCGTCGCGGAAACAGTCACCCGGCCGCTGGAAGGCCTCAAAGTGGCGATCCATTACGGCTGTCATCTGCTCAAGCCCTCGCGGGTGATGCGCGTCGATGATCCCAACCATCCCACCATACTGGAGAATCTGGTCAAGGCCACCGGTGCCGAACCGATCCATCATGAGAAGACTCTGTTGTGTTGCGGCCGCGCCTGTATGACCCGGGAAATCCCGGAACGGATGGTTATCGATATCCTCGAAGCAATCAGGGAGCATGAGGCTGATTGCATGGGGCTTATCTGCCCCACCTGTTTTGATGAATTCGACCTGGGGCAGATCGTCCTGGGAAAAAAATATAAGAAAAACCTGGAAGTTCCGGTCGTTTACTATTTCCAGCTTCTGGGATTGGCTCAGGGGTTGACGCCGCAGGAAGTCGGTTTGCATATGCACAAGGTCAAGGCCAAAGTGCTGATGGATATGGCGGCGGCATAAGAACAAGGCGGCCGGTCGAAAAATGATGAAATTATTGCTGACAATAAATCGCCTCGGCCTCGTCCGGGGCCGGAAATAGGGGAGGCCCTTATGAAATTCTGGCGAACCCCGCTGGATGTCGACAAACTTAAAATTCCCCGGGGTGAACTTCACATCATCACGGAACGCTGCAAGGGATGCGGTTTCTGCGTCGAATACTGCCCCAACGGCGTCCTCGAACTGGCCAAGGATTTTAATTCCAAAGGCTATCATCCACCGGTCGCGGTTAAGCCCGAAAAGTGCGTCAATTGCGACCTCTGCGAAATGCTCTGTCCCGATTTCGCCATATATTGTGTCAGGGCCGACGAGGGAGAAAAGGAGGTGCTCGCGTGAAAGCCGATCCCAAAAATGTTCTGACCGGCTCTCATTATCTGGACGGCAACCATGCCTGCGCCGAAGGCGCTATCGCCGCCGGATGCAAATTTTTCGCCGGTTATCCCATCACCCCCTCGACCGAAATCGCCGAACGGGTCTCGCGTCGTTTTCCGTTGCTGGGAGGGATTTTTATCCAGATGGAAGACGAACTGGCCAGTATGAATGCCATCCTCGGCGCCGCCTGGGGCGGCAAGAAGTCGATGACTTGCACCTCCGGCCCCGGCTTCTCCCTGATGATGGAGAATTTCGGGCTGGGGATTATGCTGGAAACGCCCTGCGTCCTGGTCAACGTCCAGCGCGGCGGTCCCTCGACAGGATTGCCCACCCTGCCGGGGCAGGCCGACATGATGCAGGCTCGCTGGGGATCGCATGGCGATTACGAGGTTATCGCCCTGGCGCCCGATTCGCCGCAGGAATCGTTTGAACTGGCCATCCATGCCTTCAACCTGTCCGAGAAATACCGGATGCCGGTTCTTATTATGACCGATGAATGCGTCGGCCATATGACCGAAAAAGTCGTTATTCCTCCGGCCGATACAATCGAACTGGTCGAAAGGCGCTTTACCGATAAAAAGCCGGGCGAAGCCCGGCCCTATGATCCGGTTGACAATGGCGGCCCCCCACCCATGCTCCCGGTTGGCGAGGGCCACCGTTTTCACGTCACCGGATTGACCCACGATGAGCGCGGTTATCCGGTAATCAACGCCGAAGCCCATGAAAAAAATGTCCGTCACCTGATCGACAAGATCGCCAACAACGTCGACGACATCATCTGGCTCGAGGAGAAAGATGTCGACGGCGCTGATGTTGTTGTCATGGCCTACGGTATTTCTTCGCGAGTGATGCAGCCGGCCATCGCCAAAGCCCGCAAAGAGGGGATCAAGGTCGGCCAGATCAAGATGGTCACGGTTTGGCCCTTTCCCGAAAAGCGGGTCCGCGAACTGGCCGCCAAAGTCAAAGCGCTGGTCATGGTGGAAATGAACTATGGTCAGGTGTTTCTGGAGATGGATCGATGCGCCGCCGGGAAATGCAAGACGGTGCTGGTAGGCCATGCCGGGGGCACGGTCCATAAACCCGAAGTCATCTACAAGGCGATAAAGGAATCCGTCAAATGAGCCCAATCGTAAAAGAACCGGAAAAGCACGTCCATCCTATGGAGAAACTCCTCCGGATGGATCGTATCCCGCATATCTGGTGCCCGACCTGCGGGCTGGGGACGACCATTACGGCCCTGGCGGCGGCGATTGAGCAGTTACAGCTCGATCTCGACGATATCGCCATCGTCTCCGGAATCGGGTGCACCGGGCGGGTCGCCGGATACATGAAACTCGATTCATTCCATACCACCCACGGCCGCTCGATACCGTTCGCTGTCGGCTTGCATATCGCCCGGCCGAAAACGAAAGTCATCGTTTTCTCCGGCGACGGCGACCTGATCTCGATCGGCGGCAACCATTTTATCCACACCGCCCGGCGCAATATGGATCTGACCGTCATCTGCGTCAATAATTTCATCTATGCCATGACCGGCGGGCAGGTGGCGCCGACGACGCCGATGACGGCCAAGGCCTCAACCTCGCCCTATGGTTGTTGTGAACATCCTTTCAACCTGCCGCTTTTGGCGGCCTCATCGGGCGCCGCTTATGTCGCCCGCTGGACGGCCTTGCACATTCGACGATTGACGACGGCTATCAAGGAAGCCATCACCAAGCGCGGTTTTTCGTTCGTCGAGGTTATCGCGCCCTGTTCGACCCTGTACGCCCGGCTTAACAAACTCGGTACCGGCCTCGACCTGATGAAATTCTACCACGACAACAGCATCATCAGGCACGGCGCCGACCTCAAGGATGTCGATATCGAATACCAATCGAAAATCGTCGTCGGCAAATTCGTGGATATCGAGAAACCGACCTATCTCGATTGTCTTAACGAAGGCCATAAACGGGTTTTCGGCGACAAATATAAACCTTATGGAGGCGATGATGGCGACAACTGAAATTAGGATCACCGGCTTCGGCGGCCAGGGAGTTATCCTGTGCGGCTATATCATCGGTAAAGCCGCCTCCATTTTCAACGATCAGCATGCCACTCTGACGCAAAGTTTCGGGCCGGAGGCGCGCGGCAGCGCCTGTAGCGCGCAGGTGGTCGTTTCCGACGAACGCGTCCTCTATCCTTACGTGACGGCGCCTGACGTCATGGTCGCCATGTCGCATGACGGCTACATGACCCACAAGGATAAAATGGCCGAGGCGGCCATCATCGTTTACGAAAAAGATCTGGTCAAGCTGGATAAACCGGGGCCGAAGGTGAAGGCCTACGGCGTTCCCGCGACCCGGTTCGCCGAAGAGCTGGGACGAAAAATCGTCCTCAATATCGTCATGCTCGGATTTTTCGCCGGTGTGACCGACATCGTGCCCGTCGAGGCTCTGCGGAAAGCGGTCGAAACATCGGTACCCGAGGGAACGCAGGCGCTGAATCTCAAGGCCTTCGACAAGGGCTACGAATACGCGCAGAGTGAAGTGAAACAGAAAACCAAAGCCGGAGTAGCATAAATATATTTCACGAGAGTAGGCAACCGGAGGTAAGCGAAATGGCCCCGCAAATGCGGAAGGACAAAGGAGTCCTGGTGCTGGGTGGAGGTATCGCCGGTATTCAGGCGGCGCTCGACCTGGCCTCGTCGCGGGTCAAGGTCTATCTGGTGGAAAAATCGCCGTCACTCGGCGGCCGCATGGCTCAGCTGGATAAGACCTTCCCGACCATGGATTGCGCCATATGAATCCTGGGACCCCGGATGATGGATGCCGGTCGGCATCCCAACATTGAAGTCCTGACCAATTCGGAACTGGTTCGGCTCGAGGGCCGGGCCGGCGATTTCCGGGCGACGGTTCAGCGTCACCCGCGCTATGTCGATCCCGAACGCTGTACCGGGTGCGGCTTGTGCGTCGATGAATGCCCGGTCGTAGTTCCCAACGAATTCGAGGTCGGCATGGGAGCGCGCAAGGCTATCTATTCACCCTTTGCCCAGGCCGTGCCCAATACGCATATCATCGACCGCGACCACTGTCTCAACGGGCCGTTTCTGGTGTGCAATAATTGCGTCAGCGTTTGCGACCGCGACGCCATCATGTTCGACGATACCGGCGGAAAAATCGATCTCGACGTCGGCTCGGTCGTTGTTGCCACCGGATTCGATGTTTATGATGCCACCGCCATCTCCAGCTACGGTTATACCCTGTTCGACAATGTCCTGACCAACATGGAGATGGAACGCATCCTCAATGCCACCGGTCCGACTCGCGGGCACATCATCCGACCCTCCGATCACAAAGTCCCCCAAAAAATCGCCTTCATCCAATGCGTCGGATCGCGCGGCGAGGGCAAGGAGAAGGGATGCCAGTATTGCTCCCGGTTCTGCTGCATGAACGCCATCAAGGATTGCCTGCTGGTCAAACAGCATGAACCGGATATCGAGGAACTCCAGGTTTACTACATCGACCTGCGGGCCGCCGGGAAAGGCTTCGAAGAATTTTATCAGCGGACGTTGAAAATGCCGGAGTTGAAATATATCCGGAGCCGTCCGTCGAAAATCATAGAAGACCCCGTTACCAAAGATCTGACTATCTTCACTGAAGACGGCGAAACGGGCAAAGTCAGCCGCACCCGAGTCAACATGGTGGTGTTGTCCACCGGAGCCGTTGCGGCCGCCACCAATCGATCGCTGGCTGAAATTCTGGGTCTGGAACTCGATGAAAACGCCTTCTTCAACATTGACGGCAAAATGGGATCGCCTCTGCATACCTCGCGGGAGGGCATCTATGTCTGCGGCTGTGCCTCCGGGATCAACGACGTTTCCGACTCGGTGGCTCAGGCATCGGGCGCGGCGGCGGAAGCCGAAAAATATGTAGCCAAATTTCGAATCGAGGATAAGCCCGCTGAGATCAAACAACTCGACATCTCCGGTCCGCCGAGAATAGGCGTTTTCCTGTGCCATTGCGGCATCAATATCGCCGGCGTCCTCGACGTTGACTCTATGGCGGAATACGCCCAGACCATCCCCAACGTCGTTCATGTCGAAAAAAATACTTTCCTATGTTCCGATGAGGGACAAAAGCAGATTCAGGCGAAAATTATCGAATACAAGCTCAATCGTGTGGTCGCGGCGGCCTGCACCCCGCGCACCCATGAACCGATATTCCGCGAAAGCTGTCAGCAGGTGGGGCTTAATCCCTACCTGTTTGAGATGGTCAATGTGCGGGATCAATGTTCCTGGGTGCATAGCCGGGTGCCGGAACTGGCCACTCGCAAGGCTAAGGATTTGATAAAAATGAGCGTTGCCCGCGCCCGGCATCTGAAACCGCTGTATGAGAACAGCCTTCCGGTCGATCAAAGCGCTCTGGTTATCGGCGGTGGAGTGGCCGGGATGACCGCCGCGCTTCAGCTTGAAGCGCAGGGTATTAAAGTTACCCTGATTGAAAAAGAGGGACGGCTCGGTGGACGGCTCAATGATCTGACGCGCGTCTATCCGGCCGATCTGGCGGCGCACGAGTTGGCCGTAAATATGCAATCAAAGGTAGAATCGAGCCGGATCGAAACCATGCTCCTGACCGAGGTGGAAGCCATCACCGGTTTTGTCGGCAATTTTGATGTCGCCACAACCAACGGCCGGATAAAAACCGGGGCGGTCGTGGTCGCCGTCGGCGCCGATGTTTATCGACCAGCGGGTGAATTCGGATACGGCCGCTTCGGAAACGTCATCACCAACCAGGAACTCGAAAATATTCTTCATTCAACTCGCGGATCGCTGGAAATCAAGGGCATGAAACCGAAAACGGTTGTCTTCATTCAATGCGTCGGCTCCCGCGATCCCGAAACCAATCCCGGTTGTTCCCGCTTCTGTTGTCCGACCACCATCAAGCAGGCCATCCACTTGCGAAAAAAAGGCGTCAACGTGGCCGTGCTCCACCGGGATATGCGGACGGTGGGGGCGCGAGCCGAGGAGCATTATCGGCATGCCCGCGAAATGGGTGTCAAATTCCTTCGCTATACCCCCGAAAGACGCCCGAAAGTAGTCGGCCGCGAACGTCTCGCCGAAAGAGTGGAACTGATGGAACTGGCGCTGGAACGCAAACTCGAAATCCCCATCGATTTCCTGGTGCTGGCGGCCGGGATGACGCCCAATGAGGAAAGCACCGAGCGCCTCCATGATATCCTTAAAATACCGCGCGGCGCGGACGGCTTCTTTATGGAGCGTCACGCCAAACTGGGCCCGGTGGAAACCACCACCGAAGGAGTTTTTCTAGCCGGATGCGTCGGCGGCCCGCGCGATATCTCTGATTCCATCGCGCAGGGAGCGGCCGCGGCGGCCAAGGCAGCTGTGATTCTGAGCCGCGATACGGTCGCTCTGGAGCCGACGACCTGCGTCGTGGAAGCATCGCTCTGCCGCGCCTGCGGGCAATGCGTGGAAATATGCCAATACCATGCGCCGGAACTGACTGATATAGCGCCGGGGCGGCAGGCGGCGCGCATCAATCAGGCGTTATGCAAGGGATGCGGCACCTGCGCCAGCTGGTGCCCGACCGGGGCTATCACGGCCCAGCATTTCACCGATGATCAAATCGATTCCATGATGGAAGCTTTACTCACGGGTGGAGCATAGACGATGGCAACCAGAACAGCGACAACCAAAAAGAAAAAGGCGGCGGAGACTTTCGTGCCCAATATCGTCGCCTTTGCCTGCAACTGGTGCAGTTATGCCGGAGCCGATACGGCCGGCACCAACCGGGTTCAGTATTCGCCGCATTTCAGAGTCATCCGGACGATGTGCTCGGGGCGGGTTACCCCCGGGATGGTGCTTAAGGCGCTCAAGCTGGGCGCCGACGGGGTACTTGTCTCCGGATGTCATTTCGGCGACTGCCATTACATTTTCGGCAATTACAAAGCGGTCGAGCAGTTCGAAAAGACCAAAGGATTGGTCAAAACCCTCGGCCTGGACGAAAACCGCATCCGCCTGGAATGGGTCTCAGCTGCCGAGGGTGACCGCTGGGGAAAAGTCATCGATGAGTTTGTGGCGCAGATAACCGAATTGGGCCCCAGCCCCTTCAACCATAACCAGAAAGCACGAGAGAAATAACCGCCGATGGAATCCATGATCGAACAACTGAAGAAAAACCGCGCTTTCTTATGTCTGGAATGCGGCAAATGCACCGCCGTTTGCCCCATTTCGAGATTCAACCACAGCTATTCGCCCCGGCGACTGGTGGCCGAGGGGCTGTTCTACGGCGGCGGCGACCTGTTTACCGACAAACTTCTATGGTCGTGTCTGACCTGCGGGTTGTGCTCCCAACGATGCCCGGTCGATGTCAGGTATTCGGAATACATGCGGGATATCCGGGCCGAGGCCTTCAAACGGGGCGAATGGGGCAACCCCTCACACGGCGGCGCCTTGCATCATATCATGGAAATGACCGCTTCCCCGAGCCTGACCCAAAATCGCACCGGATGGATTGACGAAGACCTGAAGACGCAGAAAAAAGGCGACGTCCTGTATTTCGTCGGGTGTCTGCCATATCATCAGGAAATGTTCTGCAAGGATTTCGATTTCTCGCCGGTGGATATCGCCCGCGATACTGTCCGGATTTTGAACCATCTTGATATCGAACCGGTCGTCATGGATAATGAGCGCTGTTGCGGGCATGACCTTTACTGGCTGGGTCAGCTGGAAGAATTCGATCAATTGGGCCGTCTGAATCTGGATGCGATAGAGAAGACGGGAGCCAAAACGGTCGTCACCGCTTGCCCCGAATGCGCCTATGTCCTCCGGGAACTCTACCACGAGAGAATGAAAACACCCGACCTGAAAGTTCAGCACATCAGCGAGATGGTGGCCGAGAATATCGATAAATTCAAATTCAATCATCATCCGGCCTCTATATCATATCAGGATCCCTGCCGTTTGGGGCGGTATATGAACGTATACGACGCCCCGCGTGAAGCCCTGAAAGCCGTCCCCGGCATTCAACTTCACGAAATGCCGCGCAACCGGAGGGGAGCGATTTGCTGCGGAACCACTAACTGGATGAATTGCGACGCCACCTCCAAGCAAATCCAGCGCAGTCGCCTCACCGAGGCCAAGGCCACGGGAGCGCAGACGCTGGTCACTGCCTGCCCCAAATGCCAGATTCACTTCCGCTGTTCGGAATGCGGGGCGGAAGCCGAGCGGGTTGGCATTCAATTGACCGATTTTGTAAATATCATAGCTTCGGCCCTTCGGGAATGAAGCCTGACGATAGATAAGGTACTGGAGAATAACCATGGCTGAACCAATGAAAGCGCCCGATCAACTGCGCATCGGCGTCTTTGTCTGCGAATGCGGTCTGAATATCGCCGGGACGATCGACTGCGCCGCCGTCAGCGAATACGCCCGGACGCTGGATGACGTCGTCTGCGTCGTCCAGAACAAGTACACCTGCGCCGATCCGGGCCAAAATGAAATCAAGAAGGCCATCGCCGAGCACCATCTCAACCGGGTCGTGGTCGCCTCGTGCACGCCCAAAATTCACGAACCCACTTTTCGTGAATGCGTGGCCGACGCCGGGTTGAACCCCTACCTGTTCGAGATGGTTAACATCCGCGAGCAAGTCAGCTGGGTGCATCAGAACGAGAAAGCGCTGGCCACCGAAAAAGCCAAGGACCTTGTTCGCAGCGGCGTCGCCCGGGCCCGCCATCTGGAACCGCAGATCGAAGCCGAGGTGCCGGTAACCCGCGCGGCTCTGGTTATCGGCGGCGGTGTGGCTGGTATTCAGGCGGCCCTGGACTTGGCCGACGGCGGCCATCAGGTCTATCTGGTGGAGAAAGAACCTTCCATCGGCGGGATTATGGCCGCTCTCGACAAAACCTACCCGACCATGGACTGCTCCATATGAATACTCGGTCCGAAGATGATGGATGTCGGTCGACATCCCCGGGTAGAGTTGATGACCTTCAGCGAAGTCGAGTCGGTTTCAGGGTTCGTGGGTAATTTCCACGTCACGGTCCGCCAAAAGGCCCGTTATGTGAATCCCGACGAGTGCACCTCATGCGAGGAATGCGCCAAAGTCTGCCCCGTGGCCATACCCGATGAGTACCAGCAGGGATTTTCGTCGCGCAAAGCGATCTATATTCCCTTCCCGCAGGCGGTGCCCTCGGCCTATATCCTCGATATGGATAATTGCCTCGGCAACAACCCCATTGCCTGCGGCAAATGCTCCGACGTCTGCGAAAAGAAATGCATCGATTATGATGACCAGGACAAGCTGGTCAATATCGAGGTCGGCGTCATTATCGCCGCCACCGGCATGGACGTTTATGATCCGACCGAGTACGACGAATATGGCTACACCCGCTACGACAACGTCATTACAAGCATGGAATTCGAACGTTTGATCTGCGCCGGCGGTCCGACCGCGGGACATTTTATGAGACCCAGCGACCGCGAACGCCCCAAGCGGATCGGATTTATCCAGTGTGTCGGCTCACGTTCCAAAGACGGGCGGGGCAACCCCTATTGCAGTAATATCTGCTGTATGAATACCGTCAAGGACACCCTCCTGCTCCGCGATCATTACCCCGACATCGAGGCCAGCGTCTTTTATATGGATATGCGGGCCTTTGGCAAGGGGTTCGAAGACCTGTATATGCGAAGCAAGGCGGAGGGGGTCAGATATATTCGCGGCATTCCCGGCGAAGTGGTTGAGGAACCCTCGACCCGCAACCTGATTCTGACGGTGGAAAACACCACCACCGGCAAACTCGAAAATCACGAACTGGAAATGCTGGTACTGTCTCAGGGAGTCATCCCTCGGCGAGACAACGATAAAATCAAGAAACTCCTGACATTATCGAGCACATCCGATGGCTTCATCATGGAATCGCATCCCAAACTGAAACCGGTCGATGCCCCGACCAAGGGGATTTTTATCGCCGGTTGTGTGGAATCGCCCAAGGATGTCAAGGACAGCGTCACTCAGGCCAGCGCCGCCGCGGCCCGCGCCAGCATCCTTCTCAACGCCGGAAAAACCAAAGTCGAGGCCATCACCTCGCAGGTGATTGCCGAATACTGCAATTTCTGCGGCATCTGCGCCACCGTCTGTCCCTACAATGCCATCGTGCCCTCGGACCGCAAAGCCCAAAAGCCGCCGACGATCATTCAGGCGGCCTGTGCCGGTTGCGGCGCCTGCGCCGCCGAATGCGCCACCGACGCCATAGTTATGCGCCATTTCCGCGACGAACAGATTCTGGCCCAGATCGACGCTATCCTGGCGGTCGAACCCCATAAACATCTGGTAACGTTCGCCTGCAACTGGTGCAGTTACGCCGGCGGCGACAACGCCGGGACGTCGCGCCTCCAATACCCGACCACCTGCCGTTTAATACGAACCATGTGCTCCGGCCGAGTCGATGAGAAGTTCATTATCCGTGCCTTCAAACAGGGCGCGCCAATGGTGCTGGTGTCGGGATGCCATTTTTCCGACTGCCATTACATCAATGCCGTGCACTGGACGCAGAAACGTCTGGATCGTATCTGGACCAAGATGGAGAAACTGGGCGTGCGGCCGGAACGGTTACAACTCGAATGGATTTCGGCGGCCGAAGGACAAAAATTCGCCCGCGTTATGCGCGATTTGGAGGAAATGGTCAAGACCGTCACCGCTGAGGAAATTGAGCACACTATGAAAGTCATGGCCGAAGAGGAAATTCGAATGGAGGAGAAAAAGGCCAAAGCCCGGCCCCGGCGCGAAGTGGAGGTGGGAGTCTGATGCCAGCCAAAGATTGCCTGTTCAAATGTCTTAAATGCGGTCATGAATACGCTGGAAAATTCGACCCGAAAAATGTCACCGAACGATCCTGCCCCAAATGCCGGTCGAATAGCGTGCGTCGTTTGCCCGAAGCGGCGGCCAAAAAGTGACAACGGCAGGAAAGGAAAGATGTCAATATATCGATACTTTTGGCTCGACCGAGGCCGGAAGTGTCATTCAATGATTCCACAGGTCACTCACCGGGTTACGGCCTCGCGATTGATCTGAAACATGGGAGATAATACAATGTCGGAAACAGCCCGAATGGTCGATTACTTCTACACTTGTGTAGATGACAGACCCGGGGAGGGATACCGGTTGCTGGCCCGGATGAAAAGACGCGAAGTCAATTTTCTGGCTTTCAGCGCTTTCCCCAGCGGCCCGGGTCAGGTTCAGCTCAATTTCATCCCCGAAAAAAACGAAGACCTGCAGAATGCGGCCAAGGAACTCAATGTCCAGCTCATGGGCCCTAAAAAGGCGTTCATGATCCAGGGCGATGACGAAATCGGCGCCCTGGCCGAATCATTCCGCCGCTTCTATGAACGCGATATCAATATCCATGCGGCCCATTGCGTTTGCGACAACCGCGGCGGATATGGAATGGTTATCTGGGTCAGCCCTCTGGATTATGCCGAAGCCGCCGAAGCTTTGGGGATTAATTACAAGTCGGATGTCTCGGAGACGTCGGCCGAATTCTAAGGTGTCGCACGAACCGGACCGGTCGGCAGGAGATTGTCGTCATGCCGGATTTTGGCCGTACGGAAGTCCGGTAAACTGTCGAATTCCCGTCCGGGGGCGGGAATTGCTGAGCGCCCGCGTAGTGACTCCGTCGTTTGAGATTAGCTCTTAACGGGGTCTATGGCCGGTGGGGCAAGGAATTATTAAAAAATGATCATCGCGCGATTTCGGCCCTTTGAGATTTCGTCCTTTCCTTTTATATTCAAATACTATGAATTCGGCGCGACTTCGTGGACTGCTCACCGTTCTGCTCATGGCTATGACGGTTATTTTATCGGCCCCGACAGCTTTCGGCCTGGCCGTCATAAATCTCAATGAAATTCCCGCAACGGTATATGCCAAACCGGTCGAATCCTTCCCCAATGTCGGCCTGGAGGTGCACAAGGTTAACCGCATGGCCCTGACCGTGACCAATAACGGCTTTTTCGGGTCGGGCTATTTCCGCAGTTATCCGATGGACCCCGAAACCGGCCGCCGCGCCATGTCCTGTGAATACCCGATCAATTCCGATATCGAATATCTCTGGACGGCGGCGCTGTGGTTCGGAGCCGTCGTCGGCCGCGATACCCTGGTTTCGATTGGGGCCGGGATGTATTACTGGAATCAGGAATTATGGCCCGATGAGGGCGACGCCGGAAAGATGATCCGCCGTTCATCTCAACCGTATTCGCTCTACTATTCCCTCGATGCCGTTTCCGAAGAAGACATTATCGCCCGCTACACCGACACCGTTACCAATCCCTCGCTGGTGCGCGACGATCCCGTGGACAACCGCCCCCATCAACCCCTGAATCTGGAGATAACTCAGCGAAGCTATGCCTGGAGTTATCCCTATGCCGAAGATTTTATCCTCTTCGATTTCAGTATCCGCAATATCGGCCGATTCCCGATCAAGCAATTGTATATCGGCGTCGTCGTCGAGGCCATCGTCTATCATCTTTCCAAATCGGAATCGGATGAGACCTGGCAGGACGATATCTGCGGTTTTAAACGGGTTGTTCCCTCCCCGATCTGGCCGGGTGAATTCGATACCGTCAACGTCGCCTGGGTGGCCGACAACGACGGCGATCCCGTGGGACGTTTTTTCGACAACACTTCGGCCACCAGCGTCACCGGCACCCGGGTCATCCGCACGCCGTCCGACAGTCTCGAATACTCGTTCAACTGGTGGGTGACCCATTTCAATTCCAATATCGACTGGGGCCCCCGGCAGGTCACCGACGACAAGCCCTTCCGCGATTTCGGATCGCTTCTGGGCTCGACTCCGGGCGACCGCAATAAATACTATATCCTCAGCACCCGCGAATTCGACTACGACCAGCTCGAATGCGCCGTGTCGCATACCAATCAAAGCTGGCTGTCCCCGCCGCGCGATGCCGCCGACTACGCCGACGGTGAAAACCCGATCTACCTGCTCAGTTTCGGCCCCTTCGACGTTGGCGTCGGCGATACCCTGCCGGTAACGCTGGCCTATATAGCCGGCGAAAATTTCCACCATGACCCTACGGCTTTCGACGACAAATTCGACCCCTACAATCCCAGCATCTATCAAAATCAGCTTGATTTCAGCGACCTGGGCCTCAATTCCAAATGGGCCGAATGGATTTACGACAACCCCGGCGTCGATACCGACAACAATGGCGATTCCGGACTAGCCAAATGGTTTTTCAACGCCGACAGCACCGATTCCTCCTACGAATTCTATAAGGGCGACGGTGTGCCCGATTTCCGGGGCGCCGCGCCGCCGCCCTCGCCCAAACTTAAAGTTATCCCCGGCTATGGCAAGCTGACCCTGCGCTGGAACGGCGAGGTCACCGAAAACTTCATTGACTTCTTTTCCAATCAAAAGGATTTCGAGGGATACAAAGTCTATTACGGCGAGGATAACCGGATGACCGATTTCGTTTTCCTGGCCGGTTACGACCGCCGCGACTATAACCGGTATCAATGGGATAGCGCCCGCAAACGATGGGAAATTTCTCCCGCGCCGCTAACCTATGATTCGCTGACAGCCATCTATGGCCCCGATTTCGAACCGGAAATGTATACCGAGAAGAACCCCCTGGAACCCGGAGATGCGCGCAATCCCGATTACGTTTACACTTACTTCACACCCCAGAGCTGGAACCAGTCCGATTTGTCCAATCCTTATGGTATCCATCGGGTCTATCCCGACGCCGACCTGAACGATCCCTCCGATACTACGGCCGAAGGAAATCATCGCTACTACGAGTATGAATATACCATCGACAACCTGGCCCCGTCGCGTCCGGTGTATGTGTCGGTGACGGCCTTCGACTACGGCAGTCGGACCCATAAATTATCGGCGCTGGAGAGTTCCCTTCTGGAAAACGATCTCTTCTGCCGTCCTTTGGCCGGCGTCGAGGAGGTGGAACGGGAGGGACTGGGCGTGATCGTTTACCCCAATCCGTATCGGATCGACGCCGGTTACGCCCGCGCCGGTTATGAGAACCGAGACCGCACCCGGACTGCCGAAAGAGCCCGGGCCGTCAATTTCGCCAATTTGCCTCGTATCTGCACCATTCGTATTTATACCGTCGATGGGGATCTGGTCAAGCAGATCGAGCATTACCGCCCCGACGGCGGCCCCGACGCCCAGCAGGAAACCTGGAATATGCTTTCCCGCAACACGCAGGCGATTACGACCGGCATTTATATCTGGTCGGTAACCTCCGATATGGGGGAACAACTGGGTAAGCTGGTGATTATCAAATAACCGGCCGGTGCAGGCTTTTTGATGATAAGGATCATCCCCGTGCCCCGGATGATCAAAATAGTCGTTGACACATAACCATAATTAAGTTATTATATATCCGAGGTCCCACCTCCTCACCCAAGACGCAGGGTATGAACATCGCCATCTATTTATGCACTATTTACTCAGGGAGGGTTATATGAATTTCAGGATCATGACATGGGGAGCGGCCGCGATTTTGTTTATGCTATCGGCCGCCGCCTCGCCTCTTATTGCCCAGACACCTCAAATCGTCACCGTTTCACCGGCGCAAAATGCCTTGAACACTCCGGTTGGCAGTTCGATCTCGGTAACTTTCGATATCGACATGAACGAAACCACTATCACCGGTTCCTCCTTCCGGGTTTTTTCGCGAATCGACGGAATTCAATCGGGGGCGGTTTCCTATGACAACGGTACTCGAACGGCGACCTTCGTGCCTTTCATGAATTTCCGATACGGCGGCACCATCACCGCTATCATGGCCTCATCTATCGAATCGGCCGCCGGTTCCCCTCTGACTGATGGTTTTGTTTTTTCCTTCACGACTGCGGTCGCGGGACCTTCCGACGGCGGTTTCATAAAGACAACCGGTTATAAAACTGTGGAATCAGGCCGGGCCGTCTGTGCCGCCGACCTGAATATTGATCGATCCGCCGATCTCGCCACGGCCGGCATTGATCTGCTTTACAACGACGGCCAGGCGGCGTTTACCATCGGGTCCATTCCCTTGAATTCACATCGCGATATCGTCGCCGCCGACCTCGATCTCGACGGCGATCTGGATCTGGCCAGCCTCGTCGATGCCTATGGCGAAAACGGTAATCCGTGCTTCCTGATTCATCTCAACAACGGCGATGGGACATTTGCCGATCCGATCGTTCATGAACTCGACCCCATGGCCCAGCCATTGACTGTGGCGGCCGCCGATTTTGACGGTGACGGCGACTACGATCTGGCCATTGGGATTACCGGCGCGATACTGATTGCCAAAAACGATGGAACCGCGAACTTCACTTATTCTTTTGTAAGCAGTTCCTGTGCGCCCGGCAAAATAACTTGCGGAGATGTCGATAACGATGGCGATGCGGACCTGCTTGCGGTTTGCGCCCAGGGCTCGGAAGTGTCCATTATACGCAATGCCGGGGATGGCGGTTTTACTCTATCTCCCTCGGATACATACGATATTATGGGTCAGGTGAAAGATGTCAAAGGCGCCGATGTCAACGGTGACGGATGGCTCGATCTGATTGCCGCTGATATCAACTATGATCGGGTGATGGTCTTCATCAGTTATGGCAACGGCTATATGGCCGATCCCGTTTTCTATGATAATGAAGGTGATGCTCCCTATGGTTTGACGGCTGGCGATGTTGACGGCGACGGCGACATTGATATCGTCACGGCCAACTATATTTCCAGAGATGTCACCGTTATGAAAAATGACGGCTTCGGACTGTTTACCGCGTCGGGGACTTTTGCCGCCGATCCTGAAGCTTCGTATATCGACATGGCCGACCTTAACGGCGATGGGCTCCTCGATCTTGCCCTGGGTAATGTCCCCGAATACCACACCAACAAAATCACGATCATGCTCAACCTGGTCTGTTTCGACAGCGACGGCGATGGCTTCGGCGATCCCGATCATGCCGAGAACACCTGCTTCGACGACAATTGCCAGTTCATCAGCAATCCGGATCAGGCCGATTATGACGGCGACGGCATCGGTGATGCCTGCGATGATTGCTTTGACAGCGACGGCGATGGTTACGGTGATCCCGATATTCCGGGAAATACCTGTCCGACCGATAACTGTCCGTCGATAGCCAATAATGATCAGTCCGATGTCGACCATGACGGTATCGGTGATGTCTGCGACAATTGCCCTTCGGTGGTCAATCCCGATCAGGAGGATGCCGACGGCGATGGCATCGGCGATGCCTGTGACGAGTGTACCGACACCGACGGCGATGGTTTTGGCGATCCCGGTTTCATCTCTAATACATGCGCCGAGGACAACTGCGTCTGGCGGTTCAATCCCGATCAAGCCGATTCCAACAGCGACGGCATCGGCGATGCCTGCGATATTCTCTGCGGCGACGGCAACGGTGATGGCCTGGTCAATGTCGGTGATGTCGTATTTCTGGTTAATTATGTCTTCAACGGCGTACCCCCGGACCCGGTCTGCTCGGGTGAGGCCAATGGTGACGGCAGTGTCAATGTCGGGGATGCCGTCTATCTGATCAATTATGTCTTCAAATATGGTCCCCCTCCGGTGGTGGACTGCTGTCCGTAAGAAAAATTTGACTATTGATAAGGGGCCGGTTCGAAACCGGCCCCTTTTTTTTTTGGAAAAATTGCTTATTATATAGTTGGAGGTATAATCATGGCTCGGGCGCCGTTTCAGGTTCTGGTTTTTCCTTATCGGATCATCGACGATAATAAAATTCTCTACGCCGTTTTCCGAAGAGTGGACGCCGGTTACTGGCAGGGCATTGCCGGAGGGGGAGAGGACGATGAAACTCCGCTTGAGGCCGCCCGGCGCGAAGCGTTTGAAGAAGCCGGAATTGATGCTCCCGATGGTTTCATCGAACTCGATTCCCATTTCACCGTCCCGGCCGAAGAAGTCGCCGGAATGATATGGGGCCAAAAAGTTCTGGTTCTGCCGGAATGTTGTTTCGGCGTCGAAGTCAAAGATGAGACTATCGTACTAAGTGACGAGCATGACGCTTTTCGATGGCTTAATTATGAAGCGGCGCGGACCCTTCTGCATTGGGACAGCAACAAGAACGCCTTGTGGGAATTAGACTATCGCCTTCGTCGATTTCTTTTGGGGAATTCGGAAAGTATCTGATTTTGGGACTAAGGGGTTGTCTCTCTGTGCGTATTTTTGTAGTATGATGTCTTATAACCGACCAACCGAAAGGATCTCATGGCGAAGATAACGTTCTGGGGCGCGACTGGCACTGTAACAGGATCCCGCTATATATTGGAAGTACAGGACACTCGTCTATTGATCGATTGCGGCCTTTTTCAAGGCACCAAAAAAAACCGACTCAAAAACTGGGAACTCTTTCCGGTAACACCTTCGACGATCGACCGGGTACTGCTGACCCACGCCCATATCGATCATACCGGATACCTGCCGCGTCTGAGCCGCAACGGGTTTTCCGGAAAAGTGCATTGTACCTACGCCACCGCCGATTTGTGTGAAATCATGCTCAAAGACAGCGCCCATATACAGGAAGAAGACGCTTATTGGGCCAACAAGAAGGGATTTTCGAAACATTCCCCGGCCCGGCCGCTCTATACCATCGAAGACGCCGAACAGGTGCTGTCTCTCTTTGCGCCGGTTTATTTTGGCGAAGATTTTCGCCTGAAAGAAGGTCTGAGAATAAAATTGAGGGATTCGGGCCATATCCTTGGTTCGTCATTCATTGATATCAAGAATACGCAAAATAAGCGGGCGCGAAAAATCCTGTTCAGCGGCGATCTGGGACGCTCTACGAGGCCGATTCTGCGCGAGCCCGATCAGGTCTTCAACGTCGATTATCTGGTGCTGGAATCGACCTACGGCGATCGCCTGCATGAAGCCGGCTCGCCTATCGAAGAGATGACAAGGATCATCCACGAGAGTGTCGCGCGGGGCGGGGTGATGGTCGTGCCGTCTTTTGCCATCGGTCGCACGCAGACGCTCCTGTATGTCATCCGCCAATTGGAGGATGAAAAGAAAATTCCGACCCTGCCGGTCTATGTCGATTCGCCGATGGCCATCGAGGCCACCGAGGTTTTTGAAAAGCGAATCGCGGAGCTGGATATCGAAAGCCGGATCGAAACCATCCGCGGCCGCAAAATATTCCGCCCCAAAAACCTGCATATCTGCAAAAGCCGCGACGAATCGAAACAGATCAATGAAGTCAAAACCCCGGCCATAATCATATCCTCCAGCGGCATGGCCACCGCCGGGCGTATCCTCCATCATCTCCAACAGCGCCTGCCCAATTCGAAAAACACGGTTTTGCTGGTCGGGTATCAGGCCGAGGGAACCCGCGGCCGCGATTTGCTGGAAGGAAAGGAAAAACTGAAAATCCACGGCGGGGAGGTCCCGGTCAAAGCCAAAATAGAAAGCATTCTCGGGTTCTCCGGGCATGCCGATTATAACGAAATCCTGGCCTGGCTGATGGGTTTCAACCGGCCGCCGGAAAAAACATTCATCATTCACGGCGAACCGGGTGCGCGTGAAGCGCTGGCCGAGAAAATCCGGTCGCATTTCGGATGGGAGACGGTTGTCCCGGAATACGGCGAGAGTTTTGATCTCGATTTATGATACTGAGGAAATAGACAAGAAAACAGCCGACCGCGCGGTACGCAGTCGGCTGTTTTAGTTTACATCATCGTCAGGCGATGGGCGGTATCAACCCAGCGCTTTCCGGGTGAATTTCCCCTTCAGTTCGCTAACCACGAAATTACCGTTCTTGCGGATAAGGCGTTTGTCGAACCAGATCTCGCCGCCGCCGTAATCCGGCCGCTGGATATTGACCAGGTCCCAATGAATGGCCGATTTGTTGCCGTTGGGCGCTTCATCGTAACAGCGTCCGGGCGTCAGGTGGAAGGAACCGTCGATCTTCTCGTCGAAAAGAGTATCTTTCATCGGTTCCTTGATCATGGGATTGAGGCCGAGAGCGAACTCGCCGACATAACGGGCGCCGGCGTCGGTATTGAGTATCTGGTTCAGTTTCTTATTGTCGGTAGAGCAGGTCGCCTTGATGATTTTCCCGTTCTTGAACTCAAAACGGATGCCGTCGAAAACGGTGCCCTCATAAAGGGAGGGAGTATTATAACTGATCACGCCGTTTATGGAATTCCGCACCGGAGCGGTAAAGACTTCGCCGTCGGGAACATTGCGATGGCCGTCGCATTTGATCGGAATCATCCCCTTTATGGAAAAAGTCAGGTCGGTGCCGGGGCCCTTGATGTGAACCCGGTCAGTCTTCCGCATCAGCTTCATCAACGGGTCCATAGCCTTCGACATTTTCCGATAGTCGATACAACAGACGTCGAAATAAAACTTCTCGAAAACCTCCTGCGGTTTCTGGGCCAGCTGGGCCATGGAATCGTTGGGGTAGCGCAATGCCACCCAGCGCGCCTTCTTGATTATCTGCCGGGAAAAAACCGGCGTCCAGAAAATCTGTCTGAATAATTTCATTTTCGCCGCCGGGATGTCGGTCAGGTCAAAGGCGTTGTTGGAACCGGCGATGCTGATATAACAGTCGGTTCGCTTGGCGAGGGCCAGATGAAAATCGGCGTATTTCCTTATCTGGGTTTCGTTATTTCGAAGCAGAAACTGGCGCATCATCGAATCGTCATTGAAATACCAGAACGGCACGCCGCCGCCGGCGGTTACCTTGCGGATCAGGGCCTTTCCCATTTCCAGAGCGTCGTGACCCTTGATGGCGATATAAACCAGGTCGCCCTTTTTGACGGCGCAGGAATAATCGACCAGGACATTGGCGAGTTTATCGTGACGCGGATCTATCATATAAATCCTCCTTCAATTTTTCGGGCCTCGCATCGAAATGATGTCGAGGATATCAAAACCTTTTATGACCGACAAATTATAAAAATATGGCCCGGATCACAAGAGCAGATCAGATTATTATTCAGGTAAAATTATATAATTCCCGAATGGAGAAGTTATCCCGGACGCAAATGGGTTTCGAACAATTTCTGAAATATCTTGCCTTTGGATATCGAAAATATCAATAATAGATCATAGAGCCGGACAACCGGCAGGCTTAGCCGTATTTTTTCGAATAATTATCGATCCTTCAGCGTATAGAAAAAAAAGCGGCCTGCGGACAGCGCCCGTAGGGGGCGTTGTCATGATTCAAAAATGGAGGTTACGATGTCGGATGAAAATCTGAGGCAGGAACTGGACGGCGTTCTGGCCGAGATCAAATCTTTGCAAAATCGAATTACCGTCCTCGAAAATCAATCCGCCACGGCCGGACACCTTCCTCAAACCGCCCTGCTCAGCGAAAGCTTCCTGAAACGTTCCTTCACCATCTGGGGCCATAATTTTGTGGCCGGGATTATTATTGCGCTTCCCATCTGGCTGGTCGTGATGGTTGTCCTGCTCTTACTGGGCGTTATGTCCCGCTGATCGGGTGGCCTGGTCGGCAGTATCAAAAAGATAACTGTAATTGGCTCCGAATTACCGCATCTTGGCGTGTTTCCGTGCGCCGGGCATGAATTAAAAGTCCGGCATCATTCTGCCATTTCAAGGCGTGTTCGGCCCAGTAAATATTGAAACCGACTGTGACTTCTTCTTCGCGCCGAACCTGCCCGGCGTTTTTGTACCGCGCGATCACATTATTTAAATCCTGCAACAGCAATTCCTGTTCCTCGGCCGATTCGTAGGCTGATCTGGCCGCGCTTATCAAATCCTCTGCCCGGTCGCGGGCATCGTCAACCAACTTCCGCTCCAAATCGACCACCGCATAGCGTGCTGAGAATTCAAATGCCCGGTTGATGCGATAAGCGCTCTGGGCCAGTAATCCCGTCATGCCCATCCGAACGATTTGGGAGAAGGGCATTCGGACCATACCGCCATAGGCGATGCCTGAAAACGATAATCCTCGATATTTCACCAGGACTTCGGGCGCAAATCTCAGGTATAAATCCTGATAATAGACCGGGTCGAAATCCCAGGCGGCGTTGAAGGCAACCAAAGCCCCGAATGGCCCCCGTTTCTCATCGGTATCCGACTGGACATCGATTTTATCGGTCCGAAAAGAACCGTGGATAAATATTTCCGGATGATATTCGGCGCGCGACCCGGGGTCGGTCAGGTCGGAGGGATTGGCTGTTGCTTCGCCGTAAATCGAGGCCAATCCGACGGCATGAGAAGCGCGGGCGTTGACGCCGGTAAAAATTCCGACCGCATAACCCCAGCGAGGCGGCTTCTCGTATCCGTTATGCACCGCCAGTCCCATCTGCCGCTCAGCGCCGAAATATTTGGTGACGATAGCCCAGTCGGCGAAAGTCAGTCTCTGGAAGGACTGTATTCGGTACCGTGTGAAGGGAGTTTTATACTGACCGAAACGCAACTGAATCTCCGGCCGCAACCGATAATCGAAGAAGGCGTCCATTAGCTCCAACGATCCGGGGGCGGTACTGAGGTGCAGTTTAAAAGCGAGGCGACGGGCAGGGATTTTTCCACTCAGCGTTAGCCGGATGCGGCGGGCTTCGGTAAACAACTTATTTGACCTTTCCTTACCCTCGCCATTATCCTTGCTCTCGTACTGGGTGCGCAATTGCCCCGCGAACTGTAATTGAATCTGGGCCGTGCTATCCCGGTTGGATACTTCAAACGGGCCGATCTGCGGCCGGGCGATGCCGGCCCATAGCAGGCATAAGACCGTCGTCAACAGACATTTCATAATGCGCTATTCCTTGCCAATTTTCGAATTGCCAATGCTTCACCATGACCGGATGGAATATAGTACCAAATATATCGCGGCAAAAGCGATAATGATAGCTTCCTCAAACAGAAGTCCGCATCGCATCGGGGAAGGGAGACCGGTGATCTCTATACCCGACTATCTCCATCATCTTTAAATTTGCCAAAACGGCCGCCAATGGCTATCTTGGAGAAAGCATTTATGGACTGAAATGATGACTCTCGGAAAAGGTGATTTGCGATGAATGATAAGCCGAAAAAGGGACTTGATATCGATGCCGTCATGAATAACGCCGTCCGGGCCGGGATCGAATTCAGAAAATTCAATCAACAGGAAACCGACCGGGTCGTCAAGGCCGCGTATGAGGCCGGCTTTAACCATCGCATCCCGCTGGCCAGAATGGCCCACGAGGAAACCCGGCTGGGCGTCTGGCAGGATAAAGTTATTAAAAATGTCATCGCCACCAAATTTGTCTATGACGATCTCAAGAAACAGAAAACAGTGGGGATTATCGCCGAAGACGTCGAGAATGAAATCGTCGAAATCGCCCAGCCGATCGGACCGATTTTCGCCATAACGCCGATCACCAACCCGACTTCGACCGTCCTGTTCAAAATCCTTATCGCCCTCAAATCGCGCAATCCGATTATTATCCGGCCCCATGGGGCGGCCCGAAAATGCTCCATCGAGGCGGCCCGTATTTGTTATGAAGCGGCTCTTGAAGCCGGCGCTCCGGAAAATTGCATTCAGTGGATCAAGCGTTCCACCGAAGAGCAAACCATCGAATTCATGCACCATCGAAAGACGGCCCTGGTGCTGGCCACCGGTTCCAAGGCTCTGGTCAAAGCCGCCTTCAGCTCCGGCAATCCGGCTATCGGTATCGGTCCCGGAAACGTCCCGGTTTTTATCGGTAAAAGCGCCGATGTGCCCTTTACCGTCGATCAGATTTTCATGTCCAAAACTTTCGACAACGGCACCATTTGCGCCAGCGAGCAGGCCCTGGTGGTCAGAAAATGTCATGTCGATGAGGTGCGGCGGCTCTTTAAACTCCGCAAAGCCTATTTTCTGTCGCAGGAAGAAATCAAGCGACTCGAACCGGTGGCCTTCAATGTCGCCTCGAAGGTGATGCGGGTCGAGGTGATCGGCCAGCCGGCGCCGGTGATCGCCAGAATGGCCGGTATCGACGTGCCTGAAGATACGACCTTGCTGATCGCGGAATTGAAAGAGGTCGGCCTGCAATCACCGCTTTCATTGGAAATTCTGGCCCCGATCCTGGCTTTCTACGAAGCCGAAGACATCGATCAGGCCATTGACCTCTGCCGCAAGATTAACATCAACGGCGGCCTGGGGCATACCATCAGCATCTTTTCCAATAACGAAGAGCGCATCGAATATTTCGCTTCGGTGATGAATGCCGGACGCATCCTGGTCAACACCCCGGCTTCGCATGGCGCTCTGGGAGGAACCTATAACGCTTTGCAACCGTCCATGACTCTGGCTTGCGGTAGCGGCGGCAAAAATATCACTACCGATAATATATCCGCCAAACACCTGCTCAACATCCAGCGCATCGCCCGCCGCAAAGAGAGCGAATGCGTCAAAAATTCAGGCTTGGCTCGTTTCCTGGACGAAACCCTCGACGCCCGAACTCTTGAAGAAGAATGTCCCGATCAATAGGACCACGTTGCCGATCAACAAAACTGAAACCATCCGGTATCTGGCAAAACAGTTGACCGGATAACCATGACTCCATATATTATATAATAAGAATAGTTACCGGTCCTCACTAACCGGACGAATAAAGCAGTGGCAAGCACCCGCCTCGTATCAGCCCTCATCATCGCTTCACCGGGAGGGAAGTATGCTTAATCGAGTAGCTCTATTGATTTGGGGGTTAGTATTATTATCCTTTTCATTTGCAGTTGCTGAGAATCGCGGGGTTTTACAGCGCTCCGCCGAAACCAATCTCTATAAGGTTGAAATCGGGAATCAGGACGAAGCCGGGATTCTGTCAAACCTCAAGGCCGACGCTGTCCTGAGAATACCGGGCGGTTACCTCATTCTCGCCGACGCTCAAAAAGCTGGAGATATCTCATCGGCGGGTCTGGCGTGCCATCTGGTCGCCGATAATGTTGACCGCCTCACTCTGGCTCTTGATTTCCGCCACGATCGGGCCAATGTCGATCGCTACCCGGTCGTCTATCAGGAAGGCGAACTGCGTCTTTTCCGGATTGACCCGACCCGGGTATCGGACGTCGAAGAAAGTCCGGGGCTTATCTCTTTGCCTCCCAAAAGCCTGAATATTTTCTATGAATCACCCGCCGCTGCCGCCGAGCGTTTGATCCCTGACAGATTTAACCTCGACCTGGACTCGCTGGTCAATTTGATTTCCCAGGATTCGCTCGAGTCCTATTCCTACTGGCTACAGGCCATGCACGGGCGGCCTTCCGGTAATAATCAGGGCGCCGCAACGATTCTGGCCGATAGATTCGCGGATATCGGATATGACTCGATTTATATCGATGATTTCTGGAGGTTGAATTACTGGGGGGACCATCTGTATCATGGCTGGAATGTCGTCATTACCAAGCCCGGAACAGTCTATAATGCCGATCAGATTATTATCGGGGCTCATTTCGATGCCGTGACCGGCAGCCCGGGGGCGGACGACAACGGCTCCGGGGTGGCGGCCATTATGGAAATAGCCCGTATCCTCAAGGACCTCGAAACCAACCTGACCGTTGTTTTCACTCTCTTCGACAACGAAGAGGCCGGTTTGCTGGGATCCCATGATTATGCCGAGAAAGCCTATGAACGGCATGACCGAATTGTCTTTATGCTAAATATGGATATGATCGCTTTTTACAGCAATTCGGTCGATGCCAAGCTGTATCATGGGGAAGATACGACTTATGCCACACTCTGGTCTCATTTGGCCGACTCTCTGCCGTCAATTGGCATCAGTGGACATTTAAGCGGTCCCATTATAAATTCGGATCATTACTCCTTTGATCAGGTTGGATATCCGGTGGTTTATGCCCATGAATTTGTCTTTTCCACCGTCTACCATTCATACCGCGACAGCACCTCCTATATGGATTTCGACTATTTTGCACGCATGGCGAAGGCCTCTCTGGCCACCGCCGCTTATGTTGACAATACCTACCAGCCGCGGCCGACCCTTCTGATTTCATGTCCCCAGACTCCGCCGACATTTTTCCCGCCGGGGGCCACCGATTCTTTTAAGATTGCAATTGAGGGATACGCTGGCGGCGTCCTTAATACCTCCAGCGCGCAGATGGTCGGCACGATAAACGGCGGCCCGCCGATATCTGTGCCACTGGTCAATTGCGGCGAAAACATATACTGTGCACCGTATCCGGCCTTTGAATGCGGCGACCGGTTCGAATATTATGTCATTGCCAGCGAACTGAATTCCGGGACCTTGTATTTTTATCCTTGGAATAATGCCACCTTCGCCGCTCTCAAGGCTTCAACCGTGACAACCATCTTAGATGATAATTTTGAGACCGATAAGGGGTGGACGGTAACCGGAAACGCCTCCGCTGGCTTTTGGGAAAGATATATAGCCAGCGGAAATTACGCCGTTCCGAAATACGATTATGACCATTCCAGTCGTTGCTACCTGACCGATCCCTCCGCGCTCAGCGATGTCGATAACGGCACCGTCTCCCTCGTTTCTCCTGCCTTTGATATCTTCCCCGGCGACGCCTATATCGAATACGCCCGCTGGTTTTCCAATGATCTTGGAGCCTCGGCCCGTGAAGATATTTTCAAGGTTTATTTGTACAACGGCAATCAGGCACATCTGGTCGAAGTCGTCGGACCGATTGAGCAAGCCGACGGCGGCTGGTATCATCGCAGTTTCTGGGCCAGTGATTTTATCGATGCCCAACTGCCTGTTCGCCTTCGTTTCGATGCCTGTGATAATAACTATGATTCCGAAGTCGAGGCGGCCGTGGACGCCGTCAAAATAATACACTACTCCTACGCTCCATATATCCTTACCGAAACATTCCCCGATGAGCTTTTTGGCAATCCGATTGACATCCAGCTCGAGGCCACCAGTTGCCATGACCCGGTCACCTGGAGCGACAAGAATGGCGATCTGGACGTTATCGGATTGACGCTTTCGGAAGATGGTCACTTGTCGGGCCTGCCCTCCGATACCGGGATAGTCTCCTTTACGGCTCAGGCTCAGGACGCCAACGGGGCCGTCAGCGAGAAAACTTGCACCTTTCACGTCTGGCAGCCGTTTAATTGCGGCGACGCCGGCATGGACTATCAACTCAACGTCGGTGACGCCGTCTATCTGATCAATTTCGTTTTCAAGGGTGGTCCGGCGCCATACCCGCTCTGCGTGGGAGACGCCAATGGCGACCAGGCGACCAACGTCGGTGACGCCGTCTATTTGATCAACCATATTTTCAAAGGCGGTCCGGCGCCGCTGGAAGGGTGTTGCTCTGAAATAGATTGAAAAGGCGGGGATTTTATTACGGGAGGACAGCGCCGGCTGTCCTCGAAACTGATCAAAAAGACCCATAAATCAATCCCGGACCGGTTTCTGACGGCTAATTTGGCGGATCGCCATATAAGTAATTATCAATCAATAAATTAACCAATTAAATAGCAATATGGCCGTCACCGCATTTCTGTTCAGTTTTATGTATTATGACAATAATTTTATGTAAAACATAAAATAATTCTTGACATCTGGAAACATTTCCTCTATCAATATCGTATGGCAATACAGATCAACATAGACCTGATGATGGTCAAGAGGAAAATGTCACTGACTGAACTCTCACAAAGAATTGGGATTTCGATGACCAACCTGTCGCTGTTGAAAACAGGCAAAGTAAAGGGGATAAGATTCAGCACCCTGGAGGCGATTTGCCGGGAATTAGAATGCCAGCCCGGCGATATTCTGGAACGTATCCCCGATTTTGTTTAAGCGAGGTGGGAAATGGGACAAGAGGAATTAGCCTGGGGGACGACGAAAATGAGCGAAAATCGCTATAATCTGGTTGGGTGGCTGGCCATCGCAGGGGCTGTTATCTTCCCGATGGCCTTCGTGATGAATTTCGTCCAGAGTATAATCGGAATCAGAGCCTTCCATTATCGGGGTCCGAATTTCGGGCCCAGCGATCTGCTTTTTATCATCTTTACCGTGGTTGCCGTTTATGTGCTCATCATGTTTCGAAAAATACTTCATGAAAAATACCAGTTTCGGGAGCTTGATGTCCTGATCACTCTGGCCATTATTTTTAATATCTTCTTCGAGGCCGGCTCGCTGTTTCTCAAAGCCATGATCTTTTTCATATGGCCGATATCGGAAACGGCCGCCTCCATTGTGCTGGGTTCCTTCATGGTCATTTTCCTGATTGGCGCCGGTATCATCGATATCATTTTCGCCGTCAAACTATTTAAGAGAATGGATCTGTTCAGCGTCCATATAAAAATTCTGGCATATATAACTGTCATCTCCGGGATTGCCGAAGTATCAGTGATACTCTCGCCGCTGGCGCTCCTGCTGATCCCGGTATCTTTCATTGTCTATGGTCTGATTTTCCTCCGGGCCAATCAGGATGTGGAATTTGTCTGACGCCGTCTGAATAAAAAAGGCCCCTGGTCGGGGCCTTTTGTCGGGCATTTTAAGGCTGTCATCTAACTTACGGCGCCGAGACAAAGATTGTATAAATCCTCCACCTGATCGACCAGATTCAGCTTCTCCAGGTATTCCATATCGAGTCGGGTATCGTCTTTCAAATCGATATTGTCGGCATTATTCCGGTCAAAGGCGTAGGCCAGATGGACGCAGGTCAGGACATTAGGCATCGGATGAGGCGTCTGCCTCGGTTCATAATGCATGGCCACCGCCTGCAGGATGCTGTCGGGGAGACCCCAGAGCGATAACAGGTAAGCGCCAATTTCAGCATCGCTGACGCCCAAAATCTCCTTTTGCGCCATGTAATCGGGAATTGATTTCTCCCGGGCTATCCGCCCGGCCTGATCCAGTTCCTCCGGAAATCGCGCGAGCATCACCAGTTTGCCGATATCATGGAGCATCCCCCCGAGCAGGGAATCCTCGTTGACCCGCCCGTCAAGACCGAGCGCCGTGGCAAAAAGCCGGGCACTGGCGCCGACCGCTATACTCTGATCAAAAATTTTCTCGATGGAATATTCCGCCGATTTGGCCTTGGGAAATTGATTGAAAATACCTGTGGCCAGTACCAGACTTTTGACCGTGTCCAGCCCCAGGATTTTGACGGCCTGGAGGGGATTGTTGACGGTTGTCGAAAGGCCGAAAAAGGCGGAATTGACGACCTGCAATAGTTTGGCCGTGATGCTCATGTCCCGTTTGATCAAATCCGCTATTTTCTGGACTGAGGCTGTTTCCGATTGAAGTTCGCGGACCAGTTGGTTGTAAACTTCCGGCGGACTCGGCAGCGCCCCGATCTCGGCGATCCTGGCCTCCAGCCGGTCATTGCTCAAGATGCGGCGCAGGGTCAGGGCATTATTCAGGATGGCGTTGAATCGAGCCGGAACGCAGGGCTTGAGGATAAACTGATGAACATGACCCGCTCCGAGAATCACCTGCTCCCGATCCGGCCGGCTGCTGAGTATCAATCGGACCGTTCCGGGGTACAACTCACTTACTCTTCGGAGCAATTCCACGCCGCCCATGTCGGGCAACTGCCCTTCTGCGGCGACGGCGTCATAACCTGATTTTTGCATTGCCTCCAGGGCTTGTGAGCCGTCGTCCACAGTCTCGGATTGCCAGTCTTCAGGTAAACCGTTTATAATTCGATCCAGATTTTCGGACCCGAACCGGCGATTATCGACAAATAGGACGCGCTTCACCGACATTCGAGGACCTCCCCGCCCCGTCGATGGGGCCGTATAAATCTCGCCCCCCTGAACCTTACGCGATTTATAATTGTGTACAAATATAATGACACTCTGTGTTTCGACAAAAGATCGACATTTTTTAATTAAATCAGCTCATATAAATATACCCGCGGGTAAATAAATTTGGTGGCAATTTGGTCGATACAATAATTGGGGGACTTATGTGGAAGGGGGAGTTATGCTGGTTCGGGATTTACTTGAGGCCAAACGGGAGCCGGTGACTATCGAAGGCGATCAATCCGTTTTTGAGGCCATGCAATCGATGGTGGAGAACGAGATCGGGTCGTTGATTGTCGTCAATCAAGACGATACTCCGATCGGGATTATCACCGAAAGCGACATCTTTATGCTCATCTACCAACGCCGCGGCGATATGCCCGATTTACCGGTCAGGGAGAATATGAGCACTGACCTGATTCTCGGAGTCCTTGACGACGACCTCGGATTCATCGCTGAGGTAATGATCGGAAATAACATTCAACACATTCCGATCATGGATGAAACCGAAAAACTGTGCGGCATCGTTTCCATGCGGGATCTTGTCCGTTCCCGCCAGGCGTCTTCGACATCTCGTCCGGAAAAAGAACTGACCCGTCACGCATGAGGGTCGAATGACCGGCGATGAAAAGGGACGGAAATATCCGTCCCTTTTCTTTTGCTATTCCATTGGTTCTTTTCCAGTCGTTTCTACTTCAACAACATCATCCGGCGCGAATCGACGTCGGTGTCGGTGTTGATCCGGTAGAAATATACCCCGCTGGCCGCAGGCCGCCCTTCGGTATCGGTTCCGTCCCAGATCAACTCATGATATCCAGCCTCTAGTTCATCATCGACCAGCGTCCTCACTTTCTGGCCGAGAATATTGAAAACTTCCAATTTGACCCGGCTGGCGGCGGGCAAAGCGAAACTGATGCGCGTCGTGGGGTTGAACGGGTTTGGATAATTCTGATGCAGGGCGAACTCGGTCGGCAAGGCACCGGTCGTAGCCGGGCGAAGAGCCGCCATCTGATTGTTGACATCGACGACCTGGCCTCCGGCCACCCGGTATTCACCGGACAACCTGAGCAAATAATGATTACCGGCGGGAACCGCATTATTCCCGCTGGCATCAATCATGGCCACCGTGATGCCCGTGGCGTTGGGACGGGTCACGACTTGAAGGGGATTGTCCGTTAAATTAATCGGTTCACCCTGCTTCGGCCCGATAAGCGTGATTTCCAGGGCTCGCAACGCTTCCGGTGTTGTGAGCGAGATGACTGTCTGGCCATTGGCGGTGATGGCGTTGGCGGTGATTTCGGAAACGGAACTGACCGCCTCCTTGAAACCGTTACCATCGCAATCACAGGGCACGGAACCTCCAATGGCAATATAGCCGATTAACCGGGTGATATCGCTGAGATTGATCTGTGGGATGCAATCCACATTGCCCGCTTCGAGCGGCACCGGGGCCGGCCCGCCCCCATAGATGTAGCTGATGAGATACTGAACGTCGACGGTATCGACCATCCCGCTGGCATTGACGTCGCCGCAGATATAATCGGTCGGGTCGATTTTGGCGGCATAAAAATCGCTGCCCGATTGTCCGGCCAGGAGAAACTTCGAGTCGGATGTCAGATCGAAATCATAGGCAGTTTGATCGCCGGCGCCGAGAAACGCCCATTGATCGACCAGATTACCGTCGGAGGCGATTTCAGCTACATAGGCTTCATTATGTATGACGCCCGCGCCGCGAGCCGTACCCGTGATCAAATAATTGCCGTTGGCCTTCGGGTATATGGAATAGGCTTCATCATTGCCGTCGGGACCGCCGATGGTCTGAGTCCATGAATGCTGACCATATGAATTTATTTTCATGACCAGAATATCATGATCGCCGCTGGCCGTATCGGTTCGGATACCGGCGAGTAAATAACCGCCGTCCGGCGTCTGAACGATCGCCCTGCCTTCATCGGACGCACCCGCCACCGGACCGGGCTGAGTCTCCCAGATAACCTGTAACAAAGTGTCAATTTTCACGGCATAGACATTCTGCTTTCCGGTATATTCGTCGAAGGTCAGGCCGACCGAAATGAAATTGCCGTCAGCTGTGGGCCTGACATCATAGAGGACGCTTCCGGGGACGCCGCATCCGCCGATACGAATCGGCATGGTCCTGAAGCCCAGATTGGTTTCGAAGAAGAGCGCTGAAGTGCCGGGAAAATATCCGACCAGGAGGAATTGATCGGGTGAGGGATGAGGACAAATTCCAAAGAAACGGACGCCGGCGAGACCATAAATGGAATAATGCGATTCCATCAAGTCGATGTTGTTGTAGTCGCGGAGGGCAAAAAACGGCGAGCGACATTTCTCTCCGATCACATAATAAGCGGTATCCCCATAAAGTCCGATGCGATTAACGCCGGAAGTGATGCACGCCTCATCGGGCGCTTCGTACCACTCGGTTTTGCCGCATTCATTGAGAACCGTCATGAAAAATGCATCGGCATCGGAGCCGTCGTTGCGCCTGCCGCCTATCAGGAAATTGCCGTCCGAAAGCTGTTTCCCGGCATAATAACTGTCCTGTTCGCTCCAATCGCTCGTCTTGACCCAGACGTCGACCGCTTCTCCCGAACAATCGCAGACATCGCCGATATCATCGGCGTCGGCATCCTCCTGTCCGGGATTATATACGAAGGGGCAGTTATCGCAGGCATCGGGATAACCATCCTCGTCGGTATCCTCCTGTCCCGGATTGTAACCGTCGGGGCAGTTGTCGCAAACATCCCCCAGTCCGTCACCGTCGGTATCGCTCTGGTCGGGATTATAGATGTCGGGACAATTGTCGAGACCGCAGGTATTGGCGGCATAGCCGGGATCGCCATACCCGTCGCCGTCGATATCGGTACAGGAGTCACAAACGTCGCCGATCCTGTCACCGTCAGCGTCCTCCTGGCCGGGGTTGGCTATGGCGGGACAGTTGTCGTCGGGA
>CAZGAV010000002.1:0-41527 GCA_964523575.1 uncultured Ignavibacteriales bacterium
TTTCAATAGGTTACGAAAATCTCTTCCGGAGAATCCCAGCCTCTCCGCCAGTATCGAAGATACTTTTTGCTGTCGCCAAAACGACCTCACTTTTTCCACAAAGTAACCAAGATTCTATATTTGTCCCAGCCTCTCCGCCAGTATCAGAAGATACTTTTTGGCTCTCGCTTGGATGATCTCACTTTTCACCCAAAGTAACCAGAGTTATATACATGTCCCAGCCTCTCCGCCATAAGCAGGTCTAGTTTTCGGCTGTCGCGCAAATGACCGAATTCACTGCCTCAAGGCAAAGTTAGATACTTGTTCTAGCTTCCCTTGCCAGGATCGAAGATGCTCTTGGCTTCCGCGCGGACGGCCATAATCCCTACCTCAAAATCATGGCTCGATACTTGTCCTCGTTTCTTAGCCGGGAGACTACCCAGCTAATGACTGTCCGGGGGAAAGGCCTCTTTCAGGTTACAGCGTGGATGTCCCTGTCAGCCGGTTATGGTTCGAAACACATTTTCTGCAGATGTGGGGAATGCATGAATTATCCATTTAGATTGTAAGATAATAGTTGGACTCGTGCCCTGTTTTCGTCATTAAGTATGAGATTAGAGGACAGCGTCGGTATGATCCAGTCACTCACATAATAACATGAATAATTTGGGGGCCCCGGATATGCCCGCAAATACGCCCCGTCGAAATTTACGCTGATCGCCCGGTACTTCTCCGATAATCATCGCCCGGAATATAAGACTTGCATTCCCTCCGGTTTTCGGCCATATTCCAAAAACATGATGATAGAATAAAAAGAAAGCTGGAACACGCTCCATTTAGTGGGTCTCTGTCCCTGAATAATATGAAAAAAAATTCGTACCCCATTGAATTTGGCGGGCTGGGCATCGCGCCGGGCCTGCTTGTCGCTATCGGCCGCCTCAAATTTGTTGAACCGACGCCAATCCAGCGTCGCGCCATCCCGGTCGGGCTCAAAGGCAAAGACCTGATCGCGATCGCTCAGACCGGCACCGGCAAAACTCTCGCTTTTGGCATCCCCATGATTCAACGGCTGGCCCAATTAAAAGGCCGGGGGTTGGTGCTTCTGCCGACGCGCGAGTTGGCCATTCAGGTCAGCGAGGCTCTTCAATCGGTAGGTCGCTCCCAAAATTTCCGTACCGTCGTGCTTATCGGAGGGGCACCGGAAGGACCGCAAAAACGGGCGCTGGAAAAAGATCCCCGCATCATTGTCGCCACCCCGGGGCGTCTTCTGGATTTCCTTGAACAACGGATTTTGAATCTATCCGATATTCGAATTTTAATCCTCGACGAAGCCGACCGCATGCTCGATATGGGGTTTGCTCCACAACTTAACAGAATTCTGAAAGTGACCCCCAAAGAACGGCAAACCATGTTGTTTTCCGCGACTATGCCGCCGGAGGTCCTGGGACTGGCTCGCCAGCATATGAAATTGCCGATCAATATCGAGATAGCTCCCTCTGGAACGGCGGCCGAGAATGTCGTGCAAGAGGTATTTTTCATCGAAAAGGAAGCCAAAAGCCGACTGCTTGAGGTCTTGCTGGCCGAATACCACGGACCGGTGCTGGTCTTCACACGCACCAAGCACGGCGCTCGCAAACTCACTCGGAATGTGCGTCTCATGGGACATTCCGTGGCGGAGATTCATTCCGATCGCAACCTGAGTCAACGCCGCGACGCCCTCGAGGGATTCAAATCAGGCAAATACCGAGTAATGATCGCCACCGACATCGCCGCCCGTGGTATCGACGTGGTCGGCATCGAATTGGTGGTCAATTACGACCTGCCCAGCCATTCGCAGGACTATGTGCACCGCATCGGTCGGACGGCCCGCGCAGGCATGCCCGGGCGGGCGATTTCATTCGCCACCTTCGATCAGAGAAGCGATATAAGGGATATCGAACGCCTGATACGAACCGGACTTTCAATCAAACAGGTGCCATCTTTGCCCTTCGACCGTTTTCCCCGCCGTATGCCGGCCTTTGTTCTGGAACAGGAGCGCGCCGAGAAAGAACGAAAAAAGACCTATGGCCGTACTTCGAAGCGGATTTCGTCAAAGAAGAGCCGCCGATAATAGAAGATCGGATAGCACCGGGATGTGAGTTTTTGGCCGAATCCGGCCAATATGAGCCAATAGTTGCGGCCCCATGACTTATAGAATATAGTTATGAGCTCTGAAGATTCATTGCGACAACTTCTTTATCAGCTTGAAGAGCGCTTATTGCAACCCGGAGTGAGGCATTCTCCTTTGGCGCTGGATGAATTGCTGGCGGATGAATTCGTAGAATTCGGAAGCTCCGGTGATATTTATGATAAGCCTTCGATTATTAGGGCTCTCAACGACGAGCCAAAAGCCGAGATTTCTATGGTCGATTTCAAGATGACACTCATAGGGGAGGAAACAGCGCTGGTTACCTATCATGCCGTTTTTCCCGATGTAAGCGGAACCCCGCCCAGAAACTCGCTGAGAAGCTCGATTTGGAGGAAGATCGGCGGAGCCTGGCGCGTGGTTTTTCATCAAGGTACGCCGCTATCGAATCCACCGGAATAAGGCCGGATGCGATAATCCCGAATTTCCGATAAGGATTTGAACAGATTAATCAGGGTTTCGTATATCGATTGATTTCGTTCCCGGCTCTTTACATCCGAAGCCCCTTATCGTATAATCGAAATGTGGAAAAATGGCGTGCGATACTCGACGATTCCCGTTCGGCCTCATTTAATATGGCGGCCGATGCCTATTTTCTGGAGGCGGCCGAGCGGGGCCCCGGCCCGCCGGTTCTCCGCCTGTATGGATGGAACCGTCCATCAATTACGATCGGTTATCATCAGAAATTTGACCGGGCGGTCGATCTCAGCCGACTGAACAATACCCCGGTCGTGCGCCGGGTCACCGGAGGCCGGGCGTTATTGCACGATGACGGCGAATTGACTTATGCCATGGCCGGGAATTTCCACCATTATCCCGGACTGGGTTTGACTCTTCATGAGAGTTATCATCTGATCTCGCAGGCGATTGTCCTGTTCTACCGGGAGTTGGGCTGGCCGGCTTCGACCTCTCATCGGGATCAACCCTTGAGTATATCGGCCTCGGATTCGACGCAGAAGGGATGTTTCGCCGCGGTGTCACGTTATGAAATAACCGTCGCCGGCCGAAAAATGGCCGCCGGTTCTCAACGCCGGACCAAGACGTCGTTTGTCCAGCACGGGGCGATCAAAATAACCGCCCCCGGCCGCCACCCGGCAATTGCAGGTTCGTTGCAAGAGCCTGAGGCAGAATATCTTAAAGGCCTTGATGTCCGACCCAACGAAATGCGTCGAATCCTCCTTGCTCAATTCGAACAAGTCTATGGAATAAGTTTTGTTAAAAGTCCCCTGAGCGCGGATGAAAAGGCCGCCATCGAAGGCCTGAGGCCACATTTTGGAAATTTAAATTTAGATTAAATTCGATTAAACAGAGCCGACCGGGCAATAGTCTATAAGGTGGAGCGATGGAATGGAAAAGCGGAAAAAACCTCTTGACTCCATGTCCGGTAATGTCGTATTTTCCGTATCTGTCGATCGCATATTTTTATGCGACGGCACCAAAGGTTGTGCGGGTGACAACCTTTCGAGGAGAAGTCATTAGAAAGGTACGGTTGCAAGGTTTGTTGAGCGATAATGATTTTCGGGTAAAAGCTATCCCTCACGCAAACAAACAACGAATAGAAATCATCCCAGTGAGGAGGGTTTGGTCATGCTGAGCCGTGGTCCCAAGCCGGTAAAAACGGCGCTCATATTTTTTGTCGCATTGTTTCTTTTGGCTGGTTCGGTATTCGCCGGATCGGTCGGGCGAATAAAGGGAACCGTGACCGACGAAAAAAATGGTGATCCGCTGTACGGTGTTTCCGTGCAGATCGAGGGAACCACCATGGGCGACAAAACGGATTTTGACGGAAATTTTCTTATCCTCTCCGTCCCTCCCGGTACCTACAACCTCGTATTTTCATCGATCGGTTTTGAGTCCGTGAAGCTGACGGATGTACCGGTGAATACCGACCAGACGACGGAACGTAACCTTCAGTTGAAGCAGACGGTGCTCAATACCGGAAAGGTTACCGAAGTGCGAGGTGTCAAAAAAGGTATCGACTTCCTGGCCACAGGGACGCAGACCATCAAGACTCAACAGGAAATCCTGTCCGCGCCGGTGTCCACCATTGACGATATGTTACAGCGCGAAACCGGTATCACGGTCGACGCCCAAGGGGAACTGCATATCCGCGGCGGCCGCGCCGGTGAAACGACCTACCTGGTTGACGGCGTCAATTTTTCCGATCCTCTGGGCGGCCGGGCGCCGGTCGACGCCGGTATCAACATCTCGTCCTCGGCGGTACTGGAGTTGCAGGTCATCAAGGACGGGTTTGACCCCGAATATGGCGAGGCTCTATCCGGTGTCGTAAAGATCACTTCGCCTGAAGGTTCGCCGGGAAAAACCCGGACAAGACTATTCTACTACACCGATGATTTCGGCAGCAAAGACCTGAACACCTATTCCGAAAATTACGACAAACTCGAATTCAGCCTCAGCGGTCCCGATCCGTTTTTAACCAGCCGCATTCTCCCGGCCTTGGGAATAAATTATTTCGAAGAGAAAAATTTTACATTCTATCTTTTCAGCCAGGCTGAAAAAAGCGATTCCCGTCTGCCGTACTGGCGTTTCAACAACACCGCCACGCAGAAGACCTACTCCAGTTTCGACCTGCTGGGCATTAACGTCCCCGATCGCCAGAGCAACCTTTATAACCTCGACGCCACTCTGGCCTACGACCCCAATAGCAGTATCCATGCCAAGCTCCTTTATAAGGGTAGTTGGTCCGATGTCACCCAGTTCATGTGGGCGCACCGCTATACGCCGGCCACGGCTCCCGTATATCACTACAACACCAATACCGTTTCTTTACAGCTCAAGCAGATCGTTTCGAAGTCAACTGACTATGAAATAAACCTTTCTTACTGGAGATCGCGGTTTGAGCAAAAGCCGGGCGATCCCAATCACCCCGGCGAGGAACTTCAGCCGGATGATTTCCTCTTCCAGGATCAGTATGAAACCTACGACGACCAGAATAACAACGGCGTTTACGACGCCCCGGAACCGTTCCTGAATATCTTTCCCGACACCGTCAAGCACGGCGCTATTTATGTTCCGCAACGCAACTCCGGCGATATCACGACTTCGACCGACGAGCAGATCGGCGGCAACTGGTCTCCTAATTTCGACCTCAACGGTAACGGCATTATCGACGATTATGAGGGTGAGCCGTTTGTCGATCTCAACGGCAACGGCGTCTGGGATATCGGCGATCCTTTGACCAACGATGTCAACGGAAACGGCGTTTTCGATGAAAATTACCGCGACGTGACGACGCCGACTTATACCTCTGCTGAAGAGCCCTATCTGGACGGCGACCTCAACCTCGGCGAGGAGTTTATCGATATCAATCGGAACGGCGTTTATGATCCCGGCGTGGATCGTTTTATCACCGCCCTGGATCCGGCCATCAACAAGGATGTTAATCGCAATAACAAGTACGACGGCCCCAACGATCCCTGGGATTATCCTATCCCGTTTGTCGATCGCAACGGCAACGGCGTTTATGACGCTCCGAACAACCGCTACGATCCCGGCGAACCATTCATCGATATCAACAAGAACGGCGTTCATGATCTGGGCGGCGACAACGGCACCGCTTTCCTGCTCTACGGTTTCCTTCAGAGCGGCGAATCCAACGAATGGATTGAAGAGCGGGTCGATAAATATACGGCCAAGGGCAACTTCAAAAAGGCCATTGGCCGGGCGCATGAGGTCAAGGCCGGTTTTGAATTCCGCTCCGAAAAAGTCGGCGTCTCGGACATTTCCGGATTACAACGGAGAAGCGACGACGGTTCGCTTCCGTACCCTTACCGCGGCCGGGTTCGGGACTTCTACGAAAGAAACCCGAAGGTCATGGTCCTTTATTTCCGCGATAAGATCGAGTACGGCTCGCTGGTTGCTTCGCTCGGATTACGCGCCGATATTTTCTTCCAGTCCAGTTTAAAGGGGAGTTCTACGGTCCAGGATCTGACCGGAAAAAAGATCAGGGAGATCCGCGACAAATTGTCGCCGCGTGTCTCCATCAACTATCCGATTTCGGAACGGGCTATGATCCGTTTCAATTACGGACATTTCTACGAATTGCCCAGCTATTCCAGGATGTATCGGAACGCCAACCCGTTCGCTTCCGGCGACGTTCCTCAGATCGGTAACCCCAACCTCGATTACACCAAAACGGTCAACTACACTTTCGGCGTCAACTACGCATTTACCGATGAATATTCCCTGGAGATTTCCGGTTATTATAAAGATTATTTCGACATGATCGCGACTTCGGCTTACCAGGAAAACGGCATTACTCTGTTTTCATATTATGACAACACCGACTATGCCCGAATTCGCGGCGTCGAAATGACTCTTTCCCGCGAAGCTTCCCGGTTTATTAACGGGGAACTGACTTACGAATATTCCTTCGCTTATGGAAAATCTTCTTCGGATGCCGAAAACTACCAGCGCCTGGTGGCGCAGGAGGCGATCGCCATCGATGAAAACCCTCTGGCCTGGGATATCCGCCACCGGGTTTCTCTCTGGTTACAGCTTTATTTCACGGATCAGGATCATCCTAAATTGTTCGGGCTTTCGATTCCCAACGACTGGGATATGTCGGTTTACTGGCGTTTCCAGACCGGCTTCCCCTACACTCCAGACAAATCGTTTCCCGGTATGGTCCTTGATGTCGGTGAAAAACCGCAGGTCAACTCCATGCGCCTGCCTTCGACGGCCTTCACGGACGTCAAATTGCACAAGCGCTTCCGGATCTCCGGAATGGAATATACCATGCAACTCTGGGTCAATAACCTGTTCAACAACAAGAACGTCCAGACGGTTTACTCCGCGACCGGTCTTTATAACACCAATAACAACCAGTCTGGAATCATCGGGGCCGGCACCGATCGTCAGGCCGACCCGTCCTACCTTGGTCGCGGCCGCCAGGTCATTCTTGGCGTGGGACTGCAGTTCTAAGTTTTGAAAATTATGGTTCTTGCCGTTTTCTTATAGAATGAATGGGAGAATGCAGATGTCTTGCAAAGGAAAATTTTCGGCAGGTAAATGGGCGCTCTATTTGGTGCTTGCGGTGATTTTCATCGCCCAGCTTCCTGGCGATGTCTACGGGCAGGCCAAAGTGGGTACCGCCGGCGCCAAGTTTCTCGATATCGGGATTTCGGCCCGGGCGATGGGAATGGCAGAGGCTTACTCCGCCATTGCCAATGACGTTTCGGCCATCTACTACAACCCGGCCGGGCTGACCCAGATGTTTTCACGAGAAGCCATGTTTACCCATATAGATTATCCCGCGAATATCAACTATGAATTCGCGGCTATCGCCTTCCCGGTGGAGGCCATTTCCGGCGTTATCGGGTTTGGATTTTACAATCTCAACTCAGGCGATATTCCCCTGACGACCTATGGCTATCCGGCCGGCACCGGCGAATTTTTCGCGGCCAACGATTATGCCCTGACTGTCAGTTATGCCCGAAGTCTGACAGAGCATTTTTCGCTGGGCGGGACGTTTAAGTTCGTCGGCGAATATTATGACAACGAATCAGCCCGCGGCTGGGCGGCCGACGTCGGGACGCTCTACGATACCGGATATCGAGGCTTCAAAATCGCCATGAGTATCGTCAATTTCGGACCCGATATGAAGATGGTCCAGCAGGGTTACCCCTTGCCGATCAACTTCAAATTCGGAAGTTCCATCAATTTTATCGAAAGCCCCGATCATCTGGCGGTCTTTGCGCTGGAAGGCGCCCATCCGTCGGATAATCTGGAGGAATACAACGCCGGTTTGGAATACTGGTATCTGGATAAATTCTCCATACGAGTCGGCGAACGGTTCAATTACGACTCAGAGGGATTTACTGCGGGTGGAGGCCTGAAATGGCCTCTGGGTGAAGCCAGGGAAATCAGGATCGATTACGGCTATCAGGATTTTGGATTCCTGCGCGAGGTACACAGATTTTCATTGGCGGTAGCTTTCTAAGGAGCGAGCCATGCAATTAACCACTGGAGGAAAAAATATGTCGGCGGCACGGACATTTTGTATATTTATTTCCCTACTGGCTCTGTTGACGATAACGATCTATACCGGTTGTTCGCCGAACAGAACGGGCACGGCCACGCCCAATTCGATCCCCGAGGTCTTTATCACCAATACCCCACCGGACAGCGCCCAGTTTTCGAGAAATCCCGATCTGAACTGGTACGCCACGGATATCGACGGCTATATCACCAGTTTCCGATTTGCGGTCATAGTCGATTCGATGCTCCTGATCAATGGGGTTCACGTCACGCCATCGGAATTTGCCGATCAGGCCACCGACGAGCAGTTCGGATGGACCTATAAGCCTGTCGATTTGGATCACCCGCAATCGACCGCCACAATCAGACTTTATTCCAATGTCGATTTTCCGGTCGATTCCTTCGTGACCCAGTATTTCTTCTTGCAGGCCTCTGACGATCAAGGCGCCTGGTCCGAAATCGTCTGGCGCATGTATTCCCGGAACAATCACTTCCCGAACACTCATTTCCGGGCTCGTGATTTCTATATCAATGCCACCGATCCCAATTCACCGGCGCCGGGAATTTCGCTGACCTATGACGGAGCCGACTCGGCCGACTGGGGCCGCGCTCAACCGCCGTTGGAATATGAATGGCGGCTTTATGGTCCCTTCGAGCGCGACGCTATCATTAAGGTGAATCTGGTCAAAGAAAACTGTATTTACGATCCGACGGTCGACTCCTTTATCAATTGCATTAACGTCCCGGTTCTTGACCTGTCTCAGATTCCGCCTGCGGTCGGCAATGTGCCTCAGCCTCTTCTGCATTCCGAAGGCCCCAATTATGCCAATGACACGACCGATGTCTGGGTGACTGAAACCAAGGCCACCCTTTACAATGTCTACCAATCGTTGAATTTGACGAAAACCAGCAGGTACAAATTCGTTTTCTGGGTGCGCGCCCGGGACGACGGTTTTGTCCCCGATCCGACTCCGCCGTTCGCTCAGTTCGACGTGTATGAAGCCAAATTCGAACGCCCGGTGATGGTTATAGATGAAACCGGTTATACGGTCCAGGTGGGCCGATGGGCGCCCAAGGATATGGACCTTTGCAAAGCCTACTTCTACGACGTGTTGAACGAAACGTTAGACAACTTATCGGCAACAAGCGGGATTAACTACGGGAATTTCGATACTCTTTTCATCAAGGATTCGGTCAATGTCGCCGGAGCGATCGACTATTTCTATTCCGCGTCGAAGCTCGGTCAATCCCATACTGGACCGGCACCGGCCGATTCAGCCAAGCCGCGATTGATCGATGTCCTTTCTCACAAAGTCATAATTTACTTCAACGACGACGTGGAAACAGGCACTAACGAATCGCAATTCGGATATCTTGGCCGGGTTTATGATGGCCTTGACATGGGTGCATCGGGCTGGGTAATGACGCGGGATATGGGAAACGCCAACGTTAATATTGAGGCCGGCACCGTGATACCGATGAGTATCGATTTTCAGATGAGATTCGGCTTTTCCGAGGTTGTCTGCGAGGGCTGGTTTCATGATGCCTTCATACTTAAATCATTTAATGAACAATACGTAGGCGCTTACTCCAACGTTTCGGGCTTCCCGAATATTGACGTGGATTATGGTCTGGGGAGCCGTCTGGATTCGCTTTATCCCAGATACTTCATCGACCCTACACATGTCATGGAAGGTCAGCCGGAAGTTGGTATCGGGACCCGCACAACCTTTACGGTGCCCTTGTATCTGTATTTGTCCAAAGACGGAGATCAATCGTTCTTCCACGGCAAGGTTAATGCTGTCCTTCAGCAACTGGGCACCATGAGAACGGCCACCTTCATGTTTACGCCGCTGGCCATGGATCCGGAACCGATGAACCAGACTTTCGGAACCATCATGTCGTTCCTGATCTCCAAATTCGACGATGCCGGCAAGTCTTCCACGATTGATGTCCCCGCCTATAATACGGCCTTTTCCAGCCTGGCCGAACGGCGGGCCCGCATCGATCAACTTCTGAAATACATGTCCGAGGAGGCGACGCCGGAAGAACAGGCGGACTATGGTTTGCAACCGCTGCCGCCGTTTGAAGTGACTCCGACCGACATCATTATTCATTAACCGACCGGCCAAAGCCGACCGGACGCGTCAAGCCTGATGGGAAAGCGGATTCAATCCGCTTTCCCATTCTTCATTTTAAATTAATTATTATTGATCCGATGCATAACGCCGCGCACGATGAGTAGGCGCGGCAAAACATCCATTTCTCGTGACAGGGAGATTATTGCCCCGGTGCCGAAGAACGGGGCCACCGGGCCATATAGACGGCGCTCACCGAATCGGCCTGCCGCGTTTCACCCAGGGAACGGTAACCTGAGATCAGGTTTATATACGCCTCTTTGAGGTCGGGATCGAGTTCGATGGCCCGCCGGGAGAAACGTATGGAAGGCTCCATCTGGCCCGACAGGCCGTACAGGTATCCCAATTGATAGCAGGCAAGTTTCAGGTACCTGTCTCGCTCATCGCCGGATTCGCTGTAATTGAAATCGAACGAGACCGACGCCTGACGACGTGATAAAACATCGACAATTCGAAGCTGGTTATCGATGGCCTCGGGATATCGTTTCTTATCCGTGAAATAGAGGGCTTCTTCGAATAGATAAGCCGGTTGGTCAAAATTGGTCCGACGGATCGTCTGCCGGACAGTCTCGATTTGCGCCTCCGCGGCCGGATCGGCGTCAGCGCGCGCCGCGCGCAGGAAGTTGACGGCGGCTTCCGTATAATAGGGCTTGATTTCCAACGCCTGGCGGCAGTAATAAAGGGCCGAATCGTCTTCATGACGGAGAAGGAAGATGACGCCCAGATTGTTAGCGGCTTCGGCCGAATTGGGGTTGTATTCCATTTCTTCCCGGAATCCGGCAGCGGCCTTATCGGTTTCGCCTTGTTTCAGATAAGCGATACCCAGGTTTAGATGCGCGTTTTCATAGCTCGGCTGCTTCTGTATCAGCGAATCGAAATGGGTCTCAGCCGCCCGATAATCACCCTCGCGCAAAGCCTGATTCCCACGCAGAAACAACGCCTGCTCCGGGTTGATAAGCGAAACGGGGAAGACGGCTGACGAGGCGAAAATATAAATGCCCCCGGCGCTTACGATACCGAAGAAAAGACGATAACTTATCTGCTTCTGACGAATCGTCTGCCACAGCGTGGTCAACCCCCATCCGGCCGCGATTGCGATTAACGGCGCCAGAGGGAGGCGGAAACGGGAACTGACAAAAAACAGGGCCACCGCTATGCCATAGATCAAAATCAAACCATAAAGCAGATATAGAAGGCGCCTGTTTTTCTGCGCCAGAAACAGGGGTAAAATAGCCAGCGCCGTCAAAACGGAAAATCGTATCGGCAGCCATGAAAGCAGGCGATTCCCGAAAACGACCTCATCCAACGGCTGGTTATTGGAGACTTCATGGCCGGAAAACATGAAATAGAGTCTGCGGCCCAATAGTTCGAATGCCTTTCCCGGATGACCGAGAATGTAGCTCAGCCCTTTCTTGTACCAGAAATATGATTGCTCACCGTAACGGAGGCGGTGTCCGCTCTCCTTGTATGCGAGGTAATCGGCGTCTTCGAGATCCCAATCCTTGCCGACGCCGGGGAGGGTCGATGAAAGCCCATCGGCCTCCGGGTTATTGCCGATATAGAAATTTATCCCCCCCTGATATGATATCAGGATAACCTGGTCCGACGTTATGTAATTGACAATCGTCACTGGCGCTATCAGCGCGACCATGATAACAGCAAACAGCATCAGCGCCTTCAGCCCCTCCCGGCGTTCTTTCGGTTCACTCCATCTGCGCAAATAATATATCGCGATGATCGGCAGGAAAATGAGAATTGTCGGCCGGGTCAGGGCGGCCAGTGCAAAGAACAAACCGGGCATGAGGGGGCGTTCTCCGCCCGCCTTCTTGTTCATGAAAAAATAAAGGGAGGCCAGGGCAAAGAGGGTGAATATAGAATCCAGAAGTAATTCGCCCTCAAAATAGGTCGTCATGGGATAGAATAAAAGCAGGAGAAAAGTCGTGATCCCCGCCGCTTTCCCGGCGGCTTTGGAGGCGATTCGGTAGGTCAACAGAAGAGTTATGCACCCGGCCAGAAGCTGCATAAGCCGGACGAATATCAGACTGCCGCCGGAAATTTTGAGCAACAGGGCCAGAATGAACGGGTAGAGCGGGGCCCGGAAATACGGGGCGTTGGTCAGGAAATCACCGGAAGCTATCAGGGAAGCCCATTTATAATGATAAAGGGCATCGACCGAAAGGCGGCCTACCGAGGCCGGCTCCGGCAAAGCCGCGAATAGATAACTCAGCTTGATAATCAGGGCGACGGCCGTCAAAGTCAGAAGGATCGCCGCGTCACGAGTCTTCATTGAGCGGAATATAGTGATATTGAAAATCCGAGATCAAGTCTAAATCTGAAACGGTGTGCAAGTGAACAGCCATATGAAATAGCCTGCATCCCTTGGCAAATAAACGACGATGGCTGTGCAAAAATCTGTCATTTCCTCTAACTGATTCCATCGTTTGCCCTTACGGCTAGATTGCGGTCCTTGTTCCGGTTCCCGATGGCTCCTTATATGGCTCCAAATCGCCTTCCGGGGGACGGCATATGGCTTGCTCAAGACCTTCTCGGAACTACTTTCTGAGGAGGAAAGATGAAGAAGTCGGCTTACAGCCAGACCCTGATCGCGTTGACGGCTCTCATTATATTTGCCGTTCCGGCATTTTCGGCGTCGATCGTTCAGGAGTCGGTTAAAGACGTTCTGGCCCACCATTCGGCTTCGTCATCGGTGGAACTTCTCATCAGTTTTGACAATGATCTCGACCGGACGGCCATCGAGTTTGATCGCCTCCGTGATAAATTGAACCGCGCCGCCAGCTATCATGATGTCATGAATCGGCTGATCCGCAATCGGGAAGCTTTGGAAAACAGCCTCGGGCCGCAGTTGGAGGCGATGAAAGCGGCCGGGAGTATCGAATCGTATAAATTTTTCACGGTCTCCAAGACCGTGCTGGTTCGAACCCGCGTTGACAATATCGAAAAGCTGTCTCAACTTCCGGGCGTGCGTCTGATCAACCTTAATCAGAATATTTCCCTGATCGATCCGGTCGAAGAACAGGACGCTCAGGTTTTCGCCAAGACCGCCCTGGCCAATTCGGCGCTCGAATCGATCAATATCCGGTCGCTCTGGAACCGCGGCCTGACCGGTCGGGGGCGGTTAATCTGTTCCTTCGATACCGGCGTTGACGGCGATCATCCCGCCCTGGAGTCGAAATGGCGCGGCAATAACGGGGTCGCCTCGGACGCCGCCTGGTTCGCTCCCTACGGCGGCGATATCCCGCATGATAATATCGGCCACGGTTCTCATGTCATGGGCATCATGGTCGGTTCGACCGCTACCGATACCATCGGGGTTGCGCCGGACGCTCAATGGATTTCCGCAGCCGTCATCGACCAGGGTGTCAGCTTCTCTTCCACCATCGCCGACATTCTCAGCGCCTTCGATTGGGCTCTTAATCCCGACGGCGATATCAATACGACCGATGATATCCCGGACGTGGTCTGCAACAGCTGGGGAATCCCGAAGGGGGTCTTCAACGATTGCGACAATACTTTCTGGACAGCCATCGATAACCTGGAAGCCGCCGGTATCGTGGCCGTCTTCGCCGCCGGAAATGAAGGTCCGACGCCGGCGTCATTGCGGAATCCGGCCGACCGGGCCAGCACCCCGCTCAATTCTTTCTCCGTCGGCGCCGTCGATCCTCAGACGAAAATAGTCGCCGATTTTTCCAGCCGCGGTCCGGCCTCGTGCGACGGCGTTTCGATCAAACCGGAAGTGACGGCTCCGGGCGTCGGCATCTATTCATCGTATAAAGACGGCGGTTATAAAATCATGTCGGGGACTTCGATGTCGACTCCTTTTGTCGCCGGACTGGTGGTGTTGATGCGCCAGTATAATCCCGAGGCGACGGTAGCCGAAATCAAAAATGCCCTGATTCAGGCCACCACCGATTTGGGACCGACCGGTGAAGACAACAATTATGGTTACGGATTTATCGATGCTTCGCGGGTCCTTGATTTTATGCCGGCCCCGGATATGCCCCAAATTTCGGTCTATAACAGTCACCTGTTCTCGGGCGGTGACAACTATGCCGATCCGGGCGAAGCCGCGGAAATGACAATGACTCTCAACGAACCGACGGCCATAGTCGATTCCGTTGACGTCTGGATCACCTCCAATTCTCCCTCGGTGACTTCGCTGGCCAATGTCGTTCGGTTTCGTTTCGCCCAGGGATCGGCCTATGCCGTCAGTCTGGATCCATTCTACCTCAATATCTCCTTCGCGGCTATCTCCGGCAGTACCGCCGACCTGGTGGTGCATTTCGGGTATATGAACGGTCTCGGCCAGGATAGCACGGCCTATTCGATCCAAATCGGCCATATATTGCCCGGTCGTATCTTCGCTGTCAATAGCGGCGAATTGAACCTGACCGCCTCCGACTTCGGCCAGTTGGGTTTCGGGCCGGGTTCGATTTATCAAGCCGGCGGTGATGGATTGCGTTTTCAGGACAGCCCCAATCTTTTGTATGAAGCGGGCCTGATTGTCGCAGGTAGCACCATCATGGTTTCCGATGCCATTCGCGACAGCCAGGGCCGGTTCAAAGTCAGCGCCTTTGTTCCGTCCAACGATAACCTCTCGGTGGCCGCCAATTTTGATGAAACGCTGGCCGCCGGATACAGCGATGATAAAGCGGCCCTGCCTCTTCCGATCGATGTCGAACAGGACGTCTATCAATCATCCGACAATTTCATGATCCTGCAATTCACCATTGTCAATCCCACGGCCTCAAAGATCGAGCACCTGGGTCTCGGTTTCTTCTGCGATCTCGATTTGGACCGTTTCAACGACCGCATCGGTTTCGACAGCCTGATGGGAATGATGTACCAGTATGACGCCGCCAACGGCCGCTATATCGGTCTCATGGGTGTCAGTCCCAACGAATTCGCTTATACCGCGGCTCAGAATGGAACCGAATTCAAGCGCGGATTCACGACTTCCGATAAATTCGCGCTCGCCGACGCCTCCGGTCTGAATTTTGCCGCCGGCGATGCCGGCGACTGGTATTGCACCGTTTCCCGGCGCACCGACCAGATCGAGGCTTTTGGAAAGAGAAAAATGGCCATCGCGCTGGCGGCCGGGACAACGCTGTCCGATTTGCGAACCGCCATGCAGTCCGCCCTTAATGAGTACAGCCTTTACCTCGACGTTGACGACCAGCAGGCCGCCCTCCCGACGACCATGGAACTGGATCAGAACTATCCCAATCCCTTCAATCCCCAAACGACCATCAGTTTCGCTCTCAACTCCGCACAAATGGCCCGTCTGGACGTCTATAATGTGACCGGCCAGAAAGTTCGCACCCTGCTCGACGCCCAGGTTCAGGCTGGGCGGCACGACATTGTCTGGGACGGTCACGATGATACGGGGCGCGTCGTCGCTTCCGGAATCTACTTCTACCGCCTGACGACCGCCGAAGAATCGCAAAGCCGAAAAATGGTTTTCTTGAAATAGATGACAAAATATGTTATAATACACCGATGCCTGAAAGGTATATGGAAGTATCATTGAAACGGCAATTGAAAGCGGTGAATTGATGTTGAAACACAGCGTGTCAATATTCGGATGCATACTTGTGATCCTGGCCATTTCAGCCTCGGCGGCCCATGCCGTGGCGCTGTCCGACCAGGTGGTCGAACAGATGAGAGCCGACGGCACCTTGGATACTTATATCGCCCATATCAAGGAATTGCGGGCGCAGGGCATGGACCAGCCGGTGGAAAAGCCAAATCAGTCCAGTCTGGCGCTGGGCGGTCAGGAATTCAAAACTCAGAATATTCTGGTGCTTCTAATCGATTTCTACGACCGGCCTTACACCGCCGGTTACGACAGCGCCCTCCCGGCCGATTTCGACTCCATGCTGTTCTCCGACTCTGAGAACCCGACCGGATCGATGAAAAATTTCTACTATGAAAATTCATATGGCAAATATATTATCCAGGGCGACGTTTATGGCTGGTACCATGCGCCGGGGACCGCTCTCGAATATGCCGAAAACGGCAACAGCCTGGTCATGTCGGCGGTTCAACAGGCCGACGCCGATGTCGATTTTTCCAAATATGACAACGACGGCGACGGCATAGTTGACGGCGTTATCGTCGTCCATGCTGGAACCGGACGCGAAGAATCGGGTTATGCCAGCGATATCCATTCCTATATGTCAACCCTGCAACCTCCTACGACACTCGACGGCGTCGCCATCGGACCTTATACATTACAGCCCGAGGAATCCAAAAGCAGTCAGTCAATGTCGGCTATCGGCGTTTTCTGCCACGAATGGGGTCATATCCTCGGTCTGATCGATCTCTATGATACCGATTATTCATGTAGTGGGGTCGGCAAATGGTCGCTGATGGCGGCGGGCAATTACAACGGCGCATCCAAATTACCGTCGCATCTGGATGCCTGGAGTAAATTTTATCTGGGATGGGTTCAACCAATCAATGTCACGTCAACGACTTTTGCCGCCGAAATACCGGCCGTCGAATTCAACCCCGTCGTCTATCGTTTGACTAAAGGCGGAAGTATCGGGGTGACGCAGTACTGGCTGGTCGAAAACAGATATTGGACCGGGTTCGACGCCGCTTTGCCGGCGCCCGGTTTATTGATTTACCATATCGACGAATCGGTCGGTTCCAATAATAATGACTGGCATCCGCGCGTTTTCGTCGAACAGGCCGACGGCCTGTTCAACCTTCAAGCTTACGCCAATCCCAACAACGGCGACGGGGGCGATCCCTGGCCATACGGTGAAAAGCGTCAATTTCACGACAAAACCACGCCGAATTCCAAATACTATGTCGGTTCCTCGTCCGAAGTCGGAGTCTGGAATATCTCGGATCGCGATTCGGTTATGACCGCTGATTTCGAAGTCAATTTCACCCGGCCGTGGGTGGAATCGAGCGGCTTTGTCTTACGCGATAATGTTCATGGTGACAACGACGGCGTGCCTGAGGCGGGCGAAAAAATCCAACTGGTCCTGTCACTGGTCAATGACTGGGCCGAAGCCAGCGATATATCGGTGACCATGACCTGCGATGATCCGGCCATCGAGATCACCGTCGGAACCGCTCCTTTCCCGTCGGTCTCTATGGGCGGAACGTCCAGCAATAACGACTTACCCTTTGAATTTCAGATTCCCGAAGATTACGCGTCGCGGGTTGACTCTTTCTATTTCGATCTGACCTCCAATGGAGACACCTATCATATTCAGGTTGCCGGGGAGGCCAATATTGGCCGGCCGCAGATTCTGATTGTCGATGATGACGATGACGACCCCAAAGTGATCGAGCAATATATGGCCCTGCCGTTCCATGATAAGCGGACGCCAATCGATATGTGGCATATTAATTTCACGGGTTCGCCGACGGCTTTTGATCTCAATAACTACCATACAGTGATATGGCTGACCGGGCCGGTTCGGGATTTCATCCTCAACTCCGACGATGTCGAAGCCATGAAGGGTTTCATGGATGCCGGCGGCAACCTCTTTTTGACCGGGCAGGGGATAGCCGGGCAATTGTCGGTTCAGGATCCCGATTTCATGGCCAATTACCTCAAGACGACCTATGTCAGTGACACCGCTTATGGCGTCATCCCGGTCATTTTCCCGACCGGCGGACCGGTCTCGGTCGATATGGAGAACATTGTCATTGGCGGCAATTCCGGAGCCAATAATCAAACCGTTTACGATCATATTCTGCCGGTCAACGGTGGTGTCGGCGAATTATATTATATGTCTCCAAGAAATGACTTCGGCGCCGTGTCCTACAGCGGCGACTATAAATCGGTTTTCTTCTCCTTCGGTTACGAGGCGATCAAGAGCGACGATTCGGATCGCTTCGAAACCCGGGCCTCGGTCATGGCCCGAATCATGGCTTTCTTCGGCGATCTCCCGACCGACGTCAATGACCCCAGCCAGTCGGCCATTAATCTGCCGTCGCGCTTCTCGCTGGCCCAGAATTATCCCAATCCTTTCAATCCCGTGACGACCATAAACTACGTCATCACCGGCGCCGGGCCCCGGGTTGATCGCACTCGGCTGGATATTTTCAATATTCTGGGTCAGTGTATTCGGACCCTGGTAAACCGGGAAGAAGTCCCCGGTCAGTATTCCGTCGTCTGGGACGGTCGGGATGAAAGCGGGCTGGAGACGGCTTCGGGGCTTTATTTCTACCGCATAAGCCGCGGGGGACAGGAAGAAACCAGAAAAATGATACTCCTTAAATGAGGGTAGTTCCACCCTTAAAAAAAACCCGCCCCCGGCGGGTTTTTTTTTAGAACATCTCCGGCGATTTCTTTGTATAAAATAGGGACAGAATTAGTCCATCATTGAATTTTGCTTATAATCGGTTGACCATATCGACTCCGGGTGTTATGGACAGGATGGAAGAAATCTTCACGGAATATTTGAAGAGCGCCGGGTTGCCTCTGAACGATGAACACCGCATCGTCTTTCAGGTTTTCCGGGCTGCTGAAGGGCATATTTCGCCCGAACAGGTGTATGATATCGTCCATGAGGCGGGCGTGAAAATCGGTATTGCCGCTGTCTGGCGGATCTTGAGGCTTATCCATAGAGCCGGGCTGGCTGAGGAACATTATTTCGGGAAATCGGGTGTCCATTACGAAAAAAAGAAAACCCCTGAAAGTCACGGTCACATTGTCTGCAATGAATGCGGCCTGACCGAGGAATTCCACCTGAGCGGGTTCTGGCCCCAGATAAACGCCCTGGCCCAGAGTCAGGAGTTTGACCTCGACGATTATGAACTTTCGCTTTTCGGCCGTTGCCGGGATTGCCGGCAAAAAACGCCGATTATCATCGACGAAAGCATTGAGAACAACGAAATGCTCTAAAATCAATGTCAATCCGATTAATCTGAATTTGAGCGATTGGAAACTGCCCGGCGTATAATATATGTCTGTCCTACCGGACGACTTCAGTCCTCCGGTGGTGCAACAAGGGCCGTCCGGGATGCGCTTCCGGACGGTTTTTGTCATCGGGACTTTCCTGATTCGCTTGCCGATGGGCTGCATGACCCTCTTGCACTCCGGCTCAACTAATATTATATTGCCTCTCTTTGCTGAGGAGATGATGTTCGGTAACAATCGTATTCTGATCGGCCAGTACCGTCCCGGCACAGCTTTCTTGTATCGGCTCGACGCCAGGACAAAAGTCCTTCTGGTGCTTATGGTTATGGTCGCGGCGCTATTCAGCACCAGTCTATACTTTTATGCCGTTCTGAGCGTCCTCCTATTGACCATGCTACTCTCCTGCCGCCTCGGATGGGGGCTGATTCTCGGCAATCTGAAGCCGGTTATCTGGTTTGTCGCTTTTACCGCGGTTTTTCATCTCCTGTTTTCCGGCCGCGACGATCCCAATATCGTGCTGAAAATTTGGTTCATATCGATAAGCCATCGAGCCGTGGCGATGGCGGTCGTTTTCTCCTCGCGTATTCTGATTTTCGTGCTGGCGACTTTTATCCTGTCATTGACTACCAATCCGCTGTCGCTTTCCGAGGCTCTCGTCTCCCTGCTCAAGCCCTTGCGCTGGATGAAAATACCGATCTATGACCTGGGGATGATTCTATTTATTGCCCTCCGTTTTATCCCGGTTCTGGCCAACGAACTGGATATGATTCGCAAAGCCCAGTTTATTCGGGGCGTCGAATTCACCGGCCCCATCCGCACCCGCCTGAAACGGTCCATTGCGCTGGTTCTGCCGGTTTTCTTCTCGGCCCTGCGCCGGGCCGACGATCTTTCAGTTGCCATCGAAACGCGCGGTTATCGGAGCGGACATCCTCGCAGTTCATTGAATCCCCTGCGTTACCGGCATCTCGACTGGGTCGTTCTCACTCTTGCCGCCCTCGGGCTGGGGTCCTATTTTGTCGGGAGGCAATGGTGGTAGCCGAGGCCAGAAATATAAAGTTGACCATCGAGTACGACGGCGGTGCCTTCGCCGGATGGCAATATCAGCCGAACCAAAGGACTATCCAGGGCGAACTGGAAAAAGCTCTGAAGAAACTTACGACCCAAAAGGTCACTCTTCACGGCGCCGGACGCACCGACGCCGGTGTTCATGCGCGGGGCCAGGTGGCCAATTTCAGGATTATCCACAATCTCCCTCTCAAAAAATATCGCGACGGCCTTAATTTCTATCTGCCCGAGGCCATCCGAATTCTCGAGGCGGAATTTGTCCCTCATGATTTTCATGCCCGTTATGACGCCCTCTATCGTCGCTATCGCTATCTGGTCGGTCTCCACCGCACCGCTCTGGAGAGCGGCCGCCGCTGGGAAATCGATTTCCATCCCGATATACAGTTGCTAATTGAGGCCGCAGATTATATCTTGGGAGAACATGATTTCGCCGCCTGTTGCGTCGTGGCCTCGCAAAAGGAAAACAACCGGTGCTTGGTATATTCATCGCGCTGGCGGCAACACGGCGACGTATTAATTTACGATATTATGGCCGACCGCTTCCTGCACAGCATGATCCGGTCGCTGGTCGGCCTGATGATGGAAACCGCTCAGGGAAAGAATACCATGAAGCGGTTCAAGGAGATATTGCGAAGCGGCGACCATACCGCAATTCGCAAAACGGCTCCGGCCCACGGACTCTACCTGATGAAGGTCGGATACTGAATAAAGGAGTAGGTAATGAAGTTTTTTATCGATACGGCTAATCTGGACGAAATCAAACAGGCGGTCGATATGGGTATTCTCGACGGCGTGACCACCAATCCTTCACTTTTATCCAAAGAAAAAGGCGCCTACCGCGATATTCTGACCGAGATATGCAAAATAGTACCCGGTTCGGTTTCAGCCGAAGTCGTCGCGGTCGATGCTGAAGGCATGATCCGCGAGGGCAAGGAACTGGCCAAAGTAGCCGACAATATCACCGTCAAAATCCCGACCATTCTGGAAGGTTTGAAGGCTATCAAGGCGCTTACCAGTGAAGGCATCCAGACCAACGCCACCCTGATTTTTAACCCTATGCAAGCCCTGATGGTGGCCAAGGCCGGCGCTACTTATGCCTCGCCATTTGTCGGTCGCCTCGATGACATCTCACATAACGGTATGCGGCTGATTGAGAAAATCGTAACCATTTATGAAAATTATGATTATGCCACCCAGGTTCTGGTGGCCTCGGTTCGAAGCACCCAGCATGTCATCACGGCCGCTTTGATGGGCGCGCACGTCTGCACCATACCGTTCAAGGTGCTGTCCCAGTTGATGCATCACCCTCTGACCGATATCGGGCTGAAGAAATTTCTGGCCGACTGGGAAAAAGTGAACAAGGGATAATATGGTAGAACGATACACACTGCCCGAAATGGGCGCCATCTGGTCCGAAGAAAATAAATTCCGGAGCTGGCTGAAAGTGGAAATCGCGGCCAGCCGGGCCCTGGCCGACCTCGGTGTCATCCCCAAGAAGGCCTTTCGGGTAATCGAAAAGAAGGCCGATTTCAACGTCAAGCGTATCGACAAGATCGAAGCCAAAGTCGATCACGATGTTATCGCCTTCTTGACCTCGGTGGCGGAATTCGTCGGGCCGGAGGCCAAATATATCCATTATGGCATGACCTCGTCCGATGTTCTGGACACGGCCATGGCCTTGAGGCTCAAACAATCTTCGGAACTGATCGAGGCCAAACTGGTCAAGGCTCTTTCGGCGATCAGAATGCTTGCGCGCCGTCACAAAATGACGCCGATCATCGGCCGGACACATGGTGTTTTTGCCGAACCGACCAGCCTCGGGCTCAAATTCGCGATGTGGTACACCGAACTGGGAAGGGGCCGTGAACGATTTCAGGCGGCCGTCAAGGAGATTTCGGTCGGCAAAATTTCGGGCGCCGTCGGTAATTTCGCCAATCTCGATCCCATTGTGGAAACCAAAGTCTGCCGGGAACTCAAGCTCAAACCGGCTGCGGTTTCGACCCAGATTATCCAGCGCGACCGATATGCGGCGTTTATCACCTCGCTGGCCTTGATCGCCTCGTCGCTGGAAAAATTTGCGACCGAAATCCGCAATTTACAGCGTAGCGAGGTCGGCGAATTACAGGAAGGCTTCGCCAAAGGGCAAAAGGGCTCATCGGCGATGCCGCACAAAAAAAATCCGATCACGGCCGAACGGGTGGCCGGGCTGGCCCGCGTCATGCGCGGCAATGCCGTGGCGGCCATGGAAAACATCGCTCTCTGGCATGAGCGCGATATTACTCATAGTTCGGTGGAGCGGATCATCATCCCCGATAGCTGTATCCTGATCGATTACATTTTGCATAAATTCATCGGCATCCTGTCGCGGCTCGTCGTCAATAAAAGGAGAATGCTCGATAATATCTATATGACCGGCGGCCTGGTCTTTTCACAACGCCTCCTGCTGAAACTGGCCGAACCGGTCGGCAGTCGCGAAAAGGCCTACCGGATCGTGCAGGAAAACGCCATGAAAGCCCATACCGGCGCGGGCCGCTTCATGGACCTGGTCAAACAGGATCCCAGAATTACGGCCCATCTTTCCGACAAGGAGATCGACGCCTGTTTCGGGCTTGATTATTATCTTAGAAACGTGCCGAAAATTTTCAAGCGAGTGTTCAAATGAGCATTGCCCGTGATGGATACCCGTTTATTCTGGGATCGCTGGTTCCGGGTATCATCCTGACCGGCTTGTATCCGGTGCACAAGCTGATGCCGGCCTTTATCGTCGGTCTCGTCCTGATATTTTTCGGTCTGGCTTGCCTTGGCTTTTTCCGAAATCCCCGCCGGATTATCCCGGACGGTGAAAGTGTTTTGGTATCTCCGGCTGACGGCAAAGTCCTTCAAGTGGTGGAAGTGGACGACGAGTATGTCGGCCAGGGATATCGTATCGATATTTTCTTGTCGGTTTTGGACGTCCATGTTAACCGCATCCCATCGTCGGGCACGGTCGAATTCGTCAAATATCGAGCCGGTAAATTCTTTTCGGCCTTCAAGGACAAGGCCTCGGAGGACAATGAGCGCAACGATATCGGGATCGCCGGGCGTTTCGGCCGGATGCGGGTGGCCCAGATCGCCGGTTCCATTGCCCGCCGGATCGTTTGCAACGTCCGGGAAACCGATCAGGTAACGGCTGGCCAATTGTTTGGGATGATCCGCTTTGGTTCGAGGGCTGAATTGACTTTTTCGAAAAATTACCGGCCGAGCGTCTCACGCGGCGAGCGGGTTAAGGGAGGCGAAACGGTCGTGGCGGAAGTGGTGGCCGATGCCTAATTATCGTCCCATATTTCCCAATATTTTCACCACCGGCAATCTTATTTGCGGTTTTCTATCGATTATATCGGCCTCCGAGGGCGACCCGACGCAGGCGGCCTGGTTTATCATCCTGGCCGGGTTTCTGGATGCTCTCGATGGCAAAGTGGCCCGCTTTTCGGGGGCGACCTCGTCTTTTGGCAAGGAACTCGACTCCCTTTCCGATGTAATTTCCTTCGGGCTGGCGCCGGCTTTTCTGATCTACACTTTCAAACTCCATGCCCTGGGCAAATGGGGCTGGATTCTTGGCGTCGTCTATATCTCGGCGGCCGCCTTCCGTCTGGCCCGGTATAATCTCCTGGCCCAGACCGAGGAAAAGAAAAATTTTATGGGTCTGCCGGTGCCGCCGGCCGGCCTGACATTGGCGAGTTATGTCATCTTTTGTTACAGCCTCTGGGGGCGGATCGAATATTCCGAATATCTGATTTCGATGACAATTTTGTTTTCGGGGCTGATGGTCTCGCAAATAGAATATGACACCATTCCGGACCATTTTAATTCTCGCCAGAACCGTATAAAATTGCTATATTTGGTCGGTCTGGCTCTGGCGGCGCTGGTTAAGCCGCGATTGCTGATGTTTCCGGTCTTCCTGCTTTATGTGGCCATCGGGCTGGTCAAGGAAGCCTTCAGGATTGCGAAAATGACCACCTCGGGCAATTCGCGCATGACGGGTCGCCGGGAAGAGACCCGAAGTAAAAAGGATACCAAGAATGAGTAAAGCGAAAGCGGTGGTCTATATCCGCCTCAAAGAAGGCGTCCTCGACCCGCAGGGCAAAACCATCTCCCAGGCTATGATTAATATGGGATATAATGAATTCATTTCGGTCCGAAGCGGACGTTTTTTCGAACTGGAATGCGAAACCCGACCCGATCTGGAACAGCGTATCGAGGAGGTTTGCCGGAAACTGCTTTCCAATCCGGTTGTCGAAACCTATCGCGTGGAAATGATCTCATGAAATTCGGGGTCGTTACATTTCCGGGCTCCAATTGCGATTATGACGCTTTTGCGGCCGTCAAATTCATTATTAAAAAAGACGTCGATTTTCTGTGGCATAAATCGGAGTCATTGGAAGGCAGTGACGTCATCATCCTGCCCGGCGGATTTTCTTATGGCGATTACCTTCGTCCCGGCGCCATCGCCCGCTTTTCGCCGATTATGAAATCAGTCATAAAATTCGCCCGATCGGGCGGAATCGTTGTCGGCATCTGCAACGGGTTTCAGGTACTGTTGGAGTCCGGCCTTTTGCCGGGGGCGCTGATGCGAAATTCTCACCTGCGTTTCGCTCACCGGCATATTTACTTGAAGGTCGAAAACTCCCTGACCCCGTTTTCTAACGCCTGTCCGCCGGGAAAAACGCTAAAAATTCCGATTGCCCACGGCGACGGAAATTACTATAGTTTTCGGGCGGACCTGGAAAAATTGCGTGACCATGGCCAAATTGTTTTCACCTATGCCACCTCCGACGGCCGGGTGACGCCCGAGGCCAACCCCAACGGGTCGCTGATGAATATCGCCGGTATCTGCAATCGGGAAGGCAATATTCTGGGGATGATGCCGCACCCTGAGCGGGCCGTTGAAAAGATTCTTGGATCCGATGACGGGGTTTATGTTTTTAATTCACTGGTGGCCCATTTCGAAAAACAGCGGGCCGCGACCGGTTAGGATAAAAAGCCGGCCGGAGGGGAGAGACAGTTGAAAAAGCGCGAAGTCGTGTTTATCGTTACGGCCCTGATCCTGGGCGCCGTTATCGGCGGCATTGTCGGCGATATCATCGGCACCTTTCTGCCGCCCGGCGCCGCCAAGACGCTTTTCTCCAAATCGATCCAAATCGGACTCGATACCACCCGGCTGGATTTTTACGCCATCTCCTTTACCTTCGGACTGATGGTGAAAATAAACTTTTTATCGGTTCTTACTGTTATATTGGTGATAGTCTATTTCCGATGGTGGTACTTGTAAGACCGAAGAAACGAGGTGAGATAATGTTTAGCGGCATTGGCCTGCAGGAATTGCTGGTGATTTTCCTGGTGGTTCTGATTCTTTTCGGGGCCAAGAGAATTCCCGATATCGCCACCGGCCTGGGCCGGGGGATTCGCGATTTCAAAAAGGCCGTCAAAGACACCCAGGACGAGATCAAGAAAGACTCGTCCGCCAACGACAAGCTGGAAGACAAACATCATGATTGATTTTACCGAGAAGGACGCCGACCGCGTGGTGTCGGTGCTGGGAACGGATAAACATACCTATCATGAAGATCATTATCGTATTCGGCTTGAAAACCGCGAAGAGCGGCGATTGCTGACTCTCGAAATCTACCCCTGCATCCTTCTGGGCGACAAGGAAGGCATGCTGGTCGTGGCCTATACCTCCAGCGCCCATCTCCAACTCCACAACTGCTCCGGTTATGTCTGCTCCGAAGAACTGGGCGAAGTGACTTTCGTCGCCGAAACCAACGGCACTCTTTCGGGGATGGTCGTCGAGCAGGGGGCCGGATGTTCGCTCTATGCCGGCATCAATCGTAAATTGATTTCATCCGATTTCACCAAGCTGGGCGTTGAGGTCATGCTTTCGGGCGTCGCCCTTTCGCTGGCGGAGGAGATTATCGATCCGGATAAAGAAAAAAAGAATGAAGGTTAAAAAAAACCGCCGAAAGGCGGTTTTTTTTATGACTGTCCGGTGTCAGGCTCCTAAATGCCTACTTTCCGTCCCTGGTGAAAAGTCCCCATGAAATCGGCCAGCGCTCCCATCATGTCGGATGCTTTCTGGAACCTTTCCAGGGGGTTCTTGCTTAACGCCCTCATCGTAACATGATCGAAAATCAAAGGCATATTTTCATTGAGCGCCGAAGGCGGTTTGGGATTATCGTTGATGATGCTGTAAATCAGCGAAGTAAGATTTTCGGCCCGGAACGGCCGCCGGCCGGTCAGCAATTCGTACAGGACCACTCCCAGAGAGAAAATATCGCAACGACGGTCCACGGCGTGACCCTGCAAAAGCTCAGGCGCGATATAATTGGGCGTGCCCATAGCGATACCGGTCCGCGTCATCGACGATGAGTCGACGCGGGCGATGCCGAAATCCATGACCTTGATGGTGTAGTCGGACAAGACCATGATGTTGGCCGGCTTGATATCGCGGTGGACGATTCCCTGATCATGCGCGTATTGCAAACCCCTGCATATCTGGCTGATGATATTAGCGACGATCTTATAAGAGAATTTTACTTTGCGTTTGATAAGTTCTTCCAGCGTCTGCCCTTCCAGGTATTCCATGGCGATATACTGGAGGTTGTTTTCGGATCCGATATCGTAAATGGTGACGATATTGGGATGCGAGAGTTTACCGGCGGCGCGGGCCTCACGCGTCAAACGGTCACGCAATTCTTCCATCTCGGATTGATCCGTGACGAAGTCAAGACGAATGGTCTTTAGAGCCACCGGCCGATTGATGACCGGATCGATGCCCTTGAAGACCGTGCCCATGGCTCCCCTGCCCACGATCCCTTCGATCTGGTATCGGCCCAGGTTCGTGACTTTTTCTATGTCCGGGGACGATTGGGACATGGGTGAATCAGACAGGTTCGATTCCGTGGTGTCGCTCAATGTCGGTTTTTCGAAAACCAGGGGAGACGGATCCTGGTAAGGGTCAAATGTCTCCTCGGTCGGCGGCATGTCAGCCGGTTGCACCGGCGTGGTCGAGGGTGGGGGAGGCGGGGTGGAGTCCATCGACACCGTGTCCGGCAGGTTTTCCGAAATCCCTTGCTGCTGCGTTTCGGGAATCGAAGTCGAATAGGCTCCGGATGCGATATCGTCGGTTTCGCTCAGGTATGCCGGCTGTGCGGTGCCGATAACCGAACGGGGAATGGCAGCCTTGGCCGGAATAGCCGTGGCCGAAGGCTCTTGTTTCTTTAAGCCGGACGTAAAGAAATTGAACAAACCCGCCTGACCGGCGATGCGATTGGCATCGTCAACCAGTGGCGAGACCAGCATAAAGAGTACGATTTCCAGTCCCAGATATAGCGATTCGGTCAGGATGCTGTATGAATTGAAAAGCACGAAACTCAGATTGACGAGAATAAAAAGACTGATAAACAGGATGACCATCCGGTACAACATCGTCACCCGTGGCAGGATCACAGCGCAGAAGGCGCCGAAGCCAAGCAGAAAGAGGAGGTTGATACCGACCGAAAAACTCAGTCTCGTGATGTAATGATTGTGAATGATGTTTTCGATAACGTTGGCCGCCAGCTCCGAACGGCTCATAGCTTTTTCCACAGGCGTCTGATAACGATCGTCGGCCCCGGCGCTGGTTACGCCGACGATGATAATTTTATCTTTGAGCGTGGCCAGATCGACCCGCTCCTTGAGCATATCGAGGGCTGAAATTCTGGTGAAGGTTGAACCCGGGTTGGTGTAATTTATCAGCATTCGGCCGCCCTCATCGATCGGTACGGTATAGGTGCCGAAAGTTACCGACTGCCCGCTGTTGACGTAAAGATCATCGGGACCGAAGCCGAGATACATGGCCGCGCCCAGCAGGGTAGCCGACGGGTAACAGTAGCCGTCATAGTTGGCCACCAGGGGCATCCGCCGCACCCGGCGGTCTTTGTCGAATTCGGCATAGGTAAAGCCCATGCCATCGGCATATTGGGTAATAATCCCCGAGGGTAGAAACGGGCGGCGAATATTGATGGACTGGTTGTTATCCAGAGTGCCCAGTTCGGTATCGGTGCGTATTGAGCTTTTATATAGATAGCGAGGTTTCGACATCCGCTGCGTGGAGTACTCGGCCAGGGCAATGTCGTAAGAGATTACGATTTTGTTGGCCCAGGAAACCTGATTGCCAAGAATCTTGGTGTTTCCCAGCGTGTCTTCTGAGGTTCTCGGAGACAGATCAAGGTTCATTAGCATCGTTCGCGGCGTAGCCGTATTGCAGGTGGCGACCAAATCGGCGATCAAATCGTAAGACCAGGGCCAGTCACCCAGGGCTTCGCAGGAGGTATCGTCGATATCGACGAGTACGACTTCCGGAGCTTTTATCTCCTCGCCCCGGAAAGTGTACATTAAATCGTCAACCGTCCACTGGAGTTTCTTCAACCCGGTGAAATCGCCCAGATAAAGACAGACGACCAGAACCGTTATCAGCAGATAGAGAGCGTATGAAGTGAAACTTTTCGGCATAAAGCGCCTCGCAATGGTTATTGCCCGTTCGCCAGGCGGGTTATTAGAAACTCCGGCAACTGTGCTTTGCGCATTTTCTCCTGAGCCTTGTTCAAATCGTAGGTCAGCCGGCGATATTCAAAACGGTTGGTGTCGGTATCGGCTGTCAAATAACAGGCTTTCCGGTTGCCGTCGCGGGGCTGGCCGACCGATCCGACGTTGATAATATAACGACAATCCGGTGCGGCCTGAAAATCGTCCGCTTTTTCCGTTGCGGTCACGGTGCCATCCGGCCGGAGACAGAATACGCTCGGCAGGTGCGAGTGACCGACGAAGCAAAAACTCTGAGAGAAAAGGTCGAAATTTCGGACGGCGTCATCGACCGTCAATAAATAATTCCAGTCGGCGGGGTTTTCCGGCGTCGCATGAACGAAGTAGTAATCGAGAAAAGTCGCTTCCATTTCAAAATCGGACATCCGTTCCACCGCCTTGCGTTTCAATTCCCGGCGGGTCCAGAATATGGACTGCTTGGCCATAACGTTGAAATGTTCGGGGCTTTCCAACCCCATCGCCACATAATCATGGTTGCCCAACAACTTGATTTCGCAAAGGTCACTGATCATTTTGATGCATTGGTTGGGGTCGGCCCCATAACCCACGGCATCTCCCAGAAAAAAGACTCTTTCTATATTATGGCTTTCAATGTCGCGCGTGACAGCCTGCAGGGCTTCAAGATTGGCGTGCACATCCGAGATGATGGCTATCCGCATAGCTTACTTTCCCTCGACGAAGCGGAAAGTCGATTTGCCCACCTGGATGATATCGCTGTTTTTCAATTGCACGCGATCGACAGCATCTCCATTGACCTTGCTTTTGCCCTTGCGGCCCAGGTTGACAAGGAAGTAATTCTCCTGCTCCCTGACAATTTTGGCCTGTATGCCCGAAAGCAGGAATCCCCGGGCGCGGACGTGAACGAATTTGGCCCGGCCGATAGTCGTTACTTCCCGATCTATTCTGAACTCAGCCACCTCCGTGTTTTCCAGACCCAGAAGCACCGAACCGCCGGCCCGCGTCACTATCTCTCGCTCCAGGCGGTCATTTTCCACCAGGCTTTTCTGCCGCTTGGTGTTGAGAATCATGGTGCCGTCCATCTGGGTGGCGGGATCGGGGCTGTTGGCTTCATGGTGATATTCCAGGCTGTATTTCCCGATGGTGATCGTATCGTTGTCCCGAAGCATTTCCTCGGCCACCCGACGGTTGTTGACAAAGGTGCCGTTTAGAGATTCATTGTCGATGACGATGGCGGACGTGTCATTAAACTCAATCTGGGCGTGTTTTCGTGAAACGCCGCGGTTTTCCAGAACAATGTCATTTTCTTTGGTCCGTCCGATGCTGACCCGTTTTTTTTCGGTAACGACGCGCTCAATCACCTTATCATTGAACTTAATCACGATTTCGGGCATCGCAAGCTCCTTCCTGAAACATAGTCGGGCGCCAGTACTTCTAAATACCAGTCAGCCAAACAACTTATGTCATATTGCAAATTTAGAGTTCTTCTGTTATAATGTCGGCATGAAAATCGGAAACTTAAACGTCGAAGGGCGTGTCTTTTGCGCCCCTATGGCCGGAATTTCGGCGCCTCCTTATCGCCTCCTGGCCAGGAGGTTAGGCGCCGCCGTCGTCTATACCGAGATGGTTTCGAGTCATGGGTTGGCCTATAATGGAAAGAAAACCAAGGACTTGCTTGACTTCTCCGAGGCCGAGCGGCCTTTGGGAATTCAGCTTTTCGGCGCCGATCCCGAAATTATGTTTCAGGCTGTCCAGATTGCGGCTCAAGGGAAACCGGATATTATCGACCTTAATTTTGGCTGTCCGGTCAAAAAAGTCATCAGGAAAAATGGGGGAGCGGCTGTCCTTCGCGACCTGGGACTGGCCCGAGCCCTGGTTCAGGCCGCCGTGGCCGGAAGTTCCATACCTGTGACCGTTAAACTTCGTTCCGGCTGGGACGAAACAACGCGTATTTTCGCCGAAGCGGGCAAGATTTGCGAAGAGGCCGGGGCCGCCGCGATCACTCTTCATGCCCGAACCCGGGCCGGCCAGTTCAGCGGTCGAGCCAAGTGGGATGATATAAAAATCCTGAAAGATACTGTCGCCGTGCCGGTAATCGGCAACGGTGATATCGCTGGCGGAGAAGACGCCGCCCGGATGATTGCCGAAACCGGTTGTGACGCCGTTATGGTCGGTCGGGCCGCGGTGGGGTACCCCTGGATTTTTCGCCAAATCAACCATTATCTGGAAACCGGCGAGAATCTGCCGCCGCCCGATTTCCAGGAACGGTCATCCGTTATTCTGGAACATGCTCGGATGCTAATGGCGACTTTTGGTGAGACGCGGGCCATGTTCAAAATGCGCCATCAGGTCGCCTGGTACACCCGGGGCTGGCCGGGGGTAGCGCGGATCCGTCTGCGAGCTTATAAGATAACGACTTTTTCCGATTTAGAAACCCTTCTCAACGACTATCGTGACGGCCGCCTTTTGAGGTCCGCGGATAGCGTAACACCTGAATGATACTCCCCGATGGCGAGAATCTTCTCTACGCCGGATAAATTCAAAAAATTATTGGCCCGGCCGCCCGGAAATATTATATTCCCTGAAATTACCTCGACCGATTAGAGTACGGTCGGACAAGGAAAGCGATCGACGGGCAAAATGATTTAGCCGTCCGGTAATCGGTGGACGGAAAATAGATTATCTCCCCGGAAAGGATGATTGGAAATCATGAAAATTTTGACCATTGCCGAGCAGCAAAACAATGTTCTATCCAATGTCAGCTTCGAACCGATAGCGGCCGCCCGATCATTGGGGGGCGAAGTGAGCACAGCAGTTATGGGCTCCCAGACCGGCGATATGGCCGCCGCGCTGGCCGCTAAAGGCGCCAGGGTATTGTCTCTGTCACATGCCGATTTGAAATATTTTCAGGATGAAGCCTATGCCGGTTTGCTAAAAGCTCTGATCGATCGTGAGAAGCCGGATGTTGTCATCGGTTGCGCCACTTTCTACGGCAAAGCTCTGGTGGCCCGTCTGGCGGCTCTTTGCGGCGGTGGCATGGCCTCCGATTGCACCGGGTTGTCTCTTGATGGCGATGCCATAAAAGCCCTCCGGCCGGCCTATGGCGGCAATGTCTTTTTCACTTTGCAGAATAATTGCGCCGCGCCGTTCTTTATCACTCTGCGTCCCAAGGCGCTTCCCGAGGCGGATGATGCTCCCGGCGGTGAGGTGATTAACGAAGCCGTCGATGAGGCGCTTCTGGCTTGCAAGGCCACCGTCACTGATCATATTTCCGAAGCCGGGGGAAAGGTCAGTCTGACCGAAGCCGATATCGTCGTCGCCGGCGGACGCGGCATTCGCGGACCGGAAAACTTCAAGCTCATCGAAGAGATGGCTGACAGCCTCGGGGCCGCGGTGGGCGCCTCACGCGCTATCGTCGATGCCGGATGGGTGCAGTATTCGTATCAGGTCGGACAGACCGGGAAAACGGTCAATCCAAAATTGTATATTGCCATCGGTATTTCGGGCGCTATCCAGCATTTGGTCGGGATGCGTTCGTCGAAAACTATTGTCGCCATCAACCGCGACAAGGACGCCCCCATTTTCAATATCGCCTCCTATGGTATCGTCGGCGATCTGTTTGAAGTGGCCCCGGCCCTGACCAAAAAATTCAAAGAGGTCATGGGTCGTTGAAGTAACTTATAACGGCGTCGGTCGCAGGTGATGACGGCGGATTCCTTAATGTGTTCGCCAAAGCGGAAATAAAACCGGCCGATGATTTCATCGGCCATTCGCCTTCAATTGAGCGGGCTTCTTCAATCAAGCCGACTGAACCGCGAGGCCGCCGGCTTTTCCGATGACACAGAAAATGAAAAAAATCGCCTCCATTGATATCGGCACCAATTCGGCGCTCTATTCTCTTTTTGAAGTCCGCGGGCGGAATATTGCCGGGGAATTATATTTCGAACGGAATTCACCGCGCATCGGCCGTCAACTGGCGGGGAAGAGCCGAGCCCTGATTACCGAAACCAGTTATTCCCATCTCAAAAAGATAATGGTACGCAATATCCGGCATGCTCGCAGGAACGACGCCGAGGCGATACTCATCGCCGCCACCAGTCCCCTCCGCCGAGCTCGAAACGGGCGCGAAATCAAGAAACGGCTGGAGAGCGAATTGGGGGAGAAGATGGTCATCCTGTCGGCGGATCGTGAGGCTTTTCTTTCGTTTCTGGCCGCCGCGGGGAGACCGAGAAAAGACCGGAAGATGATTGTCATCGACATGGGGGGTGGGTCAACCGAACTGGTGGTCTATCGCGAGGAAACGCGGTTGGCCTTTATCTCGATTCCCGAGGGAGCCGTTAGCCTGACTGAGAGGTTCGAAACCGGGGAACGTATCAATCATAACGATTTTGAGATATTCGAGAAGTATCTCTCCCGGTATGACAAGAAAGCCCTTTCGATAGGTTCTCACCTCGATGCCGCGGTGCGTCTGGTGGGTGGGACGACCACCGCTCTGGGCTGGCTTAAGGATAACTATATCTTGCAAAAACCGCAGGGAGTTACGCTGACACCGGCCGACCTCGACCGATTCGTTGACCGGATGGCGTCATCGAATCTGGCCGAACGGCGTCATCTGCTGGAAATCGATAAAAAACGGGCCGAGATAATTTTTGCCGGAGCCTTTTGGTGCCGTTATTTGTTTAAGTTATTAGGATTAAATCGGGCCGCGGCTATCCCTCGAGGATTGCGGCACGGGATGGTTATGGACTTTCTCCGCCACGGGGTATTTACTGCTTGACTTTGAGAGTCAAAAGGATAGATTGGCACCATATCGGAGGCTGCTTATAGATATTAGTTAATGTGAATTACATGGTTGTCATAATGGAATACAGTTTTGGTTTGAACCGCCTCCCGGGCCTGTTGTCACGGGTGCGCGGTATTTTTTTGGGAAGGATTTAGATGACCGGAAAAAGAATTCTCTGGTTGATATCGGCGGCGGTGCTGGCGCTGGTACAGCCGGGTTGGGCGGGGATGATGTATTCCGTCGATGCGCCCGATACCGGGCTCACAGGCAATTCCTTCGTTGATATGATTTATAACGACGGCTATTTGTGGCTGGCCAGCGAGCGGGGCCTCAGCTACTCCACCGACGGCGGCCTGACCTGGTACACGCGCACCACCGAAACCAATCCCGGGCTCAGCTCCGATGAGCCTTCGGCTCTTTTTGGCCGGACGGGGCAGATCTGGATGGCCGGTTCCCATTTTGAAATGTATGATAACGTCAATTACCCTTTTGGGGATGGGATCAGCATGTCCACTGACAATGGCGAAAACTGGACCAAACTGACTCCCCCGGAGGCCTCCAGTTTCGCTAAACTGGTCTATGATCTGGCCGGCACGGAGAATGCCACCTATGCCGCTTGTTTCTACGGCGGCCTGATCGTCCGGCACGATCCCGACACCGTCTGGGAGCACGTGTATTTCTCCCCCGACGATTCACTCGACTATACCGCCGATCAATGGCCCAATCTTACGACCGGTCGTTATTATTCGTGCGCTGTGGACACCACCCATAACGATACTCTGGTGGTTTACGGCGGTTCGGCCCACGGAGTAAACAAATTTCTATATCTGCCCAAGCGGGTCAAGCTGGGCGGCCTCATGATTTATGATATTCTGCCGGTGGGGGGATACATTTACCTGGCTGGCGACGGGGGCGTTACACAGGCCGACAGCGCCAATCTCGACCAGATGTACACCGCCGACGCCACCAATGGCCTGGGTTCCGACTGGGTTAAAAGACTGGCCTATTTCGGCGGCAAATTATGGGCGGCAGTTTTTGACCCGGCCAACAACACCGGGCTGGGACTTTATTATCTTGATAATCCGGAGTCCGAATGGACCGCTATCCGTGATAATACCACCGGGCCTTCCGATCTCTGGGCCCAATCCAACCCGGGCCTTTTTGCGGGCGAAAATGGCGGCATTTACGATTTCAATACTTCTCAGGATTCCGTATTCTATATCGCCGCCGGCGACAGCGGCGTCTATCGCTCGCTCGATTCGGGGCAAACCTGGAACCGTTTTTATGTCGATCCCCTCGATACCGATCAGACGTCACTCCGCAATCAGGTTTATTCCATCGATGTCACGCCCGACAGCATTTTTCTCGGAACGCGGGCGGGACTGGTGATTGCGGTTTATTCCGAGCCGTTGAGTTTCAGCTACGATACCCTGGTGGAGTTCGCCGAAAGCGACACGAGCAGTTCCTGGGTGACGCAGGTTCGCCACATGGATAACGACAGCGCTTCATTTACCTATGTCGGATTGGAACCGCAGACCGACACCGGGTCCTACTCGACCATCTTCCTTGACCCAAATGTGGATTCTCTCGATTCGAACGGAACACCGCAGATGAGGGGCGTACAGATATTGAACAATACCCGGCTGAACAGAATCTATATCACCGAAAATACCACCCTCCTTGCCGGTGATTTGGGGTTTTACACCAGCCCGAACTTTCCCAGTTCGCTTAATATTACCCGGCTGAACGTGTCCGACGTCAATCGCGGTCTGACTCTGGATAGTTATCGATTCCTGTGCGGCCGCTTTATCGGTGAGACGGTGTTTACCGGCTCATCGGGAGGCTATGCCTATAACGCCTATGAAGGAGACCCCCCGGTGCTCGTCTGGCATATCACGATCGCCAATACCGATCCGACCAAGCACGATCTGGCCGTCGGTCTCAGGAGCGATAACGTCAGGCTCCCGGGAAACTGGGTGGTCGCCTTGAGCGTCCAGGATACCGGCAGTAGTGAAGGGGTCCTTTGGGCCGCCTGCCGAGGCGTACCACGGGATACCACCAACGCGGCGGATACTGTTCAGCAATATAACGGTATCGGTTTCAGCACCGATTATGGCGATAGCTGGCAATTGGAACTGGCCAATGAGCAGGTTTGGAATTTTGCTTTCGATCATAACGGCGTCGCCTATGCCGCCGCCTCGACCGGATTGTATGCCGCGCCGCCGCCCTGGACGACGTGGCAGAGACAGAACATCATCGATCCGGTAACTCAGGATACCATCGCGGCCGAGACTGAAGTCTTCTCGGTGGAGGTGACCGGCGACATTCTCTGGGCCGGTACCGAACTGGGGCTGGCTCGAAAGAATATCGATCCCGACAGCAGTTGGAGTATCACCCGGACCTTCAAAGCCACCGAATCCAATAATGATGTCTTTGCCGCCCCGGTGCCTTATTCGCCCCTGAACAATAATGGTCGATTGAGCATTCATTATCATGTCGATCAGGGGGGAGAGGTATCGGTCGAGATTTATGACTTCTCCATGAACCTGGTTCGCCGGATTACCGAAAATAAGTATCGCGAAGGCGGCGGCGATTATTTCGAGACCTGGGACGGTTATAACGGCCGCGGCGACATGGTTGCCGTCGGCATTTACTATATTAAAGTTTCATATTCGACCGGCGAGACCCGATGGGGCCGTCTGGCCATCATCCCGTAACGGAGGCGGATCGTGAAGAAAACAGCGATTATATTGATGATTTTGATCGTTATGCCGGCTGTTAATATCCTGGCGGGATCGGACGGCAAGGGCGGTCAGCCGGGCGCTTTTCGTGATCTCAGTCTCGGCGGGCGGCCGTCAGCTATGGGCGGCGCCTTTACCGCCATCGCCGAGGGCGGCGTCGGGTATCTGTACAATCCAGCAGGTTTGGCTCAACGGCGCGAATATGGCGCGGCCTTTTCGTACCGGGCCATGAAACTCGACCGCCGACTGGGATTCTTTTCCTTTGCCCTGCCGGCCAAGGAGGACGCCCGCCTGGGTGTCGACTGGCTGCATGCCGGAGCCGCTCCGCTGGCATCCCGTGACGAGCAGGGAAATATTATCGACGGCCAAGATATCTCATACAGCGAAAACCTCATTGGGGTCACCTTCGCCAAGGCTTTCGGCCATTACACCATGTTCGGCGGCAAATTGTTCTATGCGCAGAACGACATCGCCAACATCAGCGCCTATACGGTTGGCGTCGATGTCGGCGGACTGGTTAAGCTGGATATGCGGCGTACATTTATGGCCGAGGTATTTCCCCTATTGCAGTTGGGCGCTTCCGCCCAGAATCTGGGGGCTAATTATCGCTGGTCCACCGGCAAATTCTGGGAAACGCGCGGCAGTGATCAGGGAGCCTCCGTGGAAGAATCATTCCCGGTCGATTTTCGCACCGGGGCGGCGTTGATATCCCCGAATTCATATATATTTTCCACCGATCTCGAAATCAATACCGCCTCTATGGTCAAAAGCCATTTTGGCGCCGAATATATGTACCGGAAAATATTATCGCTGAGGGCCGGGCTGGACGATCTGCATCCGACCGCCGGCCTCGGCCTGTTCAAGAAATTCAGCGGCTTCGCGGCCTGGATCGATTTCTCATATCTGACGGACAAAGTCGATGAAGGAGACGATTTCCTGGTCTCGTTCGACCTGGTCTTCTAAAGCAAAGTAGGTTGGTATGAAACACCTGAATGTGATATTGATATTTTTGACAACGGGTACCCTCTTTGCGGCCGGAATTACATCGGCGGGGGCCGCGACCGGCATGCGCAACCTGCTCAACCTGACTGGCGCGCGGCAGGTGGCGATGGGCGAAACCGCGCCGCTCTATGATCCCGACCCGTTCAATCTCGAATACAATCCGGCCGCCATCGTCGGTCAGTCCAAAGGCCGCGTCGGATTTTCGCATAACAGCTTCATTCAGGACCGTAATACCAATTCGCTGGCCTGTATTTTCCCCGCACAGGGTCTCGATTTCGGCATTCATGCTCGCTTGGCCAGCGTCGGCGGTATCGAGGTACGCGAAGCCCCGACCAGCGAACCGGAATATATCGCCAGCGCCGACGAATTTGCGGTCAAGGCTTTTTCTGCCTTCCGGGTCGCACCCCATCTTCAGGCTGGTGTAACCGTCGGCTGGCTGATGCAGAAAATCGACGTCGAACAGGCCTCGCTTATGGCCTTCGGACTCGGGGCTGTCTATTACACCAAATACGATTTCGCCCTGCATGCCTCCGCCTCCAATCTGGGAGGCAAAGTCAAATTCGTGGCTCAGGAAGACGATCCGCCCTCGATTTACCGGGCCGGGATAAATTTTCACAAGCGGCAAATATCATTGTCGGCCGACTATGTCAATATCAAGTCGGGCGATAATCATCTGCATCTGGGGGGGGAATACCTCGTCGCGGAACAGCTTTTCCTGCGCGCCGGGTATCAGACCGGCTACGACAACCGCAGTTTTTCGGCCGGGGCCGGTTTCATTTACAACAATTTTCGCATTGACTACGCGTTCGTACCCTATCAATCCGATCTGGGGAATTCGCATCGCTTCACGTTAACCTATGCTGTCAGGTAAGGAGATCAACCCACATGCCCAAGTACAAAATTGCCTGGTTGCCGGGCGATGGTGTCGGCGTCGATGTCATGGACGCCGTCAAAATCGTACTCGACAAACTGCAGCTTGACGCCGAGTACATTCATGGTGATATCGGCTGGGAGTTCTGGCGCACCGAAGCCGATCCGCTTCCCGCCCGCACCATTGATTTGATAAAAAATACCGATTGCGCCCTGTTCGGCGCCATCACTTCCAAGCCCAAACAAGAAGCCGAGGCGGAGCTGGTTCCTGAGCTTCAGGGTAAGGGCAAGGTTTATGCTTCACCTATCGTTCGTTTGCGCCAGGAATTCAACCTGCGAACCAATCTGCGGCCCTGCAAGGCTTATCCGGGCAATCCCCTCAATTACAAGGATGGCATCGACATCGTCGTTTTCCGCGAGAACACCGAGGATTTGTATTCGGGGGTGGAATTTTTCCCGTTCCCGGATGAAATCCGCGAAATCGTCAAAAAGCACAACAAGAAGATGGCTCGTTTCGATCATCATCCGGCCGATGAGATAGCAGTCTCGTTGCGGATCAACACCAGCACCGGATGCCGTAATATCATCACCGACGCCTTCGAGTACGCCAAGAAGTTCGGCCGCAAATCGGTCACGGTCGTCGAAAAACCGAATGTCATCCGCGAAACATCCGGCCTGATGGTGCGCACGGCGCGCGAAGTAGCCAAAAATTACCCAGGCATTCAGCTCTGGGAAACCAATATCGACGCTATGTGTATGTGGCTGATCAAGAATCCGCTCGACTACGAGGTTCTCGTCACCAGCAATATGTTCGGCGATATCATCTCCGATCTCTGCGCTCAATTGGTCGGTGGACTCGGCTTTGCCTGCTCGGGCAATATCGGCGACGACGTCGCCGTTTTCGAACCGACCCACGGTTCGGCGCCCAAATACGCCGGGCAGTACAAGGTCAATCCGATGGCGATGTTCCTCTCGGCCAAAATGATGCTCGACTGGCTGGGTGAAACCGGCATGGGCGAACGCCTGGAAAGCGCGATTGCGCAGGTCATCAAAGAAGGGAAAGTCCGAACCTACGACATGGGCGGCACCAACACCTCGCTGGACGTTGCTCACGCCGTCGCGGATTTACTTTGAATTAATAATTGGTAGAAATTATAAAGCCCGGTTATCCTGACCGGGCTTTTCTTAAACCCAATGTAATTAAAGGTTGCTTTTCAGATTGACATAGATGTATATATGTTCTAATTTATTAGATAAAGCATGCCATATGATAAGTAGCATAATTACCTCGGAGGGATTGTAATATGAATAGAGGCGTTATGGTTGTGATAATAGGCTTCATAATTTGTGGCTGTACATCAAAATTTAGCCCGCAAACTAGAATACAATCGGTAATGGATCACCCTAGCGGGAAAAAATTCACGAAAATTCTTTTGCTTGTACCCATAAATGACCTAATTATTCGCAAAGATCTAGAACAGGCGATAATACATGAGTTTCTATTGCCCCCGCCCAAATATAAGAAGACTGTTTCCACATTCGGGCCGGCGAAGACTACGCGGATCGCATACGGATGGTTTGATGGAGGCACACGCTGTCAGGTCGATACAATCCTTTATAGTGCCACTGAACTTGTCCCACTTTGGGACGAGCTCACAATCCGCGAGCTTGATTCAGCTTTGACACCATATGGATTTGACGCTTCTTTGATAGTTGTGTCGAGTGATTATTGGAAAACCTCCGCATATATTCCTAGGATTTCGAAGTATGAGATCAATATTGTAAAAAGTAATATTGGAAATAATACAATGGTCAATGGTACAATATCAGAATCGCTAGTCGGGGGCTATTACATAGATGAATCTCACTGGAAATTCGAGACGCGCATGTATACATTTGAGGATGTGAAGCTAATATGGAAGGCCACTTCAATTTCATCAGGCATTGATTCTAATGGCAACTTGGAAGAAGGGTATGCAAAACTGCTGGTAAATAAATTACAGGAAGACAATATAATTCCAGCGCGCATAGAAATGGTTACCGAGGAATAAAGGATTACATCGTTAGCTTTGTGAAATTATCTTCATCCAAGACGACAACCCCCAGCTTTTGCGCCTTGTCCAGCTTGCTCCCGGGGGATTCGCCGGCCAGCAAGTAATCGGTATTTTTCGAGACGGCTGACACCACCTTACCGCCGGCGTTTTCGATCAATTTCTTGAAATGATCGCGTGGCTTGGACAGCGTCCCGGTGATAACAAATGATTTTCCGGCAATGGCCGCTACCTCGCGGCGCTCGCTCTTGAACGGAGTAAACTTGACGCCGCCTTTCCTCATCCGTTCGATCATCCGCCGCGTATTTTTATCGGCGAAAAACTGAACTATAGATGAAGCCAGGATCGGTCCGATGCCGCCGACCGCGCTCAATTCCTCGGCGCCGATTTCCATCAGATGGTCGATAGTCCCGAACCGTTCGGCCAGAAGAGAAGCCGCTGTTTCTCCCACCCCGGGGATACCGATGGCATTGATGATTGCCGACAGGGGACGATCTTTCGATTTTTCAATCGCTTCCAGCAGGTTCTGCGCCCGTTTTTCAGCCATCAAAGCCAGTGGCAATAAATCTTCTTTCTTCAAGAAATAAATATCGGCCGGGGCGACAACGAGATTGTTCTCGGCCAATTGAAGGGCCAGCTTGCCGCCCAGTCCCTCGATATCCATGCCCGCTTTACCCGCAAAATGGTATATTCGCTCGACCACCTGCGCCGGACAGGCCGGGTTAAAACACCGATGCGCCGCTTCGCCCTCCGGGCGATGAATCGGCTGGCCGCAGGACGGGCAATTTTGTGGGAAGTTCACCGGTTCGGTTTTGGCGCGGCGTTTCTCGATGACCACCGACACGACTTCCGGAATGACATCTCCGGCCCGGCGGATGATAACCGTATCGCCGACACGAATATCCTTATCCCGAAGTTCATCCTCGTTATGCAGGGAAGCGCTTTTGACCGTCACGCCGCCGACGCGCACCGGTTTGAGCGACGCCACCGGCGTAATCACCCCGGTCCGCCCGACCGAAAAGACGACATCCTCAAGAATCGTTTCGGCCGTCTCGGCGGCGAATTTCCAGGCGATGGCCCAGCGCGGCGCCCGGCTGACCTGACCGAGGCGAACCTGATCGGAAAAATTATTGACCTTGATCACCGCTCCGTCGATATCATAATCGAGTCCAGCCCGAATGGAATCAAGCTTCCGAAATGCTTTTCCAACTTCATCCGCGCCATGAACAAT
>CAZGAV010000002.1:41627-79910 GCA_964523575.1 uncultured Ignavibacteriales bacterium
TGCGGCGCCGGTTCGAATTTTTCCGACGGCGGCGCTCCGACCCGTTGTGAAGGCGAATCGGGCGTGATAAGTTGGGGATACTGTCGCTCGATCTCCAGCATCCGGTCGAATAACTTGTCATATGCGGCGTCCGATACCGTCGGAGCATCAAGCACATAATATCGATAATTATGCTCTTCGATTTCACCGCGGAGCCGCGTCAGCTCATCGCGTACCTTTTGGGGGGTATCTTTGTCGGCCATAATTGAATCTATATCCGGCTCATTCGGCAGTCAATATCAACATCACAAATACGGTCGCCGATCCCATCCGGTTGGCGCCGGCGACAGGCTGTCCGCAATGATAGCTATATCACTGCCGGTGACATTGATTTCGCCCTCAATCCGCAAAAATCGGTATTGCCGGATCAACTCGGCATACTCCTTATATTTCTCCGGAAACAAGACCACCTCGAAGGTGTCAGTCAAATCTTCGAAAGTCAGAAAGACCATCGCCTCCTTTTTCTCGCGCGTCCGAATCCGCTTGACATCGACCAGCCAGGCCGTCACCGCAATTCTACCGCCCGACTTATTATGGGACAAAGGCGCTTCCTCGAGGTAGGCCGGAATGATCTCCAGCGGATGGCAACTGGCTGAAAATCCCAGAAGTTCGCACTCATGGTCGAATTTCTCCAGAGACGTTACCTCCGGCAGGGGCCGCAGATATTTGGCCTGAGGAATAATCAATTGACCGGAGAAGATATCGTCATCGTGCCGTTCCCTCGCCTCGGAAGTCGAACTCTGCGCGTTTTTCTTTCCCCGGCCCCGAATCGATTTCTGCGCCAGATGCAAACGCCACAGGAGACGATGACGATCGCCGTCAAGGCCGTCGAAAGCTCCGACCTTGATCAGGCTCTCGACTTCGCCCGCCGACAGCCGTACACGCATCAGAAAATCATCGAATGATACCAACGGCCGCCGGTCCAGTATCTGATCAATAGTCTGCTGTTCCAGCCCTTTAATCCGGCCCAGCCCGATATACATAGTCTCGCCTTCCAGCGTTTCATCGGCCTGACTGCGGTTGATGTCGGGCGGGGCGATCCTGACACCGAGCCGGCGGGCTTCGCTGATATAAACCGACGCCGGATAATAGCCGCCGCCGTTGTTGAGCACGGCGGTGATAAATCGGGCCGGATAATGTCTCTTGAAATAAGCCGATTGATAGGCCAAAAAAGCATAGGTCGCGGCATGCGCCTTGCAGAACCCAAAGCCCGCAAAAAGGCTCAGGAGTTTGAAAATTTCAATCGCTTTAGGGCGGGACAAGCCGTTTTTGATGGCGCCCTCGAGGAAGCGCCGGCAGAGTTTTTTATATTTGCCGCCCAAACGATCCTTGGTGATGGCCCGGCGGAGGAGGTCGGCGGCCGGGAGGTTGAACCCGGCCACCGCCTGCGCGCATAACAGAACCTGTTCCTGATAAATAAAGACGCCATAGGTTTCCTCCAGAATTTTCTCCAGCCGAAAATCGGGATAGGTGGTGTTATCCCGGCCGTGATGGCGGTCGAGGAAGACCTTCTTCATGCCCGAATCGGAAGCGCCGGGGCGGATGAGGGCCAGAGCGAGAGTGATATCATTGAGGATTTGCGGGCGAAGGTCGCGCAGTAAAGCGCGCAATCCCGGCGATTCGATCTGGAAGGCCCCGATGGTTTTCCCCGATTGCAAGAGTCGGTAGGTCTCAGGATCCTTTTCCGGAATGGTAAAATCATTCCCCTCAATTTTCCGGGCATGATCGAAGCAATCGACGATTACCGCCAGCCCGCGTTGCCCGAGGACGTCGATTTTAACCAGTCCCAGTTTCTCGGCCTGATACATGTCGCATTGGGTTACCACCAGGCCCTTGGTGGCCTTCTCCAAAGCGACATAATCGGTCAACGGCCGGGGGGTGATAACGATTCCTCCCGGATGAATGCCAAGATGCCGGGGGAAATTATCCAGCCGGGCGGCGTCCTCGAGGATGACTTTATAGCGGTCGATCCCGAGCCGGTCACGGCTGACGCGGGGAAGACGTTTTACTGCCTCAACCAGTTCCCCTGGATTGGCCCGGGGCAAACGTTTCGAGAAACGGTTGATCGCCTCGGGATCAAGCCCGCCTGCCTTGGCGACCTCGCGGACCGCCAGCCGCGCGCGGAACCGGGTGTAAGTCGCGATCATGGCCGTCCGGTCATGCCCGTAACGATCATAGATATACTCGAGGACGTCGTCACGCCGCCGCCAGTCGATATCGAGATCGATATCAGGCGGATCGGAACGGGCCTCGTTCAGGAATCGTTCGAAATATAATCCCTCGGCGATGGGGTCAACCTGAGTGATGCCGAGGGAATAAGCTACCAGCGACCCGGCCGCCGAACCGCGCCCGACCACCGGAATGCCGGTTGTTTGGCAATGATCCACGATTCCGGATACGACCAGAAAATAATCGGTGAATCCCGTACGGTTGATAATTTCCAGTTCGAAATCAAGGCGCGAATGATATATCCCGCCGGCGTTCCCCTTTTTGCCGCGCAAGCCATCCATAGCTTTGCGGCGCAAAAGTTCGCTTTTGTCGCCGTCATAATCGGGATAATCCGGCAGGAGATTCTTATGGGCCGGGAAGACCACCCGGCAGGAATCGGCCAGGATGATGCCGTTGGCGATGGCCTCCGGTCGGCCAATGAATCTTCGCCTCATCACCGCCGAATCGGGGAAGAAGCCTGCCGGCTGATCGCGCGGAACGCCGTTGAGATGCGCGGTCAATGATCCGGAGTCGATGGCGCGCAGGAGTAGATGAAGGCGGTAATCGGAACCGCCAATGAAACTGACCGAGGGATTGGCGACCGGCTTAACGTGGTAATCGTCAATGATATCATTAATACGGCGATTTTCCCCGCCCTGAAGAGAAAGATAGAGGTCATCCCCAAAAATATCTTTGATCCGGTCCATGGGCAAATCCGGCTGGGCCAGACAGACAGACTCCCGGCTATTGGCGCCCAGGTCCTCCGGACCGACCTTGCCGGTCAACTGCCGTATCGTCACCAGACGGCAGAGATTTTGATAACCTTCATAATTACGGGCGATCAAATGTAAACTGCCCAATGTCGTCGTCAGACGGACGCCGATCAGGGGATTAATACCGGCGTCGCGGCAAGCCTCCACAAAATCGACGACTCCATAAAGGTTGTCATGGTCGGCCAGTCCCAGATGACGAAGGCCGTATTCATCGGCTTTGGCCGCTAACTGCCGGGGGAAGGCCGTCCCCCACAGGAGAGAGAAATTACTGCGACAGCCCGGGAGTGCGAAGCTCATAGCCGGTTACCTTTTTCGGGTAAAGGTCCTTGAGAATTAACGTCTGCCCGGTGGTTACAGCCAGAAATCCGAACCGATTGCGGATTTCATCAACGCTCCCCAGAAGTCGTTCCTTTTTTTCGGTGCGGTCGAAAATGAACGACTCGGCATACAGTGAATTTTTCAGGTTGGAGAGATTGACGCCGACAAAGCGAATACCCTTGCGCCGCCGATATAAGGCCTTGAACATGATTTCGGCCTGGACATAAAATATCTTTTCATCCCACGAGGGCGGCCGGATTATGGCGTGGGCCTCGACATTTTCAAAGTCGCAATAGCGAAATTTGATCGTCAATCGCCCGGCTTTCTTTTGCAATCCCCTAAGGCGGCGGCAGGCCCGTTCCAGAAGATAATAATAATGCCCCAGCAAAATATCGCGGTCGGTGACATCGACGGCGAGTCCCGTTTCACGGTTGACCGAGCGAATAGCCGTAAAATCGCGCACCAATGGCCCGTCCTGTCCGACGGCATAAGAGGCGAATTTGCGGCCGTTCTGCCCGAATAGCGTCACCAGATATTCTTCCGGAACGGTCTGCAATTGCCCGATAATCGTGATCCCCATTTCATTGAGAATTCTCTTATTAACCCGCCCGATTCCGGGAATTTTCTCCACCGGTAGGGGACTAAGGAATTCCTTCTCATCCCCCGGTGCGACGACCGTCAGATTATCCGGCTTGACGATTTCCGACGCGATTTTAGCAACCACCCGCGAGGATCCTATACCCACCGAGGTACTCAAAATCAATTCATCATTTACCCGTGATTTGATCAGATGTGCGATTTGTTCGGGCGATCCGAAATTCCGTTCCAATCCGGAAATATCAAGGCAGGCCTCATCGGGGGAAATTTTATCGACCCGGGGAGTGAAATCATGTAGAATCGCCATCAGACGGTCGGAAAACTGTTCGTAGGTGAAGGAATCGCCTTTAAGGAAAACACCGTCGGGAATCAGCCGAGCGGCTTCATAAAGCGAGGTCCCGACCCGAACGCCCCGCGCCCGCGCCTCGTAACTGGGGCAATATACGATACCCCGCTCCTTGGCCAGCCCGCCGACCATGACCGGACGCCCCCGGAGACTGCGGTTGATCGATTGCTCAACCGAGGCCAGGAAGGCATCGACATCGATATATAAATAGGTTGCCATACATTGTATGTACGGTCTACCTGCACAAATGTACATCACATTTAAAGAATGAAAAAAAGGCGGGGTCCGACGCCCCGCCAAATAATTTTATATCTCGGGAGAAACTCAGATAATTACTTGAATCGGCCAATCGCCTCATCGACCGAATCGGTGACGTCGAATACCTCGGACAGACGGGTGATGGTGATAATCTTGTCTATTTTATCGGTCAAATTGGCCAATTTCAGCTCGCCCTTGATATCTCTGAAACTGGTCGAATGATGAATCAAACGTCCCAGACCGGTGGAATTGATCCAATCGCAACCGGACAGATCGATTACGACCTTGGTATGACCGCGGCCGATCAGGGCATAGAGCTTATCGTCGAGCCCGACGAAGTCGTCCCCGCCCATGATCTTGCCCTTTATCTCTATAACATCGACGCCGTTTTTCTCATAGTGATTGAACTTCATTTTATTCCCTTTCAGGCTGGCCTGTTATTGACTGATATACGAATTTGCCGTTCAAAGTTAAAAAAAATCTACCCCGTTAGCAACCTTTTTCTCGCAAGCCTCGATTGACTTATGACAATATGCCCTTTATACTTTGTCACCCCAATTCGGGGTCCATAAATCGTATAAGTTTCTGTACGATGACATGTTGACAATATGGCAGAAGAAGGCAGTAAGGCATGAACGATCTTGATTACATTTTCAAACCCCGATCCCTGGCCGTAATCGGAGCCTCGGCGCGCCGTAACACCATCGGACGGGAAATCCTGCATAACCTGATAGATTATGAATTTAACGGAAAGATATTCCCCGTCAATCCCAAAGCCGGCGTAATACATTCCATCAAGGCTTATTCGACCATCCTTGACGTCCCCGACGCCGTCGATCTGGCCATCATCGCTGTGCCGAAGGATTCGGTCGCCTTTGCGGCCGAACAATGCGGTGAGAAAGGAGTCCGGGGATTGGTTGTGATCTCGGCCGGATTCAAAGAAGTCGGCGGCCGGGGGGTGGAATTGGAAAAGCAGCTTCTGGGCGTGGTTAAAAAATACGGCATGCGCCTGATTGGACCCAACTGCTTCGGCGTTGTCAATACTCATCCGGATGTGCGTTTGAATGCCACTTTCGGCAAGGCCCGTCCGAAACCGGGACCGATTTCGTTCATTTCGCAGTCGGGAGCGTTGGGCGAGGCAATTTTGAATTTCGCCGGGCAACTGAACCTCGGCTTTTCCATGTTTGCTTCGGTGGGCAATAAGGCCGATATTTCCGGCAATGATCTGGTCGAATACTGGCAGAACGATGAACCCACTAAAATGATCCTGATGTATCTCGAAAATTTCGGTAATCCCAAGAATTTTACCCAGATTGCCCGCCGGGTAACTCGCCGCAAACCGATTGTTGCGGTAAAATCAGGACGGACAATCCAGGGCGCCAAAGCCGCATCATCCCATACCGGGGCCTTGGCGGGAGCCGATGTCGGCGTTGACGCCCTTTTTGCCCAGTGCGGTGTTATGCGCACCTCTTCGATCGAGGAGTTGTATGACGTTGCCATGGCACTCAGCAACCAGCCGGTCCCCAAAGGCAACCGCGTCGTCATCGTTACCAATGCCGGCGGTCCCGGAATTCTGGCCACCGATGCCATCATCTCCAATGGAATGGAAATGCCGCCCTTGCCATCGCGGATAAAAAAGGCTCTTCGGGAGTTTCTGCCGGCCGAGGTTTCTCTGAACAACCCGCTCGATCTGGTGGCGGGAGCCAGAGGCCGCGAATTCACGCTGGCGCTGGACGCGGTCAGCCGGGACAAGGCTTACGACACCATCATTCCGATTTTTGTCCAGCCGATTACCGTCGACGAAATCGAAGTGGCCCAGTCGATTATCGATGCCCGCGAAAAGACCGCCAAACCATTCCTGGTTTGCTTCATGGGTGGTGGATTCCGTTCGAAGGGAATTGAGATGATGATGCAGCACGGTATACCGGTCTATATCTTCCCGGAGGCCATCGCCAAGGCTCTCAAAACCATCGACGGCTACCGAAAATACCTGCAACGCAAGAGCGGCAAAATCCCGGTCTTCAAAGTGGACAAGAAACGGGTACAGGCCATTATTGACCGAGCCGACGCCGCTAAGCACCAGGCGATCATCGGTCAGGCCGCGCTCGATATCCTGAAAGCCTATGGTATCCCGGTTGCTCCCTATACTCTGGCTCACAACCTCAAAGGAGCGGTCGAGGCCGCCCAGAAGGTCGGCTATCCGGTGGTTATGAAACTCGATACGCCGCACCTCCTGCATAAAACCGAGGCCCGGGCCGTGAGAGTCGATATTCGCGGCGACAGCGAATTACGCGACCAGTTTAATGACTTGAAAAAGAAAGTCGGGCCGCTTAAACCCGGAGAGAAATTCACGGTCGTCATTCAGAAAATGATCACTGGCGGCGTTGAAACCGTGCTTGGCATGACCCTTGATCCCGCTTTCGGGCCGTTGTTGATGTTCGGGCTGGGAGGGATTTATGTCGAGGTGATGAAGGATGTTTCTTTCCGGATTACGCCCGTTTCCGATGTCGGGGCCGACGAGATGATTCGGGAATTGAAATCTCTGCCCCTCCTGACCGGATTCCGTGGTTCGGATGCGGTCGATTTGAAAAAGGTTAAAGAGGCGATTTTGCGTTTATCGCAGCTGGTCGGTGATTTCCATGAATTCACCGAAATCGACATCAACCCCTTTATCGCCTCGGGCAAACAGGATTGCTGCCGGGCGGTTGACGCCCGTTTTATACTCAGGCAGGGATTATAGCCGGGAAATATAAAAACCACTTGAGACGATTGAGACAACACCCTATATTAAAATTTGCTTTGAAATAGCGTCTTTTGATGTTTTTTAGGGAGTCACATGTCAGAGATTCGAGTTCGCATCGCACCCTCGCCGTCGGGCTTTTTGCACGTCGGCACCGCCCGCACGGCCATAGTCAATTGGCTCTACGCCCGCCATACCGGGGGTAAATTTATCCTGCGTATCGAGGATACTGACGCCGACCGGTCATCGGACGATATGGTCCAGGCTATCATCGATTCTCTCAAATGGCTCGGTCTCGACTGGGACGAAGGGCCGTATTTCCAGTCACAGCGTTCTGACCTTTATCAGAAATATATAGATAAACTGCTGGCCTCGGGCAACGCCTATCGTTGTTTCTGCACCTCGGAAGAATTGCAGGCCCGGCGCGAAGAGGCGCAAAAGAACAAGACCGATTATAAATACGACCGCACCTGTTTGCATTTGAGTCCGGATGAAGTGCAGAAGAAAATCGACGCCGGTATGCCGTTCGTGGTTCGAGTCAAGGTGCCGGAAGGGGAGACGGCCTACGATGACCTCGTTTATGGCCGGATGGTCAAGCAGAACAAGGATATCGAGGATTTTGTCGTCTGCCGTAACGACGGCCGGCCGCTGTATAATTTCGTCGTCGTCGTTGACGATCATGAGATGGGCATCACCGATATTATCCGAGGCAATGATCATCAGACCAATACCTTCAAGCAGATTCTCATATACTTCGCCCTGAACCTGCCCCTGCCGCGGCTGGCTCATCTGCCGTTGATTATCGACGAGCGTAAAAAGAAAATATCGAAGCGCGACAAAGCGGCCAACGCCTCCGACTATGGCGCCCAGGGATTTCTCCCGGAGGCCGTTGTCAACTACCTGTCGATGCTGGGTTGGTCGGCCAAGGACGACCGAGAGATTTTCACCATCCCGGAACTGATCGAGGCTTTCGACCTCAACGGTATCACCAAAGCAAACGCCATGTTCGATTCCGTCAAAATGCTCCATTTCAACAGCGAGCATATCAGAATGAAAACGGATCATGAACTGGCAGAGATGGTTGCCCCGTTGATTGTCCGGGCCGGGGTGTACTCCAAGTACGGCCTGGAGGCCCGATGGAAGTATTTGATGGACGTTATCGGCCTGCTCAAGGATCGAGCCAATGTCCTTGGTGATTTGGTGGAAAGAAGCGAGTATTTTTTTCAGGCTCCGATCGTTTACGACGAGAAAGGAGTCGGCAAACACTTCATGCCGGAAAACGCCGAAAGGCTGGATAAACTGGCCGATAAATTTGAGGCCCTCGAGAAATTCGACCATGAGAATATCGAACAGGCTCTAAAAAGTCTGGCCGAGGAGCTTGATATCCAGACTGGCCAGTTGATTCATCCCACCCGCCTGGCGGTATCGGGGATGACCAAAGGACCGGGACTGTACGAAATGCTGGAACTGCTGGGCCGCGAAGAAACGGTGAAGCGAATGCGAACGGCGGCGGTTTATATCAGAGACAAGGCGCCAACCAGATAACGAGGTACGATTGCGATGAGCGACAAAGAATCGAAACCCGCGTCGGATTTTATCCGCGATATCATTAACGAGGATTTAAAAAACAACAAGAATGCCGGACGGGTTCACACCCGCTTTCCTCCGGAACCGAACGGATATTTGCATATTGGCCATGCCAAATCGGTTTGCCTCAATTATGGCATCGCTTCTCAGTACCACGGCAAATTCAACCTGCGCTTCGATGATACCAATCCGGCCAAGGAGGAAGTCGAGTACGTCGAATCGATCATCGAGGATATCCGCTGGTTGGGCGCCGATTGGGAAGACCGGCTTTTCTATGCCTCCGATTACTATGATCGCCTCTATGAATTCGCCCTCCAGCTGATCAAAGACGGCAAGGCCTATGTTGACGACCTCAGCGCCGACCAGATCCGCGAGTACCGCGGTACTCTGACGGCGCCGGGTAAGGAAAGCCCTTCTCGCAACCGCTCGGTCGAAGAAAATCTCGGTCTTTTCGAAAGAATGCGTAAGGGCGAATTCGAAGATGGTGCCCGTGTGCTAAGAGCCAAAATCGACATGGCCTCAGGCAATATCAACATGCGCGACCCTACCATTTATCGCATCAAGCATGCTTCACATCATCGTACCGGCGACAAATGGTGTATCTACCCGATGTACGATTTCACCCACTGCCTGTCCGATTCGATCGAGGGTATCACCCATTCTATCTGCACTCTGGAATTTGAGGACCATCGCCCGCTCTATGACTGGTTTCTCGATCAACTGAATGTTCATCATCCTCAGCAAATCGAATTTGCGCCGCTGAATCTGAGTTATACGGTTCTCAGCAAACGGCGGCTGCTGCAACTGGTGCAGGCCGGTCACGTCGAGGGCTGGGATGATCCCCGCATGCCCACGGTTTCGGGGATGCGACGCCGGGGCTATACCCCTTCATCCATTCGCGAATTTTGCGAAAGGATCGGGGTCGCCAAGCGCGACAGCACGGTCGATATCGCTCTCCTGGAATATTGCCTGCGCGAAGAATTGAACAAGACTGCCCCACGGGTAATGGCGGTGCTCAAGCCGCTCAAAGTCATCATCGACAACTATCCTGAAGGACAGGTTGAGGAAGTCGAGGCGGTCAACAACCCCGAAGACGAATCGATGGGTACGCGCCAACTGCCGTTTACCCGCGAGGTTTATATCGAAGCCGATGATTTCCGCGAGGATCCGCCCAAAAAATTCTTCCGACTGTCGCCAGGTGCCGAGGTCCGTCTGAAGCATGCCTACTACATCACTTGCGACCGGGTCGTCAAAGACGATAAGACGGGCGACATCGTCGAATTGCATTGCACTTATGATCCGGAAAGCCGCGGCGGCGGGACACCCGATAACCGCCGCGTCAAGGGGACACTTCACTGGGTTTCGGCTCAGCATGCTGTCCCCGCCGAAGTCCGGATCTATAATTACCTGTTTACGGTGGAAGATCCGATGGCCGGCGGCGACTTCATGATTCATCTCAATCCCGATTCGCTGGAACGAATAACCGCCTGCCTGGTCGAGCCCGGAATCGCGAAGGCCGAACCGGGAAACAGTTTCCAGTTTCTCCGGCACGGCTATTTCTGTGTCGATCCCGTTTCGTCCGATGGCAAGCCGGTGTTCAATCGCACCGTCTCCCTGAGGGATAGCTGGGCCCGGATCGAAAAAGCGCAGGAGAGTAAATAGCGCCAAAAGTCCCTGGATGGAACCGGCGGCGTTGACTATATAAGTAAACAGGCAATCGAGGAAATGGATTGCCGTAACCGACAGGTGCCTTATGACTGACAAAATCGAGAAATTGAAGGCGGAGATCGCCCGGCTGGAAGAGATCATCGAAAAGGACCATTTCGCCAGTCTGGTGGACAAATCCCGGAGCGAGAAAAATCGCAACCGGCTGAAAAAATTGCAGAAAGAGTTGAAGAAACTGGAAGAAGAAGCCTGATCGAATGAGCATTGAAATTTAAAAAGGAATAATAACATGGCTGATGATACGGAAAAGGGCAAAGAACTTCTGAAACAGGCTGTCAAAAGCGAGATCGACGGCCAGCGTTTCTATAATTTTCTGGCTGACAAAACCACCAATCCGGACGCCAAACGCAAATTGACGAATCTGGCCGGGGATGAAGTCCGGCATGAGAAGGCCCTCAAAGATATGTACTTGAAAATCTATGGGGAAGAACTGACCGATATTCCGAAAAAAGGGGTGGGCGTTCTCTCGAAGTTCTTCGAGCATCCCGAGGGTCACGAGAAGATGAACGAACGGCAGTATATCGACATGGCCATCGAAGCGGAATTGGCGGCGACCAACTACTATAAGGAACAATCGAAAACGGCGCCGACCGAGGAGTTTCGTCAGATTTACGACAGCATGGCGGCCGAAGAATATCGTCACTTCGAACTCCTCCAGGCCGAGAAAGACTCCATCAGCGGCAATTATTACTGGTTTTCGTTCGGTGATACTTCGCCCATGGAGGATTAGCCCGCGAATTAAATTTCATGAAATCGTCATCCGGCTGCGTACCAAAGCATAACCGGGGAGTTATTATGGAATGGATTTGCTCCAATTGCGGCTTCGTGCATGACGGCGACGCCCCGCCGGCGGTTTGTCCGCTATGCGGGGCCTCCGCGGATAAATTTAATAAAGGCTGACATCCATAAATATTTATGGACGGAGGGAAGACCATGTTAAAAACGGGAGATCAGGCGCCGGACCTGACGCTTGCCTCTCATACCGGAGGCCAAGTCAATCTCGCGGATTACCGGGGCAAGCATAATGTCGTTCTGGCCTTCTATCCGCTCGACTGGACGCCGGTCTGAAGCGAACAAATACCGGGCTACCAGGAAGACCTGGAGAAATTCAAAGCCCTCAACACCCAGGTTCTGGGTGTCTCTGTTGACTCCATCCCCAGCCATGAAGCCTGGGCCGAATCGCTGGGCGGTATTACCTATCCGCTTCTATCCGATTTCTGGCCCCATGGCGAAATCGCTCAGAAATACGGCGTCCTGACCGACGACGGTTTCTGCGACCGGGTCATTTTTATCATCGATAAACAGGGTGTCATCCGATATATCGATCATCACGATATTGACGATACTCCCGACAACGAAGACCTATTCAAGGTTCTTCGAGAAATGCAATAGAATCAAGGCAGAATTGGCGCTATCTGCCGGGTAAGGATTCGGAAATGTTGAAAGTCGGAACCAAGGCTCCCGATTTTACTCTCGATGGCTGTCACGGACGCCGGGTGACATTATCGGAGCGCAAAACCGCATATACCGTCCTGGTTTTCTACCCCAAAAACAATACCCCGGGGTGAAACCGCCAACTTTCCGCCCTTGAGGCGGACCGGAAGAAATTCGAGGCCGCTGGAGCCGAAATTTTGGCCATCAACCCCGCCTCGGTCAAAGCCCATGATAATTATTGCGACAAGAAGGGCTTCAAGTTTACCATCCTCTCCGACCCCGATAAGGAAGTTATCCGGAAGTATGAAGCCCTCAAAGCCCTCGGCTTGATCCAGCGAACCGTTTATGTCGTCGGCCCGGATTTCAAGCTGATTTTCGCCGAACAGGGCATGCCTGCCGATGAGAAGATCCTCGAGGCTGTCAAGCTCCATCAGAGGTAATTGTACCGCTTGTCGCACAAAGGCTTGACGAACCATTAAAAAATACATAATTTACCCGCTAATGGATACTAATTCGCCATTGGGCGCCGCCATGGTGCGTATAATGTTTTAAATTAACTGAAGGTTGAAGGTAATGTATTTTTCGATTTCCAATAAGTACCGGCAGGCGACTGATGAGGAATTACGCCAGATCATTCTGGAGGCCAAAAAGGACTACGGCCCGCGGATGACCATCCTGGCGCATCATTACCAGCGGATGGAAGTGGCCGCCCTCGGGGATTTTGTCGGAGATTCTTATGACCTGTCGCAAAAGGCGGCGGAGCGTAAGGACACCGAGTTTATAGTTTTCTGCGGCGTCCATTTTATGGCCGAATCGGCCGATATTCTCTCCGGTGAAGGCCAGAAAGTGTACCTGCCCAATCCCCTGGCCGGCTGTCCCATGGCCGATATGGCCGATATTGACGACGTTATGACGGCCTGGGAGTACCTGAAGGAAATCGGCGTCGCCGATAAGACTCTGCCGCTGTCATATATGAACTCGGCAGCCAAGCTCAAAGCCTTCTGCGGACGCGAGGGGGGCTTGATTTGCACCTCATCCAACGCCAAAGCGGCGTACAACTGGATTTATGACCGCGCCGAAAAAATCTTCTTCTTTCCCGATGAAAACCTTGGTTACAACGTCGGCCGCTGGCTTGGCCTGACCGACGATGACATCGTCGTCTGGGATTTCCGCTCCGAAACCGGAGGCCTCGATCCCGACCGCCTGCGTCGCGCCCGGTTGATTCTCTGGAAAGGCCATTGCCACGTTCATACCAATTTCAAGCCGCACCATATCGAGGCGGTGCGCCGCGATTTTCCCGGCGCCAAAGTGGTTGTCCATCCCGAATGTGAATGGGATGTGGTCGATAATGCCGACGCTTCCGGCTCGACCAAGTTCATTGTCAATTATATCGATAAACAACCGCCGGGGGCGGTCATTGCCGTCGGCACCGAAATAAATCTGATCAATCGCATGGCCCATCGATACCCCGATAAAAAGATTTTCGAACTTTCGGGCCAGATCTGCCCGGTCTGCGCCAACATGTATCGGACGACCTTGTCGGATTTAGCCAACACGGTCGAAAACCTGGATACTCTCGACCGGATAGTCGTGGAAAAGAGTATCAAGGCTGACGCCAAACTGGCCTTGAATCGTATGCTGGAAGTCCATTAGCCGTCATCAATCAATGGTGAAGGGGCAGTGCTGAAAATAGATAAACCGATTGGAAGCCCGGCCGCGTCGACGGCCAAAGCCTTGCGCGATACCTTCAAATCGGTTCTCATGCATAGAGTTAGCTGGGAGGTTCTATGGCCTTTGAAGTGAAAGTCCCGCAAATGGGGGAATCGGTCCTGGAAGGGACCATTGTCGAGTGGAAAGTGGCCGAAGGTGATAAAGTCGCCGTAAACCAGCCGCTGGTCGAAATCATGACCGACAAAGTCAACGTCGAAATTCCCTCCGATGTAGCCGGTGTAATCGAGAAGATCCAGGCCAAACCGGGCGATGTCGTGCAGGTCGGCAATCTGCTCTGCACTATCGCCGCCGAGGGTAAGGCCCCGGCTCCATCCGATACCCAAAGCAAAGCTCCAGCCTCTAAAAAAGAGACGCCGGTCTCGAAGGCCGCTCCCCAACCCGCAGCCCCGGCCAAAGCTTCGGCTCCGGTGTCGGGCGAAAAGCCCCGGATGGTCCCGGCCGTTCGCAAACTTCTCCGCGACTACGGCCTCGATCCGAATCAGGTTGCGGGAACCGGTCCCGACGGCCGCATTACCAAAGAAGATGTCGAAAAAGCCACCGCCGCCCGATCGGTGGTCGGCGCCACGCCGCCTCCCAAACGCGCCGAAAAGCCCGCGCCTGCCGTTGCCGTCCCTCGCTATACTCCACCAGCGGCGGCGGTATCCGGAGTGCAGGAGGAAGAACGTCTGCCGCTCGAAGGCCCGCGCAAATTGATCGCCGAACATATGATCCGCTCGCGCCAGACCTCGGCCCATGTGACGACTTTTGAAGACTGCGATTTCACGGCTCTGGTCGAATATCGCCGCCGCCACAAGGACGCTTTCTATGACGACTACGGAGCTAAACTGACCTATCTGCCGTTTATAATGAAGGCTGCGGTGGAGGGGCTCAGGGCTTTTCCCACCCTCAATGCCTCTCTGACCGATACCGAGATCATCCTCAAGAAATATTATCACATCGGCGTCGCCGTGGCGCGCGAAAACGGTTTGATCGTCCCGGTCGTCAAAGATGCCGACAAGAAATCGATCATCGATCTGGCCATTGAAATCAATGACCTGGGCGAGAAAGCCCGCGCCGATAAACTGACTCTCACCGACGTTCAGGGGGGGACTTTCACTCTCACCAACGCCGGAATGTTTGGCGCCACCGCCTCGACGCCGGTTATCAATCAGCCGCAGGTAGCCATCCTCGGCATTCACAATATTGCGGAACGACCGGTCGTCCGCGACGGCGAGATTGTCGCGCGGCATATGATGACCTTCGGCCTCTCCTTCGATCATCGCCTGATCGACGGTCACACGGCCGTGCAGTTTCTCCACCTGATGATAGGCTTTCTCGAGGAACCGGCCTCGCTTCTACTGAGACTTCGCTGATGGATTATCGTTTCTACGGCTGGCAAATTTTCATGGGGAGCCGCCCTTACCGGGCGGCTCTTGAATGGCAGAAACGAATGGTCCGCTATCGGCGCGAGGGCACTCTGCGCGACACCATTTTCTACATGGAGCATCCCGATGTTATCACCGTCGGTCGCGATTGCCCCGATGAGGATTTGTCGAAAATCGAAGGCGTCGAGTTGTTTCCCATTACCCGCGGCGGCGGAGCCACCTATCATGGGCCGGGCCAGCTCGTCGTTTATCCGATTTTCGACCTTCGCCGGCGGGGCGGAGACCTTCATAGATTTATCCGCGATATCGAGGAAGGCATTATCCGGGCTTTCGACACTTATAGCCTGACCTGCCGGCGGCATCCGGAACACACCGGGGTCTGGGTCGAAGATCGAAAAATCGCTTCGATCGGTATTGCCGTCATGCAATGGGTTTCGTTTCATGGCGCGGCTGTCAACCTGACGACCGATCTGGAACGTTTCCATAAAATCAACCCTTGCGGACTCAAACCGGAAATCATGACCAGTTCGCACAAGGAACTCGGCCGCGAAATCGGACTCCGCGAATTTTCGGAGAGACTCTCGGAGTGCTATGGCGATATTTTCGAAACCCGTTTCGATGACGTCGATATGGAGGAATTGGCCGAGATGGCCCAGTCCGAGGAATCCTCAAGCGGCATGTAGGATGATGTCTCCCAATTTTTATTGAACCTTTCACGTATTTACCTGTTGTACAGGTGCTAATAGAAGATCGTGGATATTTCCGGGATACAATTGACGGAACCGGATCGTGAGGAAAGGACAGATCATGGATGCCTGCAAATTGCTGGAAGGGAAAACGGCGCTGGTAACCGGCGGCACCAAGGGTATCGGATTGGCCGTGGCCAAAGGATTGGCCGAACAGGGTGCCGACGTGGTTATCAATTATTTCCGGAGCCGCGACGCCGCCGATAAAGCCGTCGAGGAAATCAAAGCCTTCGGCGTGCAATGTTACGCCCATCGGGCCAATATCGGAAAGCATGACCAGATCCCGCCCATCATCGAAGAGATCAAGAAACGATTCGGAAAACTCGATATCCTCATATCCAATGCCGCCTTGGGGATGTTCTCGTCGGCGCTGGCCATTGACGATAAATCCTGGCATATTGCCATGAATACCAACGCCCAGGCTTTATTGGTGCTGGTGCAGAAAGCCATTACGATCATGCCCGAAAACGCCCGGGTGGTGTCGCTGTCGTCATTGGGTTCACAACGCTATATCCCCGGTTATGCCGCCATCGGCGTATCCAAGGCGGCCCTCGAAAATATCACCAAATACCTGGCCTATGAACTGGCCCCCAAACGGATCACCGTCAATTGCGTTTCGGGCGGATTCATCGATACCAGCGCTCTGTCGAGTTTCCCCAATTATCAGGATATGGTGGATGAGGTCGTCCGGCGTACACCTTTTGACCGCATCGGCACTCCGCAGGAAGTGGCCGACGTTGTGCTCTTTTTGGCCGGCCCCAAATCCGGCTGGGTGACGGGCCAGACAATCATCGTCGACGGCGGCTATTCTCTGGGATAGCATAACCTGAATCCCACATCCCGAATCAACCTCGACCGACTTCGTTCATTTATCTGTCATTCCCGCGCAAGCGGGAATCCAGGGTATTCAGACTTTTTCTGGATGCCCGCCTTCGCGGGCATGACATTCTATGGGCGGCAGGCTCAGCATTCACGTCTGCCGCCACAAAGTGAGATCGCCACGCCCCGTAAACGGGGCTCGCGATGACGGCGCTATTTGTGGTTGGTGTACGTTCTCGTGCGCCAATAAAAATGCGGGTCGCGTTCAGATAACCTGAACCGGGCGCTTTTTTTCCAGTAATTTGATCGTGATCACGCCGGCCACGATCAGCAGACCGCCGACCACTTCTTTGGCCGAAGGAAAAGTCCCCAGTATAATCAAGGCCGCGCCGGCCGCGAAAAACGGCTGGCTCTGGACAATAATTGAAGCTCGCGAAATCTTGATACGCTGCATCGCCTTGAGATACCCCAGCCGTCCGAGATAAGGCAGAAGGATGGCGGCCACGATCAATAACATCAGCAAGTCGCCGTTGGTGACCCAGATGAACTGACCGAAAGCCAGACTGACGGCGACGAAAATGACCGACATGAAAATACCGCGGTAGAAAATAAGACTGCGGTAATTGATCCAATGAATACGGGCCTTGATCATCACCTCGGCCAGCCCGGTCAACAGGGTGGCGAAAGCCACCAATGCGACTGCCTTCGATAATTCGATGGAGGCATCGTAGCGCATGACTATCAATCCGACCACGACCAGGATCAACCCCAAAGATTCGGCTCGATTGATGCGCTCTCTCAAAAAGAGGGCGGCGAAGACCAGCGTAAAGACCAGTTCCAGACGCGATAAAAAAGATACCGTGGCCGGCTGAATCAATGACACGGCGCTGAAGAGGCAAAAAGTGCTCCCGGCAAAAAAGACGGAGATGATTAAATAGAAAAAAAGCTGGCGCGGTTGAATCTTTAATGTCTCGAGGACTTTGCGGTTGAAGACGGCGTCGATGAAGATGACCACCGATCCGAGGAAATAGACATAGGAATTGAGCGTCAGGGTGGGGATGGTCATTAACGCGATTTTGGCGACGACCAGACCACTGCCGGTGGCCAGGGCCGAAAGGATTGCCCACATATCGCCTCGAAGACGATCTGTCATGGGCTGGCTCATATCAGCCGCGGGCCGCTTCCGATTCCCTGTATAGCGTTCTGGGCACCGAGAAATAGACGATCAGACCCATAGCAAAAAGCAGGAGAGAGGCGACCTGATTCCAGGTCGGTTCCAGTCCCAGAAATGAAAAATGCATGGCCGATTCATAGTAGCGGACATATTCGATGCTAAATCGGAAAACGGCCTCGACCATGAGATATATGGCAATGACCTGACCGTCGAAACGTTTGCGCTTGAGGATATAATGGAGCCCGATAAAGAGCAGGAAACCGTAAAGCGAAGAATAGAGTTGGGCCGGATGGATGGCCTGCTGAGGAAAAACGGAATCGGGGATGGAGCCTTTGGGGAAGGTGATCCCCCAGGGCAGGTTGGTGGGCGTCCCGAAACAGCAGCCGTTGAGGAAACATCCGATGCGGCCGATGCCGATACCGAGTCCGACCGTGGGGGCCAGCATATCGAAAACCGCCAGCCACGGAAGTTTTTTGAGCCACAGGTAAATCCAGACGACCACCAGCGCCAGCAAAACGCCGCCGTAAAGATTCAAACCGGCGATGCCGAAATTGCCGCCATGGAAGGGATTGATGGCCGACCAGGGATCCTCGGCGAAATCCGAAAGATGCAGAACCACATAACCGAGACGGGCGCCGATGACGCCGCAGAATATCAGAATATAGGCGACATTCAGGATTTTGTCGAAAGGCAGGCGTTCGGCCGGACTGCGTCTTTTCAAATACCACAAGCCCGCGAAGAAGGCGATGGCCAGCATGAGGCCATAGGTGTGGATTCCAATCGGTCCGATCTTAAACAGAGTCCGAAGCATATTTCCTCTTATGGTCTATATCCGATAACTGCCATTGGGGAGAGAAGTCTTTTCGGGTCGGATAAAATTTAAGGGTTAACCAGTATATCAAAAAGGCGATACCGGCGCCGACGACGGCATCCGAGGTATAATGAAACCGCCCGTAAACGGTACCCAACGCCAGGCCGGCGATTATGAAAATCATGAAATACGCTTTCCGACCGAAATTGCGGATAGCGAAAAGCAGGACCATGACCGCTTCGGCCACGTGGGATGAGGGCATGGCGCCCCCTTTGAAAGCAGCGTTGTCGATAATAAAGGCGACCAGGGGGCGAAAAATAAACCCGGTGATTTCATGTTCATATAATCCGGCGAAATGATAGCGCGGGCCGCTGACCGGGTAAAAGATAAACATCAGGTAGGAAACGAAAAAAGTCACGCAGGTGGCGGTGATGAAGCGCCGGATTTCGCGGTCGCGCCGGGTGAAAAACAGAATCAGCGCCAGGCCGGGGATCAACAGGTAATACGAAAAATAAGCCGCCGACAGGATTTCGGTTACGACTCTATTGAGATGACCGTCGAGCCAGATCGTGGGGTGGACCCCCAGTATGGCCTTTTCGAAACCGGCCACCTGGCTGTCGAGAAAATGAGGGATGACCGTCAGCACCAGCCGGCCGCTGAATTGATAGAAAAAGGTCATCAGGATAACCGGATAAAGCAACCGGGCGAAGATCACCGCCCGATTGGTCTGCGAGCGGGCGAACTGGGCCAGCAAACAAACCATGACAATCACGCCCAAATGAAAAACAAGGACGTCGATATAATTACCGATCGGGCGGGCGAAATTGACCGTTATGGTTATAATCAGCCAGCAATAAACCAGGACAACGTGGTCAAACGGAAGCAGTAGATTGAAGAACCGCTCGAACAGATGCGGCCTATCCTTCATCCTCTCGATTACCTTCGACGACAATTACAAATTCTCCCTTTGGGGTTTTATCTCCAAAATATTTTTCCACCTCGGCCGCCGTACCCCGCACATACTCCTCGTGCATCTTGCTGATCTCTCGTCCGACGCAGATCCGCCGGTCGGGAAAAATTTCGGTCATATCGGCCAGCGTTTTGCGCAGGCGATGCACCGATTCGTAAAATACCAGCGTGTGCGGATATCGCGCCAGTCGATCCATCCGGTTTTTGCGTTTGCCGGGTTTGACCGGCAAAAAACCCTCGAAAAAAAATCGATCCGTCGGCAGACCCGACGCCGTCAGGGCCGGGATAACGGCATTCGCGCCCGGCAAGGCCTCCACCGCCAGACCTTCTTCCACCGCCGCCGCCACCAGACGATAAGCCGGGTCGGAAAGGCCCGGACTGCCGCCGTCGGAAATGACGGCCACTGAATGGCCGTTTTTCAATTCGGCCACGATTTGCGGCACTCGTTTTACCTCATTATGCTCGAAGTAGCTTATTTTTTTCTGGTTGATGCCGAAATGCGCCAAAAGCTGGCCACTGCGCCGGGTGTCCTCGCAGGCCACCAAATCGACCGCCTTGAGCACTTCCAAAGCGCGCACGGTGATATCCTGAAGATTCCCGATCGGAGTCGGCACCAGATATAATTTCCCCGGAGACGTCATAATTCTTAATCTTCAACCAATGATACCGCATCGGGCACCGGCCGGCCTTCCAGCAGGTCGGTCGCCGGAGGCAGTCGTTTATAGGCAAAGCGATTGATGCGGTCAACAATCAGCCGGACGACCTTCTCATCGGCCCCGACCGCTGTCAGTTTCCGCAAAGACCGTTCGCCCATTTCGATAATTTCGAAAAGAACCCGGTCGGCCAGGTCGTAGGTGACCCCCAACTCGCCCTCGTCGGTTTGCCCCGGCCAGAGATCGGCTGTCGGGTTTTTGGTGATGATTTTTTCGGGAATGCCCATCAATGCGGCCATCTCGCGTATTTCGTGTTTATATAAACCGCCCAGCGGATTCAGCGAACAGGCCGAATCCCCGTACCAGGTCGAATAGCCGAGACAAATTTCGGTTTTATTAGATGTGCCGAGCACCAGGCGTTGGTCGCGGGCGGCGATATCGAATAGAATCGACATTCGTTCACGGGCCATCTTATTGCCCCGCCTGATCGTCGAGACCTCATCGTCGCCGAACCAGGCGTCGATCATGGGCGACACTTCATATTTCTCGGTGGCAATACCCAACTTATCGGCAACCCTCAGCGCGTCCTGCTCCGATTCCGGGGAAGAGCTCCGATATGGCATAATCAATCCCAGCACCTTATCCGGACCCAGCGCGCTCACACCCAGCGCCGTCGAAAGAGCCGAATCGACGCCTCCGGAAATACCGATAATAACCCGGGAAAATCCGTGGCGAGCCGTGAAATCGGCGATGAATTTTTGAAGACGGGTCGCGGCCTTTTCTATATCAAGCTGTCTTCCCATAATTTTCCCTCCAAGCCCGAAAATATACACATTTTATCCTGGCGGGCAACCAATTTGTGATATTCTTGCCGCTTGTCGTTGTTGACAAGACCGGGCCGGTCGTCTATATTGGCTAAAATCATTTACGGAGGGGAGCTATGGCTTCGGTAAACAAAGTTATTCTAATCGGCAATCTTGGCGCCGACCCGGAACTGCGATATACGCCGTCGGGTGCGGCTGTGGCTAATTTCAACATGGCCACCACCGAAAAATGGAAAGACAAGGAAGGCCAGTTGCAGGAGAAAACCGAATGGCACCGGATAATTCTCTGGGCCCGTCAGGCGGAAATCGCCAAGGAATATCTCCGCAAGGGCAGTTCCGTATACATCGAGGGACGTCTTCAAAACCGCAATTATGAAGACAAGGACGGCATCAAACGTTATGTGACCGAAATTATCGGCCAGAGAATGCAGCTGCTCGGCGGACGAGGCGGCGGAGCCCCATCGGAGAGTTCCGGCGGGCCATCCGAACCACCGCCGCCGCCCGGCAATCTTGAAAACGAAGACGACGATTTGCCGTTCTAAACCGACCCTGCTATGCCAGTTTCATCAAAAACCGCCGGCTGGGTATTGTTTGTCCTGCTGGCGGTTTATTATTTCATTAACCGCTATCCGGGCCTGGCCTTCATCGATTCCGGCGAGCTGGCCCTGAGTTCATACACTCTCGGAGTTCCGCATCCCACCGGCTATCCGCTCTATCTTATTCTATCCGCCCCGGCTTCATGGTTGTTCAGCCGCCCGATAACCGGAGTTACCATTCTCGCCGGTCTTATCAACGCTATGGCCGGGATGGCCTTCTTTCATTTAATGGTCGCCGTCAAGAGACGTTTTTCTCCCGATAGCGATCATTCTCATATCATAGCGGCGCTGGCGACCCTGATTTTATTTCTGGCCCCGGTGGTCGCGGCGCAGGGCGTCGGCGACGAAGTTTACGGGCTGTCATTACTGGTCAACCTGCTGGCCCTGACAGCCGCCGTGCGAGCCGGTTTTACAAATCGGCAAAGTCGGCATACCAATTGGCTAATCCTTGCCTGGTATCTGGCCGGATTGACTTTATGCGATCATATGAGCGGCGTACAACTACTCCCCGGATTGGTTTTTATCACCTTTCTGGTCATGAGGCGCCGGTTTTCCATAAGGATTATGCTTATCTGCGCTCTGGCGTTTATTCTGCCCCTGACACTCTACGCCGTTTTGCCCCTGAGAGCCGCGGCCAATCCGCCCCCGGTGGCCGACTGGGGCGACGTTACCACCTGGGATAATTTCATCCGCCATGTCTCCGGCTGGCAGTTTCAAGTATGGATGTTCACCGGCGATATTTCCCGTCTCTGGGCCAATACCAAAGGTCTGGCCGGAATCCTCTTTGACCAGTTTCCGGTGGTCATCCTCCCCCTGACAGCAGTCGGACTGTATTACCTGGGCCGTCACGCGGCAAAATTGCTGATATTGATTCTTCTTATTGCCGCCGTCAATATCGGGCTGGGGATTAACTATAACATCCCCGATATCGACAGCTATTACCTGATGACCATGGCCCTGTCTATGCTATTGGCCGTCTTTGGCCTCTATTATCTGATCCGCCTGATTCGCTGCCGATACATAGGGCCGGTCGTAATGGTCCTACTGCTGGCCTGGCAGGCCCTAGCCGTCGGAGGCCGGAATTACAAAGGCGATTATACTCTGCCGGAAGACTATGCCCTCAATATCGGGCGCTCAGCCGAACATGGCGCGGTGATACTGACCGAAATCTGGGACCATCAATCGCCCGCCTTCTATCTTCAGCAGGCCGAAGGTATCAGGCCCGATTTGAGATTTGTCGACAAGGAACTTCTGCGCCGGAGCTGGTACTACAAAACTATCGCCAACGTCTATCCCGAACTCTATGCCAAAATAGCCGATTTGACGCCCGTCTTTCTAAATGAAATAAAGGTTTTCGAAGCCAGGGGAAATTACAACGCACAGGTTCTGGAAACCTCTTATCAGGCGATTATCAATCGTTTGCTGACCCGATGCGGCCCCGCTTATATCGACTTTCGTTTATCATATACGCCTCACGGCGATCATTATCTACGACCGCAGGGGGTGCTCTACCGGGTCGATACCGTCCGCATCGAAACGCCCCTGCCTCAGCCTCATCTGATCTGGCGCGGGCGGCCTTTGAGCGATTACACTGATCCGCGGGCCCTCGTGCACGTCAAGATGATAAGAAAGATGGAATCGTACTGGCAATAAATTACACGGAAGGAATTATCATGTCGCAACGCGAACAAATACTCTCTATGTTTCAATTGCTTGCTTCAAGCTCTAAATTATTGATCGATGATGTCACCGAAGAAGAATCGATGGTTCGAAGCGAACATCGTTTCAACCATATTCGGTGGCAGACCGGGCATCTGGTACATTCTAATTACCAGATACTGCGCCTTCTGGACGAAAGCCGTGCGGCCCACCCCGGATTAAAGGAAATATTCGATTACCGGACCGAATTATCCGATGACCCCAACTTTTATCCGACAATGGCCGAACTGAGGCGGCTCATGAAAGAGGTCGAGAAAGATATCGAGGAAGCCGCCAAAGAGGCGCCCGATGCCGCCTTTGACAGGGAAGTGGTCTGGGGGGAGGGGAAAATCCCGGTCAGCCACATGATCGGTTTTTTATGTATGCATAATTTCTATCATTGCGGTCAGATCACGCATATCCGCAAGATGCTCGGCCGCCCCCGCCCGTTCGTTTGATTGGAAAAATTGTCGGACCGGCCAACCCCGCAGGGCGACTGGCCGAATGGAAAATTATTCGTCCTCGAGTTTACGCTCGAGTCCGCTGACTCTTTTCAATAATTCCGGAAGTTTGCGCAGGCAGGCCTCGATGCGGACCGATTCCTCGATCGGCTTGGCCGGATAGCCGAAATACCGCCGCCCGCCTTCCAGCGATTTGGACACTCCCGATTGCGCTCCAACCAGGGCGCCGTCGCCGATTTCGATATGACCCACGATTCCGACCTGTCCGGCAAGGATAACCGATTTGCCCAGCCTGGTCGATCCCGAAATCCCGACCTGGGCGATGATGATCGAATTTTCTCCGATATGAACATTGTGCGCAATCATAACCAGGTTGTCGATCTTGACGCCCCGTTCGACAACCGTTGGTCCAATCGCGCCGCGGTCGATAGTGACATTGGCGCCGATTTCGACGTTATCGCCGATTTCGACCCAGCCGACCTGCCGGATTTTTTTGTATTCCTGACCCGGTTCGGTGGGCGCAAAGCCGAATCCATCGGAACCGATCACGGTTCCGGCATGAATGATGACGTTATCGCCGATCCGGCATTCATGCATAATGGAAACATTTGGCGCAATTTGGCAGTGGCGGCCGATGACGGTTTTCCGTCCGATAAACGTGCCAGCCTTGATAATCGTGCCTTCGCCGATAACCGCCTCGTCCTCAACCACCACATGCGGGCCAATTTCGACCTGCTCAGAAATTCTAGCCGATGTTCCCACAATCGCCGTCGGATGGATGCCATAGTTCTCACCGTAAACGGGCGGGTAGAGGACGTCGATAATTTGCGAGAAAGCCAGATAGGGGTTATCGCAGATGATGGTACTGCAATGATCGACGGTCATTTCTTTCGAAATAACCAGAGCCGAGGCCAGGGTCGTGGACAGAAATTTCTTATAGGCCGGATTGGACAGGAAGCTGATCTGTCCGGGCCGGGCCGATTCGATGGGCGCCGCCGTCTCAATAACGACGTCGCCGTCGCCGGTGTATTTGGCGCCGATCTTTTCCGCCAGTTGTTTGACCGTAAAAGACACGGTTACTCTTCGTTTTCGAGAATTTCGATGACCTTGTCGGTGATGTCGAGATCTTTCTTGGCGTAAGCCAGGCCGGCCGAATTGAAAACGAAATCATAGTTTTCTGCGATGGCGACTTTCTCAATCGCGGCCGTGATCTTCTCGTACAGCGGCTTGACCAGTTCGTTCATGCGGCGTTCGGCCTTACCGCCGGGGGACGATATTTCGCGGGTGAACGAGGCCAGAGCCTGATCCTTGGCGTTGATGGCCGCTTCGCGCTCGAGCTTCTTGTCGGCCGACAGGATCAGTTTCTGCTTGTCGTACTCATCAATCATCTTTTGCAGGTCGGTCTGCATCTGGTTGGCTTCGTCCTCCCAGGCCTTATATTCGGTGTTGAACTGCTCCTGAGCTTTGACCCATTCCTTATAATTGGCCTGGATCTTGTCCGAATCGATAAAAGCCGATTTTTGAGCCATGGCGGTGCCGCTGAAAAAGGCCGCCACGAGCGCCATGGGAACGAGAATCCTGAGAATCCTGGACATTGTTTCTGCTCCTTAATCTAAAACTCAGCTAAAATTTTCTAAAATCCCTGCCCGATCTGGAAGTGCGGCCGCCAGCCGCGTTTCTCGCCGTAGGCCAGGTCGAAGGAATACCCGAAGTCGAAACCGATAACGCCCACTCCCGGAACCACCAGTCGAAATCCGAAGCCGGCTCCCCGGTATAACCCCGAGAAAGGCTTGATTTCGTTCTTGCTGATCCACGAGGTCCCGGCGTCGGCGAAGGCCAGCGCATACATCTGGTTCGGGAGGATAGGAATCTGCCATTCAAGATTGTAAATCGCTTCCGACATGCCGCCCAGCAAAGCTCCGGCGCTGTTGCGCGGGGTCAGCGAGGCGTCGGGATAACCGCGCACCAGGCCGTCGGGATCGGTCCCGCCGGGAGTGAATCTTTCCGAATAGGGAATGCGATCGTTGCTGACGGCGCTGATGTATCCGAATTTGAGACTCCCGACCAGGGCTGTGCCCCAGCCCGTGGGAAGGTACTTCTGGGCGCTGAACAGATGCTTGTAATATTTCCATTGGCCGCCGAGAAAACCGCCGGCCAGATCGCCCGTGTAAGATATCCGCGCACCGCTGGTGGCGAACATCGGCAGGTCGCGGCTGTCGCGCTCGATGGTAAAACCGGTGGCCGAAGTCGTCAGCCATTTTTCGCCGAAGGACTGCAGAGAATTATCGTTGGCCAGATAAATCGACTGGCCGTTGGAGGTGACCACCGAATCGCCGTTCTGCAATTCATAAAGGTTGGAAAAATCGTAATACCGGACGTTCTCCAGACGATACCGCCAATAGAGGCGGAAATAATTGTCCGGCCAGCGCAGACGTCGTCCCAAACGAATAGTGCCGCCTCGGCGCCCTTCAGTGAAATCATCATACCAGCGGCGGTTCAGGTTATAGAGGTCACCGCCGACCGAGGTCGGCGTACCCATAAACCAGGGTTCGGTGAAACCGAGCGAGATCGAATTGCGCCGGGAACCGAAATCGACGCTGATGTTGACGCTCTGGCCATTGCCCCGGAAATTGGGAATACCCAGGCCGAAATTGCCGACCAGCTTGTCCTGACCCGAATAACCGGCTCCGGCCGATACCTGCCCGGTCGGCTTCTCTTCGACTTTGATGACCAGGTCAACGTCGCCGGAGGGAAGGTCACGCACGTCCGGCACGACGTTGTTGAAATAATTCAACTGCATGACTTCGCGCAGGGACCGCATCAGGGCCGACCGATGGAAGGTTTCGCCGGGATGAATCATCAATTCACGCCGGATCACTTTTTCCTTGGTCTTGGAATTGCCCTCGACATCGATCAGCCTGACCTCGGACGGCAGGCCCTCGGTGATGGCATATTCCAGATTGATAGTCGTATCGCGGGTATGGCGTTCGTCGAGAATTCGGGCGTGCAGATAACCCTTTTCATGATAGGCGCTGTACAACTCGCCCGTGGACTCTTCCGAGACCTCCTCGTTGAACACCTCGCCTGGCTTATATTTCAGGGTTTTCTGCAGGATATCGTCGCTGTACACATCATTGCCGGAGAAGGTCGAAGTCCCGAAATAATACCGAGGGCCTTCGTAAATATCGATATAAATTTTCATCCGGTTGACGGCGGTATCGATGACGAAGGAATCGGAGACGATATAGGCGTCGACGAACCCTTCCTTGTTGCAATACTGGATAATCTTTTCTTTATCTTCGGGATATTTTTCTTTGCGGAAATCGGACGACCGCAAAAAGCCGTGCTTACGGTTGGACATCTTGTTGACGATATCCTTGGCCTTAAGACGCTTATTCCCGGTGAGGAAGACCTTCGAAACCTTGACTTTGCCGTATTCCCTGATATTGAAAATCAGTTCGGCCGTGGCCGAATCGGCCGCATAATTCAAAACCGGATCGACTCGGGCCAGGAAATATCCCTTTGACATATACTCCGCCTCGATCTTATCCTTGGACTGCATCATGAGGTTGTCGGAAATATAGCCGTTGGGCGCCAGCTTTATCAGTTCCTTGAGGTCCTTCTCCGAAATCTTCTTGTTGCCCTTGAAACTGATGGCCGACAGGAGCGGATACTCGACCACGTTGATGGTCACGATTACTCCGGCCGTCACCGGTTCGGCGTCGATGACGATATCCTTGAAAATTCCCGTGGCGTAGAGATTTTTGACCGCTTCCTGAAGCACCACTCCGGTCAAATCCGTCCCGATCCTCAAGGCCGCCGTATTCTTGACCATCTCCTCCGTGGAGTGGACAATCCCGGTGACCCGGATGTCGACGATTTTATACTGTTGAGCGCGGGCTGGCCCTGCAAGAAGCGAAATGACGACTGCCAATAATAATAAGGGCAGTAATCGGCCGATCAGCTTATCCCTGCTATCATGTAAATCCATCAAGTTCCGGTACTACGCGGGTGCGTTTATTTTTAGTATTTTCAGCTCCGTGAACGATTGCCGATGGCCTTTGGTGCGATGGTATCCGGTGCGGCGTTTGTATTTATGAATGGTCACTTTATCGTCTTTGCCATGTGCGGTCAGTTCCGCTTCGACCGTCGCGTTTTCGAGATAAGGTTTGCCGACCCGAGGTTCGTTTCCGTCCGAAATGAGAAGCACCTTGTCCAGCGTAATTTTGTCGCCGATTGATCCGTCGATCGATGGTATCCTGACCTGAGTACCTTCTTCAACCGTAAACTGGGTTCCGCCGCTTTCAATCACAGCATACATAAGCGCAATTCCTCCATAGACTTCAATCAGAGTTTAAACGTAGAAGGTAATCACCCTGCGCTACATGTCAAGCAAAATCTGATAACGATCAACCTCTTTGCAACCGTCCGTGAAATTATCCTAATCTTATACCGGAAAATAGGGCGGGAGTTCTATTTAACACTATTTAATTTGTCCAACCGGAAGCCTGCGTCTCCCAGCGAGTTACCGTCAGGGGCCCACTTCCCGGCCCTTCGGCCGGGGCCACGGGCGTATAATAATCGAACCGGCGCTTGAGCCTTTGTGATTGGCAAGCCGGAAAATTTTGCTTTTATTATATGGCTATGGAGAAATTTCAACTGGTTTCGAGTTTCGCGCCGCGGGGCGATCAGCCCGCGGCGATTGATCAATTGGTCAGGGGGCTGGGACAGGGACAGAAATACCAGACCCTGCTGGGTGTGACCGGGTCGGGCAAGACTTTTACCATGGCCAATGTCATCGCCCGCTACAACCGCCCGACCCTGATTCTCTCGCATAATAAAACTCTGGCGGCTCAGCTTTTCGGCGAAATGCGCTCATTCTTTCCTAACAATGCCGTCGAGTTTTTCATCAGCTATTACGATTATTACCAGCCCGAAGCCTATATCCCGACCACCGACACTTTCATCGAAAAAGATACCTCGATGAACGATGATATCGACCGCCTCCGCCTGCGGGCGACTTCGGCCCTTCTGGAACGCAACGACGTCGTCATCATCGCCTCAGTTTCCTGCATCTACGGCCTGGGATCGCCCAAGGAGTACAAGGAACTGCTGTTATTCCTCGAAGTCGGTCAGGAAATCGACCGCGACGATATGATCCGAAAATTGATCGACATCCATTACAACCGCAACGATATCGATTTCTCGCGGGGCAATTTCCGCGTGCGCGGCGATACCGTCGAACTGATCCCGGCCTATATGGAAAACGCCCTGCGAATCGAGTTGTTCGGCGACGAGGTGGAAAAGCTGATGACTTTCAATCCTGTCTCCGGCGAAATCCTCGACGAACGCAAGCGGGTGGCGATCTATCCGGCCAAACATTTCGTCACCACTGCGCCGCAGTTGGCCAAGGCTTATGTCTCGATCAACGCGGAGCTGGAGGAACGACTCGAATATTTTCGCTCGGTCGGCAAGCTCCTCGAGGCTCAGCGGCTGGAATCGCGCACCCGTTATGACCTTGAAATGATGCACGAAATCGGCTATTGCTCCGGCATCGAAAATTATTCGCGTCATCTCACCGGCCGCCTGCCGGGGGAGAGGCCCTATACCCTGATCGATTTTTTCCCCGATGATTTCCTCATGTTCATCGACGAGTCCCATCAATCGATCCCGCAGGTTCGGGGCATGTTCGCTGGCGACCGGTCGCGCAAGGAAACGCTGGTCGAGCATGGTTTCCGCCTCCCGTCGGCGCTGGACAACCGGCCGCTTTATTTCGATGAATTCGAATCGATGATCAAAAAGGTCATTTTCGTTTCGGCCACGCCGGCTCCGTTTGAAATCGAAAAATCGGACGGCGTCGTCGTCGAGCAGGTCATCCGGCCGACCGGCCTCATCGATCCTGTAATAGAGGTCCGTCCGGTCAAGAATCAGGTCGATGATCTCGTGGCCGAGATCCGCGACCGGATCACCCGCAAGGAACGGGTGCTGGTGACGACCCTGACCAAAAGGATGGCTGAGGACCTGACTGATTATCTGGTCAAGCTCAACATCAAGGCTCATTACCTCCACAGCGAAATCGACTCCATCGACCGCACCGAATTGATCCGCGACCTGCGCCTGCATAAATTCGACGTTCTGGTCGGCATCAATCTTCTGCGCGAGGGGTTGGATTTACCGGAGGTATCGCTGGTGGCCATCCTCGACGCCGACAAGGAAGGCTTTTTGCGGTCGGCTCAATCGCTGATTCAGACGTCAGGACGCGCGGCCCGCAACGCCGCCGGCACAGTCATATATTACGCCGACGTCATGACCAATTCCATCAACAAAGCCATCGCCGAGACCAACCGCCGCCGCGAAAAACAACTGGCCTATAACGAAGAGCATGGCATCACACCGGAGACGATTCGTAAAACCCGCGAGGAAATTTTGCAGGCGACGTCCTTTGCCGACGCTAAGACCGAGGTCGAACCGGAATTTGAAAAGCCCAGTCATTTTGACGACATGACCAATGAGGATAAGCTCAATTTCATGACCCGCGCCATGAAAAAGGCCGCCGAGAATCTGGAGTTCGAACTGGCCGCTCAGATCCGCGACGAGATCATGTCCCTCCGCGACCGCCTCAAAAAAACCAAAGGCCGCCGGTAATCCATCCAAAATGTACTTGTAATTATTACTTCTGTTTCATATATTACTTGGCAAACGAGAAGATGAAACTGGCATGGGCATCGATTACTCGATTATCATATTTAGATCAAAAGCGGATATCACACACGTGTATAGGGATAAAAAGAGCGCTTATAATGGGTTTAGGCTTCAAATTTAGCAGCACTTATCACAAATGCGTTTCTTGGCTAAGGGAGATTGGTTATGCAAAAGCAAAACTACCGAGAATACGATCAAATCAGGAATGAATTAGTCAGGGTGAGAGAATGCACCACACACTACATGGGATTTGTTTTGGGCGGATCGGGTGCCGCTATTTTTGGGCTTGCATCATTCTCACGAGATGAAAATATAATAGCAATAGCTTATACATCTATTCTTTTATCCCTTCTAATCGGGATAATTCTTATGATACTATTTTATAAATTTAACACACATAATAGATACGCGGGATATTGTAAATTATTAAATCTTGAATATTTTACAAATCCCAACGTCATAAAAGATACGGATGAAATTGCAGCATGGGAGTATTGTGTGGAGCAACTTAGGCAAAGCTCCCAAGATATATCTTTAATATTTTCTATGATAGATAATATGAAAATTGATAACATGCAGAAAAGTGCCTTAAAGAAAAAAACTGGTGACTTGCTCAGAAAGAATGACTATGCACTAAAACCCAGTATTGGAAAAGGGTTTAGTCACCTTTTCAGTTTTTTTTATCGCTGGGAGAAGACTGGTTCTTGGGGCTTTCCACCATATATTACCGCCGTATTCTTTGTGTTATCATTGGGATTCACCCTATTAGGGATATATCATACAATATTAATAGGTGGTTCAGGTTTGGATATCTACAAAAAATTGTTCATTTGTGGACCACTGGTAGCTATAGTGCTAGCTGAACTCAAACTTTGGTTTATGTTTTTCAGGAAGCTTGATTCTCTAATGAGCCTAGATTCCAGTATTGAAGGATATTATACACGTTTCATCCCCTTTCGGGTTACCTACCTCAACATGCAAGAAATAATACCGAAGTATTTGCCATAATCCAATAACGAGAAATTTTAGTAAAGTAGGTCGAAACCCCTGTGGTTTCGGCCTCGGCCCTCCGCGATCGCCTCAAAAAAACCAAGGGCCGCCGGTAATCCATCCGCGTATCACATCCGTTTTTTTCTTGCATCTGATTTATCATGCAATAAATTTAAGCACTGGCACTCATCATCGCACGGAGGGGAATCTATGCCGTTATCATCTCACCGGTGGGTCGGCCTTTTGCTGGTCGTCCTCGTTATCTGCGCCATATCGACCGTAATCGCCGCCGACGACGAAGTTTACACTTTCGAATCCGGCCTCGACAACGAATACAACAAGGATTCGTCGCCTTTTCTCTTCTCCCTCAACGCCTCCATCGAGGGCGATTCCGTTCACTTCAAATATCAGGCCAACCCGAACCATTACCCGCTCGATTCGGCTATCCTTGAGGTGACAGCCGATGGCCTGTCGCTGGCGTCGATTCCGATTTTCCCGCCGAATACTACTCGTATGCCGCCCAGCTTCCGCCAGTATTCGCAACCCTACGAAAATCGCCTGATTACATCCGGCGAATTCAATTTACCCAAAGGCCCCGTACCCGAACACAAATGGAGATGCGCCGTCACCGAATACTACCATGACAGCGCCGGCGCGCCTCAGACCGACCGCGCCGAACTGCCCGCCTTCAAACCGCCCGAACGAAAACCCCGCCTGGTTTTCGAATACCCCATGCCGATGGGCATGTTCAAGTCTACTATACCGGGGCTCGATAAAAGCGGTTTCCTTCTGGGCATCGCCGGCGGGATCGTTGCCGATTACAGCCGCCTGCGCTTTTGCGCCTCCACCAACTGGACCGGCCTCGGCAAAAACTTCACCTTTTCCGAACCGGCCCGCTTTGACGTTCGATACTACACCGGCACCCGCGACAACTTCATGCCCCAAATCGAAGCGTCCACCACCTACAGCCGCCTGCGGGTCAAAAGGGACGATTACAAGTTTGAAAAATCCGAATCCGGCTTCGGGGGCGCGCTGGCTTTCGAGGGGCCCTTTGAACGGTTTTCTTACGGCTACAACACCGCCTGCGGCGGCTACCACACGCTGGAACTCTTTTTTGCAACCAACTACCTGTCCGATTCCAAACAGGGTACTAAATACCAGTTTGTCATCGGCGATGATATCTGGCTGTTCAGGATATCCTACCTGATAGATTCTTTTACCCCGGCTTTCCCGGCCGTGGCCGGGAGGGGTATAAACTCGCGTCCATTGTATCACAAGGTTTTGGCGATGACAGCGGCCATCCCGCTCCTCCTGCCATTATTGATTCTCTGCCCCGGCTGTATCGGCGGCTGACAAACTCGTGTAGTCTCGTAAGTAGTAGTCTCTGCGGTTTCGGCATCAAGACTTGCGGTTTCTTGTTGACAACGTCAATTGATATCTCCACATTTACACCAGATAAGTGCCACCCCGTGACCGCACCTTCAAAAATATCAATATCATGATGCCGGAGGAGGCAGATATGAAACTCAATGTCAAAGCGCTGGCCCTGACCAGCGGTATTCTCTGGGGGCTGAGCCTGTTCATTATGACCTGGTGGATTATTCTTTTCGACGGCGCCAGCGGCGACCGCACCATTTTCGGCGCCGTTTATCGCGGCTACAGCATCAGCGCCGTCGGAAGCATCATCGGCCTGATATGGGGCTTTTTCGACGGCTTGATCGCCGGAGCGCTGGTCGCCTGGGTGTACAATTTCTTCGCCGGCGGCAAAGCAAAGCCAGCCGCATAACCGGATTTGCACCGGCCCCCCAATTCAAACGCAAGAGGCCCGTTGCCGGGCCTCTTGTCAACTTCAGGAACGTTATCTCCCAATCTTCAACTGGCCGTAAAGGTGACGACTACCGTGACCGAATCGACCTTGAAAGTATCGCCGTCGGTTCCCGTACTGGTTCCGTAAAAATCGAATTTGCCGGTTTTGGCCAGTTTCTTGAGGGCGTCAATATTGCGGATGACCTTGAGCGATTGGGGATATGATATCACTTGCTTGCCGGGTGCGACCGGCAGACTGTCAATTATGACTTTGGCCGTGGCCGGCACCGATGATTGATTGGGCTCGTCCCCGACCGCTTCATTGACATAGGCGCTGAAAGCGACGTCATCGGGTTCGCCGCTGTTGAGATACAGCACAAAGCCGATGGTTTCGATACGGTCGATATTATCCTTGTGGTCTCGCCAGGTGGCGTTGGTCGTCAAATCGAGCCGATAGGAATAAAAATTCTCGCCCGGTGCGAAGGTGAAAGTTTTGTTGATGACAAAGGTGCCCGACCAGAAACATCCGGCCGCAGTCAGTAAAATTGCCGCCAGGACGACCAGTCCGATTTTTCGTTTCATTTTCAACATCTCCGTCACCTCCTCAATAACCCAGGTTGAAGTAATAGGTCAAACCGCCGGTCACGAAAACCGCTTTCTTGGAGCCTTCCTCCTGCGGCGCGACGATGCCGACTCCCCGAACGTCAAGATCGAATTGGGGCGTCAGTCCGATACCGGCTCCCAATCCGAATGAAAAACCCAATTTACTCTCGTCATAACCGGTGTCGTCGTTCTTGATCGAATAAATCCCGGCTCCGAGCACGGCAAAAGGTTTCAACCCCGGAGCGCCGGGAAGTCCTCCGATGGTGGCGTCCACTCCGTACGATTTTATCTTCGACCCGTCGATTCCCAGATCGAAACCCCGGATCGGGTCGGGCGCGCCCCATTTGCCGAAGGCGATATTCGGTTCGGCGACGATAAACGACATGAGCTTGATCCTGGCCCGGATGCCGAATATATTTCCGGTATTCTGGTCATCTTGCACCACCGGGATATTTAGACCGCCGAAAGCCCCGAATCCGAGTTTGACCGGTGCGGCCATGGCCGGGGGGACTAACATCAATGCCAGAAACGCCCAAAGCGCCAACTTCTTCATCATGAAACCTCCTGATACGGCTTATCTTTAAAAAATGTCAAAAAGCCTGATTCAGTTTTCTGAGATAGTATTCCGCAAGTTTGCATTATATACGGCATTTTTTGAAATTGTGTGGTGTTTTTCCCACGGAAATCATATTATCATGTCTCAACATCGAAATCGGGGAAAGGGCCCGGATAATGAAATTCGGTATTCAATCCGAGGTCGGTAAAATCGAATCGATCATGATCAAGCATCCCCTTGAGGCCTTTCAATCACAAGTTCAGATTGATGCCCAATGGGAAAAACTCCACTATTACGGCCGTCCCGATTTTCAAGTCGCCCTGGAAGAATATGAAAAGTTCATTTCTATTTTCACCAACGAGGGGATAGATATACAATATCTGCCGGCCGATGATGCCGCCGGTATCGATTCCATTTACGTCCGCGATGCGGTCGTGATGACCCCTCATGGCGCGATACTTTGCCGCATGGGAAAGGAAGCGCGTCAGGGGGAACCGGAGGCGGCCGGCAATTATCTGAAAAAACTCGGCGTCCCAATAATAGGAAAGATCACCGGCGAGGGTCAACTCGAAGGCGGCGATCTTGTCTGGCTCGATGCTCAAACGTTGGCCATTGGCCGGGGATACCGCACCAATGACGAGGGGATCGATCAACTCCGCAATATGATATCCAATTTCGGCGTTCGGCTGATTGTCGTGCCTTTGCCTCATTGGCAGGGACCCGATGATGTCTTTCACCTGATGTCGATCATCAGCCCCATTGATTATGACCTGGCGGTCGTTTACTCCCGGCTCATGCCGGTGCCCTTCCGCGAATTATTGATTGACCGGGGGATCGAATTACTGGAAGTGCCAGAAAATGAATTCGCATATATGGCTGGCAATATTTTGGCCTTGGCGCCCCGGCGATGCCTGATGCTCTCCGGTAATCCCCGCACGGGAAAATTACTGGAGGATGCCGGAGTCGAAGTGATCGAATATCAAGGAGAAGAAATTTCAAAAAAAGGCGCCGGCGGTCCGACCTGCCTGACGCGGCCGTTATGCCGCCGGGATTGAAATTCAAGTACCTGACAAATAAACGATATGGCTCAAAAGGAAATCACACCGTTTACGAAAACGGTCAAAGCACTTATCAAGAAAATACCTCGGGGAAAAGTCGCCACCTACGGTCAGATTGCGGCTTATGCCGGTAGCCCGCGGGCGGCCCGCCAGGTTGTGCGCATCTTGCACTCGTCATCCGAATCTGATAAACTCCCCTGGCATCGGGTGATCAACGGCCGCGGGACGATTTCGCTGAAACCGGGGCAGGGGTATGAATTGCAGAGAAGTCTTCTGGAGAAGGAGGGTGTCCGCTTCGGGTTGAATGATGTCATTGATCTGGAACGATTTCTCTGGTCGCCGTAACCGGATATTCCCGATAAGTCTGACTGATCCTGCGTATCTCCTTCTGTGAATCGATAAATAAGCGGCGCCCGGACGAGTTGCAAACGCGACGGTGCCTGTGACGATAAATCGAGGAGACAGCTATGCGATATAAATTATTCGGTCGAAGCGGTCTGAGGGTTGCCGAGTTATGCCTCGGAACCATGACTTTCGGCGAAGAATGGGGCTGGGGCGCTTCCAAAAAAGAAAGCCGCAAAATATTCGACGCCTATGTTAACGCGGGCGGCAATTTCATCGACACCGCCAATAAATATACGATGGGCACCAGCGAAAAATATGTCGGCGAATTCATCGCTTCGGATCGGGACCGTTTCGTGCTTGCCACCAAATTCACTTTGTCGATGAACGAGAACGATCCCAACGCCGGCGGCAACCATCGCAAGAATATCGTCCACGCGGTCGAAGCCAGTCTCAAGCGATTGAACACCGACTATATCGATCTCTACTGGCTCCATGCCTGGGATTTCACGACCTCGGCCGAGGAAGTTATGCGCGCTCTCGACGATCTGGTCCGCGCCGGCAAAGTCATCTATCTCGGCATTTCCGATACTCCGGCCTGGGAGGTCTCGCGCGCTAATATGCTGGCCGATCTGCGCGGTTGGACTCCTTTTGTCGGTCTTCAGGTGGAATACAGCCTGATTCAGCGAACGACCGAGCGCGACCTGATCCCCATGGCTCACGCTCTCGACCTGGCCGTCACCCCGTGGTCGCCGCTGGGGCGCGGTATCCTGACCGGCAAATATTTCAAAAAAGACGACAAAATCGAGGCCGTGGATTCAGAGCGAGCCAAAGTCATGGATCGTCTCCTGACCGACCGCAATCTGGCTATCGCCGAGGAAGTCAAAAAAGTGGCCGCAAACCGCGGCGTCTCGCCGGCCCAGGTGGCTCTCAATTGGATCCGGCGGCGTCCGGGCGTTATGATTCCGATAATGGGCGCCCGCACCGAATCTCAGGTAAAGGACAATCTCGATTGCCTGAAATTCGATCTGTCCGACGAGGAAATGAATCGACTTAACCGGGTCAGCGAGATCGACCTGGGTTTTCCTCACGAATTTCTTACCGGCGACTTTGTGCGGAATCTCATTTTCGGCAACAATCATGACAAAATAGACAATCACCGACCCTGAGCCGAGCCGGGAAGCGCTTTATTCAGTCTCAAAGAAGACTTGATTCTCTTTCGGGAACCGGTATATTCACCGGGAGTATAATCAGGCAGGTGAACCTATGAGATTGAATATTATTGTTTTGCTGGCGGTTGCGGCCGCCGCCGTCATCGTCGGATGTGAAGACAAAAACTACAGTACCGATCCCGAAGAAATCAGCTATGATTTCGGCCAGTATGTCCATTTTGATTCCACCGAATACCGCATGGTCAAAAGAGACTTGCCCCGCTACAACGATGTCATCCCGGAACCTCTGGTCAACTGGGAACAATCGCTGGGCGAACCGTTTACCGACCTGAACGGTGACGGCATTTATGAAGCCGGCGTCGATTCGTTCCTCATTTCCGATAATCCCGTGCTCAACCAGGACCTCAATCACAACGGACTTTATGACAGCCCCGATGACCCCTGGACGGAGGGGGTTCCGTTCGACGATATCGACGGGAACGGTATCTTCCGCCCCGATCCCGGAAATCATATTTCCGGTTATGTACCGGGCCTGCCTTATGCCGACTATAATGGAAACAGCAGTTATGATGGCGACCTGGAGGCGGCCTACGGGATTGCCCGCTGGCGTACCGGCGTTTTTTCCGGGAACGACATACAATACTGGCTGTCCCGCTATGATTCGGCCCTCTACCGTTTTGTTTCCGATTCGGGCTTGAATTACGATCTGCCCCTGAGCAATTACCCCATCATGGCGCCGCTGGTGCTGACCGATACGGCCCTGCTCTACAGATTGGACCAATACACGGTAACCCTGCTGAAACCGGGGACAATCCAGCCTGAGGATTCGACCCCGATTCAACTTTATGTCTCATCGCCGATCTATTACCGTAAAGTCACTCTGGGACAGAGTCTGAAAGTGGACGGCCGGACATTTTCCGATCTGGTCAAGGTGCGTATCGGCAACAGTGATTATCGCTATGAGTTCTACTTCTCGCGCGATCTCGGGATTTTGGGCTATGAATACTGGGAAGATCATAGCGCGGCCGGCGAGGACTGGACGAATTATGTGCATGAGGCCGAGTATTTCTACCTGCGCTATGATAAAAATCATTCATTGATATTTCCGACCAGGCGCTGATCGACTACGGCCTTATCCCGTCGGCTTAATCGTTATAAATTAATCTTAAAAATGTTATTGACG
>CAZGAV010000002.1:80010-114769 GCA_964523575.1 uncultured Ignavibacteriales bacterium
CCGGATATGGTGCGAGCCATGTATCGCGCTCTGGGGGCGCTGGAAGTTCAGCAAAAAAGAGAATTGAAACAAAAGGACCTGCCGGAAAATGCCGGCAAACCGTGGTCGGATGAAGACGATAAACAGCTCATTGCCCAATTCGATGACGGCGCCAAGTTCGGAGACCTGGCGCGCAATTTTAAAAGAACTGCCGGGGCTATCGAAGCGCGCCTGATAAATCTGGGAAAGATCCCGCCGCCGCCCCGGTCCAAATGAAGGACGTCAATTTTTGGACTTGATTTACCATCAGCGATGCTTTATTTAGAAACATGACCAATAAATATATCGTTTCGGCAATCGTCCTATTGGGGCTGCTGGGTTGCGGCCAGTCGCAGCCCGATTATATGACCATCCACAAGAACGCCATCGTGGCTGATCTGCACAGCGACACGGCCATGCGCATGGCGCATGGTTTCGATATCTCGGTTCGCGACACCACCGGACATATGGATATCCCCAGATTAAAAGACGGCGGCGTCGATCTGCAGGTTTTCGCCTGTTTCATCTCGACCGATACCCCGCCCGAAGAATGCCGCCCACAGGTGGACGAGATGATCGACTCCCTCACAGCGCAGATTGACCGCCATCCCGATCAAATCGCCGTCTGCAAAACGGCCGCCGAGGCCGAGCGAATTATCGATCAGGGAAGAGTCGCGGCCTTCATCGGTATCGAAAACGGGGTGGCCATCAACGATAGCCTTGAAAATATCAGCCATTTTTACGACCGCGGCGTCCGCTACCTGACCCTGACCCATACCGCCTCCAATGATTGGTGCATATCCTCGGCCGATACCAACCCGGCCTTCGACGGCCTGACTGATTTCGGGCGCGACGTGGTGAAAAAAATGAACGAGTTGGGTATGATAATCGACGTCTCCCACGCGGCGCCGTCGGCAGTCGCACAGGTGCTGAAGGTGACTTCCGATCCGATAATAGCCTCCCATTCCTGCGTCTTTGCCATCTGTCCTCATGACCGCAATCTGACCGATGACCAGATCAAAGCTATCGCCGCCAATGGCGGCATGATCGGCATCAATTTCTACGATGGCTACTTGTCTCCGGGAGGCGAATATACTCGAATGGCCGATTCCGTCTGGGCTCTGCATCGCGCCGAAACCGATTCCATCCGCGAACTTTACAAGGAAGACAGCGAGAAAAGGCACGAAGCGATGGGGGCCATCTTTAACCATGTCAATGAGCAATTATCGAATGTCGATATCGATGTCGGCACCGTCGTCGATCATATCGACCATATCGTAAAACTGGTCGGGTCCGACTATGTCGGCCTCGGTTCCGATTTCGACGGTATCCCGGCCTTGCCCGACGGTCTCAAGGACTGCTCCATGGTGCCCAATATCACCAAAGAAATGGTGGCCCGAGGCTACTCGACGACCGATATCGACAAAATCCTCGGCGGCAACTTCATGCGCGTCTTCAGACAGGTGTGCGACAACTGAGATTATAGCCGCCTGCCGGGTTTTCGACGGCCGGACTATCATAAAAAGGCGATTTCATCACAGCGATCTCTCCTATTTCAGGAATTAGCATCTGCGCCTTTAAGACCTCGATAATCTCCGATTCTTGTTGAATAGTTGCTCTCTTTTGGGCTATATTGATTTACTGACAATGATCTACTCACATTTTACATAATCAAGGAGGAATAATGGAAAGAAGGAAGCTGGTAAAACGAGCCAAACCATTACTGGCCCTGCTGGCCCTGCTTTTTCTGGTCGGGTGCGGGACCCAGATTCCGTCCGGGTACCGGGGCGTCAAATATTTCAAGTTTGGCGACGGTACCGAGATGGGGAAGATTTATGACGAAGGTTTCAACTGGCATTTCCCTTGGAACAAAATCTATACCTATAAGATCCAGTTGGAAGAGCGCAAAGAGGATTTGCCGATCCTCACGTCCGACGGCGCCACCATTATGCTGGAAGTGTCCATCTGGTATCGGCCCGAAGTCAGCAAGCTCGATTCTCTCCAGAAGACCATCGGACCCGACTATTTCAATTCCATCGTCGCTCCGGCTCTGCGCGGTGTGGCCCGGTCGGTCGTCGGCAAATATAAGCCGGAGGAGATTTATTCCTCGAAAAGGGAATTGATCGCCTCCGAAATCCTGAGTGAAATGAAATCGATTCTGCTGGAAAAATTCGTCAGCGTCGAAAACGTCATTATCCGCAATGTGCAATTGCCTCCCAAAATTACCGAGGCCATCAACCTCAAGCTGGCCGCCGATCAGGAAGCTCAGAGAATGGAGTATGTCCTGTTGAAGGAGAAACAGGAGGCGGAACGAAAACGGATCGAGGCCCAGGGTATCGCCGATTTCCAGAAAATCGTCTCCAGCGGCATCACTCAGGATTTGCTGAAATGGAAGGGGATCGAGGCCACCGAAAAACTCTCGGAATCACAGAATACTAAAGTGGTCATCATCGGGAGCGGAAAAGACGGCCTGCCGTTAATCCTCGGCGGCAACTGATATTCCCGCGTTTAGTGAATTACCGCATCGACAATAAAAAAGCCCCCCTCCGGCGGGGCTTTTTTGTAATTATATATGCGATTACTATATGCCGCTGATTTTGATGCGATTGACCTTGAAAGTCGGAACCCCGATGGCATGCTCGCGCGGCTCCCATGTAAGGTCGTCGGCGACGGCCTCGATCCCCTTGAAGAAATCGAAAATGTTGCCGGAAATCGACACGTTGGTCACCGGCTTCGATAACTCGCCGTTTTCAATCATCAGGCCTTTACCGGGAATCGAGAAGTTACCGGAGACCTGATCGACCGAGGCGTGCAATCCGCTCACTTCCGTGACGTACAGACCGTCTTTGACCGAAGCAATCAATCCCTCGGCGGTCATTTGGCCCGGTTTCATATAGAAATTAGTGGGCGCGATATACGGCTTGGAATCGAACGATTGCCGGATGGCATTACCGGTGGAGACGGTCTTGCCTCGATGAGCGGTATAGCTGTCGTAAAGGAATTGCGTCAGCTTTCCGTCCCTGATAATTTCCTTGGTCGTCGTCGGAACGCCCTCCATATCCACGGCCGCCGAGGCCAATCCGCCTTCAAGACGTCCGTCGTCGATGATGGTCACATGTTTGGAAGCCACCATCTCGCCCAGTTTACCGGTATAGATCGATTTTTTCTTCTGAATCTGATCGGCGGCAGACATATCGGCGACCAATTGAATGAAGTTGAAACCGACCTCGGGAGGAAAAACGCCTTCAATCTCCGCCGTCCGGCCTTCGATGGCGCCCAGCATCCGCAGGGCGTAATGAGCCGCTTTGCGGCCGATGGCGCTTGGGTCGAGCTGGGCGAAGCTGGCCTTGACTTCAACGCCGATGCCTGTTTGTGTCGCTGCCGGATCGGGTTGGGCGTCGGGCGCATTATCCATGCCGAGAGCGATGACAACGCCGTAAGTTTGTGTGCGCCGGGCCTCGCCGCTTATGCCGCGCGTGGAGGCGATGGCATATCGCCAGGCCGAATCTCCATACTTCAGCATGGGAATCTGCCTGATTCGACTATCTGCCGCCTTGGCCGCGGCGCCGATAGCGACGGCCGCCCTTATTTTGTCCTCGACCGGGATCGTCGATAACCTTTCGTCATATTGATCCAGCGACGCATCCTCGTTTCCGTCGGCCGTTGGCGCCGGCAGGACATTATGCTCATCCGGAGTATGTTTCCGGGTGTAGCTCACCAGCCGTTTAATGACACTGTCGGCCTCGGTCAGGTCGAAATTATTCGAAGACGCAAAACCCATCCGTCCGTCGATCAGCACCCGAATCCCATATCCGGAAGTATCGGTATAATTAACCGTTTCCGGCTCGTCGTCCTTGATGGAAATACTCACCTCGGTCGAATCCATGACGAAGGCCTCGGCCTCATCGGCCCCCAGCCGGCGCGATCTTTCGACCAGCTTCTGAGCCAGTTCCATCTTATTCATTGTCCACCTCCTTCATAGGCGTCGCCGGTGCCGCCGACATTCAGCGCTTTAACCCGAACCGTCGGCATCCCGACGCCGACCGGGACATTCTGCCCCTTGCCGCACCGCCCCGAGGTTCGATAAATGGCCAGATCGCGGCCGACCATATCGATATCGCGCAAGGCGTCGATACCCCGGCCGATTATGGAGGCGCCCTTGACCGGGTAGGTGAGTTTTCCGTCTTCGATCATATAACCGAGCTTGACCGACGTGATAAACTCGCCCGTAAAAACGTTGACCTGTCCGCCTCCGCCCGGCTGAACGGCGTACAAACCCCGTTTGGTGCTTTTGATAATATCGTCGGGGTCGGATTCACCGGCGAGGATATAGGTGTTGCGCATCCGGGGAATAGGCGGATATTCGAATGATTCACGGCGGGCCGATCCCGTCGAATCGGTTTCGAACTTCTGAGCGGTAATTGACGAATGCATATAATTTTTGAGAATGCCCTTCTCGATCAAAACCGTATTCTGAGAGGGCGTTCCTTCATCGTCAAACTCAAACGATCCCGGATAGCCGGGGAGAGTGCCGTCATCGACCAGTGTGACCAGAGGCGACGCCACCGATTGCTCCATTAAACCGGTAAACGACGATCCCTTTTCAACCAGATCGCCTTCCATGCCGTGGCCGCATGATTCATGAAAAAGGATGCCGTTGTCGCCGGGGGCAAAGACCACCGGCATCGCGCCTCGGGGGCAATCCCGCGCCGTCAGCGAAATGGTCGCGGTTTCAGCCGCGCGGGCGGCGATTTCTTCCGGCGCATAATCCCCGGTCAGGGCCTCGATGCCGGCGTAAAATGAATTCCCCCGGCTTCCCGATTCCCGAACGCCGTCTTTCTCGACAATGACGATAACCGAGAATTCGGTCAGACCCAGCGTGTGGCTGATAATATTATCATTGAGCGTCGAGGCCAGGAGAATATCTCGCTGATGATCCCGGTAGGCGACCGTGGTCTGCACCGCATGGGGAGTGGTCCAACCGCGCTCTTCGGCGCGCCGGACAATCTCGACCCTTTTCTCTATATCGGCGTCGGCCGGTGGCGTCCGAAACGGGTACTCCCAAGTAGCTTTTTTCTCGCGGAGGTCGATTATCTTCCCTGATCGGCCGTTGCCGCCGGCGGCGTCCCGGACATAGGCGGCTACCTTGAGGATATCCGCCTCCAGAAAAGAATTGGTTATGGCGTAATAAGTCCTTTCGCCGGAAACGACCCGGATCCCGACGCCGTTTTCCAGCGATAAAGCGGTTTTCAATTTTTTATCGTCGGCGCTGACCCAATTGTAGGTGGCTTTTTCGACGAAAATATCGGCGAAATCGGCCCCCTTCTCGACCGCTACGGCCAGCGCTTTTTTCAACAATCCATGATCAACCAAAATAACTCCTTTGCGATCCCGTCATCGAATATGGCAGAAGGCATCATACAGAATTTAACGCATTGAGACCTCCAAAGTTTTGAAATCTTCCGATTAAAATCTATCCCAATCAAAAGGCCCCATCCTCGTGGATCGGGCCTTAAGAATCCTGGCCTGAACAGTCCGTCCCGGCGGCCTCAGTGGACCGTCAGCTCGTGGAGCAGATTATCCAGATGGTAAACCTTATCGAGCAGAAACAGGACATAGCGCATCCCGCAAACAATAGCCCGGTCAACGGCGGGATCATACATGTAATCGGCCGAAACTCCTTCATAGTCGGTATCGAAGTCAAGTCCGACCAGTTCGCCACGGCCATTGAGCACCGGACTGCCGGAATTGCCGTTGGTGCCGCTGTTGGTCGTCGCAAAATCGACCGGGACATCCTTGACCACCGGGTCAATATAATCGCCGTAATCTTTTGCCAGATACACTTCTTTCAGCCTTTGAGGGACTATAAACGGCTCTTCGCCGGTTTCCTTTTCCATCACCCCGGTCAGGGTCGTGATATATTTATACTCCACCGCATCGCGCGGCGAAAATCCCCGGACAACACCCCAGTTAAACCGCTTGGTGCCGTTGGCGTCGGGGTAAAGGTTCCCCTGTTTCCAGATGGCATAAGCCTGGATAAGTTCCGGATAAAGCCGCTTGGATGCCCCCGAAATTTCTTTTTCCCGTTCCCGCCGGGCCTTGAGTTCGGGCATGAATTGTGCGATGAAATCAATGAAGCTGTCATGCAGACTATCCAATTGCTCCCGGCTCATATGAAACATCTGCATCCGCCGGTCGAGGTCGCCGATTCCGGTATTGGCGTACAGCTTGTCGATATAGGCTTCCATATCCGTATGTTCCATCCCGCCGAAAATTTTGTCCACCGTGGCAATCCGCTGATCGTGCGGGAGTTGAAGCGCCCTCTCGACCAGGTACTTCAGCATTTCCTTGTCCACCGACGGTACGAGGTTTATCTGTTCGTCTTCCAGATAGCGCTTGGTTCTCGTGGAATCTCGATCCTGATAACCGCGGTCCCGGTCCAGATCGGCTTTCTCCCGCTCGGAGGCCCAGCGGTATATTTCTTCGGCCATGCTCAGATAATCGCAGGTATAAGTCATCAGACCGATGATATGATCTTTTTCCTGCGTCTTATAATCTTCCCGGTAGAGGCTGTCGAGTTGTTCGAGGATGTGGCCGTATTTCCGGGCCAGGTTGGGATGCCCGTCGATATAAGCCATGAGTTGTTCTTCTTGCGCCCGCCTTTTATCGAGAATATTCGAATGCTTGAATCCCTCATAAAGTCCCAGTGTTTTCTTCATGAAATTATTGATACCCGATATTCTCGAAGCCAGCCGGATATTCATCTCCGGGCTGGAAGCGGCCGCCTTCTCCAGCATCGCCAGCCGGTCCTGATAAGTCTTCAGCGCCATGGGATAGTAATGTTCGGAAAGATTGGCAATTTCATACGAACTGGCATAGCGGTGCGTCCGCCCCGGGAATCCCATCATCATCACAAAATCGCCCTCGCGCACACCTTCGGAGGAAACGATGAAGAATCTCGTCGGATGATAGGCGACATTCTCTTTGGAATAGGCCGCCGATGATCCGTCGGGCGCCACATAGGCGCGCAGGAAGGCAAAATCCCCGACGTGCCGAGGCCACATCCAGTTATCGATATCGCCGCCGTAATTGCCAATCGCTTCCGGCGGCGCATAGACGATGCGGACGTCGCGAATTTGAAAATTGGTGTACAGAATATACTGCAGGCCGCCGAACATTTCCGACACCCGGCATTTAACGTCGCGGTCTTTTTCGGCCTCGGCCACGATTTCTTTCATGGCCCGGTCGATGACCTTGTACCGCTCCAGATCGGTCAGGCTGTCATTTACAGCCGCCAACACCCGCTCAGTGACATCCTTGACTTCCACGGTGACGTTGACCGTGTATCCGATCGCCGGAATTTCTTCCGCATCATTGGCCGCATAGAAGCCGTCGCGGAGATAATTATGTTCGACCGTGCTCTGCTTCTGGATAGCCCCGGCGGCGACATGGTGGTTGGTAATGATCAGCCCGTCGGGAGAGACGAACGATGCCGACCCGCCGCTTAAGTTGACGGCGGCGTCGGACAAGCCGCCCGCACCGGGTCGAAATATTTCATCCGGTTGAAGCGTCAGCCCCATCGCGTGCAGGCTGTCGAAAGGCAGTTTGTCAAGATCGTATAAGGGCCACATCCCCTCGTCGGCTCGGCAGACGCCCGCGGCCGTTATCAAGAGAAGGGTAATACTGATGGCGATGATTTTCATCCGCATGGCGTGTCTCCCTGAAGAGGTTTCTTCAAATAATACAAGGGAGACCGATTTGGCAAGGATTATCTATTCCTGATCGTGCGATCGGACCAGTTCATGCTTGCGGCGGAATTCCCTCAATTCGGCCAAATCCAGCACCATCGAGAGGATTCGAGGGCGAGCCTCCTCTTCAGGCGAAATGCGGGTCAACACTCCCCACGGGGCCGCGATCAGCGACCGCCCCTGGAGCCGCCCGCCCCAGAGTTCGCCGACGGCGCAACCCTTGACCAGAATGGCTCCGGCCAGCCGCGCGCCGTTGACAAAAATCGACTGATCCCGGGCAAATTTGTCGCGAACCGTCTCCTGGGCGCGAAACGGCGAAGTGGTCGGAATAAAGACCAGATCGGGGGTCAGAAGGCGAAGGCCGCTGAAATTGTCGGGAGCCAGCACGTCGGCGCAAATCATTATCGAAAAACGGACGCCGCCGATCTCGAACAATTCCCGGCTGGACCCCGGTGCGATGCCGTGACGGCGCTCATTCTCGGTCGGATTGGTTTTGTAATAGGACCCGATATACTCACCCCGGCTGTAAACATAACTGGTATTGTAAAACTGCCCCGCCAGCGACGAAATGGCCGTGCCGGCGATGATCGTCGTGTGAAAGCGATCGGAAAGGGTCTGGCAATACTGAAGACACTCATAGGCCAGGGACGCGTTGCGAGCCGTATCGCGCCGTTCCGGATCGACGTTATAATACTCCGGCAGAAGGACGAAATCGGGCCTTTGCTTGAAAATCAGCAGGTCCTCGTCCCGGGTTAATTGCCGCCCGACCGGGCATTGCACTATGGTCACTTTCGCCAGCATATTCTTGGTACGATTGGGGGCGAAGCTTCGTTGCATATAGTGTTAAATTCTCTGTTGCTTTCGCCCGATAATAGTAATATACATATAGCAGGGCCGGGACGGCCGGGGGAATGACAGGGTTTCTATTGCAAAGAGGTGTCATGGCTCAGAAAATTTTTATCAATGACGAAATCGGTTTGCTGGGCGGAGTCGGCGGCCTCGAAGACAGACTCCGGCAAAACGGTTATCCCGATCTGATCGGCGCCGACGAAGCCGGACGGGGTCCGTTGGCCGGACCGGTGGTGGCGGCGGCGGTGCTTCTTCCGGAAGGGACGATCATCGAGGGGCTTGATGACTCCAAGAAACTGACCCCCGCCAAACGCGACCTCATCTTCGATCGCATTATCGCTTCCGATGCCGCCTATGCCGTCGGCATCATCGATAATGAAATGATCGACCGCATCAATATCCTGCGGGCTTCTCTGCGGGCCATGGCTCTGGCGGTGTCCAAATTGAAATGCCGAAACGCTTTCGTTCTCGTTGACGGCAATCACACCATTCCCAATCTCGATTTTCCGCAGTTGGCCGTTATCGGCGGCGACGCCCTCTGTCCCTCGATCTCGGCCGCCTCGGTTATCGCCAAGGTGACCCGCGATCGCATTATGGACCACTATGCCAAACTCTATCCGCGATTCGCTTTCGGCCGCCATCGCGGTTACCCGACCGCCGACCATCTCAAGGAATTGCGGGCCCATGGCCCGACGCCGATCCACCGCCAGTCGTTCCGGCCGGTGCATGAGATCGTCTCTCAGATGGAGATGACGTTGACGTCATGAGCCGAGCGCGGCTCAATAAAGGCGCGCGCGGCGAACAGATCGCCGTCGAATATCTTCAGAAACTCGGCTACGAAATCCTCCACCGCAATCTGCGGCTCTCTCATTTGGAAATAGATATCGTCTGCCGCGACCGGCAGGAACTGGTTTTCGTCGAAGTCAAATATGCCCTGAGCGACAAATTTGGCCATCCGGCGACATGGATAGACCAGCGTAAACAGGATAAACTGCGCGAGGCGGCCCGGCTATACATGGAAAAATACGGTTCCTCCGGCCTCGGCCTCCGCTTCGATGCCATCACTATCACCAAGGGCGAAGTCGAGCATTACCCCAACGCCTTTTGACGCCATCGCCCCCAAAATACGATCAGAGAAGAAAACGGAATGGACGCGGTCTCCATCCCAAGCGATCGAAAAGGCGACCCGAACGGGCCGCCTTTTTCCGATATTATCGGCCGGAGCGGATAGTTAAGAACTCGCTATGACTGTCTCTTACGGTTCCTGATAGGGAATCTCATCGGGCGGCTTGGGAGGGACGACGCACCGATATTGGACACAGCCGCATTCGTAAGTATCGCCGTTGAAATACAACCACCCGACGCAACGGTACAGCCATGTCCCGCTTGCCCCCGATGCCGTCGTGCAGGGATTATCGGATTGATAAAGGTACGGCGATGGCGCATACACATCACAATAGAGCGCCTTTGCATTTTCGGACAGGAAAAGAACGGAACCTATGCCGAGGAGAAAGGCGCAGGTAAAGCAGGATAAAAAGATGATGAACTTACGCATACTACCTCCTTCTCTTTGCTCCGGCCGCTTTGGAATTTTCATTTATCGCCGCGGCCCAGCAGTCGCGCGGGCATTTAATTGATGGCAAGCGTCCTGAAAATTTCCCTGCGTGGCCTGATTGGTCATAATAAACCCTCCCGACTGGACTAATGAAATGCCGCGCCTGCCTCGGGCAGGCCAATAGACCCGGAGATGCGATGCGGATGATGATGCCGTTCTGCAATCAATTAGCTATAAGACCGGCGAGGCTGTCAACTAATTTGTTTTTCTCAGGTAGGTTTGCATTCGGGCCGGACGAGATATTTATTCCGACCGATTTCTTGCGGAAAAATATTTGATTAGCCCGAACATGCTGATGCCCAGCCAGAAAGCCTCGATCACGAAAGCGGCGAAATTCCATTCCACTAAAAGAGATATGATTATCAGCCCCGCACCGAGCATATTCATAGTCGAATATCGCCAGCCCGAGGCGTCCAGTTTCTTTATCTGAAGCAGAAAATAGGCGACGATGATAAACCCCGCACCCACCAATCCGATCAGGTCATAAGCAAATGACATCGCCCGTACCCCCAATTGTGCTCTTGAGCCGCAAACGCCGCTTTCGAAAATTCATTCCCTCGACAACTTCTCTATTTCTTCCAGAAGAACCATTTCCAGGTCGGCCTCCTTGACTTTGCGGATAATTTCGCCTTTGAAAAACAGCAATCCCTCACCTTTGCCGCCGGCGATACCGACGTCGGCCGCTTTGGCCTCGCCCGGGCCGTTGACCGTGCATCCCATAACCGCCACCCGGAGCGGCTTCTTGATATGCCGGGTTTTGGCCTCGATTCGTTCGGCCAGCCCGATCAAATCGATCTGGCACCGCCCGCAGGTGGGGCAGGAGATAACTTCAACGCCCTCGCGTTTTAATTCCAGCGCGGCCAGTATCTGTTTGCCCACCCGGATTTCTTCGACCGGATCGGCCGTCAACGACACCCGCAGAGTGTCGCCGATTCCCCGCGCCAGAATGGCCCCGATTCCGGCGGCCGATTTTATCGAGCCGGTGAAGGTCGTCCCGGCCTCGGTGATCCCGATATGAAATGGATAATCGACCAATTCCGCCAGCAGGGTATAGGCCGCGATGGTGCACATGACGTTGGTCGATTTGAGAGCGATGATGGTGTCATGGAAATTATGCTTTTCGAGTATCTCCAATTCCCGAAGAGCCGCTCCGACGAAGGCGCGGGGATCGTCATGGCCGAATTCTTCGAGGATATCTTCGGGCAGGGAGCCGGAATTAACCCCGATTCGAATCGGAATCCCGGCGTCTTTGGCCGCCGCGACCACCTCGGCCACCTTCCAGTCGGCGCCGATATTGCCCGGATTGATCCGGACTTTATCGACTCCCTGTTCGATGGCCTTCAAGGCCAGCGTATGAGAAAAATGGATATCGGCCACCAGAGGAATCTCGATCCGCTTTTTTATCGCGCCCAGACAGGCGGCCGCGTCGCTGTTTAGAACCGCCACCCGGATAATCTCACACCCGGCTTCCTCCAGCCTTTTAATCTGGGCCGCGGTGGCCTCGATATCCCGCGTGTCGGTATTGGTCATCGACTGCACCGACACCGGAAATCCTCCGCCGACGATGACTTCGCCGACCTTGACCGCCCGCGCTTTCCGCCGCCGCACCGGATACTCGATCGGGTGATCGGCCAGAACCCGGCGCCAATTCTTTTCTGTATTCTCCGACATATCTCTTGACATTATTATACCCGTCCGGCTTAATTTAAGCCTATTACGCCAAAAGACAACCGAAAGTTAGGACGATTTGGATTACCGAAAAATAATTCTCTATTTGATCATTATCCTGGCGGCCTTCGGATACTGGTATAAGTTGAAGCATGACGAGAAAAAGGCCGCTGATGAAGTGATCAAATTCGCCGACGTCTATGCCGCCACCTCGGTCATGGCCGATCTGTACCGCAATGAGCCGGGAAAATTCATGCAGGCCCGCGATTCGATTTTCAAGGTTTACGACTATAACGAGGATTCCGTCCGGGCTTTCAAGGATATTTACGAAGGCAAAGAAGAGCAATGGACTCTGGTCTGGAATGTGATCCGGACCAAAACCGATTCGCTGATAGCTTATTTCAAAACGCATCCGGTCGAACACACGCCCGATTCCCTGATTAATACGGCCGATTCGACCTCGTCGAAATAAAGGCCCATTCCGCCCCGGCCGGCTGACAACTCACCCAGACGGAATTCTAAAATCTATCGCATCCGTCCCAAATCCCTGATTTAGTCAGACAAGGGTTGATTTTGGCGGCCTCATTTTCTTATATTCTCCGTTGCATGAAATAATGAACCGAGAATTTACTACTTTGATGAATTGGACAGGTGACAGATGAAAGAATTACTTTCCGGCAATGAGGCGGTGGCGCGCGGAGCGTACGAGGCCGGCGTCAAGCTGGCCGCGGCCTATCCCGGCACCCCCTCAACCGAGATTTTGGAAAATATAGCCGCTCATTATCCGTCGATTTACGCCGAATGGTCGCCGAATGAAAAGGTCGCCTTCGAGGTCGGTATCGGCGGTTCCATGGGCGGCGGCCGCAGTCTGGTGGCCATGAAACACGTCGGTGTCAACGTTGCCGCCGACCCTCTGATGACCTTCGCCTACACCGGCGTCAATGCCGGTTTTGTCTTCATCAGCGCCGACGATCCGGAAATGCATTCGTCACAAAACGAACAGGATAACCGCTTTATCGCCAAGTTTGCCCAGATTCCGTTCCTGGAGCCGTCCGACTCGCAGGAATCGAAAGACATGGTCAAACTGGCTCTGGAAATCTCGGAGGAATTCGATACACCGGTGATGTTGCGGATGACTACCCGGGTTTCGCATTCCAAGGGAGTGGTCGAACTCAACGACCCCATTGAAGTCAAGCATCCGCAATTCGACCGCAATGTCCGCAAATATGTCATGATTCCCGGAAACGCCCGCCTCCGCCATCACAGTGTCCTCGAACGGTTGGCGCGGCTCGAAGAATTTGTCGAAAATTCTCCCCTTAACCGTATTGAGGAATACGGAACCGAGCTGGGCATCATCACCGGCGGCATCTCTTATGAATATGTCAAAGAGATTATGCCCGAAACCGACGTCTTCAAAATCGGTATCGGATTTCCCCTGCCGCTCAAAAAGATTAAGAAATTTGTCGAAGCCCACAAGCGGGTGCTGGTCGTCGAGGAGCTGGAACCCTACTATGAAGAAATCATCCGGGCCGCAGGGATGAATACGGTCGAGGGTAAGAAATTTTTCGGACGCGAGGGCGAATTGTCGCCCCACCGGATCGCGCTTGGCTTGCACGAAGCCGGCCTTCTCGACGCCGTCCCGACAATCGGATATGAACCGGCCGACCTTTTCCCGCGCCCGCCGGTCTTGTGCCCCGGCTGTCCCCATCGAGGCCTGTTCACTATCCTCAAAAAATTGAAACTGACCGTCACCGGTGATATCGGCTGCTATACACTGGGGACCCTCGAACCCCTGGGCGCTCTGCATACCTGCATCTGCATGGGCGCCTCCATCGGCAACGCCATTGGGATGGAAAAGGTCAATGGTTCGGATAAGGGCATCGTCGCCGTCCTGGGCGATTCGACTTTCCTTCATTCAGGTATCACCGGCGTCCTCGACGCCGTTTACAACAAATCGAATATCACGACCATCATCGCCGACAACCGCATCACGGCCATGACCGGAGGCCAGCAACATCCGGCCACCGGCTATACCCTGATGGGGGAGAAGACCAAAGCCGTCGATTTCGTCGAACTGGTCAAGGCCCTCGGCGTCGAATCGGTGCGCACCATCGACCCTCTCAAATATGAGGAATCGATGCAGGTCATCAAGGAAGAAGTCGCCAAACCGGGACCGTCGGTGATTATCACGACCAGTCCCTGTGTTCTGATGCCGAGACGGATTATGGACGTGCCCTACGAGGTTATTCTCGATGAATGCACCGGGTGCAGCGCCTGCTTCCGGATCGGCTGCCCGGCGATTTATCCTTCAAAGGAACTGGCCAAGGGTAAATTCCCCAAAGCCGAGATCGACCCTACCTTGTGTACGGGGTGCACGTTGTGCGCCCAGATTTGCCTCCCCGAGGCGATTGTTCTGAAACAACCGGCCGTGACGGTCAAGTGAGGATATGATGGACAACTATGCAAAGAACATATTGATCGTTGGGACCGGTGGACAGGGCGTCCTGCTGGCCTCGGAATTGCTTTCGGAAGCAGCCGTCGCCTCCGGTTACGATGCCAAAAAATCGGAAGTGCACGGCATGTCCCAGCGCGGCGGGGTGGTCTCGTCACACGTCCGGATCGGTAAAAAAGTCTATTCGCCCATTATCCCCTACGGTCAGGCCGATATTATCCTCTCCTTTGAGCAGGCCGAGGGGCTGAGGGCGCTCGACTGGCTGGCTCCTTCGGGAAAAATCATCATCTCCACCACCCGACTGGTGCCGCCCATCGCCAATTTTGGAAAATTCAGCTACCCGGCCGACCCGGCCGCCGAAATCCGCAAGAAAACCAAAAACCTGATCGTCGTCGAGGCCGATAAAATAGCGCTGGAACTGGGCAATATCCGCCTCGTCAATACTATCCTGCTGGCCGTGGCTTCGCCCTTCATCGGGTTCGAGAAGAAGGTCTGGGAAGAGGCCATTCGGAAAATGGTCAAACCGAAATTCGTGGATTTGAACCTGAAAGCCTTTGCTCGGGGATATGAACTGGCCGGAAGCGGCGTCGGCGCCTGATAACGGGAGATTGATGGACAAAAAGGACGCGATCATTCTGGTCCTGAATCCGGGATCGACCTCCACCAAGGTAGCGATCTACCGAGGCCCCGAGGAAATTCACGGCCGCAATATCGAACACCGGGCCGAAGACCTGGCCGCGTTCGATCAGGCCGCCGATCAATTCGAATTCCGCCGAAAAAATATCGAAAGCTGGCTCGATCAACTGCCTCAATCCGACCGATCATTCGACGCCGTCGCCGGGCGAGGTGCGCCGCTCAAACCGATGGAGGGCGGTACCTACGGTATCTCGAAGCAGATGATCGACGACGTTCGCACCTCTCGTTATTCCAACCACGCTTCCAATCTGGGCCCATTGCTGGCCGACTATTTCGCGGGAAAATATGGCGTCCCGGCTTATATCACCGATCCCATCACCGTCGATGACTTCACCGATCTGGCCCGTGTCTCAGGCTTTCCCGGCATCGTCCGCAAATGCCGTTCCCACGCTCTCAACATCAAAGCCGTGGGACGGGCTGAAGCGGCCCGGATGGACAAAAAGCTGGATGAGGTCAATTTCATTGTCGCTCACATGGGCAACGGCATCTCGGTGGCGGCGGTCAAAGAGGGTCGCATCGTCGATGTCAACGACGGCCTGCTGGGTATGGGACCGTTTTCGCCCGACCGCGCCGGAGCCTTACCTATAGGGCCTCTGGTCGAATTGTGTTATTCCGGAAAATATGAACACAGAGAATTGGAAACCGCCCTGTCCAAAAAAAGCGGCTTGATGGGTTATCTGGGCGTCAATGATCTCCGCAAAGTGGAGGAGATGATTGCCGAAGGCGACAAGCAGGCCGAAACGATCTTCAACGCCATGTGTTATCAGATCGCCAGGGAAATAGGGGCCGTCGGAGCCGTGCTCAAAGGTGACATCGACGGCATCATCCTGACCGGCGGCATGGCCCATTCACGCCTGCTCACGAATGCGATCACATCTTACGTAAAATTCATGGCGCCGATCAAACTAGTGCCGGGGGAACATGAGATGTCGGCTCTGGCCGAAGGCGCCATCCGGGCTCTGACCAGCGAGGAACAGGTCAAAATTTACGATTAACCGAGGGGGGCCGGTGAAAGCCAATCGGAACGTCCAAATATGCTGAAATCATCGGAAGATATCATTGCCGCCGCCCGGAAACTATCGAGGGACGGCCAACGTCCGCGCATATCGGTCGCGGTGGCGCAAGACGCCGACGTCCTCGGAGCGGTGCGCTCGGCCTTCGATGACGGCATCTGCGACGCCTCGCTTTTTGGGGACCGGACGAAAATCCGGGAACTGGCCGAAGAACATCACCTCAGGCTTGATGGTCTCGATATAAATCACCAGCCGGACAATGCTCAAGCTGTTCTGGAAGCGGTCGAATTGGCCTCCATCGGGAAGGCCGATGCCATCATGAAAGGCTTCGTGTCCACTTCGACCCTCCTCAAAGGTGTCCTCGATCGCCGTTTCAAACTTCGCGCGGAGCCAACCTTGTCCCATGTCGCCGTCCTCACCATTCCGGGATATCGTAAACTGCTCATGATGACCGACGGCGGCATGATCGTCAAACCCGACCTCGAACAGAAACTGGGCATACTGAAAAACGCCGTTCTTGTCGGCCGGGCTCTGGGTATCGACCCGGTCCGCGTAGCGCTGTCGGCGGCGGCCGATAAGGTCATGGATAAGATGCCGCAGACTGAAGAAAACGCCCAACTGGTTGAGATGGTCCGCGAAGCCAAAATCGAGGGATGCGAAGTCGCCGGGCCGATGAGTTTCGATATCGCCGTTTCCGCCGATGTGGCCGCGATGGAGGGGATAAAAAATCCCGTGGCCGGGAACGCCGACGTTTATCTGGTGGGAAGTATCGAGGAATGCAATATCACCACCAAATGCATGATCATCTTCGCCCATGCCATTTTCGCCGGCGTCATCGTCGGCGCCCGGGTACCGGTGTCGCTGGTATCCCGAACCGATCCCGTCATCGGCAAAAAAACTTCGATTGCGCTGGCCTGCCTCGTCTCCGATTATTACCGCCGAACCGGGGAGGGGGGCAAATCATGACCGAGCCGATCAAGACTTTCGACCGTCTCCTATCCTTCACACGGCGGCTGGTCACGGCCAAGAAAAGAGCCCGCGCCGTGGTGGTTGGCGCCGATGAACCGTCGTACCTCAAAACGGTAGCCCACGCGGCGCGCGAGGGCCTGCTGGAACCCGTCCTGATCGGACCGAAAAAAAGTATCGAAGACCTGGCCGAGTTGAACCATGTGGATCTCGGAAACATGGAAATTATCGACCGCGACAGCCGCGTCGATATGATTATCGAAGCTGTCAAACTGGTCGGCAATGGCCGGGCCGATATGCTGGTGCGGGGCAATATGACAACCGGGTTGATGCTGGCGCGGATGTTCGAACGCCCGACCGATATGCGTCTGGGGAAAAATCATGTCAGCCATGTGGCGGCTTTTGAACATGAATTGTATCCCCGGCTGTTGCTCATGAGCGATGGCGGTGTGACCGTGATGCCCGATATCGACCAGAAACTGGCGATCATCCAGAACGCCGTCAAAATCGCCAATTTACTTGGAGTGAATATGCCCCGGGTGGCAGTCCTGGCAGCGGTCGAGGTGATCTATACGGCTATGCCGGTCACGATGGACGGGGCGATTATCGCCAAGATGCAGGATAAGGGACAGATAAAAAACTGTCATATAGACGGTCCGTTGTCGATGGACGTGGCCGTTGTTCCGGAAGTGGCCGAACAGAAAGGGGTCAGATCGGAAGTCGCCGGGCAGGCCGATATCCTCATCGCCCCCAATATCGAAACCGGCAACGGGATGTACAAGGCGATGTCGATGTTTGCCCATGCCGCCACGGCCGGCGTCATCGTCGGCGGCCGCGTGCCGATTGCCCTGTCGTCGCGTTGCGACAGCACCGAGAATCTTCTAAATTCTCTTGTTTTGTCTGCGTATATCGCATTGAACAGTAAATAGAAATAGGGAAAGCTCTTTTTTGGCGGTCAGGCAACGATGGCACACGATTTCTCGGCAAACCGAAAGTCTCCCGGACTAAACCGGAATAAAAATGCGCGATACTATCGTTATAGATAAAGCTTTGAAGAAGTACTTAATCCTGGCGGCGGCGACCGTCCTCATCCGGCTCATCTTCATGGGCTGGATGGACCTTCTGCCCGAGGAAGCCTATTACTGGAGTTACTCCCAGCATCTGGCTTTTGGCTATCTGGATCATCCGCCGATGGTCGCCTGGCTCAATTTCCTTTCACAGGCGCTTATCGGCAAAAGTGAATTTGCTGTCCGCCTGCCGGCTTTCCTTACCTGGCTGGTCATGGTCTTTTTCATGGTTCGGCTGGCCCGAAAACTATTCGACCGATCGACAGCCGATCGCATGCTTCCCTTGCTGGCCATACTCCCGATCTATTTCTCAGTCGGTTTCCTGATGACACCCGATGCGCCGCTCTATGCCGCCTGGGCCGGGTTTCTATACTTTTTCCATCAAGCCATAACAACCGAAAAGAACACCGCCTGGCTGGGTGCGGGAATCTGCCTGGGATTGGGTCTGCTGTCCAAGTACACTATGGGACTTGTCGTGCCGGCCGCTGGTTTCTACATGATTCTCGACCGTTCCGCGCGGCGTTGGTTTTTCCGGCCTCAGCCATACCTGGCCCTGATCATCGGCATTCTGCTCTTCCTGCCTGTTATCTATTGGAATTATACGCATGACTGGATGTCATTCGCCTTTCAAGGCTCGCGCCGCTGGACCGGAGGACTGGAATTTAACCTCCATATCGTCATCGGAAGTATCTTCGTACTCCTGACTCCGGTGGGCGTGGTGGAAATGGTGCGAGCGCTGGCCCGGGGTTGGAAACAGAGCTTCACCGCCTCTGAAAATAGTCAAGATCGCGGACGGCTATATCTGTTTATGATCGTCTTTAGTCTGCTCCCCCTGACTATCTTCATCATTCAGAGTTTCCGCGGACAACCCAAGCTCAACTGGACCGGACCGGTCTGGCTGTCGATCCTGCCGATAATTGCCTGGAATATGAAAGCGCCGGATTCCGTTACTCTCGGATGGTGGGCGCGCTTTTCCGTGAAAGGCTGGAAGCCGACCCTGTATGCCTTGATAGTTTTGTACATTGCCGGATTCGGATATGTCGTCGGCGGTATGCCGGGATGGCCGACCATGGAGAAAATGGCCCTGCCGGTTGCCTGGAAACAATTCGGCGCCCGCGTCGAGCAGTTGGAGGAAAAAGTCGCCTCCGAAACCGGCAGCAGTCCGCTAATAGTCGGACTCGATAAATACTGGCTGGCCAGCGAACTCAGTTTCTATGATCCGGACGAAAGCGATTTCATGCCGGAATTCGCCGGTACATCCGTTTTCCGCGGAAACAGCCTGATGTGGGATTATTGGGTGCCTATAGATCAGGTCGAAGGGCGTAACCTCCTGCTGATCTGCTTCAAGGAAGAGAAACTGCACCAACCCTGGATTACCGGGTCATTCTCCGAATTAAGTCCCATTCACCGGGAGATGATTTCCAAATTCGGCCGCAACGTTGCCTCGTTCTACTGGCAGGTCGGCTACGACTATCATGAATGAATCGCCCGTTCAATGCCATTTCCACGCTTGACAATCAAGAGAAAACTTGTATACTTTACCTTAAAGACACCATCAACCGGGGACGGGCAATGAAAAGATACCTATCCGTAATTATCGCCGCCTTGATAGCTCTTATCGGCAGTGTCATGGTATCCGCCAAAACTGTTACCGTCCCGGGAGATGCGGTCAATATCCAGGCCGGCATCGATCTGGCCGAGAATTACGATACCGTCATGGTCCTGCCGGGCGCTTACCTCGAAAACTTATCCATCCTTGATCGTGTGGTCTCGATTATCGGCGTTGCCGGTCCGGAGGAAACGATTTTACAGCCGCTCGATCCCGATTCGCCGGTGCTGACCGTTTACAAATGGACGCGTAACGAAGACGCCTCAAAGGACGGTTTTCGGTGCCAGCTCTCGGGTTTTACTGTGACCGGCGCCAAAAACAGCTCCTCTATTTTCATCGACCTGTTTTCAAACCTTGAAATCAGCGGCAATATCTTTTACGGCAATATCCTGGAAACCAACGCCGACCGGGCCGTGATCGAATGCCATGGCGACAGCGGCGCGCCCACAATATCGAGAAATATATTCTATGGAAATTTCGGCACTACCTGTGTTTCTGTTCTGGGGGGCGCGGCCGAAGTCATCAACAACACCTTCCACGCCAATCGCTCGGCGCTTCTGAGTTCCAGCGACCGCACCATCGCCGTAAATAACATCATGGTCAATTCCATCGGCACCGCCGTCGACGGCGCTTTTATGAATCTTGATTATAATGACATCTGGGGCAACGGCCTCAACTATGGCTGAAGTTGCGATATCGGGGTCCATGATATTTCATTGGACCCGCAGTTCGCCGGTGCGGCGGACCATGATTACGCGCTCCTGGAAACCTCACCCTGCATCGATGCCGGCGATCCCGATCCGATTCACGAAGATTCCGACGGCACCCGTAACGATATCGGCGCGGTCTCATTTTATCAAGTTGGTTATATCTGCGGCGACGCCAATGGCGACGAACAGGTCAATGTCGGAGATGCCGTCTTTCTTATCAATCATATCTTCAGCGGCGGCCCCGCGCCCGATCCACTCGAATCCGGCGACGCCAACTGCGATCAAGAGGGTAATGTCGGCGATGTCGTTTATCTCGTGAATTATGTCTTCAGGAGCGGCCCGGAACCCTGCTGTCCCTGACCCCTGGCGCATTCGAATAATTATTGACATGAGTTCCTTTTTGTTATAAATTGTCATCAGGGAGGTGGCTATCAAGTATTTCCCGATTCTCTTGGCGTTTCTGCTTTTCTCGATGCTGGTTTCCTGCGAAGGAAAACTGGATCCGGTTTCCGCCGGCGGGATTGAGCCGACGCTTATCTGTAAGGGCGACAACGGCGAATTACCCAACGAACAGACCCATGCGATATACAATCTCGACGGGAATATCCTGTTTTCAATCAACAACGGGGAATGTTATTGTTGCGATCCCCGGCGAACCGCCTTGCGTATCCGTCAGGTTACCGAGTATATCTACCCCTGGTACAACCTGACTATCCTGTCCGATATCGAAGTCGGCCCCGGTACCATTGATATCACCCATAATGGCATCAATGTCCCGAATATATTGCAGGATGCCCTCGGTCCGGCCAACGCCCTGGCCTATTTCGATATTCCCGACGGATTCTACCGGCTGACTTTCCATTATAACGGTGTTTCGGATACCTATCGCCTTATCGTCGCCGCGGGCAAAACGTCGATGCACCCGATCGCAACTTCCTATACTCATCTGATGACAGATAGGTAACTTTCAGCTTCGAGAATAATCGTCGTCGGAATAAAATCTGTGATTATCATCGCTGTATGATGAGGTCGTGGCATAAGGCGGTTTCTGCCGTCGATGAAAGATCTGCAACACTACCCAGCCGAAAGCGAAGCCGCCGACATGTGCAAACCAGGCCACGCCGCCGCCCGATGAGCCCAATGAATACAGCCCCATGACGATCTGGAGAATAAACCAGTACCCCAGCAGGAATACCGCCGGGAGCCAGATCAACCGAATAAAGAATATGATCCAGATGAAGGTCAACACCCGCGCCCGGGGAAAAACCACCAGGTAGGCGCCCAAAACTCCGGCGATCGCTCCGGAGGCGCCTATCAACGGCGCCTTGCCGCCGGGATCGACAACCACAAACATTGCCACCGCCGCCAGACCCGAAAGAAAATAAAAAATCAGGAATTTGAAATGGCCCAGGTATTCTTCGATATTGTTTCCGAAAATCCAGAGGTACAGCATGTTGCCGCCGATATGCATCAGGTCGGCGTGGATGAACATCGAGGTAAAAGGCGAGAGCAGGACGGGGAAGGGGAGGTCGAGCGTCATATCGGTCAGGTGCGAAATCTCGATCGGAATCAGTCCGAAACGATAGACGAATAATGCCTCGGCCTGTCCGGGCAGTAACATTTGATAAATAAAGACGACACAATTGATCGCAATCAGGCCGACCGTTATGATCGGCATACGATAGGTGGAATTGTCATCCTTAAGAGGTATCATATTCCCGTCGTTTTCCCGGAAGCCGGATATATTTATACGAATAACCGTCCGGCATACCAATAAAAAAACCCCGATTTTGCGATCGGGGTTTCAAGAAAAATCTTTGATCTCACCGATTGGTGAAGAACTCATCCAGGTAATCCTGTACATTGGCTGATGAAATCAGATTGACATACCAGGAGTTGAACATCTCCCGCTGTTTTTGGCCCAGGACCACCTGCTTCAGGGAATCGTGAATTTCATTATATTTGGTCAGATCGGCTCCCTGCCGATCGACCAGTTTCAGGAGACACCAGCCCTTGAGATATTCGACCGGCCCCGACATATCGCCCTTATTTGCCAGCGAGAAAACGGTGCCGATTACGCGAGGATCGCCGCCGACACCGCGGATATAATCGTTCCGGGAAATCGGCTTGGAGGTATAAGCTTCGTAGCCGTTGTCTTTGGCGGCTTTGTTGAAGGCGACCCCACCCTGGATCTGGGTCCACATCTTATTGATATCCTGCTCGCATTTGGTCTTGGCCAGATAATCGATATAATCGCGGCGCACCTTATCCTTGACTTCGTCATAGGCCATTACACCGGCTTCGGCCTTCTCCGCGACTTGGGCGATCAATACCATGGCTTCGGTTTCAAATATCGGCGAAACCGTCCCGACTTTGTTGTTGAAGGCGAACTTGATGATGTTCTTCTCATATCCGATATCGGGAATCGGTCTGTCCTCGGTGAACAGGCCGGTGTTTCTCACGGAATCGTCCAGCCCGGCGGCGGCCCCGGCCAGGTCCGAACCGGAAATAGCGTCGCGCAGTTCCTGAGCGTTCTTATAGGCCAGGTCGAGCGTTTCCGTGGATGGCTTTATCTTAAATAAGATATGCCGGGCTTTAACCTGTTCCCCATCCTTATCCTTCTTGATATCTTCGACCTGAATAATATGCCACCCGAACTTGGTCCGAACCGGTTCGGAAATTTCACCCTTTTTGAGAGCGAAGGCGGCGTCTTCAAATTCCTTGACCATCTGTCCGCGGCCGAACCAGCCCAGTTCGCCGCCGGCTTTGGCCGAATTATCCTCGGAATACGACAGGGCCAGTTCCGCGAAATCATCCCCTTCGTCCAGCATCTGCTTGACGTGATCGGCGTCAAGCTTGATCAACTCCCAGTCCCGTTCGGTCGGATCTTTGGAAAAGCTGACGAAATCGAGCGATACCCGCTGACCGGTCTGATAATCTTCCGTATGGTTGCCATAATAGGCCTTGAGCTCATCATCGCCGATTTCAACATTGGCGTTGGCGAACTTGCTCAATGGAGCGTTGATAACATCGACCGTGGCCCGCTCATTGGCGTCCATATAATACTCCTGGACGTCTTCCTCGCCGATTCGCATCGTCGAGACGATCTGGTTTTGGAGTTTCAGCTTCCGCAATTCGGGGCGGTACATGTTTTCGACTTGAGCCCAGAAATTGCCATATCTGGGGTCGGCCAGCGCTGACAAATATCTCTGATAATCGAAATTCCCGGTGGAATCCTTAAAAGCGTCACTCTGGCGAATCTCGTTCGGTGGCTGGTATTTCAGGAAAGCGTAAAACTCGTCGTTGGTGACCGAGATATCACGCGACTGGATTTCCCTATTGAGCAGGTAGTCGGCGACCAGATTATCCCAGGCCTGCTGGCGAATCGTATTCAGTGTCGCCACGTCCAGCTCATTGTCGGTCTCGGACTGCTTTTGCTGGTAAAGCTGGTCATAGTAATTCTGATAAGTCCGGAAATCGACATCCTTGCCGTCGATCGTGCCGATAATATTCTTGGCCGTCTTGGAACGAGTGATATCCATACCCCAGGCAAAGATAATGGTCCCGACAAATGCGATCACCACCACCCAGATAAAAGCCTTGGTGTATTTGCGGAAGGTACTAAGCATGTTGGCTCAACTCCTTTATTACGATACAATTGCGCGGTTCACGATACCGGCTTCCCTGAGATCATGGAAATACCCGCCAGGAACCGATCCAGCCAGACAATATAGCCAAATCATGTGGCTTGGCAAGCCCTTTTTATCCTCGACGCGATTGCGCGGTTCCCAAAAAACTATTGCCACCACGTCTATAAATAATTTACTTGCCCGTTATGTTACGCATACTCGCTATATCGACCACCCTCACAATTCTGTTAGGTCAGCCGGTCATTGGCAAAGTCGGCTTCAATGCCGCCTTCCGATGGCCTCTGAAACTCAATAAGCAATTCTCTTCCGGTTTTGGGGATATCCGTCCCGGACGATTCCATATGGGTCTCGATCTGAGAACCAACGGCCAGGAAGGGGCCCAGGTTTATGCTCCCGAGAACGGTTATGTTCTGCGCCTCAAAACGTCCTATACCGGTTATGGCAAGGCCTTGTATATCAAGGGCATATCGGGTCGTATTTATGTTTTCGGGCATTTGCAGAAATACAATTGGGATATCGGTACCTGGTTGCGCGACCGGCAAATAGCCGATCATCGCTACTATGAGGACCTGGAACCCGGAGCCGGTGTTTTACCGGTCAAGGAGGGCGAATTCATCGCCCGCACCGGCCAGTCCGGCGCCGGGGCGCCCCATCTCCATTTCGAGGTCCGCGACCCCGGTGGCAACCCGACCAACCCGATGTATTATGAAGAGAATATCAGGGACAATACGCCGCCCCGCTTCGAAGCGGTCTGGCTCACGGCCCGTGATGACACTTCGCTCTATGAGCGCGCCGCCCGTGAAATCAAGCTCCAACCGGTTTACGATAAAAAAACCCATAGCTACGTTATTGCCGATACCGTCAATGTCAGCGGCCGGATCGGCATCGAGGCCGCCATCGAGGATGTTATCGGCAAAGGTTCTTTCGCGCTGGGACCGTCGCAAATCCGCCTTCTTATCGACGACTTGCTGTACCATCAAACAGTCTATGACCGCCTCAGCTTTGACGAAAACATTTACAGCCTACTGGACCGTGATCCTGATCCCCGGAAGTCGGAATACAAACGGGTTTTCAATCTTTTTCGCAAACCCGGCAGTCGCCTGTCAAATTATACCTCGGTCGTGGCCGGAGACGGAACTTTCTCCGATACCGTCGCCGGGTATCATGATGTGCAAATCGAGGCCTCCGATCCATCCGGCAATACCGCTAGGCTCGATTTTGTCTTTTATTACTGCACCACCGGCGAAATTCTGTCACCCTTCAACAAAGTGGAATTCACCGATTCCGCAGCCGTCTTCACCTACGATTCCGACCGGAGCCGCTTCGATTTCGACTCTGCGGCCTTATTCATGATGGGCAATAATACTGCCGCCGATACCGTCCCGGTGAAACTGTCGCCTCAGATCACCGTCGATGATGATTACCTGACCGTGAAAGGACTCTTCGATCCCATCGCCGGGTATCGCCTCGAGTTATTCAAAAACGATCGCGCCTGCCGCAATTATTATTTTTCGACTGCACCGGTCATTCCCGAAGGGCAGAGGGCGGTCGATTCGGTACTTACCGATATCCTTGACGACGGCATCCTTTTCACGGCCACGGCCTGCAGTCCGGGGATCAACTGGTTGCAGGCGGAAATCGTAACCGACGTCGGAAGCGAACGCCGCTTTTATCGCAAAGCGGGCAACCGGAATTTCTCGCTCTATTATCATCCCGGCCCCGAGGTCACCGCCGTTCAGGCCATCATCACCCGCGGGCCGGTCGGGTTTCGCCCCGATACCGCGACTTTCTCGATTTTCAACGCCCAAGCCGGAACCGCGACGACCGTCAATCTCCGCCCCGGTTGCAGTCTCTCATTTGACGCCGGCGACCTGTTCGACGATGTTTTGCTGTCAATAGAGGACACGGTTATCGCCGAACCCCTAACGGGATACTATATCTGCCGACCTTTCGTGATCGGACCGATAACAGCGGCTTTCGCCGACTGGGCCGATTTGCAGATAGAGATTACCGAAGAGACCATCGACCCGGCAAAAATCGGATTGTACGTCTTCGATGTTGAGAAGGGCTGGCTATGGGCCGGCGGCGAATACGATCCGGTCAACCGCATTTGGCATGCCCCGTTGGGCGGGGCGGGAGTCGTGGCCCTCATTGCCGATACGACTGCGCCGGTCATCGCCGATCTCAATCTGATGGAACGAAAATGGGTTAAAAGCGACCACCCGCCGGTGCAGTTCAAGTTGACCGATGAGCTCTCTGGCATCGAAAACGACCTCAATTTCAATGTCACCATCGACGGTCAATGGATCGTACCCGAATACGATCCGGAACGGGAAACCTTCACCAGCGCCCCCCATTGGCGGCTCACCGGCGGCAATCACACCCTGCGGATAGAAGTCCATGATCGCTGCGGTAACACGGCGACGCTGACGCGGGAGTTTCTGGTCGGAGCCAAAACCGGCCCATAAGGGATGAAAAAGCCAACGCTGATATTCCTCCTCCTGCTCTTGATCTGCGGCCCGGCGGCGGAGGCGTCTTACCGGATCAAATCCGATATCGCCGCCGACTCGGCCTACGCCGATTCCGTCATCAAAATAACTTCCGCCCGTTTGAACCGATTGATTGGGACGTTCACTCCCGATTCGCTCCGAATCTACATCGTGAATTCCGAACAACGCTTCGACAGCCTCGCCGGCAATACTATCCCCGATTGGGGCGCCGCCGTCGCCATCCCGGTTCGACACTTGATCGTCATTAAATCGCCCCTGATTTTGACCGGCGATAAGTCTCTCGGTGAACTGGTGGCCCACGAATTCGCGCATATCGCCCTGGCGCAGGCGGTCGCATCTCGACGAGTACCCCGCTGGATCGACGAAGGTCTGGCCATGTATACCTCGGCCGAATGGGGCTGGGGCGACAATCTGGCCATCGCCTGGGCGGTGGTTATCGGGGGCACCGTCCCTCTCTATCAGATCGAACGACTCAACCGTTTTCAGGGCAATAAAGTCCGGGTGGCGTATTCGGAATCGTTTCTGGCCTTCAAATATTTTATCGATACTTATGGCGTTTCCGGTCTCGATATATTACTCAGTAGTATAAGAAATGGACGAAGCTGGGATTACAGCTTCATCGCCGCCACCGGCGCCGATTACGCGTCCTTCGAGCGGGAATTTACGACCTATTTGCACGGGAGATATAATTTGCTGACCCTCATCTTCGACAGCAGCCTCCTCTGGATTTTGCTGGCCCTGATTGTCGTTGTCGGGTTCATCCTTACCCGAGTCAAGCGCAAAAAACGAATGGACCAGTTCGACGAATACGACAAGTACCATTCGACCGATTTCGATTACGGGGAAGTCGAGGAGCCGGATGAAGATAAGCCATGGGATTGAGTATGCGCTGGCCCGCCTGCTGGCGCTGATCTTTCAACTCCTGCCGCATCGCGCTGCCGTCAAGCTCGGCGAACGCCTGGGCCGGGGAGCCAATAATCTCTGGACGACGCGGCACCGTGTCATCGTCGACAATCTCGAAATCGCTTTCGGCGAGACTATGACCGCGCCGCAAAGGGAAGAGCTCTCGCGCGAGGTTTTCGGCAACATCGGATGCACCATGGCCGAACTCTGCCGCGCCCCGCGTCTCGATAAAAAGAAGATCATGGAACTGGTTGACGCCGAAGGCGTCGAGACCTTTCAGGAAGCTCTCGATTACGGCAAGGGCGCGCTTCTGACCGGCAGTCATTTCGGCAACTGGGAATTGATGGGCGCTTATATCAATGCCCTCGGCTTCCCGGTCGATTTTCTCGTCAAAAGCCAGCACAATCCTCTGGTCGATCGCTACCTCACCTACCTGCGTCAATGCCTCAACGTCCGGGTGATCCACTCCGAGAAGGGCATGATGGATATCATCAGGGCCCTGAAAAACAACCGCCAGGTGGCCATCGTTTCCGATCAGCACGCCGGATCGCAGGGCATCATCGTCAAATTTTTCGGACGTCTGGTCTCGGTGCCGCGCGCTCCGGCCACCCTCTCGGTCCGGACCGGAGCCCCCATTATCACCGGATATATTCTCCGCAACTCCGATCACACCCATCATTGTGTCTTCCACAAGCCGATCTACCCCCGACTCGAAGCCGATCCCGAAGGCGAAATATTTCGTCTCACGAAACTTTTCACCGCCCGCATCGAAGAAGCCATTCGCATGCGGCCCGATCACTGGCTCTGGACCCATCGCCGTTTCAAATACGTGCCCTCCGGGGAACAAATCGAAGGTTCGTTCGTAGAATAATCCTAATGTACTAATGTGTTTGCCATTTTGGCCGGCATGTTGTATGTTAGGCCCGTGCTTTCGAGACGGTGTGAGGGGAACACGGTCGGGAAGGAATCTCGATAGGTATCAAAATCGTGCAAGCGAGGGTGATTTGAAAAAATATCTCATCATTGCCTCAGTGATAATTGTGGTCATAATCGTCTATGTGCTTTTCGGGATCGGGGGCGCCTCGGAGCAAATCCCGACGGCCAGGGTCAACAGCGGCAAATTCATCGTGTCCCTGTCGGAAAATGGCAGTCTGGCGGCCAAACGGTCGGTAACCATCTCGGCCCCGCGAATCCGAGGCAATTTGCAGATTGTCAAGCTGGTGCCCGAAGGCACTATGGTCAATGAAGGCGATTTTCTGGTTCAATTCGACCCTACCGAGCAGGAAACGCGCCTGCGCGAAGCCGAATCGGAATTGAAGATCGCTCAGGCCAATCTCGAGAAAGCCAAAGCCCAATACGACATGGATGTTATGCAACTGGAACTGGACCTGAAAAAATCCGAACGATTGTATTCCGAAAAACTTTCCGAAGCCCCGATTATCCGCAAAGAAGCCGAGCTGGAATTGGAACTGGCCCGGCTGAAATTCAATAGTCAGAAAAAATCGCTGACGGCGGAAATCGATAAAATGGATGTCGAGGTGGACAAGGCCCGCGAGAAAAAGGAATCGGCCAGCCGTGACCTGGAAAAAATGACCCTGACGGCCCCCATTCCCGGCCTGGTTGTCTATATGGAAATCTGGAAGGGCGGCACCATGTCCAAGGTTCAGGAGGGCGATGCTCCCTGGCCCAGTCAGGGGTTGATCGATCTGCCGGACCTGACGACCATGATCGTCAAGACCAATGTCTCCGAAGTCGATGTTTCAAAAATATCCGAAGGTAAGCCGGTCGAGATCACCCTCGATGCCATCCCCGGTCCGGTTTTCGCGGGAACCGTCACCGATATCAGCACTCTGGCCCATAGAAAAGACAACAACGCCATGATCAATGTTTTCGACGTCGAAGTCGAAATCGACTCCTCCGACGGCCGCCTCAAACCGGGCATGTCGGCCAAGGCCAATATTATCATCGATACTTACGATAGTGTTCTCTCGATCCCGATCGAAGCCGTTTTCGAACGAGACGACACCACCGTCGTCTATTCGCGAAGCGGCCGCAAAGTTCCCGTAGCGCTGGGCGCACGCAACGATTCCGACGTCATTGTCGCTTCCGGTCTGAAGGAAGGCGACGAAATCGACCTCGTCGATCCCACTCGCAAAATCGAAGAAATGGATACTGAGAGTCTCGACAAAACCCCGGCGAAAAGGAAACCGGTCGAGAAAACCACCACTCAGACAACGATTATAATCGGGGGATAAGTGGATTATCGTCGCATCACGGCGGTTTCGCTGGAATCGCTGCTGACCCATAAATTCCGCACCTTCCTGACCATGCTGGGGATTATCTTCGGCGTGGCGGCCGTAATCGCCATGCTTTCGATCGGCGAAGGCGCCAAGCAGGATGCCCTGGAACAGATCGAAGTCCTTGGGATGCATAATATCATCGTCGAGGGCGTCATCCCCGGCGAGGAAAAAGGCTCCGATGTCGTCGGCGGACGCAGTCCCGGCCTCACCATGGCCGACGCCGAGAATCTGCGCCAACTCGGTGAATTATTCAAATATGTCGTCACCAGTCAGATTATCGACGGCGCCAAAGCCTATTTCTCCGACGCCGAAACCAATTGCCGTCTGGTGGCGACTTCGCCGGCTTACCTGCCGGCCATGAACATGGCTATGCAACGGGGCACCTTTATCCGCTCCGACGATCTGGCCGAATACAGCCAGGTCTGCGCCATCGGCGTCAATATCAAACGTCATCTTTTCGCCTTCGACGATCCCATCGGGAAGCAGATCCGTATCGGCGACCTGTTTTACACCGTCATCGGCATCGTTGACGCCAAGGCTGTCGGGTCATCGAGTTTTCAGGGGGTCGATATCCAGAATGTCAATGACAACGTCTATATCCCCCGAACGACGGCTTTCAAAAAGATTTATCGAAGCGCCGATTATGCCGCCACCCGGTCGGGTATGGGCAGTGACGCTTCTCAGCAATTTTATCAGGATGAAATCGACCAGATAATTCTCAATGTCCGCGAAGATCAGCATATCCCCACGGTCGCCTCGCTGGTGCGGCGAATCATGGACCGGCGGCATCGGGGGGTGCCCGATTTCACCGTCATTGTTCCCGAAGCCCTGCTGGCCCAGAGCCAGCGGACTCAGCGGATATTCAATATCGTCATGGGCGCCATCGCTGGAATATCACTGCTGGTCGGCGGCATCGGTATCATGAACATCATGCTCGCTTCGGTGCTGGAACGAACCCGCGAGATCGGCGTGCGCCGCGCGGTCGGCGCCAGCCGCCTCGATATCATGAGTCAATTCCTGATCGAATCGGTGATTATCTGTCTGATCGGGTGTTTTATCGGCGTTTTCGCCGGACTGGGGCTGGCCAAGGGAATTTCGACCTATGCCGAATGGCGAACTATCATTTCGATTTTCTCCATCGTGCTGGCGGTCGGCGTCTCGACCGCCGTCGGGTTGATTTTCGGGTTTTTCCCGGCCCGCAAGGCCGCTTCCCTCGATCCCATCGACGCCCTGCGATATGAATAGGCTGGAGATATTATGCGCAAATTAGCTGTCCTTTTCGCCGTCATGATGTTAACCTCGATTGTCCGGCCCCAGGAATCGATCGGCCTCAAAACAACCCTGGACCGGCTCCTCAACGAAACCACTCGCGGGCGGATCATCGCCGGCCAGCACGGCGTGGCGCAGGATAAATATGACGCCGAAAAAATCGGCTATTATATTCCGGAAATTTCGTTCAACACCACTCTGCCGTCTTATCGCCAGAGCAAGGAATACGGTAACTATTTCGGTTTTACCGAACCGATTCTTTTTTCACGCAGCGCCATCTCCAGCACCGGAAACCTGCAACTGAAGCAGAAAATTATCACTGGCGGCGATCTTACCTTTCAGGCCGCCTACGACGTCCGGGACGACGAATACCCGACCAGTATTTTGCGGGAAGTGGCGGTTGAGGGTTCTCCTGACAGCACCACTTTTATCCGGGATATCGGCCGGGCCACCGACCGCCGCCGCCTCGGCAATTTTATTCTGCAATTCTCCCAGCCGATTTTCCGCAGTTCCGAATCGCGCTCCGCATATCTGACCGCCCGCGATAATTTATCCAAAGCCGAGATCCAATGGCGGGCCGATCAATCGGATTTGAAGAAGGAAGGCATTAACGCCTATTTCGATCTAATAACGGCTGATATCGACCGCCAGATATCCGAAAGCCAAAGCCAACTGGCGGAATTCAACGCCAAATGGGATTCCGTCAAGTACGCCGACAGCGTCATCACCGAGGAAGCCTGGATCGAAAGCAAATCGACCCGTCTCGAAAAAAGGCTGGCCATGTTCGACGCCGAGGCGACTCTGGACGAAAAGAAAAACGATTTCAATCACCTGCTTGATTTTCCATCGGGACAGGAATACGATCTCGAGATTCCTGAACCGCCTCAACGGCCCGACGAAGCCACCGCCAAAGCCCTGCTGGCCAACGTCGATAAAAGCGCCGAGACGGAAATGGCCCGAATCAACATGGCTGTGGCCGAACGTTCCCTGGGTCAATCGCGCAGTTCCATGGGCCTGAACGGTACCCTCAATGCCTCTTACTCCATCGGGCGCGGCAATGTCAAACAAAGCCAGCCGTCGCAGGAAATTGACGAACAGATCAACACCGATGATTGGCGGATATCTGTCGATTTCAGTTATCCCATCTGGGACGGCGGTGCCTCCGCCGCCAATATCCATTCCCAGGAGCTGGCCTACGAATCGGCCCGGCTGGAGTATCTGGCCGCCGAACGAAGCGCCCGAAACAAAATGACCATTCTGCTCAAACGGATCGAAATCAACCATTCCAAACTGTCCCTGCTCGATCAGGAACTGGACCTGGCCGAGAAAAAACTCCAGGACGCCATTGAGCGCTATGCGGCCGGAAGGATTTCCGATGCCACGCTGCTGGAAAACCGGGTTTACTATTTCGAGGCGCAGAAAAACCGACTGGCCACTATGAAAGCTTACTATCTCGATCTGATCGAGCTGGAAAAAACGAATCTCCCCTGATATGAAACTGATCATCAGAGCGCCCAACTGGGTCGGCGACGCCGTCATGGCTATGCCGGCCGTCGATAATGCCCGCGCCATGACCGGAGCCGACCACATCGCCGTCGCCGCCCGATCCTCGACCGCGCCGCTCTTCAATAATCATCCCGATATCGACCGGGTGGTCACCATCGACGACAAAAGCTCCCGCCTGCGAGGGCCGCAAAAGGCGGCCACACTCCTGAAAGACGACAATTATGATGTCGGCGTCGTCCTTCCGCCCTCTTTTTCATCGGCCTTGATTTTCAAGCTGGCCGGGGTCAAAGGACGGATCGGCTTTGCCGGCGATAAACGTTCGGTGCTCCTCACCCGCGCCGTCAAACCACCTGCCGATCCTCTGCACCGGGCGCATCAATATCTTTACCTCTTCGAAAAATTGACCCGTCGCAAGGCGGCCTTCCACAATCCAAAACTTTACCTTTCGCATGAGGATATTCAGCAGGGCGCTGAAATCCTCGATTCAAACGGCCTGTCCTACGATGATCCCTATATCGCCATCGCTCCCCGGGCCGTGGCCGAATCGCGGCGTTGGGGATACGACAACTATGGGAAACTCGCAGCCCGGCTGGCCGAAGCCCATAATTGCCGGGTTCTCCTGATCGGCGCCGGCGATGACGCCGAAGCAGGGGATAGGGCCGCCCAACATAATCCGGCCGCGATTATAAATCTATGCGGTAAAACCGGCCTCATGGCGGCCGCGGCTATCATCTCTTTCGCCCGGCTCTTCGTCGGCAACGATTCCGGATTGGCCCATCTGGCCGGAGCCGTCGACTGTCCTCTGGTGGTTTTGTCCGGTCCCGATAATCCGCAGGAAACCTCGCCGCTTTGCCGGAAGAAAAAACTCATCATCAAAGACGATCTCGAATGCATCAATTGCGTCAAAAACGAATGCCCCAAAAAAGGGGAGGGGTTTATGCTTTGCATGAAGTTGATATCCGTGGATGAGGTCTTCGATGCCGCGCAAAATTTATACAAAGCCTGATATCGGGGTCGTCGGCACCATCAACCGCGACACCATCTATCAGCCGGACGGCGGCAAAGTCGAATCGTGGGGCGGTCTGCTCTATAACCTGAAATACCTCTGCGAAAGCCGCGAAGCTCAAATTATCCCGGTTGTCAATGTCGGTCATGACAGCTTCCAGCCCATCATGAACATCCTTAGTCGTTTCCCCAACCTCAACCCGGCGCACATCAAAAAAGTCCCGGCCCCAAACAATCATTGCTTCCTGCATTATCACAACCAGTCGCATAAATGCGAAATTCTCAAAGGCGGCGTCCCCCGCCTGACCTTCGGCCGGATCAAACCCCTATTGCCATGTTCGCTGGTCCTGGTCAATTTCATCTCCGGGCCGGATGTCGAACTGGCCGCCCTGGAACGCTTCCGCGCCCGGTATCCCGGCCTCATTTATATCGACATTCATTCCCTGACGCTGGGGCGCAGAAAAGTCCCCGGCGGTTATCGCCGGCATCCCCGCCGTCCCCGTTACTGGAAACGATACGCCGCCTGCGCCGACATCTTCCAAATCAACGAAGCCGAATTCGAACTCCTCTCCGGATGGGCATATTCAAAGGATACCGCCTTGGCTTTCATGGATTATTTTCTGCCGGGTCTTCGGTGTCTTGTCATTACTCGTGGCGCTGAAGGATGCGCCCTTATTTATCGCCGGGCCGGACGGCCCTATTATCGCCGTATCGCACCCGTAAAAGTCAACCGCGTCTATGATACCACCGGGTGCGGCGATATTTTCGGGTCGGGTTTCGTCATAGAATATCTGAAATCAGGCAGTTTCATCAAGGCCGCCCAAAACGGCAACTGCCTGGCGGCCGCCCGTTGCCGGTGGAAAAAGAAAGTGTTTTGATGAGCCATGTTTAAGTTGCTTGCCTGCAATAGGTTTACATTTTTTAGGCAAAAAATATGGAAATATTGAGTTAAATGTTGAACAAATCAGTATTACAGACGATATAACAATATAGAATATTATATGGAAATGTGTTTGACATAATATAACATTTTGTTATATTATGTTTACAGTGGGAGGTCAATATGGAATTAAGTAAATCGATCATTGGCGATAGAATTCGCAAAGCTAGAATTAGACTTGGTCTGACGGAAGAGACTCTGGGAAATTCCATTGGGCTAAGTCAAGTAATAATTTCTAAAATAGAAAGCGGGCAAAGGGAAGTAA
>CAZGAV010000003.1:0-94762 GCA_964523575.1 uncultured Ignavibacteriales bacterium
GGGATGACTTTGTAATAAAGCTTATCCTCCGCCGTCTTTTCGATACCGGTATGGAGATAGCCCACATGCGGCGTGGCGCTGATGACGGTTTCCCCGTCCAGTTCCAGAACCACCCGCAAAACCCCATGGGTGGCAGGATGTTGCGGCCCCATACTGAGGGTCATTGTCTTGGCCGCCAGCGTCATTTAATTATCTCCGGCGGTTTGTTCTTGTTGTGGCTGAATCGCGGGGCTTCATAGGTCAACGGGAAATCTTTGCGATGCGGCCAACCTTCCATCCCATCCGGCGTAACAATGCGCCGCAAGTCGGGGTGGCCTTCGAACTCGATCCCCAGCATATCATAGACTTCTCGTTCCATCCAGTCGGCGCCGGGGTAAATCGGTTGAACGGAACGGATGAACGGCCGGTCGGAATCGGGGACGGTGGTTCGGACCAATATCCGTTGATTTTTCTCTATGGAATAAAAATTGTAAACCAGTTCAAAACGCTGTTCAGGATTCTTGATCCAATCAACGCCGCAAATATCGGACAGGAGGTTAAAACCGGTGGCGGTCTCCTCTTTCATGAAACGGGCCAGTTCGAAAATAATGTCGGCGGTCACGAAAATCGACAACTGATCGGCGAATTTCTTATGGCCGGTTATGCCTTCGCCAAAATAATCCTGCAAGGCCTGCAGGATGTCCTGTTCCATGGTTGTCAGTTCAGCTTGTCCCATATTTCACAAACCCGGTTAAAAAAAACAGCGCCGGATTAAACGCTTGCCATCCTTTGCGGCAACGGTTCCTTTTTGTCCTTGACCGATTCTTTCATAACCTTCTGGTGCAGTCGCATAATTCCGTCGATCAACTGCTCCGGTCGCGGCGGGCAACCGGGGATATAAATATCCACCGGAATGACCCGGTCGACACCCTGTAAGATAGCATAGTTGTTGAAAATACCACCGCAGGAGGCGCAGGCTCCCATCGAAATAACCCACTTGGGATTGGGCATTTGATCATACAACCGTTTGACCACAGGAGCCATTTTATTTGAGACCCGCCCGGCCACGATCATAAGGTCGGCCTGCCTCGGCGAGGGCCGCATAACTTCCATACCGAACCTGGCCAGATCGAAATGAGAGGCGAAGGTCGACATCATTTCGATGGCGCAACAGGCCAGACCGAACCCGAACGGCCACATGGATGATTTCCGGGACCAGTTGACCACAAAATCAACCGTGGACAGTATTATGGAATCGGGGATCTTTTCCTCTAATCCCATTTCAAGGCTCCCTCGCGCAGGACGTAAAAATACCCGACCAGAAGGATCGCGATAAAGACGACCATTTCGATCAAACCGAAAAGGGCCAGTTTACTATAAATGACGGCCCAGGGATACAGAAACACGACCTCGATATCGAAAATGATAAAGAGGACGGCCACCATATAGAATTTGATCGAAAATCGCTCCCGAATATCACCGACCGGGACCATGCCGCTTTCGTAAGCCTCTTCCTTGACGCTGCTTTTGGTTCTTTTGCCGAAAATGACCGACAGAACCATAAAGGCCACGGCGGTAATCGTCACCAGGGCGACCAGGACGAGTATGGGAAAAAAGGTCTCAAACATAGAAGTCTATTTCCAAATAGTTCAGCAATAGTAACAACATATACGGTGGCTGTCAATAGTAATTTGCCTTTTGGGATTTCAATCAATCCCTTTGATAATCTTGTAAGTCGTATTAATGTTTTATAAGACACACGCTCCCAACGGCTTATCCGATGAATCCGGAGGCGAGCGGCAAGGCCTGACTAAGCAGTTGATAATGAAATACTTATGACTACAACGAGCAGATGACGCCATCGCGTTTTTGGGCATGGCCGATCTGTATTACCTGTGAATCTCGGTACATGCCAAATCAATTTGGAAGACGTGGATTTCCATAGCTGGGCATAAATTCAGGCCGGTAAAACTCTGATATGGTTGGAGAATATCCAGCCCTTCTTGCCCCGATATACCTCGACCCGGTATATCCCCGGCCGGGTGATATCGCGTTCCAGAAGCTTGCCCTTGTTTTCCGCTATCAATTTGCCGTTGGCAATCAACCGGATACGGCCCACCAGCGGAGTCTTCACCTGAGCTTTAGTCTGACCGTCAAGCCTGAGGCTCCCGCCGATGGCGGCGGTCTCAACCGCATTTTTGATTTCAAAGATGAAATCGGCGGCCTCGCCCCAGCGGTAATTGGACACAAAAACGCGGCAATCGCGAATCGCGTCGTAAACCTGCCGGCGAGCCTGCTCAGGGTCGCGCGACAACGGCTCATTAAGCAACAAATGTGACCGGAGCGATTTGAACTGAACTTTGTACGGGAAAATAGTCAACCTCAACGGCCCGGCCCGGTACAGGAAACCATGGGCGTCAACCGAAGCGATACCGACCGCCTTTTGAATCAGGCTTACCTCGTCCCATTTGCGCAGAACGCGGCCGGTCGGCGCGCGAAGCCACTTCCGGGGTGAAAATAGCATCAGTATCTGATTATAGAACTTGAGGTTTTCCATCCATTCCGACATCTGGTTCCAAATTTCCATACCGTTGAAACCCTTGACGTCCCAGTCGGTCCAAGGGTATGAGCGGAAGCGGACGTCGCGGCCCCGGATTTCGTCCGGATGAGCGATTATTCCCAGCGCCCCGGCCCGGGCGGCGCCCGCGACATACTCCTTGGCCGTCATCGACGCCGGGAAAACCTCGTCGTGGTCAAAAATAAGGTAATGATTACAGTCGTCGCGATCGTTATGCTCATACCCGATCAGGACCAGGACTTTACCATAGAAGCCCTCGCGGCCGTCATGGAGCGATTCCAGGGTCATGTGATCGGCGAATAGCACAAAATCAAGACCGACCTGATCGGCGATAGCCGCGATCTCTTCATGGGTTTTGGTGCCGTCGGAATCAAGAGTGCGGACATGCACCGCGCCGGTTATAACCTTATATTCCATAAGTGCCTATGGCCGTTTATCGACCAAACTCCAGAGCTATCGACCAGTAATAAATCCCGAAAGTGAAGTTCTCGATCCGGCCCCAGGAGTTAAACATTTTTTCCAATTCTTCCCGCTCGAAATAATTCTTCAGGATCCGGTATTCACGGCCGTTTTCAAGCGTTCGTCTCTTATACGAATTCACATGCTCATTATCCCACATGATATCCGGCTTTGATTCGCAGACCGGGTTATTATCGCAGATGAAAAGGCGCGATCCCGGTTCAAGCAGAAATTTGAGAGTACTCGTTAAAAGGTCGAAATCCTGCCGCCTGATATGGGATACAACATAGCTTGCCAGAAGGCCGTTGAATGATTGGCGGGCCAGGGGCAGATGAAACAGGTCGGCTCTGATGAAATTCACCGGACATAAATATCGTTTTTTCTCAGCTTCGATCAGAGTGGCCGGATTGATATCGATACCGAGGATGGAAGCGGCCGTTTCGGAAACGAGTCTGGTCCAATAGCCGGTACCACAGGCCAGGTCGAGCACCCGACGGTGGCTCAGTGTGCGGCGGGATGACTCGTATAATTTGGCCAGTTCCGTCTGACGTCCCGGATTGTCGCGGGTATAAACTTTGTCGTATTCGCCGGCCCGCATCTGGTAATATTCTATCGTCTCGTCGTGATTCATCGACTATCCTTTGTATCCGGGACCTTGCGGAAAATAAACAGCCCCATGGCCATCATCGCTGCCAGCGCCAGCACCGCCAGACGGTATGGCAATTTGTCGGCCTCGGCGTCGGCCATTCCGAGGAGGTCGGCCGTGACTCGGCCGATCACGTTATCTTGGGAGAAAAGGTACACGACTATTCCCCAGATCAGCGGCCCACATATCGCCGCCGCTCGACCCGAAATAGAAAAGAGACCGAAGAATTCGCCCAGTTTTTCCGGGGGCGAAAGTCGCATTAATAAGGGGCGTGAAACCGCCCAGACGCCGCCGAGCAGAATACCCACAACCGGACCCAGGAACCAGAAGACGGCCGGACGGCTGTTGACGGCGAATAGCAGAAGGACCAGAATCCAGCCTGAAACGATACCAAAAAGCACTTTTTTGGGCGAATGGCGATCCGCCATCAGGCCAAGTAAATAGGCTCCGACCATGGCGAACAAGGTCGAGATTATAAAGAAAACCGTTCGTTCGCTGTCGCCCAGCCCCAGCACCCGTTCGGTGAAAATAGCCATAAAAATAATTACGGTGGCAATGGCGTCTTCGAAGAAATAATCGGCCACCAGAAATCTCAGCAGGCCCGGGTATTTCTCGGTCGCTCTCAGCGACCGCCATACATCCCGGTAGGCCTCTTTCAGGTTCGGTGAGTCGGTCGGAGAGTGGACATCGGAGGCTGGCACAACGGTCTTCTCCCGGGGGCGGCCCTCGCGCACGAACAGAAAAATGGGAATTGAAAACAGCGCATAAAATATGGCCGTGGGCAAAAAGGCTCCCGATTTGCCATGCCCCTCAATCAGAGGGATTTGAAAGCCGAAAAGGTCACCGGTGACAAACGGCAGTACCAGAATCATTCCGACAATCGACCCGGCATAACCCAGGCCGACACCGAAACCGGATACCTTGCCGACGTTGCGCGGATTCGAGACCGAATCGAGCAGGGTGTTATAGAAAACAATGCCGCCTTCATAGAAGAAATTCGATAACCCGAAAAACAGCAGAACCAGCACCAGCGCCGTGGGGGGCACGGCGGCAAAAGCCAGAACGGAAAGGACGGCTCCGGCGGTAAAGATGAAAAGGAATAGTAATTTTGGTTGGGCCAGCAGGTTGTTTCGGCTTGTTGAGCGCTGGCTTTTTTTATCCGACAGATGACCTAAAGCCGGCATAAGAAAGGCCGCCGCCAGCATCGAAAGAGAAAAGGCAATCGAATAATGAATATCCTTGAAACCGAGATCAACCACCAGCCAGCCGGCAAAATACAGCGATAGGATATTCATGGAATAGATGGTGTTGGCGAAATCGTAAAGGGCCCACGAAATCACATCCCGCCGGATTATGTCGTTTCCCGGTTTCACGATGCTAAGTATAGCATTTCGGCCTTAAAAGGGCAAAAGACTTATTGACCGCCCAAAAAGCCATTGGCCGATATTTGCGGCCGGTTAACCGCAACCTTTGCGGTCATTTGGCCGTCTATGTAAATAAGTAATTAAGGCTAAAGAAGACCGGAGGTTCTTTATGCGACACACGAAAAGCTTGATAATTCTCGTCCTGGCGGCGGTGCTGGCATTGACGTCGGCGGGCCGGGCCGGAAAAAATCATCATGATCGCTCGTTCTTTGACGGCAACATTTATAATTCCGACGACATCAACGTCAGCATCAACCGCGGATCGGTTATTATCACTCACGACGATGAAGACGGTGAAATCGAGATTACCGACAAATATGAGCTTTATGTCGATGGGAAATTGATCAAGACCGACAAGCATCAGCGACAGCTCCTCAAGGAATACCATACGCTGGTCATGGATATCAAGGATTACGCGGTCGATATTGGCAAGGAAGGGGCCAAAATAGGCATTGAAGGAGCGCGCGTCGGTTTGCAGGCGGTCGGAGGGGTTATCAAGATGATTTTCACCGACTATGACGAGGATGATCTCGATACCGACCTCGATCGGGCCACGGAAAAATTGGAAAAACGGGCCGAACTGCTCGAGGATCGGGCTGAAAAGATCGAAGATATGGCGGAGGATCTGGACGACATGTATTATGATATGGAGAAAGAAATTCCAGCCATCGCCGATTTGCACTGGTAGAGACAGAAGTCAGACGAAGGCAGGTCCTTATCGGGCCTGCCCTCGTTCATCATTCCGGATAACCACAGAAAATTTGATCGGGGCCATATCCAACCAGAGACATCATCCAGTAGAAAACCGTTTCGGCTTCAGGCGCTAAATTTTTTTGGGCGATATCGCCCATCTGATACAGAAGTACCGGCTGATAGAGTCCGCTGTCGGAATCGTAAATATAAGCCACATAATAGGCGATACCGGCATCGAAGCAGGCCACCGCCGGCGGCGAGATCGGCCCGGCCGCCGCCGCCGGGATAAGGGCAAAATGATGGTATAGTTCCCAGTCGGGGACGACGCAGATCGGCGCGGGATTCTGGCTGTACCGTTCCATTAGCTGCTCTTCGGTAAAAGGCGTTGACCAGGGGTCGGCATAAGGGATATTGACGGTATAAGTGTAACGAACGACATATCCGGCATTGTCGATATAGAAGCCATAGTAAACACTGCCCCAGGCGTAGTTGGCAAATGACATTTCGAACAGGATATGCTGTTCAATCGGCGGGCACAAGGTGCACGGTTGCGGGCCCTCGTGAAAGATATAATTGATTACGCAGACGGCGTCGCCGACGTTGACATCTCCGTCGCAGTTGGCGTCACCGGCCATAACCGGCACACCGGCCGGACCGCCGGCAAACACAAATTGAATCAAGTGAACGGCGTCTCCGACATCGACACTTCCGTCCCCGTTATTATCACCGCAGACATAGGCCGAACTCGCCGTCGGATTTATTATCAGGATACCGATAACGGTGATTATGGCTACGGCCGGTTTTGAAAATATCTCCCGAAAGGCGCTGATAATTTTATGGATGGTATGCATTTCCCACCTCCTGAAAAAGGTTATGGGAATATAATGATAGCTAATGACGGGCCTCAGATGTCCTCTGCTATAAAGATACGGAAAATCAAAATTTTGTCAATTCCAATCGGCCGCCGGCAATCGATGTCGGCCGAGACCGCAGGATATTGAGAGAACCGGCGCGGTCTCGAGTATTTCCTTTTATTGGCTTGCCTCGAAACGTAATTGAGATATATTTCGATTTTGCAAGCACTTAGTGGAGTATTTGATTTGCCGCTTCTGGGCGCCCATGTTTCCATTTCCGGAGGAGTTTTCAACGCTCCTTATAACGGCCGAGAGGCCACCTGCGATGTCGTTCAGATATTTACCAAATCCTCCAATCAATGGAAAGCCAAGCCCCTAACCGATGACGACGCTGAGAAATTCGCGGCCGCCCAAAAGGAAACCGGGGTCAGGGTCGCCTGCGCCCACGACAGTTATCTGATCAACCTCGCCTCCCCAACCGATAATCTGTTTATGAAATCATACGAAGCTTTTGTCGAGGAGATGAAACGCTGTGATCTCCTGGATATCCCTAATCTCGTGATGCATCCCGGTTCTCATGTCGGCAGCGGGGATACCGCCGGGGTGGCCAGAATCGCCGGCGCCTTCAATCAGGCATTCGAGGCTGATCCCGCCGGCAAAGTCATAATCTGCCTTGAGACGACTGCCGGTCAGGGCACCAATCTGGGCTATACCTTCGACCAATTGCGTGAAATAATCGATCTGGTTGAGAACGAGAGCCGCCTTGGCATCTGCCTGGACACTTGCCACATTTTCGCCGCCGGATATTCTTTCTCGACCGAGAAGGAATATAAGGCAACCATCAGTACCTTTGATGCAATCCTGGGTTTGAAACGGCTTAAGATCATTCATATCAACGACTCCAAAAAAGAATTCGCCAGCCGGGTGGATCGTCATGAGCATATCGGCGCCGGAGCCATCGGCCTCAAACCCTTCGGTTTTTTTGTCAATGACCGCCGTCTGGCTAAAATCCCCATGATACTGGAGACGCCCAAGGAATCGGCCAAAGAAGACATCGCCAATCTCAAACGGCTCCGTTCGCTAATCAAAAAGAAAGGTCAAAAATGAAAATCGGAATTATCGGTTTACCGCAATCGGGCAAAACGACTATTTTCAACGCCGCCGCCGGCCGATCGGAAGCAGTCGGGGATTATTCCAAGGCGTCGCATCGGGCCATCATCAAAGTTCCCGACCATCGTCTCGACCGCCTCTCCGAACTGGTTCAGCCCCGAAAAACGACGCATGCGGAAATCGATTATCTCGACATCTGCGCCTTCACCGGTAAGGGAAAAGAGGCCGAGGCAGGGACTTTGGAAATACCCGATGATTTGCGCTATGCCAATGCCCTGTTGGTAGTTATTGACTGTTTCAGCCCCGATTGCACGCCCGAAAAGCATTTCAACCTTTTTATCGAGGAATTGATCCTCGCCGACCAGATTGTCATCGAGCGTAACCTGGAAAAGAAAACCCGCACGGCCCAATTGACCGGCGATAAGGCGATGGCGCGCGAAGCAGAGTTGTTGAAAAAATGCCTTGAGAGTGTCGAGAAAGCCGTCCCCCTCGCTCTGGCGGGATTGGAAAACGAGGAAAAGAAGGCACTCAAAAACTACGCTTTTCTGTCCCTCAAGCCCCTTCTGGTGGTTCTCAATATCACTGAGGATGATCTCGGTCACGAAAGTAAATGGCTGGAGCGTTTCGGGGATGCCGCGGTGTCGGGAATCAGAGAACTGGTAGCCATATGCGGGAAGATGGAAATGGAACTGGCGGTTTTGAACGAGGACGACCAGTCGGTTTTTCTGAAGGATCTCGGAATCGATCATCCGGCGATGGAAGTCTTGATTCAAAAATCGTACGGGTTATTGGGCTTGATTTCTTTTTTCACCGTGGGCGAGCCCGAGGCCCGCGCCTGGACGATCCGGTCGGGCACGAGGGCCCCTCAGGCCGCCGGCGAGGTCCATTCCGATATAGAACGAGGCTTCATCCGGGCCGAAGTGATTACTTATGATGATTTTATCACCTATGGCTCCACCCCTGCCTGCAAGGAGGCCGGTAAATACCATGTCGAGGGGAAAGATTATGTCGTCCGCGACGGCGACATTATTCTATTTAGATTTAATATATAAAAGTCGAACCGGCCAATTTTTCACAGCTATGTCGAGGGAAGCCCTTCACGCAGTCAAAGCCGCCCAGAGAATTCCGATAGAATTTTACCGCGAGTTGTTGGGATTGTCGGTTCGGTAATCTTGCGGAAACTCATCTTCGGAACGTCCCGCTTTCTTGGCCCGTGCAACGACATCGCGCAGGGATTCATTGGGGCGCAGGGGAAAACCGCATAATTTCTGAATTGCCATAACTCGTTTGCGTTCGGTATCGCGCTTTTCCTGGGCCAGAATATCGGCCTCCAGCATGGCCAGTCCGTCCTCGGATTCAGGAATGAATATATACCATAATTCCCTGGGAATAGATTCGAGCATTTTTTTTACGCTGGGGAAAGAATCAGGGATCGCGTTTTGACATTCACTCATTTTTTTTACCGCCACCTATAGTCCTTTATAGCCTTTTTCTCGACTTCCGTCCGGTCTCGGACGTTTTTTCACCGACTATTTTTTTTAACACTATGCACCGAGCAATTGTTCCAGAGAGGGCCGATTTCGAAGAGACTCCGACGAAAATATCTACATAAGAATCCATAAATGATTGGCCGGGATCATTCTGTAATGTTATCTACGGAATCCTTTGATGCATATGCGAATTTGGCCTCCGTGGCCAAGCCTACCAGAGCCCAATATGGCGGCCTGTAGCCCCGCTCTTCCTTGAATATTTGCGCCCGGTTAATCAGGTCGGTTTTGATGGCTTCAAACGCCTGAGAAAAATACTGGACGCGTAAGGCTGCCGTTGCGCTCATCCCCTCCGGGATCGGTCCCACTGCCCCGAACCAGTTGAGCACCCTGCTATACGCCTTTACCAGCCTTACGACCGGGAGCAGCCACAAGTTATAATCAAGAGTCGCGGTCGAATCGCCCCTCTCCAGCATGGCATCGAGGACGGCATTGTCGAGATGATCCTGGTAAAGCAATTGGGGATTACGCCATTCGGCGACGACGGTCAGTTGCGGGTCGTATTCCAGGTCTGATGGTTCCTGAGTCTCAAAATGCCGTACTCCGAGCGCCGCCAGCCAGATCCGCAGACGCAAAGATGAAATATGGGATAGGCCCATCCAGAGGCTGATGCCCATATCCGAATAGGCCGCCGAAACGACTTCGGAACAGAATAATTTTCCATCGTCATGGAAGTCCATAGCGAAATCGTATGGCATATGACCGCCTTTGACTCTGGCCAGCATCGCCGTTGCGACCTTGTGGGGCAACATTGAGTCGGCAACGAGTGCCGGCAATTCGGCCTGCAGACGCAACGCCATGATGCGAAGTTTGGTATCTTTCATATACTTATCGATATCGGCGAGGGCCGCACCGCACTCAATATGCGATTCAATGATCGATACATCTCCAGTCTCGTTATCGACATACACCAATGCCACATGCGAGAAATTTCCGGGGTAATCGTTGCCTCGTGCGATCAGGGCCGATGTCGGCGCTCCGCCCCGCGAAACAAGAATATCGCCGCTGTGAATTGTCATTCCCAACAGGCGGGCCGAGGGTGTATTTGAGGGTTCATCGAAACCCGAAACCAGGGGCGGAATCGATCCCGGCGGTGCCTGTAACATAATTTCGTCGATGGCGGCCCGGCCTCCATAAAGCAGTCCATAAATCCGGCGGCGGCTATCCGAAACGTCCATATCCCATTGACGCGATTGATATTTCAGGTCATGGCGCATGGTGGAAAAAAGCTCGATGAATTCCGGCATCCGGGCCGGGTTGGCGGCTATTTGCGCCGCCAGGCCAAAAAGGGCCGTTTCGAGAACTTTGTAAACTTCCGCTTGAGGCGGGAAATCAGATTGCTCTATAATTGCGAGTGTATTCCGGGCCGTGGCGAAACCGGAATCGATGCTCCGGCTCAAGGTTTCGCGATCAGCCGTGCGAGCCTTAACGAAGACCTTTTCCAGCGAAGCCCATAACTCATCCCGATCCCAGACGAATGGTCGGGTTATGGTCTCGACAGGAACCCGGTAGTCCTTTTCGGGAATAAGCAGAATTAAATAAAGAACGATTAATCCGGCGGCAATCCCGCCGATGATTTTCGGCCCGCGCGAAGACAATGATTTCTTTATCATCATAGAGAGATTTCCAGTAATATGGTCCAGTATAAAACGCATTCGGCGCAATAGGCAAATAAAATCGCCCATGCGGTTGACTTCCCCTAAATAATCGTCTGGCCTTTGCCGAATTATAGAAGGAACTTAAAAAAGGGAAATGCGACTATGATTATCACCGGCCATGAGGAGAAAGACGCCGAATACTACAGCGACATTTACCGCCGGGGCTACGACACCAGCGGTTACCAGCCTCTGTATCAAGTTGTTCTCAAATTACTCAAGAATTTCACCGCACCCCGAATTCTTGAAATCGGCTGTGGGATCGGCGATCTCGGCCGGATGCTGATTGACGAAAGCTACCAGTATCGAGGTTTTGATTTCAGCGACGAGGCCATTGCCCATTGCCGCCGGCTGTGTCCCGAGGGCAATTTTCATGTGGGCAATGTCTATCAGGCCGAGAGTTTCTGGCCGGTTGATTATAATGTCGTTATCGCTCTGGAAGTCCTCGAACATGTCGACGATTTGAAAATCATGGCCAATATTCCCCCCGGCGCACACCTGATCGCCTCTGTACCCGATTATGACGATATTTCCCATCTTCGTCTCTACCGGGATTTCCGCCAGGATATCATCGAACGATTCCGCCATTGTCTGCACATTATCGAGATCGCCACGGCCGCGGCCGAGAATTCTCAATCGGGAGCGAATCAATCGATTCATATTTTTTCGGGAATTAAACTTCTGTCATAAACTGCCGCTGTGAATTCAAAAGTCTGCCGCAAGTATCATCGCCGGCGAGGCAAAAATACCGAAAATTTCAACTTTTTCCACCTTTCATCGAACTTTTTGCCTATATTGCCGTCCTTACAACTTGATGTACTGTAACTTGAAGAGGAAATAGCTACGTGAAGGAGCAGGAGATATCATGATACGCTATCGTTCTATGATCCTTACCCTCATTTTAGTTCTGGCCGCCGCCTCATTCTCGGTCGCGGCTTCCGACGTTCCCGATAACACCGGTGCTATCCCCCAGCGCCAGGACATCGATGCCCAGTACAAATGGAAAGTCGAAGATATGTACCCGGATACGGCCGCCTGGGAGGCCGATTTTGAGCTTTTGAAGTCCAGGCTGGGCGATATGGACAAATTCAAAGGCCATCTGGGCGATTCCCCCGAGGGGCTTTTGAATTGCCTCAAGCTCCGCGACACACTCCATATTCTGACGAGCGACTTGTTCGTTTATGCTTATCTGAAGCTGGACGAAGACAATCGCCGGAGCGAATTTCAGGAATTGGGTGGACGAATATCGGCTCTTGACGCCCAGGTCGAAGAAGCGACAGCCTTTATCGAGCCGGAGATTCTCGCTCTCGATCCGGCCAAATTGGAATCTTTTCTAAAAGAAAACGCCGAATTGGGTGTTTACCGGTTTTATCTGGAAGATCAGATGCGGCGTAAGGCTCATATCCTGCCTCCCGAGCAGGAAGAATTGATGGCCATGGCCGGACCGTTGCTGGGGGCTCCCCTCAAAATATTCAACATGATCGATAACGCCGACCATAAAATCGGCTCCATCCTTGACGCCGACGGCAACAAGGTCGATTTGACCTGGGGCCGTTACTCCCTGATTCTCAAGGGCACCGACCGCGATTTGCGACGGATCGCCAACGATACCGTCCAGACCGGCTGGTTGAGTTATGTCAATACGCTCGGGGCCACCCTCGGTTCCTCGATCGAAAAAGATCTTTTTGTCACCCGGGCCCGCAAATACAACAGCACTCTGGAGCGGTCACTGGATCAGGATAATATTCCGGTTTCGGTTTTCCAGAACCTTATCAAGGCCGTTGATGACAATCTCCCGATGTATCAGAAATGGATCGCTCTGCGCAAGAAAATCCTGGGATATGACACTCTTTACACCTACGACCTGTCGGTGCCGTTGGCACCTGATTTCCAGGAGGAATATACCTATACCCAGGCCAAGGACATTCTGTTGGACGGTCTCAAGCCGCTGGGCAAGGATTATCTCAACGATTTCAAGAAGGGCCTCAATTCCGGCTGGGTCGATGTTTTTGAAAATGAGGGTAAAGGCTCCGGCGCTTACAGCTGGGGCACCTACACCTCACACCCATATATTTTGATGAACTTCGACGGTTCCATCGATAATATCTTTGCTCTGGCTCACGAGATGGGCCACGCCCTCAACAGCTACTACACCGATCAGAACGAACCCTATATCTATCATGGGCATTCGCTGTTCACGGCCGAAGTCGCCTCGACCTGCAACGAAGCCATCCTCATGAAGTACATGCTCGCCCACGCCGCCGACAAAGAAGAAAAAATCATGCTTCTGAACCACTATATCAACCAGATCGACGGGACTTTTATTACGCAGGTGATGTTTTCCGAGTACGAAGAGATGCTTCATAAACATATCCAGGACGGCGGCGCCTTGTCGGTCGACTTCGTGCGCCAGACTTATCGCGAATTGCTCCAGAAGTACTGGGGTCCCGACGTCGTCATCGGCCCGGACAACGATATGGGCGCTTTGAAGCTTTATCATTACTACCGGACATTCTACGTGTACAAGTACGCCACCAGTTACGCCGCCGCCCAGACCCTGTCTCAGAAAATTCTCGAAGGTGACAAAAAAGCCCTGGCCGCCTATATGAAATTCCTGGCCACCGGCTCATCCATGTACCCGGTGGATATTCTGAAGGAAGCCGGCGTGGATATGACTTCACCCGAACCGGTGGAACGAACGTTGAAATTGTTCGGCGAACTGGTTGACGAGATGGATCGCCTGCTTTCGGAAAAATAACGAACGCAAGTTTACTCGCAAATAAAATGGCATCCGTGCCCCGCGAGGGGCACGGATGCGGTCCGGGTACCGCCTGATTTGTTATAATGTATTCAGCGGACGAGATTCGGAAAAGGTAACGATGCTCCATTGACCTTACAACTTCGACAGTATCCCTGACGCCGCATCATTGACCATTCATCTTGCCCGGCGTCGGACGATGCGCGACAACATGTTGGAACAACAGGAATGACAACTTCGACACGATATCTTTGTTTTGACAACCGGAGCGCGGAATCTTGTTGATTTTGCATTATTGATTCGACTTCTCTGGATCTCTGCCATAAGCGGTCGGCATTTCATGTCGGCCGCTTTTTTTATCCGGAATCCGAGCGAGAAATGGAAACACTTTTTCTCCCATGCGGAATAAAGAAATAAGTTGACATCGCCCAATCGGACATCTATATTAAAGATGGCATTCATCATCCGGTAATTTTGCCCCGGGACATCGAAATATCCAAACATCTGCGCACCAAAATCGATCTCTTTAGTTTGACATGGCTCACCAAGGGCAAAGCTGTCGGTTTCGCTTATCATGGCTGACGCCGATGTCGTCAACGTGTCGGCAATCGCTCTTTCACGCACAATAAATACTTTTTCGTTTGTTGAGGAGGTGATGCAATTCGCTTAGAAGCCGAGGTATCCCTCGGTTTCAGTTTTCAACAAGTCCATAAGTCCAACGGGAGACTCACCTGCGATGTACGGCCAAGGTATGGCCATTCAGCTGTTTTTGAGCCAAGGAGGTAACCATGAAAATCGGCAAATTCAATTTCAAGGAGTATGCGGCCAAAAAGCCGCTTTTAATCACTCCCGACGGCAAATTTTTGTCGGCCCGGGAAGTCGTCAGCCAGCCAACCCTGGGCGCCGCATCGGCGTTTTCGCTCAACAACGAAGATCGGATCAAGCTGGCCCTGGAGAGATATCGGCTGGAACCGGATTTCAAACTCATGATCTTCGGAAAAGGGCTTGTGACCAAGAGCCAATTGATGACGGCCATCAAAAAACAGGACGAACTGGGTATGATGGCGCTGGATGCGGAGATGGGTTACTGCAGCGAGCTGCTATCTAATTTGGCGGGTGGGATAATCACCCCCTGGCCGAAGGAGCCCAGAATCCCTATACCCAAGAAGCCGGACTGGAAAATCGTGAAAAAATGCATTCAGTTCAAGCTTAAGACGCGCGCCCTTTTCTGCGAAAATACAACCGACAGCGTCACGACCCCCTTCGCCAATTACCGTATGAAATATGTACACCCGGTTTTCATCAAACGGGGCTTCTCAATCACGGTCCTCAAGGGAGTGGACGACATTCGGGCCAATTTCATTGCGCCGGCCAAGAACCCGCTGACGGTCTATATCAGCGGTATCGGTCACGGCAGTTATACCTGTTTCACCGGTCACTGGGGCAACCATATTCTGGAAGTCGGGCAATATGATCCGGCCGAGGTCAAAGGCAAGGCCATACATTTCCTCAGTTGCCAGACGGCCAAAACCCTCGGTCCCGACACAGTAGCCAAGGGAGCGAAATGTTACGCCGGTTATATCGAAAACTTCGTCCTCCAATGGGACGACCCCTCGACCCCGGCGGTAAACGAATTCAACCTCTTTGCCAGATCCGACAGTACATTCGATATTATGATGGCCATGGGCGCGACGGCGAAACAGGCCTTTGCCGCCACAATCCAGGCTTTCAATGCGGCCATCAGCCAGGTACCGAACACGGTTACGGCGACCTATCTGGCCCTGGATCGAGATCGCCTCAAACTTCACGGTAACGCGGCCACGCAAATCCTGCCTTATCGCTATTTCAGGATTTGTTTCCCGATCCTAAGGCTGGAAACGGAGGAAGCGTTCGCGAAAATCAGTCAGCCGATAGACTGATTCCACATCAGTATACGAGACCGTCGATTACCGCGGACTCATCGATTTATCTTTCGCAACATGGCCTGCTTGTAACAGGCCATGTTGTGATTTCAGCCGATTGGAGAAAAAAGGCGAAATTGAGGAGGTCTTGCTTTCCTTGTGGCACGGGAGGCGATTTTTCTCGATATTAGCAATTGAGGGAGAAAGGGTACAGGTAGCGCCATGCCAATGCCAAAAATAGACGGACCGAATCTTAAGAAGCCGTTATGCTATGACCCGAAGCGCAAGAAGTTCATCTATTATGACGAGATCGTTTCGGGGCGGGAAAAAATCATCCCGGTCGAAAATCTCTCGCCCGGCGACCTGAAAAAGCTGATTGTCGAACGACATCGGTCCGGCCCCGATTACAGGGTGCAGGCTATCAGCGGGCTCCCGTTGTCGCGCGATGATGTCGTCCGAGCCATGGAAAAAGATGAATCTTTCGGCCGGGATACGATTGAGGCGGAGAGATCGTATCTTATAAGCCTCCTCGCCGAAATTCGTAAGAATCTTAAGAAGAGGTAAAGAAAAGGCGCCCGATTAAATTTCGAGCGCCTTTATATTTTGATTCGATTTTATACGCTACAGCTTAGTGATTTTCTTCTTATTCCCTTTCACGAACGACATGGCGTTGCGCGTATCAAAAACCAGTTTGGAATTGTCGGCAATCCATTGATAATTGAAATCGCTGTGATTGGTCAGGATCACCGCCAAATCGGCGCTTTTCAGAAGTGAGGCCGTCAATTTGGTCGATTTGAGAGTACCGTTTTGCCACCGGATAGACGGCACATAGGGGTCGCTGTAATACATTTTCGCGCCCAGCTTCTCGATCAATTTCATGACATCCAGCGCCGGGGATTCCCGGACATCGGTGATGTTTTTCTTGTAAGCAATACCCAGAACGACAATTTTGGAACCCTTAATCGATTTACCGTGGTCGTTGAGGAGTTTGGTGATCCGATCGACGACCCATTCCGGCATATGAGAATTGATATCCCCGGCCAGTTCGATGAAACGGGCGTAGTAGTTCAGCGTTTTCAATTTCCATGACAGGTAATGGGGATCGATGGGAATGCAATGGCCACCCAATCCGGGGCCCGGATAAAAGGGCATGAAACCGAACGGCTTGGTCGCCGCGGCCCCGATAATCTCCCAAACGTCCAGTCCCAGCCGATCGCACATAACGGCCATCTCATTGACCAGTCCGATATTGACTGACCGGAAAGTGTTTTCCAGGAGTTTGACCATCTCAGCCGCCTGCGTCGAGGATACGGCGTAGATATTGGGAATAACGGCTTCGTAGTAGGCTTTAGCGATTCTGGTACATTGCGGTGTGGCGCCCCCGACCACCCGAGGGGTATTCTGGGTGTTGAAAGTGGAATTGCCGGGATCGACTCGTTCGGGCGAAAAGGCCAGATAAAAATCCTTGCCGACCTTGAGGCCGCTTTCTTCCAATTGGGGGCGGATAACTTCGTCGGTCGTACCGGGGTAAGTGGTCGATTCGAGAACGATCAACATTTCTTTATGGATGTACTTCCTAACCCACTCCAATGCGGCCAGGATATAACTTATATCGGGGTCTTTGGTTTTGGACAATGGCGTCGGGACGCAGATCGAAACACAATCGACTTTGGATAACAGCCTGGCGTCGTCCGTAGCTTTCAGTTTTCCGGCGACGACGAGCGGTTTGAGACGGGCGTCGGTGATATCGTCGATATATGATTTGCCCCGGTTGACCATCTTTATCTTTTCGGGGGCAATTTCAAACCCGATCACCGAGTAACCACGCTCGGCATATCCCACGGCCAACGGCAACCCGACGTATCCCAGACCGATAATGCCGATCGAGGCACTCTGGTCCTTGATTTTATCGATAAGCTTCTTTTTCATACGGCTCCTTGTTATCAACCTTTCATGCGCCAGAAATCTAAAGTATCCTTCAGGGTCGTGTCAATGGCGATTTCCGGTTTCCAGCCGATCTCTTTTCTGGTTTTGTGGAAACTGCCCTTCAGGATCGCAATATCGGATTTACGGAACAACTTTTTATCCCGTTTGACATCGATAGATATATCGGAGAAGGCCAGCAATTTGTTTAACAGGGCGCCGATTCCAAAGGCCTTGCCGGAGCAAAGATGATAAACATCGCCGGGGACTCCCTTTTCCGCCAACATCCGGTATCCCCGCACAATATCCCGAACATCGGACAAATCGCGGCGCGCAGCCAGATTTCCCACCGCCATCGACTTTTTGGAAAGGGATTTTTCGGCGGTCACGATTTTGCGGCAAAAGGCGGGGATGACGAAATTCGGGTTCTGACGGGGCCCGGTGTGGTTGAAAGGACGAACGATGACGGCCGGCATCCGGTATTGCTCGATATAAATCCGAGCCATCAACTCGGCGGCGGCCTTGGATTGAGCATAGGGCGAGACGGGATTAAACGGTCGATCGGGCTTCAGGGGTAATTCCTTCGGCCGGACGGGCCCATAAACATCGGAGGAACTCACGAGGATAATTTTTTCCGGCGAACAATGGCGAGCGGCCTCAAAAATATTGTAACTGCCGATGACATTTACCCGAAAAGTCAGCTCGCCCATCGAAAATGACTGTCCGACCGAGGCGATGCCAGCCAGATGAAACAGGTATTTGGGTTTAGCTTTGGTCAATGCCGCCCGGCAGGCGGCCCGGTCAGTGATGTCGAAACGGTCGATTCGTACCCTTTTGGTGATGCCAGCCAGATTTTCATCCAATTCTTCGGGCAGGGCCGCGCCGCGGACCGAATATCCGTGGGCCAGCAGTTCCTCGGCCAGCCAGGAGCCGGCAAAGCCGCAAATACCGGTTATATAGGCCTTAATTTTTCCGCTCCTCCAGCCGCTTGAGGTCGGCGTCGACCATCATCCGAACCAGGTCTTTGAAATCGTGTTTGGGCTCCCAGCCCATAATCGTCCGGGCCCGGGTGGAGTCGCCGACCAGAAAATCGACCTCGGCCGGACGCATGAAACGCGGGTCGGTGGTGACGTATTTCTCCCAATCGAGGTCAACATAGGTGAAGGCCTCGGTCACAAAATCCCGCACCGAATGACTCTGCCCGGTGGAAATGACGAAATCGCCCGGCTTTTCCTGTTGCAGCATCATCCACATCGCCCGGACATAATCGCCAGCAAACCCCCAGTCGCGCTTGGCGTCGAGATTACCCAGGGCCAGTTTATCGGCCAAACCCCGCTTGATGCGCGCGACCCCGTCAGTAATCTTGCGCGTGACGAACTCCAGCCCCCGGCGCGGCGATTCATGGTTGAACAAAATGCCGCTGTTGGCGTGAATCCCGTAGCTTTCCCGATAATTGACCGTTATCCAGTGGCCGTAAACTTTGGCTACGCCATATGGCGAACGGGGATAAAAGGGCGTGGTTTCCTTTTGCGGCACCTCGCGGACCTTTCCGAACATCTCCGACGACGAGGCCTGATAAAAGCGGATTTTTTTATTCACCAGCCGAATCGCCTCGAGCATTTTGGTGACGCCGAGGGCATTGAACTCGCCGGTCAACATGGGCTGGGACCATGAAGTCGGGACAAACGACTGCGCCGCTAAATTGTAGACTTCATCCGGCTTGATTTCATCGATGATCGTTACCAGCGAAAGCTGATCGAGCAGATCAGCCTGAACGAAACTGATTTTATCGCGGGTGTGTTTGATCCGTTCGAAGGTTTCCGTCGAGGAACGACGGACCATGCCAAATACTTCGTATCCTTTTTCGAGGAGTAGTTCCGCCAGATAAGATCCGTCCTGTCCGGTGATTCCGGTTATTAGTGCCCGCATAAGCTCTTCTCCTCACTTGAGGCGGTTATTTTATATGTGCCGAATATATGGTTATACACTAACCGGGTCAAATGGTTTTACTCCCTCGATGATGCCGTCATAAACGGATTGACATTTATTACCGGCCGGCATAGATTGGTCTCGAACGCGTAGCAAGGAATAAAAGATGAGAAAATTCGATTCGGTCGGTCTGAGAATCCCGGCGGCGCTGTTACTTCTGGGAGTACTGGTTCTGATGTCCTGCTCGAAGAAGGAAGCCAAATTCGAGCCGGCGCCTTTTAAATTGGATGAGCAGTTGCTCGACGCCTCGATAACGATACCGGCCCTTGATATGGAATTTTCGCCTCCCAAGGGATGGGTGGTTATGGACAGTACCACTCTCGACAACCTTCGGCTGATGCTCGCCCGCACCCCGCTGGCTCTCGAATTCTACCCGATTCAGCCTCTGGTAGGCGCGTCTGATTCCCTGACTGGCTCCCTGATGTATATCGCCCAAGTGGAAGCCGAAGGCGCGAGTCTGACTAAGGTGGCCGATCGCGGTCACGACTACCTTCAATCCCGACTCGGGATAGCGGCCATGACCTCCAACCAATATCTCATAAACGGTATAAAAATTTATTCCTTTCTTCTCCATTCCACCGAAGTGGTCAATTACAAGCTGATTGGTGAAGCCTCACCGGGAAAGCCGTTCGTAATCGAATACGTCGTCGGCGCGGCCCAATACCCGGCCTTGGAAGCCTCCATTACGGCTTCATTAGCCAGCCTTAGACCGATCGCGCCCGATTCCACGAGTCAATAGAATTTTGCGATAAAAAGAACAGGCTCCCTCCCCTATGGGGTGGAAGCCTATAATCCGTAATTACGCTCATTACCCGGCGTCATCCGACGCCTTGGGCAATAAACCCATCGTCGGCATCTAATGCAAATCACGACGTCGGCTGGTTCAGATGCGCTTTGACGATATCTCCGATGGAAACAATACCGCACAACTGCTCCCCCTCGTCCATGATCGGGAGATGCCGGATATGTTCATCGGTCATAATCCGGGCGACTTTCTCAATTTCGTCATCAGGACTGCCAATAACCAGATGAGTACTCATCGCATCGCCGACTTTCATATCCATCATGTCGCCCCGAAAGCGGAAGGCCAGATGGAAAATGTCGCGTTCGGTGATAATCCCTACCGGAGTTTCTTTTTCGTCGGTAACCACCAGGCATCCAATTTGTTTTTCGATTAATAAGCGCATGGCGTCGGGAACGTCCTGATTGGAGCGGATGGTCACCGGCGGCGGTTTCGATTCGAGTAAATCTTTGATCTGCATAATTTACCTTCCTTTATTAATATGAAGATTGGCATGTCTGCGGCTGTATCTTATAACAATATCGCGAATTATGGTTCCGATTTCAATATATTTTTACGGGAATTTCACCGCCCGAACGAGCTTTTCATGGTGTCGGCAGTGCTTAATTTCGAGGCCGGCCGCACAGCCGCAAATCAGTTGGGCCGGTAATTATTGGAAATGGCAAAGGAGAGATATTCCAGTTCCATAGCCATATTTTCGTTCCGGACAAAAACATCGTCGGGGACTTTGAGATTGATGGGCGCGAAATTAAGAATCGCCTTGATTCCCGCCGTCATCACTTCGTCCACGATGTACTGCGCCACGATAGCGGGAACGGCCAGCACCACGACCTCGATATTATGTTCACGCAACAGGCGGGACATGTCTTTGATATCGGATACGATCAGGCCCTTGTGATTGGACCCGATTTTACGCTGATCGTTGTCGAAGATCAGCTTGATAATAAAACCCTGCTTCTGGAATTCTTTGTATGAAACCAGGGCCGAACCGATATTACCGACGCCGATCATGGCCACATTCCAGACGCGGTTGATACCAAGTATTTTGGCGATCCGGTCTTTTAGCTCCGAGACCGGGTAACCGAGTCCGCGGGTGCCGAAGGACCCGAAAAAAGACAAATCCTTGCGGACCTGGGCCGGCGTCAGTTTTTCCCGTTTGGCCAGTTCCCGGGAAGATATGGTTTCGTAGTTTTCCTTTTCGAGTAGCGACAGGGCGCGGTAATACAATGAAAGGCGCCTGATGGTCGATTCCGAAATCTTCTTTTTGCCGGTATCCCGTTTAACCATTGTTTCCAAATCCCGATTGATTATATTATCACAGCATGTGAATTGTTTCACAATAAGTAATAGAAATTGCCGCTGGCAGTCAAGAGATTTTTTTTCAATCCGTCGATATTTAAATATTATGCATTGTGAGACAATGACTTATAAGAGGATATAATAGGTCTCTAATTATCTGTATCTGCACCGGGATTTGTACATTTTGTCACAAATTAATCCTGAAACAGGATCGGCCCCAAATCGCGCGATAATAGTGCGCCCACGCCGTATAGCCACTGAAAATGATTTATTGGTCTGCGTCCGGCGCCGTCAGACTATTTGACGTGGAATCAATGGGGATAAGCGCGCCAGGATTTCATAATTGATGGTCTGGCACCATCCGGCATAAGTGTCGGCCGTAATTTTTTCGCCGCCGTCACATCCGATGATAGTCGCGGTGTCATAGAGTCTGACGCCCGGAATATCGGTGATATCGACCATGGTCAGGTTCATACAAACCCGGCCGCGAATCGGCGAACGTCGCCCCTTGATCAATACATAGCCCAGATTTGATACTCGCCGGTCGATGCCGTCGGAATAGCCGACCGAAAGGATAGCGATGCGCGAACGGGCACTGGTGCGATAAGTGCATCCGTAGCCGATGAAGCTATCGGCCGGTACGGTCTTGATCTGGGTGATCCGGGAACGAAACGACAGCGCCGGATGCAGGATAGAGTTTTTGCCGCCGCTCAAGCGGTAGGAAACATAGGTTTCCTTCGACGGCCAGTAACCATAGATTGAGATGCCCGGGCGCACCAGATCAAAATAGGTGTCCTTGAACAATAAGAGGGCCGCCGAACAGGCGGTATGCCTTAGCCGGGGCTTGATGCCCAACTGCTTCAATCGGGCCACCAGCTTTTTGAACTCCTCCAATTGATCGCGGGCATAACTGTGGTCGGTGGTATCCTCGATATTGGCGAAATGGGTCGAAACGCCGGCGACGGCAAGACCCGGATTCTGCTTCAGCAGTTTGGCCACGCGCGGCAATTCCTTTTCCAGAAGTCCCTGTCGATGAGTGCCGGTTTCCAGCTTCAGGTGCACCGGGATGGTCATCCCGGCTTTTTTGGCAAGGCGGCTGAGGATGTTTATAAAGGACGGTTCGAATATGGACGGCTCCAGGTCAAGTCGAACCACGGCGTCTATATCTTCCGGCGCAACGGCGCCGACGAGCATAATCCGCCGGCACCATCCGGCGGCGCGGGCCGTTTCGGCCTCGGCGGTGCTGTGCAACGCCAGATAGGGAGTCTCGGTTTTCTGCAGAATCGTGACCATCTCGGCCAGTCCATGACCATAGGCATTGGCCTTGGCCGCCGCCGCCAGCGCGACTTTGGGTCCGGCCAGCGCGGTCAGGTTGGCGATATTGTCGATGATCGCCTTGCGATCGATTTCAATCCAGCTTAACGTTTTCATATCCATAAAAAAGCGCGGGTTATTGCATTACCCGCGCAAGGTATAAAATTTTTATATGACCGGGCAAGAGCTAAGATAACTACAAAGCCTCGATCATCTTCCGGATGACCTGCATATGTCCCTTTTCGAATTTGGAGAGATACTCGAAAGTCGATTTCTCTTCGGGGTCGGTAGCCCGGTCGGCCGCCTCGGCATAAACGTCGAATGAACGCTTTTCGAGGTCGTAAGCGATGTCCAGAACCTCTCGCTCGGTTTTAGCCTTGCGGACCTGGTCGATAACCTCCTTGTGCTTGGAGGCCATCTCCTCGTTGATATCGGGCAGGCCGTCCTGCAAAAGGATATCGTTGTAGGTGACCCACTGTTCGGAAGTGATCAAGGAGTGATGTTGCCGTTCGAGCACGCGGTAATGAGTCTTTTCTTCGCCAGCCAGTTTCAAAAGCGTCTTCCGGGATTTTTCGTCTTTGACGATCTTCGCCGCTTCTTTATAAAAAACATAGGCTTTGACTTCAGCCGATACACCCCACGACAGGGATTCCAGAACTTTGGGATTAACGGGTGTCATGAGCCGTCTTCCTCCACGCCAAGGCGTTATAGTCATTATTATTGCAAGTTGTACGTTGCCAAAGAGTAAATAAATCGAGAAAAAAGTCAAGACAATTATCTCGCAATTGTGACCTGATAAACCGGAGGCCGGGGTTCGCCGATTGGCCGGAACTATCACAATTCACTTCAGTTACAGGTAGATGAAGACCGCCTGAGGAGCTTTTTAGATTGCGTCGGGCGGTTAATTTAATTAGCATATAGCCGCCGGAATTATCGGGTAAGAAGGAGCCATCGTGGAAATTTCGTTAAATAAAGAACAGCCGGAACAGGTTGTGTTGCCTAAAGAGATGCCGATATTGCCCCTGAAGGGTGTGGTTGTCTTTCCCTTCATGGTCATCCCTCTGATTATCACCGAGAAGAGTCATATTCGCCTGATCGACGAAGCCCTTATGCATGGAAAAACGGTCGGCCTCTTCAATACCAAAGACGCCAATGTCATCAACCCCGGTTTCGATGATATATACTGGGCCGGAATCGCCGGCAATATTCTCAAAATGCTTCGTTTCCCCGACGGGTCGGTCCGTTTCCTGGTCCAGGGATTGTCACGGATCCGCATCAGCCATCCCCTGGCTTCGGATCCGTACCTGACTGCGGAGGTCGAGGCTATCGATGAGATCTATGCCACTTCGGTAAAAACCGAGGCCCTCCACCGCAATCTCATGGATCAGCTCAAAACCCTCGTCGATCTGGCCCCATATCTTTCCGAGGAGTTTTACGTCTCGGCTCTCAATCAGGATACACCCAGTCAGTTGACCGACCTGATTGCCTCCAATATGAATCTTTCGATCGAGGAAAAACAGAAATTCGTGGCCGAACCCAATGTCCAGAAACGGATGGACCGGCTGTTGCATCATATAAACCGCGAAAAAGAAGTCCTCGAATTGTCAAAAAAGATACAGAGTGATGCGGCTCAGGAACTGGGCAAGATGCAACGCGAATATATTCTGCGCGAACAGATCAAAGCTATTCAGAGGGAATTGGGAGACGACGCCGCTCGTCCGGAAATCGCGGAACTGAAAGAACGGATCGAAGAGGCGGGTATGCCGGAGCAGGCCCGCAAAGCCTCCGACAAGGAACTGGAGCGGCTCATCGAGATGAATCCCTCCTCGGCCGAATACACGGTCAGCCGCACCTATCTGGACTGGCTGGTGACGGTGCCGTGGAGCAAGTCTACCGAGGATATGCTCGATATCAAGAAGGCCCGCAAGATTCTCGATGAGGATCATTACGATCTGGATAAAGTCAAAGAGAGAATTATAGAATTTCTGGCCGTGCGGCGGTTAAAGCCGGATATGAAGGGCCCGATTCTCTGCTTTGTCGGCCCTCCCGGGGTTGGTAAGACTTCGCTCGGCAGATCCATCGCACGCGCCATGGGACGGGAATTTTTCCGCCTTTCGCTCGGCGGCGTCCGCGATGAAGCCGAAATCAGAGGACATCGCCGCACCTACATCGGCGCTATGCCGGGACGGATAATCCAGGGGCTGAAACGAGTCGGGTCCAAGAATCCGGTTTTCATGCTCGATGAGATAGATAAGCTCGGGACCGATTTCCGAGGCGATCCGTCATCGGCCCTGCTGGAAGTCCTCGATCCCGAACAGAACAATGCCTTTTCGGATCATTATCTCGAAGTCGATTTCGATTTATCGCATGTGATGTTCATCACCACCGCCAACATGCTCGATCCCATCCCCCCGGTTCTGAGAGACCGGATGGAAATTATCCGAATACCCGGTTACACCGATCTGGAGAAGGCGCAGATTTCCATGCGGCATCTTCTGCCGAAACAGATGGAAAATCACGGGCTGAAACCGTCCAACCTGACCATCCGACAGGAAGCGGTGAAGACTATTATCAACGAATACACCCGCGAGGCTGGTCTGCGGAATCTGGAGCGCGAGTTGGCTAACATCTGCCGCAAAATCGCCGCCCGGGTCGCCGCCGGCAGTCGCCGGAAATTTACAATTGCCTCCAAGGATTTGGGTAAATATCTCGGCCCGACTCGGTTCACGTCCGAAACAAGGTTCAGCAAAGACCGTATCGGCGAAGTCGCCGGTCTGGCTTGGACGGCCTTTGGGGGCGAAGTTCTCAAAATCGAAGCAACGGCGATGCCAGGAAAAAAATCCCTGATGATGACCGGTCACTTGGGCGATGTCATGAAAGAATCGATGCAGGCCGCCTTGTCATATGTCAGGTCGCTTTCGCATCAATTGAAAATACCGAAGGATTTCTTCGAAGAACATGAAATCCATATCCATGTACCGTCAGGCGCAACACCCAAAGACGGCCCGTCGGCGGGTGTAACGATGGCCGTGGCGCTGGCCTCACTGGCCACTTGCCGCCCCGTCAAGGACCGACTGGCTATGACCGGCGAAATTACCCTTCGCGGTCAGATCCTTCCGATCGGCGGTCTTAAGGAAAAATTGCTGGCCGCCTATCGCTACGGTATCAAAACCGTGATTTTACCGGAGGATAATCGCAAAGATTTGATTGATATTCCCCCGGAATTGACCAAAGGACTGAAATTCAAGTTCGTCGAAGACGCCTATGAGGTGATAAAATTCGCCCTCGAACCGCAAAGTAAAAAGCGATGAAACTGGTTAATGCCGAAGAGATGCGAGCCATTGATGATCGCGCTATCAATGGCGATAAAATCCCGTCGCTGGAATTGATGGAAAACGCCGGCCGGGGAATATTCGAATATATCCGGGATAACATGCTGCCACGTTTCGACCAACCCCGGATAGCGATTGTGTGCGGTCGCGGCAACAACGGCGGCGACGGTTTTGTCGTGGGACGTCATCTTTTCAACTATGGCATTGAACCGGATTTCTATCTGGTCGGTGATGACAAAAAACTCTCGGACGATTGCCGGGGCAATTATGAGCGGGTGCGCGAGGCCGGTTACAGCGTCAGGCAGATAATCGAAGAAACCGATCTGCCCGATTTTTCCGGTTACGATATCATCATTGACGCTATCTTTGGCACCGGCTTTTCCGGCGCGCCCCGAGGTGTATCGGCCTCCGTCATAGAGCGGATTAACCAAGCCCAAACATTAGTGGTAGCAGTCGATGCCGCTTCCGGGCTTGATGTATCCACCGGCCAGACTGATGGCGTCGCGGTCATCGCCGACACGACTACGACATTGGCTCTGCCCAAGCCCGGCCAATTCGTTTCACCCGGGCGTGAATTATCCGGCACCGTGGCGGTGATCCCGATCGGTATTCCCGGCGATGTCATCGCGCAATTTGACCTCAGATCCAATCTGATAACCGGCGAAACCGTCTCGTTTCTTCTTCCGACACCTAGGGCCGATGGCCACAAGGGAGATTACGGCAAAGTCTATATCCTGGCTGGATCGCCGGGATTGACCGGAGCGGCGGCCCTTTCAGGCATGTCGGCGGCGCGAAGCGGCGCCGGTCTGGTGACAATTGGTGTACCAGAGTCGTTGAATCCGATCCTGGAGATGAAACTTACCGAAGTCATGACCGCGCCTCTTCCGGAGAATCGGAAAAAAGCGACGCTGGCCCTCCGCAGTCTGGGCGAAATCAGGAAGCATCTCAAGGAACGCGACGCCGTCGCCCTTGGCCCCGGAATCGGGCGAAATCACGAGACCGGTGAATTGATCCGACGTCTTGTCCCCGGTCTGGAAATCCCGGCGGTCATCGACGCCGACGGTCTCTATCCGCTATCGGGTGATAATTCGCCCCTGCTGTCCCCGCATTGCCCCCTGATTTTGACGCCGCATCCCGGGGAATTTGCTCACTTGACGGGTCACGTTCCGGATGGTAATCCGATCAAAAATTATGATCTAGCGGCTGAGTACGCCAAAAAATTCGATGCCGTTCTTGTGCTCAAGGGCTCGCCAACCATCGTCGCCTCGCCCGACGGGGACATTTATCTCAATCCGACCGGCAATTGGGGCATGGCCACCGGCGGTTCGGGCGATGTTTTGACCGGCATCATCGTCGCCTTATTGGGTCAGCAGATGTCGCCGCTGGAGGCAGCGGTATGCTCCGTTTATATACATGGTCTGGCCGGTGATATCGCCGTCGGCGCAATCCATCCGCGTTCGCTGGTAGCCGGCGATCTGATAGAATATTTAAGCCCGGCCTTCAATGCCCTTGAAGCCTGATTCCAATCTATCCGTCACTTTGAATCTATTTTATTCTGCTCAGCGAGAGTATTGCGTTCCCAGAAAATATCTCCGGTATGACCCTGAATCGATTTATCGTCTTCGGCCTGTTCCAATCGTTGCTCGGCCAGCAGGCAGTATTCGCGATCAACTTCAATCCCCAGATACCGGCGGCCCAGTTTTTTGGCGACAACCGATGTCGTCCCGCTTCCAAGAAAGGGATCAAAAACAAAATCGCCGGGGTGGCTTGAAGCGAGTATCAATTTCGCAATCAGCTTTTCGCTTTTCTGGGTCGGATGATCGGTGTTTTCCGGCATCGACCAGAATGGGATGGTGATATCGGTCCAGAGATTGGACGGGGCCGTGTCGCGGAAATTTCCGGCGGCGGTCTCTTCCCAATCTTTGGGTTGCCCATCCTCCCGATAGGGCGCCATCACCCGGCGTCGAAGTTTGACTTGATCGACATTGAAAGTGTAATTGTCGGACACGGTGCCAAACCAGATATCTTCGGAGGCGTTTTTCCAATTGCGTGACGCGGCGCGACCCTTTTCCCGTTCCCAGGTAATCCGGTTGCGGATGATAAAATATTTCGAGGCAGCGGTATAAATCGACGACGAGGTATGCCAGTCGCCGCAGATATAAACCGTAGCTGTCGATTTGAGGGTTGGCTTCAGCAGGGTCAGTACTTCATGAAGCCATTTCGTATATTCATCGACCGGTAATTTCGAAAATTTGCGACCGTTGAAATCCTTGTTCAAATTATAGGGCGGATCGAGTATCAACAGGTCCACAAAAGAGTGCGGCAGAGAAGGGAGCACTTCGTGATAATCGCCCGGGATCGTCCCTGTTGGAACATCCCTCTCTCGGCCCAGCCGGTCGAGGGTTATCAGCCTGCTCTCCAGCCGGCGGCGGTCGGCGATATTGAGCCTAATTGTCCGGTTTCTGGGGGCGCGCGGTTTCATTTCGATCATCATCCTAACCAGGCGGTGGCTTCAATCATTATAGCGTATGACTGTTTGCCTGACAATTTTAATTTTCAGCACCCCATTATCGTTTCCGCCGACCGATAATCCCGTTCTCAGCCTCTCCCCTAAGTCCAAATCCTGAAGCAAAATAAAGTTTACTTGACATAGAATTTGGGGCATCGTATTATCAATAATTGACAGAGTTTTCGATACTTCTTCAAGGGGAGAACTGCCAGTGATTTATGGTGTCATTATGGCCGGAGGCAAGGGCGAACGGTTCTGGCCGCTATCGAATGAGGCCCATCCCAAACAACTGCTGGCGATTACCTCCGACAGAAACATGCTCCAGGTGACCCTCGACCGGATCGAATCCCTGATTCCCATGGACAGGATTCTTATCGCGGCCGGGGAAAACATCAGCAGGGCCATCGTCAATAGTTGCGAACGAGTCGAAGAAACCAATATCCTCACCGAACCGTTCGGCCGGAATACTTGTTTGGCCGTCGGATGCGCCGCGGTACATTTGCAGAAAAGAGACCCCGAGGCGATCATGGTCGTCCTTTCGGCCGACCATCTGATCCAGCCGGCTTCCAAATTAATCAAGGTCATAAAAGTCGGCACCAAAGTGGCGGCCAAGGAAGACAAACTCATCACGATCGGTATCACTCCCACCCGGGCCGAGACCGGTTACGGATATATTGAACTGGGCGATGAACCGCGTGAAATCGACGAAGTTAGCCTCTACACCGTTTCGGCCTTCAAAGAAAAACCGCGTCCGACGGTGGCCCAGCAATACTATTACGGCGGTCGGCATCTGTGGAATTCGGGCATGTTTATCTGGTCGGTGGCCTCGATTCTCAAGGCACTGGAACAGTATATGCCGGAAATGTTCGAACTGCTGACCGAATATGCGACTCATATCGGCGCCCCCGATGAAACCAAGGCTCGGGAGGAATTGTACAAAGAAGCCGAACCGGTGTCAATCGACGTGGCCGTGATGGAACAGGCCGATAATGTTCTGACGCTCCGGGGCGATTTCGTCTGGGACGACGTCGGGAGCTGGATGGCGTTGCAGAGATTCAAGGAGCAGGACAAGGGAAACAACGTCATCGTCGGTCCGGCCATGGCCGTGAATACGTTCGAGTCAACCATCTATAACGACGACAACGGCCTGATCGCCGCATTAGGAGTTTCCGATCTGGTCATCGCCAAATCCGGCAACGTCGTCATGGTGGCGCACAAAACCCAGTTGGATAATATCAAGGAATTACTCGCCCGAATCGGCGAGGATGAAAATTTTAAGAAGTTTTTATGAGATGAGACTTTTTTCGGTTGTCATAGTCATATTGGCCTTAATGATCGCCTCATGCGGCGTGCGTCGAGTGGGTACTCCGCCGCCGGAAGAAAACACCGGTGCGGCCGCGCCGATATTTGATCCGCTGGGGACGCCACAGGATCGTGAAATAGTACCGGAAGTGCATCCGGTCGTGGCCGCCGCCCTGCCCGACAGCAATGACTCTCTGGTGCAAACCCCCGATTTGACGTATCTCCAATTCGATTCGGCAAGCGCGGCAGTCGCTCCGACCGAGGTTTATCGGGTGCAGATATTCACTTCGCGCTTATACTCCGAAGCCGCCCGTGAACGGACGCTGGCGGAAGAAATTTTCAATCTTCCGATCTATCTGGACTACGAGGTGCCGTATTACAAACTGCGGGTAGGCGATTTTCAAACCCGGGACGAGGCGGAAAATATGGTGCCCGAAATCAAAAATATCGGCTATCGCAACGCCTGGGTGGCGCGAGTGGTTTTGCGGGTACAGGAAGCGCCGGAATACGAACTGATGGAGGAACCGATCCTCCCGGAGGATTCGACGGTTTCACCGGCTTTGCCGTCCGATTCTGCATATCAGGAGAATGGGAGTGAAAATCCTTGAGCCGGGTGCTGGTTTGCGACGCTGACAGACCGGACACAAGCGTTATCGAAGCCGCCGTGGCGGCCTTGAATGACGGTTCGGTCGTCGTCATGCCGACGGAAACTCAATACTCACTGTCGGTACGAGCCGACGATGAGAACGCAATGATTAAAATATGCGCCGTCAAAAGACGGTCGGAAACCGTAAAGGCGGCCCTGTTTATAAGAGATATGCATGAGGCCCGGCGGTTTTGCCGGATCAACCGAGCGGCAGAAAAATTGGCCGCGCGTTTTTTGCCCGGTCCACTGACTCTGATTCTTCCGGGAAAGGCCGGACAGACCAAAGTGGCGCCGGAGTTTCTTTCGGAGGCCGGGTTCGGTATCCGAATATCGTCGTCGCCCGTAATTTCGGCGGTCATGGATCGGCTACCCTTCGCGGTCACGGCGACATCGGCCAATTTGAGCGGCCAAAGCGCCGCCATGAACATCGCCGATATCCGGCAATCTTTGGGCGATGCGGTTGATTTGTATCTCGATGCCGGGCCATGTCGGAATTCGACGCCCTCGACGGTCGTGCAGGTAAACGACACGATAACGATTCTCCGGCCGGGGGCGATTGTCGAGGCGGAGATTATGCATACCCTTGAGGAAGAAGAATAATCGCATGGGTCGATTCAAGGTATTGTTCATTTGCACCGGCAACACTTGCCGCTCGCCTATGGCCGAGGGAGCATTACGGGTTTTATTGCAGGGCAAGGACATAGACAATATTGAGGCTTTCTCGGCCGGAACCGCGGCCATACCCGGATGTCCGGCGACCCTGTATGCCGTCGAGGCTGTTAAAACCTGGAACGCCGATATTTCGGGCCATAAATCCCGCCCCCTGGCCCCCGAATTGCTGGAGGAAGTTGACCTGATTCTGGTCATGACGCCGTCGCATTATCAAACCGTGGTTTCAATGTCGCCGGAGGCGCGCGAAAAAACCTATCTGTTGAAAAACTTTCCCGAACCGGGAGACACGGGCGAAGGCGTGGCCGACCCGATCGGTGGCTCGCTCGACATGTACAATCATACCTTCCTCGAAATCGGAGAAGAACTGGGACGGATATTGCCCGATTTGATCGAGTTGGCTCGCAAGAAACAAAGTAAGGCGGAAGATAGTGTTTAAGTCCTTTTGCAAAAATGTTCTGATATGTGCGATTGTGGCTGTCGGACTGGTGCCGCTGGCCTATTTTCTGAAAGTGCAATACGGTAGCGCTCAGGATACACCGCCAGTCGAAAAAGTGGATTCTGAATATCCGGGGCAGGACGAAATTGGCCGCCGGATCGATAATATCGCCTTCGGCGTCGGCGAATGGCTGCAATTCGATATCGGTTACGGTTTTATCAATGCCGGGACAGCCACTCTGGAAGTTCAGGAAGTCATTGATTATGAAGGCCGTCCGGCTTATCAACTGGTGAGCACGGCCAATTCCAATAAGTTCTTCTCGTCGTTTTATCCCGTTCGCGACCGGGTGGAGTCGATCATGGACGCCATCGGTCTATTCTCATGGAAATTCGACAAACAACTGCGAGAAGGGAAATACCGTTCGCGGAGGCAGTATTCATTCGATCAGGTAAGACACGAAGTTGTTTATAAGGGCGACACCATCGAGGTGGCGCCGTATGTCCAGGACGCCCTCTCGGCCCTTTATTTCGTGCGGACTCAAAATCTCGAAGTCGGCAAGTCGATATTCGTCGATAATTTCACCGACGGGAAAAATTACCCGCTGGAGGTAGTCGTTCACGGCCGCGAGAAGGTCAAGACCAAGGCCGGCGTTTTCGATTGTCTGGTGGTCGAACCGATCCTAAGATCCTCGGGCATTTTCCAACATGAGGGTAAGCTGACTGTCTATCTGACCGATGACCGCCTTCGCCTGCCGGTGATGATGAAATCCAAAGTAGTCGTCGGTTCAATCACCGCCGAACTTACCGATTATCGGCTGGGGAGACTGGAACAGTTTTGAAGCCCAAGTTTGAAACCGTTGACCTGAACCGGGTCAGAACGATTTCGCTGTCGAAACGCAAATCTCTGGCATCGGCTGGAAATCTGGCCGGTATCCCGGCCGCCTCAGGAGCGATCAAATTTTTTGACAGCCTGCCGAAATTCCTCAAGGCCGACGATTTCAAAACCCTTATTAAGTCGATTATTGCCGCCCGCCGCCGTGGTAAACCGGTGATTGTGATGGCGGGGGGCCATCTTATCAAGGTCGGACTCAACCCGGTCATCATCGACTTGATGGATACCGGTCTCATTTCCGGACTGTGTCTTAACGGCGCCGGGCTGATTCACGATTCCGAAATGGCCATGATCGGGCAAACCTCCGAGGACGTCTCGGCCGGAATCAAGGACGGCAGTTTTGGCATGTCGGCGCAGACGGCCGAATTATTCACCACCGTGGCGGGTTACGCCGGTGAACAGGAAATCGGCCTGGGACAGGCGGCCGGGGCCGTTCTTGATGGGCAGTCGTTTCGATATCGCAAGCATTCCCTGCTGGCCGCCTGCCATCGCCTGGGCTTGCCGGCCATGATTCATATCGCCGTCGATACCGATATCGTCTGCCAGCATCCCGGGTATGATCCCTCGGCGGCGGCCCGGGCCAGTCATCATGATTTCAAGATCCTGGCTCATCAGATTTCGAAGGCGGAAGGGGGCGGCGTTTTCATCAATATCGGTTCGGCGGTTATCCTGCCCGAAGTTTTTCTAAAGGCCCTGACCGTATCCCGAAATATCTACGGCAAACCGTATAAAATCGTCACGGCCAACTTCGATATGATCAGCCATTATCGCCCGACGACCAATGTCGTTCACCGCCCGACCATGAATGGCGGGGTGGGATATAATTTCGTCGGGCATCATGAGTTGATGATACCCTTGCTGGCCTGGGGCCTCAAGGCGCAATATCAAAGAAAATCAAATCCTTCACGTAATAATGCAAAAAAGCGGAGATAGTTTATGGCACAATTGGTAGAATGCGTCCCCAATTTCTCGGAAGGGCGGCGCCCGGAAGTAATAGACGAAATCGTTCGGGAAATCACGTCCGTTGACGGGATCACCCTGCTTGATAAAGAAATGGACGCCAGCCATAATCGGGCGGTGGTGACCTTTGTTGGCCCGCCGATGGAGGCCAAACAAGCCGCCTTTCTGGCCTACAAGAAAGCCGCCGAATTGATCGACATGACCAAACACAGCGGCGAACATCCCCGCATGGGCGCCACCGACGTCTGTCCCTTTATTCCCATTTCCGAAATGACGGTAGCCGAATGTGTGCAACTGGTCAGAGAACTAGCCCAGGAAGTCGGCGACAAGCTGAAAATCCCCGTCTATTTGTATGAAGAAGCGGCGACCCGCCCCGAACGTAAAGATCTGGCCATAATCCGCAAAGGCGAATACGAGGGCATTCGGGACGAGATGGGGAAAAACCCGGATCGGAAACCGGATTTCGGTCCGGAAATGATGAACCTCAAGGCGGGCGCGACGGTAATGGGCGTTCGCTTGCCGCTGATCGCTTTCAACGCCTATCTCAGTACCGCCAACATCAAAATCGCCAAAAAAATCGCCAAGGCCATCCGTAGTCGAAGCGGCGGTTTTGCCTTCTGCAAAGCGCTTGGATTTGAGATCGAGGACCGGAATTGCGTTCAGGTTTCGATGAATCTGGTCAATTATAAGAAAACCCCCATGCATCGCGTTCTGGAAGTAATCAAATTCGAGGCCGAGCGCTATGGAGTCTCGGTGACTTCGACTGAAATCGTCGGGCTGGTCCCCAACGAGGCCCTGATCATGGCCGCCGATCATTTTCTCCGGCTGGAGAATTTCTCTTCGGATCAGATTCTCGAGGAAAAACTGAAAAAGGCCTCCGAATCCCAGCAACGCAAGGGCGATGAATTTTTCAATGATGTCGCCTCGTCGTCCCCAGCACCGGGCGGCGGTTCGGTGGCCGCGGCGGCCGGCGCCCTGGCCGCGGCTTTGACCTCGATGGTCAGCCGTCTTACAGTATCGAAAAAGAAATACGCCTCCGTCCGCGATGAGATCGCCGCCATCCTGGCCCGCTCGGAAGTGGTGCGCAAGGACTTGATGGATTTGATTATCAAGGACAAAGAGGCGTTTGACCGCGTTATGGCCGCCTTCAAACTGCCCAAGGATACCGAAGCCGAGGTCAAAACCCGGGCGGTTCAGATAGAGGATGCCAATAAAGGTGCCGCTCTCGTACCGCTCAAAGTGGCCGAAAAATCACTGGAGGTGCTTTCTCTGGTCAAAGTGGTCGCCGAGAAAGGAAATGTTAATTCCATTTCCGACGCCGGCGTCGGGGCTTTGATGGCCAAATCGGCCATGGATGGCGCTATTTTGAACGTGCGAATCAATATCAGCGGCCTGCAGGATAAAAACTTCGTCAAGAAACTAACCGCCGAGTTTGAGGGTTACAAAGCCAGAGGAGAAGCTTTGGTCGAAGAGGTACTGCGTGTCGTCGATCAGAAGATAGAGAATGCCTGATTTCGTTGATTTGCACTTACATACAAATCATTCCGATGGCCGGCAGCCCCCCCGGGAAGTGGTCGATTTCGCCGTGGCCCTGAAGCTGAAGGCCATTGCGATTACTGATCACGATGTCGTCACAGGATATATCGAGGCAGCCGAATATGCGCGGGACAAAGATATTGAAGTGATCGCAGGTATCGAACTCTCGGCTTCCAACGGAACCGATGACACTCATCTTCTGGGATACCTGTTTCGCCCCGACGATAAACCCTTGCTGGAGACGATTGAAAGATTTAGGCGGATCAGGTACGAACGGGGTAAAAAGATGGTGGAAAAGCTGGCCGGTCTGGGCCTGATTGTCGATTACGGGGACGTGCTGAAGATTGCCAGCCATGCCGCCGTGGGTCGGCCTCATCTGGCGGAAGTGATGGTCAATAGCGGATTCGTGGATTCATATAACGACGCTTTCGACAAATACCTCGGTCTTGACGGCCCGGTGTACGTACCCAAGGCCAAACTGACTCCAGCCGAGGCCATTAAACTGATTCATGAGGCCGGAGGCGTGGCCGTGATGGCCCACCCCGCCTTGACCGACAGGGACAATATGATTGCGGAGATGGTCGCCGATGGTCTTGATGGCATGGAAGTTTTTCACCCTACCCATACTCGCGCTATCCGTAAAAAATATCGACAGATCGCCGCACGCCACGGATTATTCGTGACAGGCGGTTCCGATTCTCATAGCCGTAAGGGGCGATACGGCGATATCGGCCAGGAACATGTGCCCTTCGAGTACCTGGTCGGGATGAAAGAGGCATGGCAAAAACGCGCCGACAGGCGTTGAGACGTCAGGAGATTGAAGTGAAAAAAGCCGTTTTATTAATTCTGATAGGCCTGGTTACAGGCGGCAATCTGATGGCCGAAGAAATGTCGGCGACACAATGGATGCAATACAATGACGAGTACGCGGTCTGGGCTCAGAGCTTGATCGATTCCATCCATAATGGAGAGGCCCGGCCGATAAAATGCGCCACGCCGATTATAAACGCCCTGAATTCCAGCCGCCCCAAGGGCGTCGAATCCAAAGTCCTCTACACCGACCGCGAGGACAGCATGTCCTTCACCTATGCCACTGCCCATTTCCTCCTCCATTATACCAATAATGGAGCCAATGCCATCTTCCAGTACAGCGCTCAGGACAGCCTGACCGGAGTGCCCAATTATATTTTCAATGCCGGGCGGATTTGCGACTCGGTCTGGGAGCATACCGTCGGGCAATTGGGATTCACGGCGCCGGTATCCGACGGCTACTACAACGGCGGCGGCGACGGGCGGCTCGATATTTACTTCATCGACTTTCAAGCGTACGGTGCGACGGTCATCGATCGACTCCAGAATACCAGCCCGCAGACGGCCACGACGTATATGTTCCTTGAAAACGACTATGAGGGATTTCCCGGATACGATAATGATCGCCTCAATGCCATTCGGGTTACCATGGCTCATGAATTTTTTCACTCGGTGCAATTCGCTATCGACGCCGGTGAAGTTGAGGGCACCTACCCCGATTACAACTCCTCCTGGATTGAGATGTCGGCAACCTATATGGAAGAGGAGCATTACCCCCAGATCAACGACTATCTCAATTATCTGCCCTATTTTTATCATGTTCCGCAATGGTCCATATGGACCGGCAGTACACTGGGTTCGCCGACAATCAATCTTTGGCGTAATTTCCACATGTATGCTTCCGTGATCTGGCCCATTTATCTGTCGCAAAGATTCGGATCGGGAATCATTAAGGCCATTTGGGATATCTGCGGAACCCAGGCCGGCCCCAACTGGAGATCGGCCGCCGTTCAGGCCGTTTCAAACATTTCGGGCGGAACCACCACATTAGCCGATGAATTCCAGGAATTCACGGTTTGGAATCTGCTGACCAAAAACCGGACCCGGCCCGGTTATTTCCCCGATGCCGCCGATTTCGACACCGTTTATCTGGCCTCCCGCGTCTCCACTTATCCGACCACGGTTACGCCCAACGACAGCATCCAGCCCGACAATCTGGGCGCCAATTATATCATGCTCGAGAATACGGCGTCAATGCCCGGTCTGGTGGTGGCCTTCACCGCCGACACCCTGCAACCCTGGGGCATCACGATTGTCGGTTTGCATAATAATATCAACACGCCGATTTCGGTCGCAAAATATGTCCATGACTCAGCCATGACGGTCATTCGAATTCTGGATGCCTCCAGCTATGATAAAATCGCCGTCATCCCGGCTGTCCTCGGAGGCAATTCGACCAGTGTCAATTATTCCCTGACGGTAGGCGCCGCCGGCGAGGGCGTTTTACAGCCCAACGGCGGCGAGGTCCTTAACAGCGGCTTCACTTATGATATCAGCTGGTATTTGCCGGACGCCGGAGCGACGGTTCTTATCGAATTTTCTTCCGATAACGGCCAGACCTGGTCCGATATCGCCACCACCGAAAACGATCTGTCTTATCTCTGGACGATTCCCGACATTGCCTCCGACTCCTGCCTGATCCGGATAACGGGCGTGAGTAACCCCGGGATTTCCGATGTCTCCGACGGCGTCTTTTCGATTAGCGCCGCTTCCGAAATGATCTGGGACCCGTTCCCCAATCCGGCCTGGCCCGATAAACATGACGCCATCCGGTTCAAAGCGACTTATCAGCAAAGCCCCAGCGATGTGGAGCCGATGCAGATCACGATTATGACTCTATCGGGCGAGAAAGTCAAAGAGCTTGAGGGCGTCCCGTCTGCGGGAAGCGTAATTGTCGCCTGGGATTTCACCAACGATGACGGACGGACAGTCGCCGCCGGACCGTATCTGGCGGTTATCAAATTCCTGGGTGAAACGACTATCAAGAAATTCGTTGTTTTGCGATGAATGTTGACGGCAGATTCGCGGCCAGGGTGGCGCTCTTTTCCGCCCTGGCCTATGTTCTGGCGCTGGCCAGTGTCTATATTCCCAATGTCAGCTTATCTTTTGTCGCTGTTTTCATCTGTGGCGCCCTTTATGGTTTCAAAACCGGCGTCACCGCCGGCGGCCTGGGTATGTTCCTCTGGACCGTTTTCAACCCCTACGGTATGGCCGCGGTGCCGATCACTATCGCTCAGATAATCGGAATGATGGCCGTCGGCGCTCTTGGCGCCATCGTGGCCGGGACGGCAATTATCAAGAATCTGTCGCCTCGTGGTTTTGCGGTTTTTGGCCTGCTGGGGCTGGCCGCAGGTTTAGCCTATCAAATCCCGGTCAGTGGCGTTTCGGCCTCATTGTTCGGTCCCTTCTGGGCCTCCCTGTCGGCTGGGCTGATGTTTTCGCTGGTTACAGTTATCTCAAACCTGATTATTTTCGCCGCCTGCTATCCGCTGGTCGTCAAATTAGCCGCCCGGGAGAAACGTTCATGAACCGCCTGCCGGCATTGGAGATATTGACCCTGCTTCTTTGCCTGTTAGCGACTGTTCCCGCCAGCTCACAAATATCAGACAGTCTTAAATCCGACACCATTCCTGCGGATACCCTCATACACGATTCCACTACGATTCCATCGCAAGATTCCACGGCCGTCGATTCGGGTCCGGCGACGTTTGGGACGGGCACTCTCGGTAATGTCGATACCATTGGCGCCGCGGAGGAACCGCCTCTGCCGCCGCCGGTCAGATTGATTGACAGCCTGATGACTTATTTCGCCCGCCATACCTACGAATTTGATATCCAGCGATACGATTTGTATCCCCGCGATGCCGCCGGTTTTCTTGAAAGTGAAGCCTCGTACTTCCCGCAAACATATCTGGAAACGCCGCTTCGTACTACTCTCGCCTCATTCGGATTACCCGGAGATCAAATGACGGTGCGGACGGACTTGAGTGAGCTTGCCCCCTATGACCGAACGGTGCCCGCCGACGGGCTAAAGGATTTTAACGATATCGCCACCGGTAATGTGGGCCGAGCATCTATAATCGAAGGCCCGTTGGCCGGTTACAATTCCCTCAACGGCGGTAACGCTCTTCTTTACCTGGAACCGTTCGAAATACCGTCGGATCGGGCGACCTCGCGTCTGGTGGTCGAACGGGGCGCCTATGGTTACTCATACACGCGCGGAAGAGTGGCCCGGATGTTCAATAAGAATTTCGGTTTCTCCTTTTCCACCGATTATCGCAAAAGCGAAGGTCTGGCAGCCAATATCGATGACGACAGCTATAATATTCAGACGCGGATCTTTCGCCGCCTCGATCGCAAGACGACCCTCGATGCCGGATTGGGCGTTTATCGACGGGCCGGCGGTTTTTTGTCTTACCGCCGCCTCCGCCGCGACCAGCAATGGACCGTATCTGTCACTCGACAGGAATTATGGGGCGGACAATTAACCGGCATATATAATCTCGACCTGTCGCGTTCGGTGGATATCACCAAAACCATCCGCCCTCGTGATACCTATACTGGATTATCATATTTGCGTCCGATGTCGCGCGCCCTTTACCGATTTTCCCTGCGATTCGGCAAGGAGCAGTACTATATCAACCGCTATTACTCCTCCCGGTACTACGGGTCGGGCGAGGTATCGGGATTCATGGATTTTGAGGCGGGACGGATGTTCTTCTTCTGGCGGGCCCGCCAGGCCGAAAATCAGGAGGCCATATACGAAGGGGCGGCGGGCTATGCGCATTCCCTTCACAGTCGCTGGAAAATTATCATATCCGGCGGATACGTCGGCCGCTGGCCGGATATTACGGATTTATATCTCCCCAATCACTCCTGGAGCACTAGCTTGTCCGAAAGCGGCAATCTGGAATTAAGAGCCGAAAAGAAACTGAACGGCAATTTGACCCTATCATTCGCCGCACAGAAATTCGCCTTATCGACATCACTCAACGCTGGACGCGCCACCGATCTGATTTATTATGACTGGAGATATGACCCCTATCCTAAAGTCAGAATAATTCCTGAAAACGATCAGGTTCGTTTTGCCGATCTAAACGTCAGCGGTAGTTTTAATGATTTATGGATATTATTCGGTCAGGCATCGGCCACCGTTCGCCGGGTCAATTCCGACCGTTACGGCGACCGGTTACCTTATTCGCCTCGCTGGCAGATTTATGGGCAATTGGGAGCCAAACACTATGTCCGGAAATACCAGGTCCATCTGCGCCTTTTCGGAGATCTGACCTATACCGAAAAACCGCTTTCGTATCTGATGCAGGAGCTACTGACCGGCGCTATCGTCAACTGGGGCTTTAATGCCACCCTCAAGGATTTTACTTTTTTCTACATCATGCATAACGCCCTGGATCAGTTTCAGGAACGGCCCGATGGTTACACCTGGTCCGGCTGGTATTACAGTTGGGGATTTTCATGGAAATTCTGGGATTGAGGTTTATATGATAACGCGCGAAGAAGCGGCCGCCCTGATGGAAAGCAAAATCAAAAATATCAATCTCCGCAAACACATTTACGCTGTCGAAGCCGGAATGATCCGGCTGGCCGAGCATTTCGGCGAGGATGTGAAAATTTGGGGCCTCACCGGATTACTGCACGACCTCGATTATGATAAGACTGTTGACAAGCCGAGCAAGCATACTTTCATCACCGAGGACTGGCTCAAGCCGTATAATCTGCCGCCGGAAATGATCAACGCCATCCGCTGTCACCCGGGTCATACGCCCTGCCGGACGCGGATGGATTGGGCCCTTTACGCCGTCGATCCCACGACCGGGTTTTTGGTCGCCTGCGCCCTCATGCATCCGGGCAAACGGCTGGACGGCGTCGAGGTCGAATTCATGCTTCGGCGGTTCAAGGAAAAACGGTTCGCCGCCGGGGCCGAGCGGGAAAATATGGCCGCCTGCAGTAATCTGGGTCTGGAATTGCCCGAATTTCTGGAACTGGTGAAAGAAGGCATGATGCGCATCAGCGATGTGCTGGGATTGTAATCCCGAGTCAATATATCAAATAGAAAAGGCGGGGTCGTCTAACCCCGCCTTTCAATTATAACAATGTACAATATGCTATTTTTCGCCGATGGCGTTGATTTCAACGCGGCGATTATTCCAGCGACCCTCCGGCGTATCATTGGTATCGATGAAATAGTCGGGATCTTCGCCGTGTCCCACGGTCGTCATCCGATCGGCGGGGATACCTTTTGTCACCAGGTAGTCCTTAACCGCCTCGGCCCGTTTTTCCGAAAGCGTCTGGTTGAAATCACGGGCGCCGGTGTTGTCGGTAAAGCCGGAAATTTCCACCTTGGTATCCGGGTAAGCGTAAAGCCGCTCGGCTATGCTGTCCAGCGCAACCATGCTCTGCTTGTCGATTTCAAATGACCCGGACGCAAATTTGACATGTAGAATAATTTTCTCCACGATCTTCGCCACCACCGGACATCCGGTGGAATCGACCACGACACCGGCCGGAGTCCCCAGGCAGGCGTCGATACTGTCGGGAACGCCGTCCATATCGCGGTCATAGGCGCATCCCTGAGGATCGACAGCCGCTCCGGCGGGAGTATCGGGACATTTATCGAGACCGTCATAGACGCCGTCTCCGTCGCTGTCAATGCCGACGCCGTTGGCATCGACCTTGGCGCCCAAAGGCGTATTCGGCTGTTTGTCTTTATAATCGGGTACGCCGTCTTTATCGCCGTCAAGGGCGCATCCCATGGCGTCAACTGCGACGCCTTCCGGCGTTTCGGGACATTTATCCAGGCCGTCAAAAACCCCGTCCTTATCGGTATCGAGCGGACAGCCTTTGGCGTCAACCTTGGCTCCCTTGGGAGTATTGGCGCACATATCAAGACCGTCATACACTCCGTCGCCGTCGCTGTCCAGAGGACAACCGACCTTATCGACAATAGCGCCAAACGGCGTCCCGGGGCAATTATCTTTCTTATCCTTGACGCCGTCCTTATCGGTATCCTTGCCGCCGCCGAAATGATAGGTCACACCGATGGAGGGTTCGAAATAGCCGGTGAAGGGCCGCCGGTTCCATCGCGACCAATCGGTGGGCGTATAGAATTCGGTCGGGTCATCGTTTTTGAGATTACCCTCGCCGAAGGTGAAACGGCCCTGCAGATCAACCGTCAACTTCTCGGTCAGCCAATAATTGACCCCGGCTCCGGCCTTGGCGGTGAGGTCATTAATGTTGAACGATCCGTCCCCGCTATCTTTGGTATTCTTTTCGATTTTCCACAAATCGAAACCGGCGCCCAGCAATACATAGGGCTGGAGTTTGCTTTCGGTTCGGAAATTATATTCGCCCGTCACACCGATCAGGACGCCCGTCAGCTTGGCGTAGGCGTTATCCGATTTATTGAGTTTGAATGACTGGTTATCGGAGGCGGTGGTATCATCATAGGTCGAGCCATACCCGACCGAAAGGCTGAGGACCAGATGATTCGAAATACCGCGGCTGACCTCGATCGTCGGGTCCCAGCCCATCATGAACGTCTCATGGTCCATCGAAAAATCAGAACCTCTGAAGAGAGGTATAAAAACCGGCCCGCGGACGCCGACACCGGTTTTACCGGTCCATTCATCGGCCATGATCGGCGCCGCCGCCAGCAACGCCATCACAAGACACAGCATTAACTTGAGTTTCATATAAGCACTCCTCCCAGAATGTGTTTTATTATTGTCGGATTTAGATTTCATGTTCTAATCTGTTCGGTTTGTCCCTTCCCTGAGTCGAATATCTTGATTTCCGTTTTGAGATAACGGAGAATCTTCCCATCACCCTATCTGCAAGATTATTACACCCAGATTTTATAGGATATATCGAAAACGCCTCCATGTCAATAAATCAACCTCTTTTTTTACAAGTCCCCGTCGATAAAGGGCTTCTTTGACCATAATCAAAAGAAAATGCTTGCGGTCGCACGCGCAAGAGATTAGCTTTATTGAGATGATGGTTTTAGCTTTTCCCGGTCGGAATCCAATCGATTTGACAAGCCGGCCGATCATTCTTCTCAACGCCGCGGGGTATCCTGATGTCTAAACCGAGAATAAATGCCAATATCATCGGACTGGCGACGCTTATTATTATGGGTATTTTCTTCATGACTTCCTGCGGCAAAAAAGAGCCCAAAACCGAGGCTTTGGCCATGCAACAATTCGTTCCCCACGAAGTGGACGGTTGGAAAGCTCAGCCCGATACGGCTTCATATGACCGCCAGACCATATTCGATTATATCGATGGCGCCGGTGAAGTATATCTTTCCTACGATTTCCAGAAAGTCATTGTGGTCCGTTTTGTCAAGCAGGACGCACCGGAAATCACCGTTGAGGTCTTCGACATGGACACCGCCCAGGACGCCTATGGAGTCTTCAGCCATTCGCGAGAGACTGAAGAGCCGGGCATCGGTCAGGGCTACGAATATCGAGGCAGTCTCCTCTGTTTCTGGAAAGGCAAATACTTCGTCTGCGTCCGGGGCGAACGGGAGACACCCGAATCCAAGGAAGCCATTTTCAAGCTGGCGCGCGAAATCGCCAACAAGATTCCGGCTCTGGGCGACAAGCCGGAGATAGTCGGGTTTTTACCTCCTGAAAATCTCAGCTTGGGAAGTGTCCGGTTTTTCCATAGCCATCCATCCTTGAATTATCATTATTTTCTGGCCGAAGAAAATTTATTGCAGCTTAACGACAGCACCGACGCCGTTATCGGCCGCTATGAGCCCGGCGGTGTGCATCTGCTATGCGTTCAGTACCCCGATTCGGAGCTGGCCCGTAAGGGATATGACAGTTTTATCAGCGGATTTATTCCCGAGGGGAAGGATACGGGAGCCGGGCGGGTGGAAAACGGCAAATGGGTCGTGGCCGACGTATTTGCCAACTACGCCATTATGGTTTTTGGTGCCAAACATGAAATGGCCGGACGGACGCTGCTCGAGGCTTGCAAAGGTTATCTGTTATCGTCAACGGAATAACCTCTCGCCTGTTGAAAAGATATTATCGGTGGGGGAATGAATATGTCGGAAGAAAATACTCTTTTAACCCGTCGCGATTTTATAAAAACCACCGGTGCGGTCACTCTGGGTGTTGCTTTGGGACTGCCCGCTCTGGGGCAGGAATCGTCCGATTCACTTATAAAATCGAAAGTCATACTGGTGCGGCATGCCGACGCGGTCGGGGCCGAGGGAAAGATAAATGGTCCGATTATCGCCCAGATGCTGGACGAGGCTGTCGTCGCCCTTTTCGGGCGCAACGATCCTGTCGAATGCTGGAAAACGATTATCCGCCCCGACGATGTGGTCGGCATCAAAACCAACACCTGGAAGTACCTGAGAACTCCCCCGGAGCTGGAACAGGCTCTCAAAAAGAGGATTATTGAGGCCGGAGTAGCCGAACAAAACGTCGATATCGACGATCGGGGCGTTATGGATAATCCGGTTTTTAAGCGATCGACAGCGCTTATCAATACCCGCCCGATGCGAACTCACGCCTGGGCTGGGGTGGGCAGTCTGATCAAAAATTATATCATGTTTGTGCCTTACCCGCAAAATTATCACAGCAACGCCTGTGCCTATCTCGGCGCCGTCTGGACCCTGCCCACGACCAAGGACAAAACGCGGCTCAACGTGCTGGTGATGCTGACGCCGCAATTCCATACCGCCGGGCCGCATCATTTCGATTATGAATATGTCTGGAATTACGGCGGCCTGGTGGTGAGCACTGATCCGGTGGCGGCCGACACCATCGGCCTGAGTATCCTGCAGGCCCGCCGGAGTCAATTTTTCGGTGAGGACAACCCGCTCAAACCATCGGCGCATCATATCGCCTTCGCCGATAACAAATATAATCTGGGTGTCAGCGACCTGAACAAGATTGAATTGATAAGGCTGGGCTGGCAGGAAAATTCTTTGATTTAGGCATCAGGGCTGTCCCAGCCTGTTCGGAAAAGGAGTCCATATAAATCGTCTGAATCTCTCGATAATCGCGGCCCTGTGCAGTCTGCCATTGTTTACCCTTTCATGTGACGATGATTCCTCAGTCGTATTTCCTTTTACCTATAGCGGAAAATAGCGGTTGGGCCATACTCCCCCTGAGGGCCTACCCTCTTGACTACCGGGCCAAAAGGCGTATCTTAAGCCTATGAACGAGATCGACACCAACCTGATAACAAGGCTGAAGAAGGCCCAAAGAGTGGTCGTTTCCACTGGAGCGGGCGGTTCGGCCGAATCGGGCGTCCCTACTTTTCGAGGCGAGGACGGCATTTGGAAAAAAATGCGTCCGGAGGAGTTGGCCACGGTTGACGGGTTTATGAAAAACCCAACGCTGGTCTGGGAATGGTATCAGTACCGCCGAAAATTGATGAACGAAGTCAACCCCAACCCTGGTCATTATGCCATCGTCGAACTCGAAAAGATGTATCGTGAATTTGTGCTGGTGACGCAGAATATCGACGGCCTGCATGCCCGGGCCGGGTCGGGTCGGATACTGGAATTGCATGGGAATATTTCCCGGAATAAATGTTTCAAATGCCATCGACCTTTCCTGCAGGAGATAACGCCCGAAGAGGACCTGCCCCGTTGCGAATGCGGCGGCATGATCCGTCCCGACGTGGTCTGGTTCGGTGAGATGCTTCCCGAGGATACCTTGCGGGAGGCCTTCCGGGTTTCGGAAGAAGCCGATATATTCTTCTCGGTCGGGACTTCGGCGGTCGTCCAGCCAGCCGCCTCATTGCCATACATCGCCCGGCAAAACGGCGCATATTTGGTCGAAGTTAACCTCGAATCGACCCCTCTGACTCCCGTCGTCGATCTTTTCCTTCAGGGTAAATCGGGAGAGATCCTTCCCCGGCTGGTTGAGGCTTTGAAAAGCGACGGATGAGGAACACGCTTCGTTCTGAGAAAACCCGCATGAACCCCAAAGACCCCGTCGGCATCAAGGCTCTGGGCGACAGTCTGCTGGCTCGTCTGACCCGATGCGACCTTTGCCCCCAAAATTGCCAGGTTGACCGTACCGCCGGTCAAACCGGCAAATGCGGAATTACCGATCAGCTTCTGGTGGCCAGCTGTAATTTGCATCATGGCGAAGAGCCTCCGGTGTCCGGGAAACGAGGATCGGGGACGATATTCTTTTCCGGCTGTTCGCTGGCCTGTATGTATTGCCAGAATTACCCCCTGAGCCAGCAGTTGGTCGGGTCGCCCTTCACGATTGAAGAGCTGGCCCAAAGTATGCTGAAACTCCAGCGGCGCAACGCCCATAACATAAACTTGGTCACGCCCGATCATGTTATCGGCCATATCGTCAAGGCTATCGGTCTGGCGGTCGAGGGCGGCCTTAATATCCCTATCGTGTACAACTGCTCGGGCTTTCAGAAGCCGGCAATCGTGCGGCTTCTTGACAGAATCGTCGATATCTATCTGGTCGATATGCGCTATTCCGACAATGAAATAGCCCGCAACTGTTCCGGAGCTAAAAAGTATAAGGAAGTGAACCGGCTTGCGGTGGCCGAGATGTTCGCCCAAGTCGGCAACCTCGACTTCGACGCCGACGGAATGGCGCGTCGAGGGGTGCTGATTCGCCATCTGGTTTTGCCCGACGGGATGTCGGGATCAGCCGAGATATTCAAATTTCTGGCCGAGGAAATTTCGACGGAGATCTACGTGAGCGTCATGAGTCAGTACTTCCCGGCCTATAAGGCTGTCGGGCATGAGAAATTGGGACGCAAAATCAAGCCCTCCGAATTTGACAAGGTCATTGATATGTTCTATAATGCGGGTTTAAAGAACGGTTATATCCAGGAGATGGGGTCGCCAGGTGTCTAAGAAGCATATTCCGATTCTGATCGCGGTTTTCTTTCTGCTGACCTTCAGTTCCTGTACATGCCTTTATTTCAACACCTTCCACAATATCCGCAAGAATTTCAACGGGGCCGAAGCCACTCGATCAAAAGACGGGCGCGATGTCGCTCGGGGAAGTGAAATCAAGCAGTACAATGACGCCATCGCCAAGGCCTCCAAGGTCCTCGAACGGCACCCGACTTCGAGCTATGTCGACGATGCCCTGTTTATTATCGGAGCCGCCTACTATTATTTGGGAGAATATGACAAATCGGCCCGAAAATTCAAGGAATTATTCGCCAATTACCCCGAAACCGAGTATGCTTCCCGCGCCCGGATACTGATGGCCAAGGATAAATTGCAATTGAAGGAAGAGGCCGAGGCTGTCGTCATCTTTGAAGAAATCTTCGAGAAGGAAAAAGATAAAAAAATCAAAGCCAATGCCGCTCGAGCCCTCGGAGAATACTATTTTGAGGGCAAAGATTACGCCTCGGCCACCAAGTACTTCACGGCCCTGATCGATTCCCTGGGCGACGCCACGGACAAATTACAGGCCCGATTGTTTGTCGCCGACGGCTATTTCGAACGTTACACTTTCGACAAGGCTCTCCAGAATTACAAGAAGGCACTCGACTACGAACCCGATACGCTTCAGTATTACCGCATCATGTATCGCATGGCTGAATGCGATTACTTCATGAACGATATTCTCGGCGGACTGGAGAAGTTGGGTGAGCTGGCCCAGAATGAGCAGTATTATGATTCTCTGGCCGCGATCCGGTTGAAGATGGCGGAAGGTTATGAGTGGGATAGTGATTTCGAATCCGCCATAAGTTCCTACGACAAGGTCATCGTGGAGAATCCGGGCACCAACGCCGCCGCCAACGCCTATTATGGTCTGGGCCTCATCTACCAGTATGATTACGAAGACCTGGACAAGGCCCTTGAATATTATCAGAAGGCGCGTGACGAAAAACGAAATTCCCCGGTATCCGAAGAGGCCACCCGGCGGGCCTCCAAATTGACCACGCTGGAGCGTTATGTTAAAAGCGGCGAAGCGGATCTTAACGCCGATTCGACCGGTCAGCTTGAACCCGGCCGGCTCGATCAGATGACGGCCAATCAATTCAAACTCGGTGAACTTTTTTACTTCGATCTCGAAAAACCCGACTCCGCCGTAAATGCCTATGAGGCGCTCGTCGAGCGGTACCCTGAGTCTAAATATGCGCCCCGGGCGTTGATGTCCATGGCTTTCATCTATCGTAGTGATTTCGGCGACTCAGCCACGGCCGATAGTCTTCTGCGCGTCGTCTTGAAAAAATATGCTCGATACGATGAGGCCCGGGAGGTCATCGACTTACTGGGACTGGCGGGGACCGCGGCCGACACCGGTTACGCCGCTATTCCCTTTGCCAAAGCCGAAAAATACTTCGATCGGTTCATGGAACTCGACTCCAGCCAATATTACATGAACTTGTTGGCCGACTCCATGCTCGCCGCCGACACGCTGGAGGCCGATTCAGCGGCCGACTCCATGTTGACAGCCGATACCCTTTTGACTTCCGACGGCCTTAAAGTGGAAAATGTCGCTTTGTCGGCCGAATCTCCGCCCACCCTCGATTCTCTTGCCTACATTGATTCCATCCGGGTGGCCGATTCGACCTCAAGAGCCGACTCGCTTCAGGCCGCAGAATTTAAACGTCGCAGCGATTCGCTTCAAGTCGCCGATTCCATTAGGTTTGCCGAGGCGCGGCGGGTGGCCGATTCCATCAAACAGGCCTATATGAAACGAGCCTCCGATTCAGCACGTACGGCCAATTCCACCCGGGCCGCCGACTCCATCAAGGCTATGGAGTTGATGCAAACGGCCCAGGCTCTCCGTAAAGGAGATACGACCCGCGACTCGGGGACGGAACCGGCAGGCGGAAATCTCATCCCTGGCGGCGATTCTTTGCTCAAGGGTGAGATTCCAAGAATATCCGACGTAATTTCGGCGCAAATTTCCGAAGCCGACGGGGAGAAATCCACGCAACAAACCTCTCTGCCCGATACAGCTTTGGTGAGCCCGGTGGAATCCCGGGCAGAAAATGACTCCGGCCAGCCGGCTAAACCAGAAACCGGACAAGCCTTATCTCAGGCTTCGCTTCCCGGTTTACCGATGTCGCCGACAGTCGATTCCATGATGGCTGAAGGGACAGCAAAGAAACCGCCGAAACCGACTGCCACTCCAGCCGCAGTGACTTTGTCGCAGGCCTCGCTTCCCGATTTACCGATGTCGCCAACGGTCGATTCCATGATGGCTAAAAGCACGGCAAAGAAGCCGCCGAAACCGGAAACTACTCCGGCCGCACCGACTCCGTCGCAAGCCTCGCTTCCCGATTTGCCGATGTCACCGACAGTCGAGGCCATGATGACCAGTGGAACGGGGAAGAAACCGACGCCCCCTGCGAGCACCAAACCGCCTGCCGATACCACGGCAATAGCCGGCACGGCGCCGGAGTCTGATACCACCGAGGCCGAGATCGAGGCTCCGAAAATCGACTACTGGCAGGTGGCCTTCGATTCGGCCCGAAATAAATATGACCCCAAATTGTATGCTCTCCTCGATTCGGCTCAACAGGCGTATAACTTCGTCATTGACAGCTTTCCGCATTCGCAATACAGCATCCAAGCCCGCTATGTACTGCTTTATATGTATGACAAATACCTGGCGCCGGGCGACTCATCCATGATTTTCCTGTATAAGAGCTTCGCCGACTCTTTTCCCGGTAACCTGTACGCACAGGCCATTTCGGATGAATACGGCATTCGTGGCGCCGGAACTCCGGCCCAAAGACCGCAAACGCCTAACCAGGAGAACCAGCAACAGGAGCAGGCCGATACTTCACTTTATGCCGGCAACGACCAAACCGGTGAAGTGGGGATTGACACCGTCCAAACCGGCGGTCAGGATTCGAAATTCATCACCGACGAAGAGGGCAATATTCTTGAGCCGGCGGACAAGTATTTCTTGCGCGAGGAGGTACCTTTCGAGTATCCTCTTGAAGCGCTCGCCTATAATATCGAGGACAAGCTGTATTTTCAAATTCGAATCGACTTTTCGGGCGAGGTGGCCGAGGTAAAATTGATGAATGAAACCCCGTCGAGCGAATTGAATGAACGGATTCTTGAGACCGTCAAAAACACCAAGTTTGATGCCGCCCGCATTCCGACTTCGATGTATGATCATTGGTTTTACTATACTTATAATGTCAGGATACCACCGGAATTGAGACAATGAGGAAAATCCGTTCCCAGAGTTGTATCGTTATTCAGAATAAGCGTCTGGGACGTTCGGGCGACTATTTCAGTCTCCGGGTAGCCGATTTCAGGTGTGCACGGAGGATATATCCCGGCAGTTTTGTCCATGTTAAGGTCATCGATACTATCGATCCCCTGTTTCGTCGGGCCTTCTCGATTGCCGACTTCAATCCGAAATCCGGAGAGCTCGAGATCATCTATAAAGTCATGGGCCGGGGAACTTTGATCCTGACTCAAAAAACCAAAGGCAATCGGCTCGACCTCATCGGCCCCCTGGGAAACCGGTTCGGGCCGATTTCCAAAAATAGGACGGTCGTTATCGTGGCCGGGGGCGTCGGTTTTCCACCGCTGTATTTTCTCGCCCGGCACTTGGTCGATAAAGGCCATGATCCCGGACGAGTTCTCTTTTTCTACGGCGGTCGAACCAGAAATGACCTGGTTGAGATGAGCCGAATCCGGCGGCTGGGGGTCGATTTCATCCCCTGCACCGATGACGGCACCTACGGTTTTCACGGATTCGTCACCGAAGCGGTGGACCGGCGGTTGGAACGGCTCGATCGAGAGAGCGTTTTCATCTGCGGTTGCGGGCCGGAACCGATGCTGGCGGTCCTGCAAGAGATGGCCGTAGCCCAGGGATACGCGGGAGAAATATCATTGGAAGCGCCCATGCCCTGCGGCGTCGGCGTCTGCCTCGGATGCATCAAATCGACTATCGCCAATCCCGCAAAATACGTGCGAGTCTGTCATGACGGGCCAGTCTTCAAGCTGGGAGAGGTCAGGATTTGAAACCGGATTTACATATCGAAATCGACGGCGTAAAATTCAAAAACCCGGTAATGGTGGCGTCGGGAACCTTCGGATACGGCGAGGAATTCGAAAATTTCATCGACCTTGACGCTCTCGGCGGCCTGGTGACCAAGTCGATTACGCTCAAAGAACGCCCCGGACATCCTCCGCCACGAACCTGTGAAACGGCCGCGGGGATGCTCAATGCCATTGGCTTGGCCAACGTCGGTATCGAGCGCTTTATCGATGAGAAGATTCCCTTTTTGAAAAAGCTGAAAACCGTCATCATCGTCAATGTCGCCGGTTCGTCGGTTTCAGAATACGTTGAGGTTTGTGCTCTTCTGGAAAAAGCCGGGCATTTCGACATGATCGAGATCAATGTTTCCTGTCCCAACGTGGACGAAGGCGGCATGGAATTTGGCGTCGACGCCGCCTCCATCATAAAGGTCCTGCGGGCCGTGCACCAGGTGACCTCGCGGCCGATAATCGCCAAATTATCACCTAACGTAACTTCGATTGTGGAGATGGCCCGGGCCGCCAAAGAGGGCGGAGCCGCGGCCGTGTCCCTGATCAACACCCTGGTTGGCATGGCTGTGGATATCAATAATTGGCAACCCCGTTTGACCAATACGACCGGAGGTCTTTCCGGGCCGGCGATCAAGCCGGTGGCCGTGGCCATGATTCATAAAGTGTTTCGAGCCGTGGAAATCCCGATTATCGGTATCGGCGGCATATCCAGCATCGATGATGCCGTCGAATTTCATCTGGTCGGTGCCCGCGGATTGCAGGTCGGCACGGCCAATTTTGTCGATCCCGATACCAGTATGAAAATAATCGCCGGCCTGACCAACTTCCTGGCCCGGCGGAAAATGTCGTCCGTCATGGACCTTATCGGAAAGGTAAGACTCCGCTCATGAGCGCCATCAAGAAACTAAACGCCAGCATGGAAAAGCATAAGTCAATGCTTTGCGTCGGCCTCGATATCGACGCCCGGAAAATGCCCCAGGGTTCCGGGGCCGATGTTTCGAGTATGGCTCGATTTGTCTTGAGGATAATCGAAGCCACGTCTGATATTGTCGCCGCCTATAAACCCAACCTAGCCTTTTATGAAGCCCTAGGCCCCGAGGGTCTGTCGCTTTTGAAACTGGTCTGTAGCCGCATCCCCGAGGATACCGTTATTATTCTCGACGCTAAACGCGGCGATATCGGCAACAGCGCTGAATTTTACGCCCGCGCTTTCTTCGAAGTCTATGGCGCCGATTGGGTCACCGTCAACCCCTATATGGGTTATGATTCTCTACGACCTTTTTTGAATTATAAGGACAAGGGAGCTTTTGTTCTGTGCCTGACCTCCAATCCCGGTGCCCGGGACTTTCAGAGAATGGATATAGCCGGCAAATCGATGTATATGCATGTGGTGCAGAAGATCGTTTCCTGGGACAAGGATCATAATTGCGGCTTGGTGGTGGGAGCGACATATCCGGAACAACTGGCTGAAATTCGCGAAGCGGCCGAGGATATGCCGATTCTGATCCCCGGGGTCGGAGCCCAGGGCGGCGATCTCGAAAAAGCGGTTCAAAACGGCACCGCCGGTTTCAAAAAACCGGCCTTGATAAATGTCTCTCGTTCGGTTCTGTATGCGTCGTCGGGAGATGATTTCGATCGCGCGGCGCGCGCTGTCGTGGAAAGGCTCAATGGCGAAATTAACGGCCTTCGCGATCCCCGTTCGTCATGACCGCCGCCGGTGTCTGGGGCACTTCCTGATTCTTCTTGATGACTGAGTTAATATATTCGAAGGCTTCATCCCGAGAGTTGAAAATGTTGGGATTATCATTCATGTATTGATGATACCCGGCCCGCACCGTTATCCGCGTAATCTGGAAACCATAGCGGGCAATACCATGGGGAATGACATAGGTCTCCAGTAATTTGCGGGCGTTGGCGATATAGAATGACTTTAAATCGGGTTCCACTATGAAGTTGGTCATATCGATAATGAGATAGATTTTCCCCAAAGCCGTGAATTCTTCCAGCATATCGCTGAAAGCTTCGAAGATTATATCCAGATGTTCCTTGCTCGTCGGATGAATACGATTGCGATAGGCAACATGAAGAATACGCCGCTGAGAGTCGAATTCCGTGATGAAACAATCGGGGCTGAGTTTAAGCATTTTCCATCCAGATTCCTACAATTTTATCACCCTTTGATTCTATTATCGGCAGGATTTTGCAATAATTGAGTTTAGACCCCGGCGAAAGAGAAACGCCGCGGAAGGCTAATCATGTGGTCCGGGCGAGAGCGAAAATTTCGCTGATTGGCTATCCATCGAACCGGCAGGCAGAATCCGGCTCTCTGTCGGCGATCGAAACCTTTACTGCGAACGACGGTCAAGACCAATCGTTGAGGTCGGGGTCTCTTCCCCGGAGATTTCCATCTCCGATGATTCGATTGGTCTATTTTCCGCCTCTTTCCGTATCTGGGCTGCCAGACGACGGATATAGCCGAAGGCTTCTTCACGGGTATTGAACAGATTGGCCGGACTCTTGAGATACACTTCATGACCGACCTGGGCGGTAACCCGCGAAATATCGAAACCGTAGCGGGCTAATCCCCCGGGCACCAGATATGTATCCATAATTTCTCTGATCACGGCGGCGTATTCGTCAATATATTTCGGCTCAAGAATTATTCTGGTATAATCGGTAATCATATAACCACGCCGATTCGAAAGATGGCGCTTGAGAATATTCTTGACAGCCTCTGCGAGGGCATAGCCGTCTTCTCTGGTCTGGCACCTGATAGGTGACCGGGCCGTCAGATGGACAATGCCGTCTTCGTCGTCAAACTCGCCGACCAAATCGGTCAAATCAACCATGCTCAACCCTTGTTTTAATTCCCCATAAGCCCTGCTTATTATCTATATAATTCGGACTCGGAATATTTTAGTTTACCGATCATGACGGTTTTTTCGGATAAAAAAGGATAGAACGCCCTCGAAAGAAAAAACGGGCCGGCGAGGATTTATTATATCTTCACCGGCCCGTCAAAAAAATTTGGACCCGATCAAATTGACCGACCGGCCGGGTTTAACAGCCGTTCGCCGGATCAGCCGATGGTGTTTATTCGACCGGCGCCTCGGCCTTCTTCGGGGCCTGAGGAATCAGCCCCAGCCGGGTTTTGATTTCGCCCTCGATGGCCGACGCCAGATCACGGTTTTCTTCCAGGAAAACCTTTACTTTCTCGCGTCCCTGGCCCAGACGGTCGTCGCCATACGAGAACCAGGCGCCTGATTTTTCGACTATGTTCTCCCGGACGCCGATATCGAGCACTTCTCCGATACGGGAAATGCCGGTGCCGTAGGTGATATCGAATTCCGTTTCCCGGAACGGCGGCGCCACTTTGTTTTTGACAACCCGCACCCGGGTACGGTTGCCGACCACGTTATCGCCGTCCTTGATGGTTGCGATTTTCCGAATATCGAGCCGGATGGTAGAATAGAACTTAAGGGCATTTCCGCCGGTGGTCGTTTCCGGATTACCGAACATAACGCCGATTTTCATCCTTATCTGGTTGATAAACACCAGACAACTCCGCGATTTGGAGACGACGCCGGTGAGTTTGCGCAAAGCCTGCGACATGAGGCGGGCCTGCAGGCCCATATGGGAATCGCCCATCTCACCTTCAATTTCGGCGCGTGGCACCAGGGCTGCTACGGAATCGATAACGATGATATCCACGGCGCTCGAGCGAACCAGCGTTTCGGCGATTTCCAGGGCCTGTTCGCCGGTATCGGGCTGAGCGATCAGGAGATTATCCAGATCGACGCCGAGGGCGCGCGAGTACTTGGGGTCGAGAGCATGCTCGGCGTCGATAAACGCCGCCGTCCCGCCCGTTTTCTGGGCCTCGGCAATGGCATGGAGGGCCAGCGTCGTTTTTCCCGACGATTCGGGGCCGTAGATTTCAATCACCCGCCCCCTGGGGTAACCGCCCACGCCCAGCGCGATATCGAGACCGAGTGAACCGGAGGGAATGACGTCGAGACCGGCGATGATACCGTCCGCGCCCAGCTTCATGATGGAGCCTTTGCCGAATTGTTTCTCTATTTGAGCGACCGCCGCCTCCAGCGCCTTTTTCTGATCCGGTATTTGAGTTGCCATTTTATACCACCCTTTATTCGAGTTCAAAGAGTTTCAAGTTTTCGTATATGGGTCCGCCGGGAGTCAACGTTGATCTGACCAGTGCCACCCGGTTCAATATAATCATTCCAGCGTCAAAATTCAAGTTCTCCATGTAAGCCGCCAGTTCCGAAAAATCGCCGAGAGTCTTTATCCGCCCCAAGGTCAGGTGCGGCGACAAACCGCGCTTTTCCGTCTCGATTCCGATTGGGACCAGCTTGTCGTTTATCTCCCTGGCCATCGCCGCCGCCGGTTCGGCCCCTGCTAGTCCTACCCAGAGAACACGCGGACGGCGGAGATTGGGGAATCCACCGCATCCGGCCACGCGGCTTTCGAACTTTTTCCGTCCATCTAGAACCGTTGACAGCGCCATGACAATCGGTTCGATCTTATTTTCCGGGACTTCACCGATGAATTTCAGCGTCAGGTGGATATTTTTAGGCTCCACCCATTTGATTCCGCGGGCGCGGGGTTTGAGATCTGCGATCAAAGCCTCCAGCGAATCCTTGATATGCTGGGGAAAATGAAGAGCAATAAAAAGCCTGATCATCTCCTTGTCATGCCGGTATGAATCGTTTCGGACCATATTATGAGATAGTAAAAAAAGTGGCCGGACGGTATCACATTTTTGACATTATTTCAAATTACGCAGTTCCCGCCGGAGAGTATCCAGGGCCGCCGTCACCGCCCTCTCCCGGATCATCTGGCGATTGTTGCCCAGCATGAACTTGCCCGCCACTTCCCGGTTGGCCGTCGCCACCCCGACAAAAACCGTTCCCACCGGCTTGTTATCGGTGCCGCCGTCGGGTCCCGCAATCCCGGTGATGGAAACCCCGATATCGGCTCCCATGGCCGTGATAATTCCGGCCGCCATAGCCTTGGCCGTTTCCGGCGAAACCGCGCCATGACGCTCAATTATTTCGCCCACTACCCCCAGGTGATTCATTTTGACTTCATCGGCATAGGCCACTATTCCGCCAAGGTAATAGCGCGACGATCCCGGGGTTGTCGTCAGACGGCCCCCCAGCAAACCACCGGTACAGGATTCGGCCGTAGCCAGGGTTAATCCCTTTGAAACCAGAAGATCGCCCACGACCGCTTCGAGTTCCCGGTCGCCTTCGGCGTAGATGTAATCGGACGCCGCCCGGAGAATACCATCCGCCAACAATTTCACGCCCGCCTCGACCTCTTCCCTGATTGAGCCATTGCCCTTGATGCACAAATCCACTCCCCGGAAGGACGGCAGGTAGGCCAGCGAAATTCCCTCAGAAAACTTCAGATAGGGCCGGATGGTTTCGGCCAAAGTTGATTCCATAATACCGGTCGTGCGCAAGACATGCCGGATAATCACGGAACCGCCCGATTTGGCCGCCAATAAAGGAATCAATTCCTCTTCGGTAATCGTTCTCATTTCGATCGGGACACCCGGCAGGGAGCAGAAAAATTTGCCCTGCTCGTCGATGATAATTCCCAGGGCCGACCCGATACGATTTTTCAGGAACTGCGCTCCCTGCGGTAATAAGGCCTGATTCTGATTAATAGCCGGCATCTTGACGCCTCGTTCGGCGAATCGTCTTTGGAGGTCGGCCAGAACATCCTCATGGAAAATTAGATTTCGTTTGAAAACTTTGCATATGGCTTTCTTGGTAATATCGTCGTCGGTCGGTCCCAAACCACCGGTGGCGACAACGATATCTACCCGGCGCATCGCCAGGTTGATGGCATCCACAAGCAGTTCCATGTCGTCGCCGGTGGTTGTGATGTATTTGATGTCGATGCCGATGGCGTCGAGGTGGCGCGCCAAAAAGACCGAATTGGTGTCGGTTCGCGAACCGTAGAGAAGTTCGTCACCGATGGTAATGATTTCCGCTGTCATAGCCCGATACCCAATAGATTGAAGTTAAAAACCAAACCAATGCAGGCGGCCGAGAGCGAAAAGGCACAGCCAGCAGGTGAGATTGGCGTAAATACCGGCAAAAACGTCGTCGAGGGTCACTCCCCAGCCCCGGGGATAGGATTCGCAATGACCGGCCGGAAACGGCTTGATGACGTCATAGAATCTGAAGAACACAAAGGCCGCCAGATAGACTTCCAGACGATAGGGCAGAAATAGCAAAGAGATGAACATCCCAGCCCACTCGTCGATGACTATTTTCTTGGAATCATGTCCCAGGAACGTCTCGGCCCCGGTGGCCGACCAGACCGAGATGGCCGTCGTCACAACGGTCGCGATCACCAGCGCCAGACTACTCTGGCCGAGTAAAAACCAGGCGATAAGCCAGGCGGGAATAGTGCCGATAGTGCCGGGTACGATCGGAAAGTAACCGGAATAGGCCCCGGTGGCCAGAAAGCGAATCAACGGTTTCATTTATTTGAGTACCCCTTTGAGAATGCGTCCGTTTTTAATCAAGTAATCGACGCCGGTCAGAACCGTCACGACCATGGTTACAAGCACCATCCAGTCGAATATCTGGACAACCGATTTCAGCTCGAAGAAATCACCCTGATATCCGAGGGCCGGCATAATGGTCTTGAGGTTGATATATAACAGGATGACGACGATGGTCACCATCTGCAGGACAGTCTTGAACTTGGCCGAAAGGGTCGGCGATATGACCAGCCCCCGATAGGCCGCCAGTGACCGCAGTCCGGTAATAAAAAATTCCCGGATGATGATCAGCATGATCATCCAGGCCTGAACATAACCCAATGCCGCAAAAGAGATAAACGCGGTCGAAGTCAGGATTTTGTCGGCCATGGGATCCATGAATTTGCCGAAGCCGGTGATAATGCCATACTTGCGGGCCAGATATCCGTCCCACAGGTCGGTCAGTGAAGCGACGGTGAAGATGACCAGTGATAAAGCTCGGCAATAGACATTATCCATCAGGAAAAAGACCATAAAAATGGGCGACAGGATAATTCGCGACAATGTCAATTTATTCGGAGTATTCATACCGCTTCACCATTAGACGCAAAAGGTACGGTTTGAGAGGCTGGCTGTCAAGACTGAAAGGAACAGCGTCCCCCACTTGAAATACGCCGCTTTGGGCAAACCCAGTCGGGGTTGACATAAGCTGAAGGCGACATTATTATTGAGGGACGCAGTCTTCTGCCAATGGCGGACACCGGCTTGTCTATCTATCTGGAACGAGGAGGGATTATGCATAAATTTATCATCCTTATCGGACTGATTCTTGTCGTCGGAACGATTTCCTGTTCCGATGATGAAAACCCGGTCGTTGAATCGGGACCGTTATTTTCGATAACGGTGCTGGATGCTCAGGGCAACCCCGACGGCCCGCTCCGGGTCGGCATCATCAACCATCCCATCGACGGTATCCCCGGAGCGGTGGGGTCCTTTCCAAAACCCTGCCCGGCGATCAATATATCGTTTTCGCTCCCTGAGGCCGCCGACTATGCACTTTCGATTTTCGATTATAATGATTTTCTGGTGAAGACCTATTCGGGCCATGCCGAGGCCGGGATGTATGAAATCTTCTGGGAGGGAGACGATGACGACGGCCAGCCGGTACCCAGCGGATTTTATAAATACCGTCTGGAGGCCGGCAGTTTTGAGGATGAAAGATGGGCGGTTTTGGAGAAAGGACCCGATCCGCATCAGACCATAATCGGAGGTTTGAATCGAAGCGGTATATTCACGACCGATAATCTGGCGCTTCTGCCCGGCTTGATCGATCCGCAACCGATCGAATATTTTACGGACACTGTCACCATCCATCTCTCGCGGCCTGATTTTCCAGACGATTTCTTCTACTATACGACGCGCCTGACACGGATCGGCAACAGCTTTTCATTCATCCTTGATTCACTCGGTCTGCCGGATCCGGCATCCGGGCAATGAAGCGCATCTGGGGGGCATAAAAATATCCCAGACCAGGTTACCCCGGCCTGGGATGACGATGTTAGGAAGAATCCACTACTGCAACACTTTCCGTTGCATTAAAAATATAAGTATATACTAAATAATTGTCAAGAGAAAAGCGCGGTATTGTCAAGCCTTTTTTCGTCAAATTTAGGCTTTCTTCAGAGGCCTTTTTCTTCTATGGGCACTGATTCGTTATATATTTTGGAAATGAATTTGCCTTGACAATCATGTTTGGGATTGGTTTATTTGACAGTCTTGAATATGGAAAGGTCGGATTTGCAGCAGGAATCGAAAAAAACCATGCGTACGGCGGGCGATTTGTTCGCAAAATGCGATGAATTTACTGCCGCCAAAGAAGTTATGGCGGCCGGATATTACCCTTATTTTCGTCCTATTTCCTCCGCCCTCGGTGACGAAGTCGTCGTCAACGATCAGAAAATGATCATGATCGGGTCGAATAATTATCTGGGCCTGGTCGGAGACCCCCGCGTCAAGGAAGCGGCCGCCAACGCCAGCCTGAAATATGGCTCCGGCTGTACCGGCTCCCGTTTGCTGAACGGTACCCTCGATCTTCATATCGAGCTGGAAGAACGTTTGGCCCGGTATATGAAACGTGAGGCTGCTCTGGTTTTTTCCACCGGTTTTCAGACCAATTTGGGGACAATTTCATCCCTGGTCGGCAAGGACGATATCATCCTCATCGACCGGAGCAATCATGCCAGTATCGTCGATGGTTGCCGGCTGGCTCTTGGCAAGACCATCAAATACGCGCACAACGATATGGCCGATCTTGAACGGGCCATCACTATCGCTATGAGCAACGGGATCAGGGGCGGACTCCTGATTATCACCGATGGCGTGTTTTCGATGGAGGGGGACATTGTCGATCTTCCCCGGATGTGCGAAATAGCCGCGAAATACGGCGCCCGGGTGATGGTTGATGACGCTCATTCCATCGGCGTGTTAGGCGATCTGGGGCGCGGCACCGCAGATCATTTCGGCCTGATCGATCAGGTCGATATTACGATGGGGACATTCTCCAAATCGTTCGCCTCGCTGGGCGGATTCATCGCCGGCGATGCCTCGGTTATTCACTATGTCAAACATTTTGCGCGGGCTTTGATTTTTTCGGCCTCTATCCCCCCATCAGCCGCCGCCGCCGTGCTGGCCGCCCTGGACATCATCGAGCAGGAGCCGGAGCGACGCCGTAATCTCTGGAAAAATACGGAAAAAATGCATAAAGGGCTCAAAGGCCTCGGGTTCGATATTGGGTCGACCCAGACCCCGGTAGTGCCGATCATGATTCGCAATGATATGACCTGTTTCAAATTCTGGGCCGATTTGTGCGAAGCCGGCATATTCGCCAACGCCATTGTACCGCCGGCGGTGGCTCCGGGAATGTCGTTGATCAGAACTAGCTATACCGCCACCCATACCGAACAGCAACTGGACCGGGTCCTCGAAATTTTTGGCCGCCTCGGCAAAAAATACAATATTATCTAAACTGTGGATATAGTAACCACCAAAGGCGATATCGAGCTCTGCGAGGTCGAAAATTCCTCCGACCTCTATCATTTCATCAAACTGCCTTTTACGCTCTATAGGGACGATCCCAACTGGGTGCCGCACTTGATTTCCGAGCGCAAAGCCTTCTTCGACCGCAAAAAGAACCCCTTTTACCGTGCCGCCAAAACTCGCCTGTTTTTGGCGCGACGCCGGGGAAAGTACGTCGGCCGGATCGCGACCTGCATTAATTTCAATCACAATGAATACCATCAGGAAAAAGTCGGCTTTTTCGGTTTTTTTGACGTGATAAACGATAGTGAGGTCGCCGACGTCCTTTTTAGGGTGGCCATGATTACAATCAAGGCCGAAGGCATGGAACGAATGATCGGGCCGGCCAATTTTTCGACCAACCATGAGGTCGGAATGCTGGTCGAGGGATACGACAGCCCGCCGGCGGTCATGATGACTTACAACAAGCCCTACTATAACGAACTGGCTGAGAAGTTCGGCCTTCGCAAGATCAAGGATCTGCTGGCCTTTCGAATTGACCGCGAAACCGAGTTCGATCCCCGTCTGGTTCGTGTGGCCGAACGGATCCGGACGCGCGAAGGAGTCGTTTTCAGGACACTGGATATGAAGGAATTTGACGCCGAGGTGGAACGGATTAACGAGATTTACAACCAGGCCTGGTTGAAAAACTGGGGATTCGTGCCGATGTCCAAAGATGAATTCAGGCACATGGCCAAGGACATGAGACAGATCGTCGATCCCAACCTGGTTTTTATCGCCGAGGTCGATGGCAAGCCGGTCGGCTTTATCCTGTCCCTGCCGAATATCAACCAGGCTCTGATCCACACAAATGGTCGTCTCTTCCCGACCGGGCTGATCAAACTCCTTTGGCACACCAAAATCAAAAACAAAGTCGATTCCGTCCGCATTATCACCATGGGCATTATTCCTGAATATCAAAAGCGAGGTCTTGACAGCCTTTTCTACCTGGAAACATTCAAGGTCGGCCCGGAACATGGGTATAACTGGGGCGAAATGAGCTGGATTCTGGAAGACAACGTCATGATGCTTCGAGCCGTGGAAAATATGGGCGGCAGGCTGTATAAACGCTATCGCATGTATGGAATGCAGGTGTAGTCATGAAGAAAAATATCATATCTATCATCGTTCTGGCAGTTCTCCTGATGATTTTTGTCGGCTCCTGCAAAAGGACTTTCTTTCAGGTGACCGAGGAGATGAATAAGAATCAGGCCCGTCAATTCGTCGTCAAGGACGCCCATTACCGGATGGGCAAATCGATTGCCATCACTGGAAGCCGTTTCGAACTCACTCCCGCCGACAGCATCGTTCTTTTCATCGAGGGACAGAGCAAGGTCACCGGCGTCGGTGAAGAAGGCGTGATGACGCTCGATTTTGCGGAAACGACCCGGTTTTATATTGTCCTGCCGATCCGCCTGTCGCCCAAAAAGTACGATACCGAACACAGGGCCATCTGCGAAATTACCGGGAATCTCAATTATGGCGCGGGCGAAAATCTATTCATTTGTCAGAATGGGCAGGTAGTCATCGACTCGTTGAAAAAGAACAACATTTTCGGTACTTTCCGCGGTCGTTATCTCAATACCAGCAACAAATCATTCATGGTCGAGGGCCCATTCGAAGCCGGTCTGAAACAATAGCCGGTTATTAATCCCCGCCTCAGAATCGGCGGCATTATGATGGAAACCTCGATGCTTTTCGATTTTCTCCATTACTCCTAATTACGCAACCTCTCCCCGCCCCCTTCGTATTCTAAAGATATAATATCGAATAAAACCAAGGGGTAATTGTCATGCGATTGATAGCATTTATAGGTCTGGCTTTGATCCTGACCGGGGCGGCACTGGCTGACTATAACGAAACGAGGACCATGGAACTCGCCGCCGACGGCATCGACAAACTGAAAATCGATTGCGGAGCCGGTTTTCTGGAAGTCGAGGGGCTCGAGGAAACCGGGACTATCCTCGTTGAAGCCGAGATCGTTATTGAGAATATGAGCCCTTCCAGAGGCGAGGAGTATGTCGAAGAAAACCTCGTCCTCAGCCTGGAGAAACGGGGACATTACGCTGAACTGGAAAGCCGCTTCGAAGGTTCGAAATCCATTTTGGGAAGTATCTTCTCGCATGGTTCCCGGCTAATAAATCTGACGGTCAAAGTCCCGAAAAATATGGCGCTCAGTATCGATGACGGTTCGGGGCTGATTTCCATCCGAAATATCGCCGGCGATGTGAACGTGGACGACGGTTCCGGCGAAATCGAAATCGTCGATATTACGGGCGACGTCGAGGTCGATGACGGTTCCGGGGGAATCAGTATCGTGAATGTCACCGGCAATGTCGAAATCTCCGACGGGTCGGGAGAAATCGACATCAAGAGAATCGACGGCGACGTGGTGGTCAGGGACGGTTCCGGAGATATCCTGATCAACGGCGTCACTCAGGATGTCGACATCGCCGATGACGGGTCCGGCGATTGCCGCATTAGAAACGTCGACGGCCGAGTTTACCAGCCATAATCAACGAATACCGGACCAAAGAATTATCGGCCTTTTCCCGTACCGGGGAAAAGGCCGTTTTTTTGGTTCGATTTCAGGATCTGGTAGCATGGCGCCCGCCGGCACGGAATCTATCGGCTACTCCGGCCCCCCAATAATATCCCGAATAGAATTCTCGCGTCCGGCACATCGCCGAGACCAAAACGTCCCTCAAGACTGTAATAACCGCTTTTACCCATGGGAAATTCTAATCCGGCCGAAAGCGTCAGACCGATTTCTGTATCGCTTTTACCGTATTTGAAATCGAGTATGGCAATCGTCGGGCCGGCCTGAACATAGAAAAAAGTCTGTGACGCGGGAAGTGAAAGCGGCAGACGAAGATCGGGATTCAGGGTGATCACAGTGACATTGTCGCCGAATCCAAGATCGGCGCTGGGAGCGAAATCGGCAAAATCCAGAGCCTTCCTGAAGACGCCTTGAACGCCAACGACGAATTGATCGGGATTGATTCCGGCGCCGGCTTTAATACCGAAACTCGGCTTATGTCCCTCTGCAGCCAGGACGGCGGATGAGAGCAATATTCCCAGCAGAACGGGAATGATGACTTGAAATAATCGAAGGCGCATCTATATCTCCTTTAGACTGAGATTGCCAATTATCGGCATATTTGATTTTCGGCGAATGGCCGCTTTATAAGCCTCAAAAGATATACGGAGGCTTTCCCCCCCAAGTCGATTAATGTTCAAAATTGAATGGGGCCTAAAAATCGGCGGCCCGGCGATTTGGCGGTCATTGAGCATTTCGGACGCCCATTGAGGCAGGTTTATTCATTAAAAACCGACCGGAAATTCTCGGTGGCCTCGCGGTTGAAAATCACAAAGTGAACTTCCATAAGGGATTCGGCCTCGGGGGCGAATTCGTCCAGCGCCCGGTGCATGGCGCGGGCGCATTCGGTGATGGACAGGCCGCCGACCCCGGTGCCGATGGCCGGAAAGGCGATCGATTCCAGCCCCAGTTCGTCGGCCAGATCGAGACTGCTATAGGTGCTCTCATATACCAATTCAGGCGACGTCTTCAAATCCTGTCCCATTCCGGCGGCATGGATAACATAGGTGTGCGGCAGATCCCCGGCGGTGGTGGCCACCGCCTCGCCCGGTTCAATCGGTCCCTGGGCCACCGCCTCGTCCTCGATGATCTGTCCGCCCTTGCGCTTGATCGCTCCGGCCACGCCGCTTCCCATCCAGAGGTTGTCGTTGGCGGCATTGACGATGGCATCGGTAGCCGCTTCGGTGATATCGCCCGAATATATTTTGACCTTCATCTTCTCCCTCAGTCGATTTCTATGAACTCATTTTTCCACGGTTGTGCGAATCAATCTTAACCTTGCCCGAAAACCGGCGTCTTTCCTCACCCGCTATTTTTCCGGGAGAACAAACTCGCTAGAGCCGGCGAGGGTTTCAGCCTATCCCTGTTGTTCAGCCTCCATAGAACCCATGCCGCCAGCCAGCCTATCAGACTGCCCAGAATCAGGCCTCCGAGAACATCCACCGGATAATGCACCCCGACAAAAATACGTGACACGCCTACAAGAAAAGCAAAACCAAGGGTATAAGGCAAATATTTTTTAAAGAGTAAACCGAAGAAAACGGCCTGACCGAAAAGGTTGGCGGCATGGGACGAGGGGAAAGAAAACCCCGAACCGCAGCCAACCAGCAAATGGACGTCCATGACTTTGCAGGGACGCAGGCGGCCGATAGCCGGTTTGATGAGAGCGCTGGCGCTTTGATCGGTGAGAGCCAGGACTATCACGGAAAAGACGGCAACCCAGAAAAAGCGCTTGCGGCCAAATGTCAAAAGTGCAATCACCACCAAGCCATAGGCCAGCCTCAACAGATTATCGTTGGTGATAATCGGCATAAAGGCATCGGTGACCGGGTTGGCCAGAGAACCATTGATGAACAAAAATACCGCCCGATCGGCATGTAAAAGCCAGTCAAGCATGGAAGGCCTGATGATTATTCATAAATTGAATCGTTCGCTTCAGGGTCGGAATTCCCAGTCGGGCGCCTGGCCGACGGCATTTGAGCGCCGCCGCCGCCGATGCGAATTTCATTCTTCGTCCCAGATTCCAACCTTTAAGGGTGCCGAAAAGATAGGCGCCGTGATAGACGTCACCGGCGCCGGTGACATCGACCGCCTTGACCTTATAGGCCCGCTGGCTGACCTCCCGGCCATCGACGTCAATACCGAAAGAACCTCCGATGCCGGAAGTTACGACCACCTCCGGAATACCCATTTCTCTGAATTTTCGGGCGGCGCGGGTGATCGATCGGGTATGAAAATAATGCAGGGCATATTCATCGGCGCAAACCAGAAAATCCAAATACGGGAAGAGATCATCGACGCGGTTCCGTACCGAGCCGACGTCGAGCATAATCCGGGCGCCGATTTTCCTGCCCCACCGCGCCAGCTTGAGATCGGCCTCGATATGGCGGCCATCGACAAAAATCAGGCGGGCATACGGCAGACGAGCTGTGTGAATATCGCGCGGTTTAATATACAAACGTGGATCCCTATCGAGAACAATGGTACGTTCGCCGTTCGTGATATTTATCCAGGCCGACGCCAGCGCCGAAGGACAGTTTTTACGGATCAGGCAGAAGTCATGCCGGACGCCGAATTTATCCATTTCGGCCCGGGTGAACCCACCCCAGTAATCGTCGCCGAAAGAGGATATAACGGCCGCCGTCCCGCCCAGCGAGGCGAATGTACAGGCCGCATTTGGCACCGGCCCGCCCCCGGCTACCACACAACTCCCGGGAATGGCGTTGGCCTTACGCCCCGGCCGAGGGAAGGAATCGATTGACATGAAGATATCAACCGGTCCGATTCCGAGGCCGAGTAAATCAACCGTTTCTGGTGATGTCAATCCGGCCTCCGCTCATTTCGATTAATTGTGAAATAAAGTTTTCGGTATGCGATTTTCTGATTTCGACCTCCAGCGTCACCTGATCGGCAAAATCCTGATTTATTATTTTGTATTCGCCGCGGCTTATTAACCTCATGATACGATCATAGAGGCTAAAAGGTACCTCAAATCGCAGGCGGTCGCAGATAAGGATTTCAATAATCGGGACGGCGTCGAGCATCTCCGAGGCCGCCTGCGCGTAGGCTCGCGTCAAACCGCCGGTGCCAAGTTTGGTACCACCGTAATAACGCACGACCACTACCAGAACATTATATATATTTCGTCCGGTGATCGCCTGATAGATCGGCCGGCCGGCGGTTCCGGAAGGTTCCCCGTCATCGCTGTATTTGAATTTTTCCTCGCCCGGTCCGGTCACATAGGCGAAACAATGGTGGGTGGCGGAATATTCCCTTTTGCGGATTTCATCGAGTCGGACCAGGGCTTCGTTTTCGGAATTAACCGGAAAACCCAGGGCGATGAAGCGTGAACCCTTGATTTTGATTTCATGTTCGCCGGTTCGTCCCAGTGTCCGGTGACTATCGGAAATGTCGTTTGTCACGGCCGGCCTTCTCACACTAATGATTTGAATACCATTTTATAATCATCGATGCTCCGCAGGGGAATCGCGCCATAACCGGCCAGTTTTTCATAATGCGGGTTATGCTGTCCGATCATGACAAACAGGAGTTTGCCGAGTTCATGACAACCCATGGCGGCGTCGAGTGTTCCGGTTGACTCCGGGGATACCTCCCCGATAACGACCGCATGCGAAAGACCGATAATCAGGCGATTGCGCGCCATCAGGCGTCCGCTGTTGACCGGGGTATCTGGAAGATACTCGCTTATCAGGGCCCCCTTCCGGACAATTTCATTGGCCATCAATTCATTTTCGGCCGGATGTATGCGATTGACCCCGCAGGGCAAAACGCCATAGGTCCGGCCGTTTTCCTTAAGAGCTCCCAGATGGCCGGCGGTATCGATGCCGCGCGCCATTCCGCCGACAATCCCGATCCCCTCCCTAGCCATGTGCCGGGAGAATTCAACGGCGTCGGCAATTCCCTCAACCGAAACATTTTGCGATCCGATAACGGCGACTCGTTTTTCACCGAAGGGAAACAAATTCCCCTTATAGAATAGAAGCAGAGGAGGATCGTTGAGTTCCTGCAAAACCTCCGGGTAATCCTGGTCGAGCCGGGTGACAACCTTCGTGTCAAAAGCCTTCAGGTTATCGATTATTTCCTCGGCCCGATCGAGATTCGTATGAGCCTCGGCCAGCGCCTGCGACCTCTTGGGGCCGATGCCGGGAAATTCGCTGAATTCGTCCTCCTCGGCCTGCAGAATTTCACCTACCGACTTAAAAACGGCCATAAGCAGGCTGAAAGTGCGAGGCCCAACCTGGCCGGTCATTTTGAGCGCCAGAATCTGGGCCGCCAGCGAATATTTTCCTGGATCTATCATAGCGCTAATCTACTATAACAACCGGAACATGGCAACGTCAAAAGGCCGCCCTTGAGGGCAACGCGATGGCTGGAATTACTTGCGGCGCCGAATAGAATTGTTGCCGACCGGAGGCTTTTTTGTATATTAGCTCTATGCGAACGATATCGATATCACTAATCTGCGCCGCCATTCTACTCGCCCTTGCGGCCTGCAGCACCAAAATGTCTCCTGAAACCAGACTGACGAAGCTGCGCGATCTGGTTGAGGATCAGAAGTTTAACGACGCTCTCGAACAGGTGCATATCCTTCGGCCCGAAATCCCAACCGATTCGGCTTTTCTCATGCTGGCGGGAAGAACCTATCTGGGCCTGAATATGATCGACAGCGCCCACGCCTGCGCCAGGCAATATGCGGTTCTTTATCCTAGCCGCCTCGAGGGGTACCGCTTTTTATATCACACCGGCGAATTATTGCAGGATTACGACGCCCAGATCTGGTGTGTCAGCCAGATGGGTTATCTTGAAAACAACCGCCGCAAATACCATGAAGATATCGCCCGGCTGAATTTCCTTCGGGGCGAATACGGGCAGGCGATGCGGACCTGTAATCAGATTTTCGAATACGAACCGAATAACCCCCAGGCGCTTTTCATCATGGCCAATAGCCTGGCGACCATCGGCAAAACCGACAGCGCCATCGTCATCATGGAAAAGCTCAATAAGCAGTCTCCCGACCGGGTTGAAGTCCTGTCCAATCTGGCCTCATTTCTGGCTGATAAAAAAGACTACAAAGAAGCGGCGGTACATTTTAAACGCCTCATCACTCTTTATCCCGATTACATCCCGGGGTGGTTCGGGCTGGGCAATGTACTGGTTACCATGGGCGACACCACCGGTGCTATCGACGCTTACGGGCAGGTCTATTCCCGCGATTCGACTTTTCTCGGGGTTGATTCCATCCTGCATGAACTGCAACCGTTCCGGATAAAGTAATCCGAGGACGGTTCAGAAGTTTGACTCTTGGAGATTCTTGATTAATTGTGCCGACCCCGGTACCGTTAGCGGACCGGAGTCGGCATTTATATGAAAATCAGGGTCTATCGGACATACATCGCTCACCCACGCACCATTGACCCGCGAAATAACCCCCGGGTCGGGGTGATCCCATCATGAAATGACCTTTAAGGATACCGATCGCCTGGCGGTCGCCGTCAAAGATCCGGCCCTTGAAGACACCGCCTCGCGGCGGACAATCACCCGACGCACAGACGGACATATCCCACCAATTGCCTTTGACAAAGCCCTCGAAACGGCCGGAAGTATCGACATATTTACCGAGGAAAAAACTATTCCCGGTGGAATCGATACCCCATTCGCCCATGATCGTTCCGATCAGACGGCCGCGGCTGGACATCCAGCGACCATAGAATATCCCCTGGCCGTCATCATCCCGGCCCCAATAACCGGCCAGAATACCGTGGGTCGGCCGTTCAGCTTTCGGCTCGCATAGAACCGACTGGAACATAATGCTATTACCGGGTCCGACTTCAATCAGCGTATCCAGCGATTCCAGATCATACACGGTGAAATTGATATCCAGTTGCTCGGAATGGTAGCTGACGGTGACGACATCATCGGTAATCGAGGGGGGCACATAAAGGCGGGTCGCGATGCCGTCAACACCGATCGATGTGAACGAGACCCAGTTTAATTCTTCGGGGATATAAAACCCGCCCTGATCGTAGCGAGGGAGGAGAGAATCCTGACCCGGCTCGAATTTTATCAGGTGGGTGACGACGATAGCGCCGCGGGAAATAGTCAGGTTGCCCGACCAATCGGTCAACTCCGTTATGCCGGTATCGCGGGGGAGATTCCCCCAGACCATGCGAAAGCAGTAAATGGCGGTACTGCCGTCGTTTTCGATGCTGTCAACCAAAGGCGACAGGGCCACCGGATCCTGATAAACCGTTTCCTCGGTCTCATTCAGTGACTCGTTCAGCGCCGGATCGCCGAAATCGGCGCCCGGTTCATCGGTGGCGGTATAGGGCCCAAAATCCTCAAGGCTGGAGGTATCGGTTTTGGCCGGTTCGGTCGAGGTGGAACATCCGGCGAGCACGATTCCCAGCCCGGCCAAAAGCGCCATAAGTAAAAAATATCTTTTCATGACAGATGGCTCCTTGTTACTTCTGGGTTTGACAATATTGCTGGCAAAAATAACCAACAAACCGCATGCCGGAACCGGCGGAGGCCATTTTGACATTGCACTACAACATGTTATGAATTTGTTAGTAATCTCGCAAGCGATAATTTTGTACCCTCCGGTACATTTTGAATGGGGTGTGAACCTTGTGGAGCAAAAGGCCGTGCGAACCGCCAAAGGCACGGCCATATGCGAAAGCCATAAGGAACAATACCCCTCCAGGTTTGTTATGGACAATAGTTGCGACATTTACGGCCGGGTGGGATTTGGATCGGCACCAAATACCGTACGGATTGACTTCCCGAAAAGCGACCGATATTCCAATCGAAAAACAACTGAAAAAGGCGCTTGGCATCGCCCGCCCGCCCGTATATATTACGGTCAATTCAAAAAACGCGACTCAGGATAGTAAGGAGAAGTCTGCCATGAATGCCTTTGAATATGCCATGCAAATGGAACTGGACGGCAAGAAGTATTACGAGGAGCAGGCCGCGGCCATGTCCAAATCCGTCCTGAAGACTATTTATGAGGAACTGGCCGGCGACGAACAACGCCATTACAATATTTTCAAATCCATGTCTGAGGGAAAAACGGGCGATTTCGATGCCGCCTTCAAGACCAATATTTTGAGCACCACCAAGAATGTCTTCCAGCAACTCAAGGATAGCAACGAGTTTGTCGGCGAATTTCCAGCCGATGTTAAGGAAGCCTGGGTGAAAGCCCGCGCTATCGAGGATAAATCCGAAAAGTTTTATCGCGAGCAGGCCCAGAAAGCCGAGAAGGACGATGAGAAGGAAATCTGGATGAAGATCGCCAACGAGGAGCATAAACACTGGGTGGCGCTGGATAATGTCATCCAGTATATCAATCGGCCCAACCAGTGGCTGGAAAACGCCGAATGGACCCAGATCGAAGAATAGAATTTTTCTTATATGGATAATCGAAACCCCGCCCAATGGCGGGGTTTTTTATTGACCGTTATTTCGACGGAATCAATTAGCCACAAGACTAATCGAAATTCCATGCCCGTGAAATCAGGAGGCTGACCGGTCGGCGTGGTTGTCTTCTCCCGGGGGCAACGGCGGTTTGGCTCGCGCGCCAGGTTTGCCTTCGACCACATTGTCGTAAAAGCGCTGAGTGGGGTAAGCAAAGTCGATATTATCGCAGGCGGCAAAAGCCGTGAGGATATCTTCCCACATTGACTGTTCGGTTCCCCGGCGATTGCGCGGTTCGCACAGGTAACGAATCGTCAGCATGATGCCGCTTCCCTTGACCGAGGTATAAACTGTCGGCGTCAGGGTTTTGTAAAAAATCATCAGTCGGGCCGAGGCTTCCCGGACTTTCTGCTCGGCCGCCGCCGTCAGGTGTTCGGAATGCCGGGTCGCGATTTCCAGAAGAATTTTTTTGGCCTTCTGCCAGTCGCTTTCGTAGGTCACCAGCACCGCTATTTCATCCCACAAAAAACGGAAACCCTTGCTGTAATTGGCCAGCATCTCGGTGAATACCTTACCGTTGGGAATCTGGATCACCCGCCCGGTCGATTGATCGGCGTCCACCCAGTTGCCGATCTCCATCAGCGTAAACTGGAACAGTCTAAGATCGATAACGTCGCCGCGATAAGAACCAATTTCCACCCGGTCGCCGACCGTGAAGGGGCGACGCCAGATGATAAACAACCAGGCGGCCATGTTAACTAGGGGATCTTTGAGAGCAATGGCAATACCGGCCGAAACCAGCCCCAAATAGGTGGTCAACGATTGAAAGCCGACGAACCAGATCCGACCCAGTATCAGGATGCCGAGGATCGAAACGACATAGGAGGTACTCTTGCGCCAGGTGTAGCGGATACGGACGTCACCGGTCCGGCGATACACAAATTTGAGTATGATATATTTCAGTATGATCAGGACCAGAATAACCGCCAGGGAAGCGATTAATTTGCTGATCAGGTCATGATTCTGTTTGAAAAAGTCGCTGAAATAATTGGCTTCGGTTGACATCACCACTCCTCTTCGTCTCTAACCTATACGAAAAGGGGCCAAATTGCAAAATTAAAATCATAGTCCGCACACACAGATAAAAGGCTGCCAAAACAAAACGGCCGGGAACAGATTTCGCGGCCTCTCCTGTAGATTGTACATTCGGCAAACGCGCCGCCGCGTCTAGCATAGCAATCATCGGCGACTAGAATCAATCGGTACCGTCTATCCGATAAAATCACCGGTGCCTCTGCGAAAAATGGCTTGACAATGCGCCAGCCGATCACTATACTTGTTACGCATCGAAGTTTTGTAATTCTAAATATCATCTTGTCGACATCAGAATTCACCGATCAGGACTATAAGTCAGTCGAAGCGACCGGGTAGTGAATCAGGCATAAAGCTGACGCGGGTCTGAGGATAGCACCAGGATGGGGTTATTTCAGGCAACTTGGCATCAGGTTTCACCCCTTCCGGGGACGCAATGCGGCGATGATCGAGCACATTTTAAATAATCCGGGGGTTTTCGAACCGCCGATAATGCAGAATTTCGTTGGAAGGAGAAACCAATCATGAATGATTCAAAAGAGTGGCAGGAGAGGCTAATCAATGCCAAGAACAAGAAATTGTCCCCCGGCCGTAACATCCGTTCGGATACGGTCGGTGATCGGACCATTTTCAATGTTCACGCGCAACGGGGCGAATATAAACTGGCGCAGGCATACGCCAGTGTTCGCAATCTCGACTTCATAGTCGAGCAGGACCGAAAACTGAAACTTCAGACCTTCAAAGAATACGGGGACTGGCTGAAAAAAATGAAATGGCCGCTCAAAATCAAGTTCCTCGAAAAACCTCGACCCAAGTTCCCTGCCGATGAGAAATATCGGGACAATCAGTCCAAGATTCATTATTCGCGGGGCGAAATGCTGGTGCTGGTTGCCAATAGTATTTACGCGGCGATTGCCGCCAGCATCGACCAGTATGTGCTGGATGTCGCCCGGGACGGTTACTGGGCCAGAGTGTTCGTTGTCCTTGGAGGCCAGCCATCTGAGATCAGAAACTTCATCCACAAGGAGCGACCGGTGGGAGCCCTTCTCGTCGGCGCCATTCCGGCGCCATGGTATGAACTCGATGACGATTTCCACGGCGTTCATTCGGAATTCCCCTGCGATCTCTACTACATGGACACCGATGGAGTCTGGACCGATCCCGATAATGATGGCAAATTCAGCGGTCATGACGGGAATGTGAATCCGGAAATTTGGATCGGCCGTATCTGGTCCCCGACCTCCGGCGGCAATGACGTCAAATTGATCAACGATTATTTCGCCCGCAACCATAAATTCCGGACAGGGCAGCTGGGGCATGCCCGATCGGCTCTGGCCTATGTCGACGATGATTGGCAGGGGTTCGATGATTGCGAGTTCGATCAACTCTTCCCCACCTCGCTCATCACCAAGTATACCAATCCGGTTATCACCGACGCCGACCTGTATAAAGCGGAAGTCAACAGTATGCGGTCATGGGTTCAACTATGCGCTCATTCCAGCCCCCACAGCCATGCTTTCAAAGTCGGTAACACGAATGAACATATCAATACCGCCTACTTCCGCGATGTAAATCCGCCCAATTCCCATTTCTATAACCTCTTCTGCTGCGGGCCGGGGCGATACACCGAGGACGATTACCTGGCCGGCTGGTATATCTTCGATAAACCCGGCCACGGAACCAACTGCGGTCTGACCGCCGTCGCCAGCTCCAAATCGGGATCGATGCTGTGGTTTGCCGATTTTTACCGTCCTCTGGGTCAGGGCAAAGTCATCGGCGATGCCTTCGTCGAATGGTGGAAAGCGCGAGGCCCCAATCACGAGTTGGATGAAATCCGATGGCATTACGGACTGGCCCTTCTTGGAGATCCGACATTATCTTGGTGGAAAGGAGCCGTCCCCCGACCGGAACAGCCCGAGGACGGCGATACTTTCGACCAATTCCCGAGAAAAATGGAATTCCGGTGGGATCCGGTCAATATCCCGGGCGCCATTTACACCGTTGAGATCGACGCCTTTGGTGCCATCAACGTCGGAAACTGGGCGGAGGCGACGGGACAATCATTTGCCGTTTATCACAATATAGCCGGCATCACGCATCAACACAATTTCGTCGGCATGCAGCGAGGCCGGTGGCGGGTCAGAGCCAAGATTGGCGGGCAATTCTGTTCATGGTCGCCCTGGTCATATTTCAAATACACCGTCTGAACCGAAGGCTGTGTAAGCAGACATAACTGAATAATGTTTCGGTGGCAGGGGCACGGCGCAGTAAGCGTTTTCGTTGAAGACAGTCTCGGAGGGCAGGATCGCAAGGATCCTGCCCACCTGATTAACAGCCATTGACTTTGCTTTCCAGCAAGGCCGGGATTTCGGCGATCTTGTGACGCATCTGGTCCATGCTGTCGCGGTCTCGCAGGGTGACGGTGTCGTCCTCGAGAGTCTGGCCATCGATAGTGAAACAGTAGGGCGTCCCGATTTCATCCATCCGGCGATATCGCCGACCGATGGCTCCGCCCTCGTCGTAGAAGACCTTGAATTTTTTGCGCAAATCATCATGCAATTTTCGCGCCACTTCCGGCATGCCGTCTTTTTTGACCAGCGGCAGGATGGCCGCCTTATAGGGCGCTATACGGGGATGCAGGCGCAGGATCACCCGTTGCTCGCCCTTGACTTCTTCTTCATCGTAGGCATCGACCAGGCAGGTCAGCAGAGTCCGGTCGCATCCGGCCGAGGTTTCAATGATGTAGGGAATATATTTTTCCTTTGTCTGTTCGTCCCAATAACGCAGGTCTTTGCCCGAGAATTCTTTGTGGCGCGTCAGGTCGAAGTCGGTCCGGTTGTGGACACCTTCCAGCTCTTTCCAGCCGAAGGAGAACTTGTATTCGATGTCATAGGCCTCCTTGGCGTAATGGGCCAGGTCGCCGGGACCATGTTCATGCCAGCGGAGATTTTCGGGACGGATGCCGAGGTCGAGATAAAACTGCCAGCGTTGCTCTTTCCAATAAGCGAACCATTTGGCGTCTTCCGAAGGATGAATAAAGAACTGCATCTCCATCTGTTCGAATTCGCGGGTGCGGAAGATGAAATTCCCCGGCGTGATTTCGTTGCGGAAAGCCTTGCCGATCTGGGCTATGCCAAAGGGTATTTTTTGGCGTGAGGGGCCCTGGACATTGAGGAAATTGACATAAATACCCTGGGCCGTTTCGGGACGCAGGAAAATGACGCTGGCTTCGTCCTCAAGCGGGCCCATGAAAGTTTTGAACATCAGGTTGAACCGGCGCGGTTCCGTCAATTCGCCGCCGCAATTGGGGCAGGTATCCGATTCGATATCGTCGGCGCGAAAGCGCGATTTGCATTTTTTGCAATCGACCAGCGGGTCGGTGAATTCGGAGATGTGGCCGGAGGCTTCCCAGACTTTGGGATGCATCAGGATGGCAGCGTCGAGGCCCTCGATATCGTCCCGCTTATGCACCATTTGCCGCCACCAGAAATCCTTGATATTCCGTTTCAGCTCCGCGCCCAGCGGTCCGTAATCCCAGCAGGCGTTGATGCCGCCGTAGATTTCCGATGAAGGAAAAATGAAGCCGCGCCGTTTGCACAGCGATACCAGCTTGTCCATTTTCTCGTCTCTGAATTGATTCTTCTTGGCCACTTATCCTCCGTAGGTTTTAACAGCGCGAGCCAGTTTGTCCAGGAAGTCAAACGACTTCAATTGCCGGATTGTCCCGGCGTGGTATTTCAATAGCGTCGTCAACAGGTCCACCATCTGGTTCAATTCCCTGAGGCTGACCGGCTTCTGGGACGCCTCTTCCAGCGACGACGACAGGAGTTCGACAAGTCTGGCATGCAGTACCGGCGTTACTCCGATCATCTGATTTTGCCCGACCATCGTCCGGCGGCACTCTTCGCACACAACGCCGCCACGCTCGATACTGATCAATATCGGCGTCGCCTCTTCGCTTTTGTCGCTTATCGGCATGATTTCCCGCCCGCAACCGACACAGCCGACCAGGTTGGGCCGAAACCCCAACAGCGAAGTAAGCCGCAATATATAACCGGCGAACAAACCCGGCAACCGCTTTTTGTCGAGGCTGTCGACCATTCGCAGAAATGACAGAGTTATCTGGTAGCAGGCTGGCTGGGGGTCGGACGAGGTCAGGAGGTTATTGAGCAGTTCGACGGCGCCGGAGGCGAAAGTCAACCGCCCCAGCTGGCCGTCCTTCTCGAACAGAAAAACCTCGATCGGTTCGACGTCGGAGAGGTAGCCGCTATCACTGCCGTCGCGCAAATAGCAGGTAAATTCCAGCCGGGCAAATCTCAACGGCCGGCCTCGTTTCCCGTTGAGCTGGCGCGAGCCTTTGACATTGAGGGTTAATTTCCCCCGGTCGGGCGTGAACACGGTCAGCGTCTGGGAAGACTCCGACCAGTCGGCGCTCGAAAGGATAATTCCTTCGGATTTATGGATGGCCATGTCAGCGAGAGGGGAATTTCAGGTGATAGATGGTTTCCTCCGGCCGGGAGAAACCATAGCGGGTCCGGGCCAGCCATTCGACGAAATGAGGGTCCGATTTGAGGCGGCGAAGGCTGTACGAATAATCGACCGCCTCCGCGACCAAAGTCCGATACTCCGCCCGCAGGTCGTCTCGCTGTCGGTTGAGACGATAAATCCGCATCAGGCCATAGTCACCGGCGCAAAAAAGATAGATCAGGTAGAGCACGGCCAGACCGATCCCCAGCCGCAACGATTTGCGCTTGAAACCGTGCTCATATTCGACCAGCCGGCTGATCAATTGCCGGGTGACTTTGCGCCTGAGATCGCCTGATGACATCGTCGCCCCTATTTGATATTGTAAAAGACTGCCCGGCCGCGATATTCGGCCATGTCATCGAGTAATTCCTCGATCCGCAGAAGCTGATTATACTTGGCTATTCGATCACTGCGGCACACCGAGCCGGTCTTGATCTGCCCGGTACCGGCCGCGACCACGACATCCGAAATGGTGGCATCCTCGGTTTCGCCCGAACGATGCGACACCACGGCCGTGAACGAGGCCCGCCTGGCCATCTCGATGGTATCGAGAGTTTCGGTGAGAGTCCCGATCTGATTAAGTTTAATCAGGATCGAATTGGCGCTCTTCTCCTCGATACCCCGAGCCAGACGTTTGGGATTGGTCACAAATATATCATCGCCGACAATCTGGATTTTGGAACCGAGCTTCTGGGTCAGCAGCTTCCAGCCGTCCCAATCGTCTTCGGCCAGGCCGTCCTCGAGCGAAATGATGGGATGTTTCTTAATCAGATCGGCATAATAATCGACCATCTCCGCCGAGGTCAATTCGCGGTTTTCCGAGGCCAGTATATATTTCTTTTTCTTGTCGTCGTAAAATTCGGATGAGGCCGGGTCGAGAGCAAAAAGAATGTCCTCGCCCAGTTTGTAGCCCGATTTATCGACTGCCTGAGACATGATATCGAGAGCCTCGGCATTCGATTTCAAATCGGGCGCAAAGCCGCCTTCATCCCCGACGCTGGTATTGTACCCTTTGGATTTCAGGACCTTCTTCAAACTCCCGAAAACCTCTGCGCCCATTCTCAACGCCTCGGCGAATGTCGGCGCCCCGACCGGCATGATCATGAACTCCTGCAAATCGACGTTGTTATCGGCGTGCTTGCCGCCGTTAAGGATATTCATCATCGGCACGGGAAGGATTTTCGTATTGGAACCGCCGATATATTCATAGAGAAAGCGCCCGGACGAAAGGGCGCAGGCTTTGGCCGTCGCCAGAGAAACGCCCAGGATAGCGTTGGCGCCCAACTTGGATTTGGATTCGGTGCCGTCGAGATCGATCAGAAAATGATCCACGCGAACCTGATCGAAGGGGTCAAGTTCGGCTTCGAGAACAGTCGGCCCGATTATAGTATTGACATTGTCAACCGCTTTGGTGACGCCCTTTCCGAAATATCTGGTTTCGTCGCCGTCGCGCAGTTCGACCGCCTCGTGAGCACCGGTCGAGGCTCCGGACGGCACCGCCGCCCGGCCCAGACTGCCGTCTTCCAGCATGACATCGACTTCCACCGTCGGAGTGCCGCGCGAATCGAGAATCTGGCGCGCCGCTATATACATAAAGTCTGACATAAGTACTCCTTTTCAAAAACGCCGCAATAGAGAATTTGGATTGAACGTAGCGTCTTTTATGGGGCATGGCAAGTCTAAAATCGAGCGGCAATAATTCAAAATTGACATAAAAAACTCAAACCGATATAATGGAGCCGATGATCAAAAAAATCCTGTTCATGGTTCTGCCGGGGCTCCTTTTAGTCCTCGGCAGTCAGGCCGTGGCCGACCGCCTCGACGATAAAATCCGGGCCGCCAGCTCGGACATCAAGGTTTTCTGCCCCGCCACCGACGCAAATAATATACAATGGGCGGCTCTGCTATATTTGAATCAGACTTACGGCGCCGAAATTTACGTCGCTTTATTCCAGCCGTCCCCGACTTTTGGATTTGAAACTCAAGCGTCGGACGACGGCCAGTTTCATCTGGCCCAGGTCGGCCTTGGGGTCAATACGGACCGAACCGTCCTCGTCGATTCAATAATTGCCCGCATTTTCCATGGGACATATCCCGATATAGCCCTGTTCGAGGCCGAAACGCCGGAGGACTCAGTCTGGCTGGCCTCGACCCTGACCACCATTCGGCTATTATCCCAGAATGATTCAACGGCCTTGACCACCCTTGACCGGATTTATGTGCGTGGCTGGGGCAACGAGAATTCGGCTGTACTGTTCAATGACGAAGAACTATATGCCAGGTATCATAACCGCGCCGAAGAGATTTCGAAGAATTTTTATCCCAACGGACCTCTGAATTACAGCCCCGATCGATTCCGACGCTATTACCTGCTGACCCCGCCCGCCACCGGACAGAGCGCCGCCATTGATCTTGTCTCCGGAAGCGGGCTCGACGTTTTGCGTCTACCCGGCATCATCGAAAGGCGTCTGCCCGACGGTCCCGAAAGGAAGAATATCCTCCGCCGGCTGGACAGCTATATATCTTCTGTCGGCATGGCCGGCCGGCCGTGGCTGTCACGATCCGAAAAACTCCGACCCCTGATGACCGCTTATGCCGATATTACCGCTCTCGCCGATCTGGCCCATGACGAAAACGGCCATCTGGCGCCGGCGGGCGTCGGCGGAGCCATTGAGGAATTGCGCCAAAAGGTATTTCTGGCCATTGAGGAAGCCATCGGAATCGATTGGCGGGGTAATTTCGAAGTTCGCGAAACCCCTTTCGGCAAATCGGGTAAATTGAGCCTGGATCTGGCCGTGCTCGGCCCGAGGGAAGTAGAATTGTCGTTTTTCAAGTTCCACCCCTCCCCCGATCGAACCGTTGTTATCGATTCGATATCGAAAATTATTGAACCTCACCAGCGCTTCTACCGGGAATATCCGGTCGATCTGGAACGGTTGGATTTTGCCGGCATTACCCACGATTCGCTTATGTTTTCCCTCGATGTGGTCGTTGAAGGTTTGACCCTTAACCTTCGAGTTCCCTTTTCGGACTATGCACAGGAAAATCTGGGCCTACGCTTTCTGCCCGGATATACTTTTCTGGAGCCGTTCACCGCCGATCAATTTACGGCTCTGGCGCAACCGTTCGACTGGCAGCTGCTGATCACCAAACCTTACGGGAGTATTCTTGACGGCCGGATTAAAATTGACAATCCTGACGGTATCGTCGTCGGCACTTTCGACGATCATATCTTCATGCCCGAGGGCATCACCGCCAAATACATGGACATCCACTTCGCCGCCGGTCGGTCGGTCGGCTATGATCTGAGAACCGTCCGTGCTCTGCTGGAAGTCGGCGGCGTTACCGTAGCCCAGACTTCGGCCGAAGTCCGTGTCGTCCGTTGCGAGATTCCCGATACGCGTGATATTGCCTTTATTCCCGATCCCGAAGGCCGCCTGGAAGATTTCCTTCGTATCACGCGGGCCTCGATTACCCCCTTTACGCCCCGCGGCCTGATAAGAGCTCCGCTTGAGGCCTATGACGTACTGGTAATTGGTTCCGATGCTGTCAGCTACTATGATGTACTCGGGAAGGTCGGTGACCGCCTGCACGAATTCGTTCGCAATGGCGGTGATATCCTGATTCTGGGACAGTCGTTCGGCTGGCCCCATGATATTTTCGGAATTCCCATCTATACCGCCAAATCCGCCGCTTCAGTACCGGCCAAAATTCTGAACAGCCACCATGCAGTTTTCACCGAACCTTATGAAATTGACACTCAACAGCTTCTGGCCAATCTCCGGGAATCGTCGCAGGCTTGGCCGGCGATGATCGGCGGCGGCACGGAAATTATCTCCGCCGGGGAACTTGGCAGTTATTTAAGAGTTTTTACTATTGGCGAAGGTCATGTAATTTATTGCGGCTTGCCGCTTCTGGAAATGTCGGCAGCCCTGGATGTGGAAGCGATACATATGATGGCAAACCTGATAAATTTTGGATATGGCAAATAAAAATCCCGGGCGTTTTGCCCACATTACTCCCATACTGCGCAAGTACAAAGGGTACATAATCATCGGCGGGGCGGCGGCGGTTTTGGCCAACAGCCTGATGTTGATCGTTCCCTATCTCGTCAAACTTGCCTTCGACGCCGTGTCGGCCAAAAAGCCGTCAGCGGTAATTCTCCATTACGGCCTTTACATGGCAGCGTTAGCGGTCATTGCCGGAGTCTTCCGTTTTGTCATGCGCCGGACCATTATCTGGGCTTCCCGTATCGCCGAATACGACCTTCGCGGCCTCCTTTTCACCAAATGGCTCAGCCTCGATCCATCCTATTATGACAACACCCGTACCGGCGACCTAATGGCCCATGCCACTAATGATATCGAGGCGATCCGGATGATGATCGGGCCGGGTATCATGCACATTTTCAACACCTTCGTCTCGGTGGTCGTGGCCATCGCCTTTATGATGACGCTATCGGTCAAACTGACTCTCTTCACCGTCGTGCCCATGATTGCCCTCGCCCTCGGCGTCAACCGCATCGGCGGGCTGGTCCATAAAAGATTTCTGGCCATCCAGGAGCACTTCGCCTATCTAACCTCGCGCGTTCAGGAAAATCTGGCCGGCGTGCGAGTCATCAAAGCTTACCGCCGGGAACGCTCCGAAATCGAGCGCTTCGGCAAAGTCTCCCAGCAATACGCCGACATGAATCTGGGGATGATGCGTGTCATCGGGCTGTTTCAACCGATGATTTCCGGTATTGCGGGTTTAGTCACTCTTATGGTCTTGTACGTCGGGGGACGCGAAATCACCGCGGGACATATTACCCTGGGCACACTGGTGGCCTTTTTCGGATATCTTGGCTGGCTGGTCTGGCCAATGATGGCGTTGGGGTGGGTTATTTCCCTCTATCAGCGCGGCACCGCTTCACTGGATCGAATCAATAAAATCCTCAATACGGAACCGAATATTAAAAATCCCGGGCATATCGAGAATATCCCGAAAGATATTCGAGGAAAAATCGAATTCCGAAATCTGACTTTCACCTACCTCTCGCATAACGGCGCCGAGCATCCCGGAGAGTCGGTGCTTACAGATATCAATCTGGTTATTGAACCGGGCACCAGGCTGGGCATCATCGGCCCGACCGGTTCAGGAAAAACGACACTGGTTTCTCTGATCCCCCGCCTCTATCCGACACAGCCGGGTCAGATATTCGTCGACGATATTGACATCACTCGCTGGCCGCTCGATAAATTACGCCGGGCCATCGGATTCGTGCCACAGGAAACTTTCCTGTTTTCCGATACGCTGGAGGCCAATATCGACTTCAGTTCGGAAAACTCGGTCCGAAGCGAGGCTATTGAGGCGGCCCGGCTTTCGGCCTTGCATGACGATATCGAGCAGTTCCCGAACCAATATGAGACCATACTCGGCGAGCGGGGCATCACTCTCTCTGGCGGTCAGAAACAGCGTACGGCATTGGCGCGGGCCATCATGAAATCGCCGTCGATTATCATCCTCGACGACGCCACCAGCTCCGTGGACACCGATACCGAGGAAAAAATATTCGAAAATCTTGAGAAGGTCCTGCCGGGACGGACGTCGATCATAATTTCCCATCGGGTGTCGAGTCTGCAGAATTGCAATCTGGTGATCTACCTGGAAAAAGGAAGAATCGCCGAGCAGGGGAGCCATGAAGAGCTGGTCAAGCTGGGCGGATCTTATGCTTATCTTTATCAGAGGCAGTTGATGGAAGCCCAACTGGAGAAAATGTAATGCGATCGGCGTCTTCTCAGTATCACGATGAAGAAGTCCTGGGAAAGGCCTATGATGCCCGTCTCATGCACCGGCTGATGCGTTATTTGCGGCCATATCGCATGAAAGTCTTCATTTCGGTGCTCCTCCTGCTGGTCGTGACCGCCCTGCAGCTGTCGGGGCCGATTCTGGTCCAGATCGCCATCGACAAATATATCGCCGTCGGCAACAATGCCGGTCTTTTCCGGCTGGCTCTGCTGTATTTCGGCATCATAATTTCGGCTTTTTTCCTGGCTTATCTGCAATTCTATACCATGCAGGTCATCGGCCAGGCTGTCATGTACGATATCAGGATGCAGGTTTTTCGCCATCTCCAGAAACTGCATCTGGCCTTTTTCGACAAAAATCCGGTGGGACGTCTGGTGACGCGCGTCACCAATGATATCAACGTCCTCAACGAACTTTTCTCTTCGGGCGTGGTGGCTGTCTTCGGCGACGTTCTGTCGCTGGCCGGAATTATCATCGCCATGTTCTATTACAGCTGGCAGTTGGCTCTGGTAACTCTGGCCGTCCTGCCTTTTCTGGTGCTGGCCACGGTTATTTTCCGCGCCAAGGTCCGCGATGTTTATCGTCAGGTGCGCATCCGGCTGGCCCGGATCAACTCCTTTCTCCAGGAGCATTTGACCGGTATTTCGGTGGTCCAGTTGTTCAATCAGGAAAAACGGATATTTCTCAAATTCGACGACATCAACGAGAAGCTCAAGCAATCCAATTTCCGTTCCGTTTATCTCTACGCCGTCTTTTTCCCCGTCGTGGAATTGATCGAAACGGTAGCCGTGGCCATCCTGATCTATTTCGGCGGCATTCGCATCAATATGGACCTGCTTACCTTTGGCGAATTGGTCGCCTTTATTCAATTGGTGGAGCGATTTTTCCGTCCTCTGCGCGACCTCTCCGAAAAATACAATATCCTTCAGGCGTCGATGGCTTCATCAGAGCGGATATTCAAACTGATCGATGAAAAGCCGCAGGTTGGCGCCCCGGAAAATCCGAAAAAAATCGCCGACTTCAGGGGTGAAATTGTTTTCGACAACGTCTCTTTCGCCTACAACGAACCTGAATATATCCTGCATGACGTCAGCTTTAAGATCAAGCCGGGCGAAAAAGTGGCTATTGTCGGTTTCACGGGCGCCGGCAAGACTTCACTGGTCTCGTTGCTTTTGCGTTTTTACGATTTCCAGAATGGCGATATCCGGATCGACGGCGTTTCGCTTCGCGACATGTCGCCCGATTACATCCGTTCCTATATGGCGCTGGTTTTGCAGGATGTCTTTATTTTCTCGGGTGATTTCGCGACCAATATCCATCTCAATAATCCGGCTATCTCACAAAATCAGTTGGCCCGCTCCGCCCGTCAGGTAGGTATCGCCGATTTCATCGAACGTCAGCCCGAAGGATACCGGTCCGAGGTTCACGAACGCGGCGCGACGCTCTCTGTGGGCCAGAAACAATTGTTGTCCTTCGCCCGGGCGCTGGCCTACGATCCCAAAATCCTGATCCTCGACGAAGCCACCAGTTCCGTCGATGCCCAGACTGAAGCCCAAATTCAGGTCGCTCTGGATAAATTGATGCGAGGACGGACGTCGATAATTATCGCCCATCGCCTGTCGACGATCGAAAAGGCCGACCGCATCATCGTCATGCACAAGGGCCGTCTGCGCGAAAGCGGCACTCATCGGGAGCTTCTGGCCCTCAAGGGCATCTATCACGCCCTCCATGAAACGCAATTCAAACATATCAACCGGGTGGGGAGTCATGCCTGATTTCGGGAAAGAATTGATGTTTGCGCGTCGGACCGCGATGCGGGCCGGGGATATTTTACGCAAGGGGATAAACCGTCACCGGCAGGTCGATTTCAAGGGCCGTGTCGATCTGGTCACCGAGTACGATCTCAAATCCGAAAAATTTATCACCGGCGAAATCGCCCGCGTCTTTCCCCATCATTCCATATTGGCCGAGGAAAGCGGCGAAACCCGCAAGGCTTCCCCATATTTATGGATTATCGATCCTCTCGATGGAACCACCAATTTCGCCCATGACTACCCGGCCTTTTGTGTCTCTATCGGTCTGGAAGTGGACGGCCAAAATGTGCTTGGCGTCGTTTATGATCCGGTGCACGAAGAGCTTTTTTATGCGGTCACCGGAAAGGGCCCTTTCTGCAACCGCCGCCGCATCCATGTCACCGGTCAGAAAAAGTTGAATCGTTCGCTTCTGGCCACCGGCTTCCCCTATGACATCGCCGAAACCAAAGTCGACAACCTCGACAATTTCGCCCGCATGTACAAAACGGCTCAGGGTATCCGCCGCGGCGGATCGGCGGCCCTCGACCTATGTTATCTGGCCTGCGGCCGTTTCGATGGTTTCTGGGAATTGAAACTCCACCCCTGGGATAGCGCCGCCGGTGTGGTCATTGTCCGGGAGGCGGGCGGGCGTATCACCGATTTTCACGGTCGCAAATTTTCCATTTACGGCCAGGAACTACTGGCCTCCAATGGCCATATCCACCGCCAGATGCAGAAAGTGCTGTCTGTCGGCTAACCGGTTGAAATTATTCAATCAAATTTCAGGCAGGTTATAATAAAAACGCCGCCTGCCGGTGGGTCGGGCAGGCGGCTGACGGCGAGGGTTACAGTTCCAAGCCGATTGTTTTTCATCTTCTTGTTTCGACTTATACAGCCATTTTCCAAATCGGTTTCATTCGGCGCCGAAGAGTGTTCAATACTCCCCTCTCACGCCTCTCAGACATGATGTCCCCCATTGCCGTTTCCGTTGCCGTTGTCGGTGTCGATCAGGCCGTCTTTAAGACGGATAACCCGCTGGCACCGTTTGGCGATATTCATATCGTGCGTGATCATAATGACCGTCTGACCGTCTTGCCACAGCTCCTCGAAAATTTTAATTATCTCGCCGCCTGATTTGGTATCGAGATTGCCGGTCGGTTCGTCGGCCAAAATGAGGCGCGGATTATTGGCCAGAGCGCGGGCGATAGCGGTTCTCTGCATCTCGCCGCCCGACATTTCGGTCGGCTTGTTGGCCATCTTGTCAGCCAGTCCGACGCGTCCGAGCATTTCGGTCACCCGTTTTTTCCTCTCCCGGTATCCCAGGCCGGCATAAAGGATCGGCAATTCGACGTTTTCATAAGCCGTCGCATAAGGCAGGAGATTGAAAGCCTGAAACACGAAGCCGACCCGGCGATTACGGATTTCAGCCAGCTGGTTCGAGGTCAGGGTTTCGACGCGATCACCCCCCAGTATATATTCGCCGGCCGTCGGAGTATCCAGGCAACCCATTAAATTCATTAACGTCGATTTCCCCGAACCCGACGGGCCGACGATGGCGATAAATTCATTATCTTCGACGCCAAGATCAATGCCGCGCAGGGCGTCGAACTTGACGCTTCCGGTTTCGTAGGTTTTTTTGATGCTTTTCATTTCAATCATGGTCGAACCTGCCTGCAATTGGTTTTACTCATACCGCAGCGCCTCGGTCGGATTAATCGAGGCCGCCCTCAGAGCCGGGAACAACCCCGACAGAAAACCGAGGATACCCAGAATAATCGTCACGGTGATACCGATTTCCAACGAGACCGTCGGGCGACCCATCAAATTGAGGACGTCCGATTCGATCGGTAGACGCTTGAAAACCTCGGTGATGATATAAGCGATCGCCATGCCGAAGATGCCTCCCAAAAAGGTGATCCCCAGGGCCTCGATAACAAATTGAATCAGGATATATATCTTTCGGGCGCCGACCGCCATCTTGACGCCAATTTCACGGGTGCGCTCCTTGATCGAGACATACATGATATTGGCGACGCCAACCGCCGCGATCAGCAGGGTCAGGGCGCCGATAATACCCAGAAAAATCTGGATGCCGATGAAAATGGCGTCGGTGGTTTTGGTTTCCTCAACGATATCCCATGTCGAAAGCGCCCGATCATCGGTGGGATCGAATTTGTACTTGGCGCCCATAACCTCAAAGACGCGTTGTTCAACCGCCTTCATATTATTCAGATCACGCGGCACATAGAGAAGATTATCGAGATAGGGATCACCCAGCAAAGTATGGAAGGTGGTCGCCGGGATGGCGATGACGTCCTCATCCTGCCCCTGGTAGGAACTCATCTGCATTTTCGGTTTCATGACACCGACAACGGTGTAAGGGGTGTCATAGATATAAATAATCTTGCCGACCACGTCCGTTACCGGCATTTCGGGGCCGAAAAGACGATCCTTGGAATCGTTGCCCAAAAAGGCGACCCGGCGCCTGAGATCCATATCGATCTGATCGATCATCCGCCCGCCCATTTCGGGGATAAAATTGCGGATCGTCTTATATTCCGGATAGAGCCCGTTGATCCGCTCGTTAATCATCTTTTTTTCATATCGCACCGGGGCGCCCCAGCGGATATATTCGCCGGCCACGACTTTCAATTCCGGCATCCGGCTTCTCAGGTAATCGACGTCCTCGGGATGCAAAGAGATGCGGCGGCCCTTGCCGAAACCCATAAACGGTTTCGAAGTCTGGCCGCCCCAGACGATGACAATTCCCTCGCCGAGGCCTTTGATGTTTTTGGCGAATTGAATCTTCATCCCTTCACCGTAGGCCAGAAGGAGCATGATCGACATTGTTCCCCAGAGAATGGCGATCAGCGTCAAGAGCATCCGTTTACGCTGACGTTTGAAATCCCGGGAAAAAACATTGAATATTATCGACGGTTTCATAAATCTCTCTAAAATAGTTTCAAGGCCTTGACCGGTTCCAGGCGGGCTGCCCGCCGGGCTGGGAAAAATCCGGCCAGAAATGCAATGATACCCAGAATCGCGACGGCGCCCAGCGATTCGCCAAAGTGAACGATCGGCGTTCCCAGATCCTCGGTCAAATTGAGCATCGGGAAAAATTTGACAATTATCATGGCGACGGCAAAGCCGATGGCGCCGCCCAGAAACGTCAGAAGGATCGTCTCGAACATGAATTGCATCATAATCGTAATCCGCTTGGCCCCCAGCGCCATCTTGATCCCAATTTCCTTGGTTCTTTCCTCCAGCACCACGTTCATGATATTGGTGACGCCGATGCCCCCGGTAATCAACGTCAGACAGCCGATACCGACCAGAAAGAGTTTGAAAGCCAGAAAGAAGGTGTTGAAGAATTTGAATCCCTCGCTGGTATCCCAAACCATCAGGGCTTCGGTATCCTTGGGATCGAAATTATATTTCGCCGCCAGATAACGATACATCCCGTCGATGACCGGTTTCATCGCCTTATCATCGACCGCCTGAACCACGGTATTACTGGGATAGCGACGGCTCCACATACTGTGGAAGGTCGTCGCCGCGATATAAGCGTTGCGGGTATCGCGGCCGCCGTAACTGCTGTTCTGGTCTTTGGTGACCATGACGCCGACGACGACGAAGGGTATTCCCCGCACCTGGAGCGTCTGCCCCACGGCATCCTCGCCGGGAAAGAGTTTTTCGGCCAGTTCGTCGCCGATGAAAATGGTCCGGCGCTTTTCCTTATTATCGTGGTCGTTGATAAATCGACCGCCCTCCTGGGGGATAATATTGCGCATTTCATTGAACTCCGGCCAGACACCGGAAATTCGGGCGATAAGGTTATTACGATGCGATTTGAGCATGACATTCGAAGCGGTGAATTCGGGCGAAATGCGCTTGATGCCCGGTATCGAATTCTTCATGTTGGCGACATCTTCTTCAGTGTACAAAACGCGCCGCCCCCGGGGCAAACCATTCCAAGGTTTGGAGGTGATCCCCGACCAGATAATGGTGATTTGCTCGCCCAATCCCCGGAACCGCTTGAGCTGGTATTCCTGCAAACCGGTTCCGAAGGCCAGCAACAAGACGACCGAGATCGTCCCCCACATGATGCCGAAAAGAGTCATCAGGGTACGCAGTTTCTGGCTCCGCATATCGCGGAAAAATTGTTTTACGGACAAAAAGACCAGCATCGCTCATCAGTCTCCGGTGATTTCCTTCGGTGGCCGTTCGACCAGCAGGTCGCCCTCCGCCAGACCATCCACGATTTCAATATTAATGCCGTCCGATAAACCGGTCTGCACCGACTGTTTTGCGATGCTGCCGAGGGAGTCCTGAATTTCCACAAACGAGGAGTCATTTTCGAACGTTATCAGCCTCTCCGGAATCAGGAGGATATCTTCCTTCTTGGTGATGATGATATCGGCATTGGCGCTGTAACCTGCCCGAAGATGCGATTCGCCGATGTCGGTCAGGGTTATTTCAACGTCGAATACAGTCGAACCTTCTTCCTTGTGAGCTTTGGGGGAAATTTTCTCGATCACGCCCTGTACTTTATCCTTGGGCAAGGCGCCGATTTTGAGTTCCACCGGCAATCCCTGCCGTAGTTTCCCGACGTCGATCTCATCGACCGTCCCCTTGAACATCAGATCTGACATGTCGGCCAGAGTCATCACTTCCGTGCCGGCCTGGAAACTGGTCAGGGGCACAACCGGATCGCCAACATTGACATTGCGAGTCAAAACAGTACCGTTTATGGGCGATTTAACGACGTTTTCGACAACCAGACTGGCGACTTTGGTCTGTCCCTTTTCGATCAGGGCCAGCTTTTCACGGGCCAGGTCAAGGCGCAGTTCCATTTCATCGTATTTGGCCTTCGCCGCTTCGAATTCCTGATCGGCAATCAGCTTTTTGTCCTTCAACGATCGTGACCGCTCCAGTTCCCTCTTGGCGTTCTCATAGGTCACTTCGCTGATCTCCACCTGCCGTTTGGCCTCGGCATATTCCAGAGGCGTGGGATCGGGATCGATATCCATAAGCGGATCGCCCATTTTGATCCGATCGCCGACGTCGGCGTATAACCGCTTGACGATACCGGAAATTTTCGATTTAACCGCGATCTCGTTGCGCGGCACGATGGTTCCGACCGCCAGGGCTTTGTCGATAATCGACCCCTTATTGCAGGCGACGGTCTTGAACCCGTCTTCTTTTTTCGCCGAACCGTTCATGGAGAAAAACAGGACCGCTCCGACAATCACCACCAAAACGAAGATCAGCATGATTTTTTTTAGCATCTTAAACTCCGCCGATTAGTAATAATTATTCCTGCCATGCAATTTTCATATACGACCCGGAGTCGGCATTGTTGCGTCTTCTTTGGCCGTATATTTATTAGACTGTGAATCGGGCCCGATGGTTGCAGTCCATTAAAACTTAAGAAGTTGCGTTGGTGTGACAATGATCTCGCGGAAAATATAAAATGAAAAATTGCCCGCTTTTGTCAGCCAAGGAGATCTTCGAGAAGTATTTTCAAGCCGATGCCGATCAGGATCAGGCCCCCGACCACGGTCACCCGGTCGCGCCATTTCAGGCCGATTTTGCGCCCCAGCGACAACCCGGCCAGAGTAAAAGCCGCGGCCACCAGGCCGATTATTATCGAAGGATATATTATGCCAACGCCGATCAGAGCCAGCGAAAGACCCATGGCCAGCGCGTCGATTGAGGTCGCCACGGAAAGGACTATCAGAGACAGACCGCGCGTCGGATCGGGGCGGTCGTATTCCTGCCCATGATGAGCTTCGCGGATCATTTTGAGCCCGATATACGTCAATAACCCCATGGCCACCCAATGATCAATCGAATCGATATACGCCCGGATAGTGGTTCCGGCCAGCCAGCCGATGATCGGCATCAGGAATTGAAAAAGTCCGAAATGAAAACCGAGGCGGAAATATTGCCGGGGGGAAATTCGCCCGGCGCCCGCCAGATGAAGTCCCACGGCGATGGCAACAGTAAAGGCGTCCATCGCCAGTGCCACGGCAATCAGCAGAATATCCAGAAAGGCCAACAGGTCCTCAGTCGTTGCATGCAGTCATTTCATGTGAATATAAGGCGCGCCCGGGACTCTCCAATGTTTTTTTTGCAATCGGGTGATTTTCATATTGCCTTATGGGAAGTATCGATATACAATCGGCCTGTGTTAAATAAGAAAACCATAGCCGCCGGACTGGCCGCTGGAGTCCTGGGGCATATCATGCAGGGCGCCGGAGCCTTTCTCTTCTTCGACCGGTATTACCTGCAGAATACCGATCTGGTGCGCAACTCCGGCATGATTGTGGCCGTCTATTACCTGGCTTTGAATCTCCTGCTGGGGTTGGTCATCGCCCAATTGTCGGTCTATCTCCGCAAAGTCTGGGATGAACCCGACTGGAAAGTCGGCCTGCGCGCCGGTTTTATCATCTGGATCGGATCATCCCCGGTTTTTATTATCAAGCGCCAGATCATCCTCAGGCTCTCTAATTGGCTGCTCCTGGAAATCGCGGCCGATTTGATCGTTTATTTAATAATGGGCGCTGTGGCTGGATTTCTAGCCGGTCGCGGCATAATCGACAAGGAGGCAAATTCATGATCGTCACCACTACGCCCACTGTCCAGGGACGAGAAATCCGTCAGTATTTCGGTATTGTCACTGGCGAGGCCATTATGGGCGCCAATGTTTTCAAGGATTTCTTCGCTTCCATCACCGACATTGTCGGCGGCCGTTCCGCCGCTTATGAGCGGGAATTGCAGAAAGCTCGCGATATCGCCATCGAGGAAATGATTGTCCAGGCCAAGGATATGGGCGGTGACGCTGTCGTTGGCGTCGACCTCGATTATGAAGTCATCCGGGATGGCATGTTGATGGTCGCGGTTTCTGGCACGGCTGTCAAATTCTAAATTTCACAGGTCGGGGACGCCATTCAGGCCAGCGGAAAGAGGTTACCGAAATTAGTCATTTTTTTGCACAGTGGTCTTGCAGAGATCGTCTGATTTTCGTATCTTATTGACAGTCAACACGTAAATAAGCAGGGATAAGCTTTCCACCTTGGCACGGTCTTCGCTGAGTGGCCTATAAGGATATATACTTAAAGGAACACTGAATGCTTTTTCTCCAGCGAGTCGTCATAATTGGGGCCGTCATATCTTTATTTGGTTCCGCCGGGGTAAATGCCGGACATCTCTCGGATCAACTGGAGCAATATATCGCCGGTCGAGGTGATGATGAATTCGTGCGGGTCGTGATTATCCCGGTTTCGGATTATAATTCGATCACTCTCAAAACTTCGTTGACCGATCAATATCGGACTCGATCCGAACGCCATCGGGCCGGAGTCGAGCAATTGCAGGCCGCCGCCGAAAAGTCACAATCGGCTATCAAGGATCGCCTGCGGGAGATGGAAACCATCGGCCGGGCCACCGCTGTAAAGACTTTCTGGATTGCAAACTTGATCGAAACCGAAGTTGCCATCGGCAATTTGCGGCAATTGGCCGCCGAACCAACGGTGGATAAAATCGAATTGTATCCCAATGTGACATCTATTGCCCCCGTGGTCGACACCCGGCTGGCGTCCATGGAAAATGGCGTTCAGCTGAATTTGAGGCAGGTTAAAGCCGATTCGGCTTGGGCGGCCGGTTATAACGGCCGCGGCCGTATCGTCTGCAGTTTCGATACCGGCGTGGATGGCCTCCACCCGGCCCTGTTCGATAATTATCGCGGCAATAAGGGGTATCCGGCTTCCGAATGTTGGTATTCCGGGGTGGACAGCTCCGATTATCCCCATGCTTTTGCGTCGGCCGGCAGTTACAAATCGCATGGCACCCATACCACCGGCATTATGGTCGGCCACGATTCCGATCTGGTCATCGGCGTCGCTCCCGGAGCCGACTGGATCGCGGCCGTGGCTATCGACGTACCCGGCGCCTCCATTTTTGAATGTTATCAATGGGCCGCCGATCCCGACGGTGACCCCAACACTATCACGGATGTCCCCGATGTCATTAACAGCAGTTGGGGGATACCCGGAATCGGGTGTTCCGATATCCTCTGGCAGGTGATCGACAATACCGAAGCTCTGGGAATCGTCAATATTTTCGCCGCCGGCAATGAAGGCCCCGGCGCCATGACGCTTCGCAACCCGGCCGATCGGGCCGATGATTCCCTGACCAATTTCGCCGTCGGCGCCCTGAACACCGATCCCGACAGCGTCTGGTTCCAGTCCGCCCGGGGTCCTTCCGACTGTGACAGCGTCTCCATCAAGCCCAATGTTATGGCTCCCGGTCAGCAAATTTATTCATCGATACCGGGCGGCGGCTATATTTCCCTCCAGGGAACATCGGCAGCGGCCCCGCATGTTTCCGGAGCGGTAGCGATTTTACGCCAAAAAAACCCGGACGCGACGGTCGATGAAATCAAAACGGCACTTTTGAATTCCGCGGTCGACTTGGGCGTTCCCGGCCCCGATAATAATTATGGCTGGGGGCGGATCGATATCATGGAGGCCCTCCGGCAAATCGCGCCGATCGGAGCCGCGTCGATCCAGGTGGCCGAGCTGGCTTATCCCCAGATCAATCCCGGCGATGCCGTGAGCCTGAATCTGGCTCTTAAAAATGTCGGGCTGGCCGTCAATAATATCGCTGTCTCCTTCGCCAATGCTGAAGCGGGTTTGACGGTTTTCACCGGCCGGATAAATTTCGGCCGCATCGAGCGTGACTCGACGGTTTATGGCAATTCAACGCTTGATCTGGGATTCAGTCCCTCCGCGGAATCCGGCCGGTTTTATTCAGTCGATATGTTCATCGTCGGAGACCATTACTCGGAAACCAAACGACTCAGTTTTTTTGTCGGCAGTCGCGGCGTTAGGACTTATTTTCATCACGACGTCGGGCGGGTTAAATTTACCATCTCCAATTACGGCGCTTTCGGCTTCCACGCTAATTCCTTCATTCCGCTCGGATTTGACGGCTATCAGCTTGACCGTGACACCAATGACCTCTTCGAAGCGGCCTTGCTCATTGGCACCGATTCATTGCATGTCTCCGACTGTGCCAAAAATATCGCGCAGGAACCCGACAACGACTTTGCCGTCGCCCCCGGCGGCTCCATCCTCTTTTCGGCGCCCGGGCCGATCGCCGATCAGGAAACCCTCTCCCGGTTCAATGACAGTTATGCCGAACATCCGCTGGGTTTGACTATCGAGCAACGAACATTCGGCTGGGCCAACGATCCTGACAATACGTTTATTATCCTGAAATATATCATTACCAATAACTCCAAGGTCAGCGTCAACGGTATCCGGGTCGGGTTGTACCTCGATTGGGATATCAGGATTTTTTATCAGAATCATGGTTCTTTCCTGCCGACGGAGGATATCGGCTATTTATGCTGGTCCAACGGCGTCGATTCCGCCGATTTCAGGGGCGTCAAGGTCCTCAACCCTGAAGGGCTGACCAATCACCGCATTTACTATAACCCGGCCGAGGTCTATTTCAGTAATTTCACCGAGGCGCGTAAATATCAGGGTTTGGCCGTCGCCGGCTCAGGTACCTATACGAGCACGGCCGATCTTTCGCACGTAACGGCCACCGGGCCATTCAACCTATCGGTCCAGCAGAGTGACACGGCGACCTTTGCCATCATCGGGGGCGCCACCTGGAACGACTTTATGGCTTCGGCCGTGCACGCCGCGCAGAAGTACGGCGACATCCCGACTGATATCAATGTTGGTGATAACGTCAATCTCCCGCGGGCTTTTGCCGTCTATCAGAATTATCCCAATCCCTTCAACCCCACGACGACGATCTCCTTCGCCATTCCTCAAGCGGGATGGGTGCGAGTCGATATTTTCGATATCCTCGGACGCCGGGTACGCGAGGCCTTCGATGGCCAACTCAACGCCGGCGAACATGCCCTCGTATGGGACGGCGAAGACAATGACGGCGAATCGGTCGCCAGCGGCGTTTATTTCTATCGCGTGCGGTATCATGAGAGCTCTCTGACACGCAAGATGCTGATGATGAAATAGACCGGGAGTTCTTGCCCAAAACAAACCTGTCGAGACTTCGGCAGGCTTCGACCCGCTCATCGCAGATAATCAATCGAGGATCGGGACCAGAATTCCCATTGGCAGGCATTCAGATCAGGATAGTCTCCGTCTAAGATACATTAAGCATTCGGAGTCGGTCTTTTAAGATCGACCACAGTCGCCCCCCAGGAACCGCCGGACCCGCCTTCATGCCGAAAACTCTTTACTGCCGGATGTTTTTGCAGGATGGAACGTACTATCTCGCGCTGGACGCCGATTCCCTTGCCGTGGATAATGCGTAGCGCATATATCCCCTTTTCCAGACAGGCCTCGATATAATCGACCACCACATCCTTAACCTCACGCGGTTGAAACTGATGGAGATCAAGGACGCCGTCTATCGGATAAGGTATCGGCTCTTCTTCATTCATGGCGCAACCGAGGGGGAATCGACCGGCCGGCTTCAATAATCACCGGCCGGTCACAGATAAAATGATTTATTCGGATGGCGTTTCCGATTCTTCACCGCCCTTGTGGCCGTCGCCGGACTTCTTAATTTTGTCCTTAAGGCTTACGATTTTATTGTACACGGCCGGGATAGCTTCGACGATGGAATCGAGCTTGCCGGGTTTGGCCGGCAAAAGCGAAATGCCTTTTTCATCCATGATGATGAAGGCCGCCGGTTCGATAACGCAACCGCCCCCGCCGCCGGCACCGAACCCGCTGCGATCTTTACTGTTTTCGCCTTCGCCCCCACCGGCTCCAAAACCGACCGTCAACCTGACTACCGG
>CAZGAV010000003.1:94862-114269 GCA_964523575.1 uncultured Ignavibacteriales bacterium
CCCGAAGGCGGGAGCGAAATCGAAAAACTTGCGAAGCCCGGGAAAGGCCCCGTTGACGGCCTGCCCCCAGCCGAAAGCGATTCCCGCCAGAGCGGGATTGGCGATCACCGGCTTAACCTCGACTTGTCCCTCGTCATATTGTACGCTGGATAGAAAGCGGGCGGCGAATAAAACCCCGGCCCTGATTATTTTAATGACGGTGGAAAAAGGGAGGTCTCTTCGTGATTTTGCTTTCGTATCAGCGGCTTTCTTTGCCGGTTCTCGGGGAGTCTTTTCTTTTCGGGACGAGGCCTTGAATGACGGTAAACGACGGCTAAACCGTCCGCAGAAAAGCCGCAGGTGATTCTGGCGGCTGTCATATCCGAGACCACAGCCGAGGAGGGTCAGTTTTATTTTCAGGTAGGCGTTGTCGATGGAGATGGATAGAATCGTGCGGCCGGCCAGAGCCGCCGTCATGCAAGCGAGGCCAAATCCTGAGATGACTATGATGATGTAGATCACGACCACCGGTGAAGCCCTTACGGTTTGCTGGCAGCTTATCTTCCAAACCTGTATATCGGTCGCAGACGGCGGTCACATAACCGGTTGTGATGAGGCAACGGTTCGTTGAATCTCAATCAATAACGGTCATCGCTATCGATCAATTCATCATCGGCGAAATCTTCAACGTAGAGGTCGTCATCCTCGTCCTCGTCCTTGTCTTCGTCTTCATCATCGTCGTCGTCAATTCCGAGGTCATCGTCATCGTCGTCGTTGTCATCAACATCATCGTCTTCGAATTCATCGGGATCGTCAAGAATATCTTCGCCCAGCGGGATTGACTCCCCCGTCTCCATAGCATCGGAGCATTCCAGGGAACAAAAATTCATTCCATCCTTCTGGAAGGGGATACCCTCAATATCCTCGCCGCAAAAATCGCAACGCATGAACATTCCTCAAGTTGTATCTGACTTTTGCAATTCGTGCTTTCAAACCGAATTAAGTCACGCCCTAAAGAAAAGCAAGCACTTTTTTATGTGCCCCGAGCCAATTTTTTTCCGGGCCGACGACGCCCTATATAACCTGGTCGTCCCGGAGTTTCTTAACCAGTTTATCGGCTATTTCCTCCGGAGTTTCACCCTCGATGATTTCGCCTTTTCGGGGCGGAGGCGGAGCAGCCGCCTTGAGAATTTTGGATGGTGAATCGGCCCCGACGGAGCCGAGGTCGCCCAGATCGGCTGCTGACCATTTGGTAATCGGCATTTTTTTGGCCGTCATTTTTCCTTTAAGAGACGGCAGGCGGGGTTCGTTTATCTCCTTGACGACCGAAACGACGACCGGCAATGCCGTTTTTACCTTATCATAGCCTTCCTCAGTGGTCCGCAGGAAAACCGCCTCGGTATCGCTGATACTCTCGGTCTGTTTGACAAAGAGAATCTGAGGCCAGCCAAGACCGGCAGCCAGGGCCGCCGGAACCTGAGCCGAATCATCATCTACGGCCTGTTTACCGGCCAGAACCAGATGCACGTCACCGACTTTTCCGACCGCGGCGGTCAGGATACGGGCTATTGATTGCGGGTCGGATTTATCAAAAGCCGGGTCCGTGATCAGTATCGCTTCGTCAACGCCGACTGAGAGGGCCTGGCGCAGAGCCGATTCGGCCCGTTCGCTTCCAACGGTAACAGCCGTGACTTTGCCACCGATCTTCTCTTTGATTCTAAGGCCTTCTTCGATGGCATACTCGTCGAAAGGATTGACGACGCCGGGCCCGGACGGCAACGTCACCTGTCCGGCCGCCTCATCCACGCGGACCAGTTCTATTTCGGGAACCTGTTTTATTACGATCACGATATTCATCTATAACTCCCTCCGTCGTTGCCTCGCCAGCAGATGGCGTTGACCGGTTGCTGTCCGTGCCGAATTTTATACGCGGCATCGTTTCGGAATTTAATAAGAGCCTCCCTCTCTGTCAAATGGCCGAAGCCGATTATTTCGCCTCCGCCTTCAATTTTTGCAAAGCTTGAGCTGCGGCTTTCTGTTCGGCGTCTTTTTTCGAGGATCCGGTGCCCGTCCCGATACAGTCGCCATTGCAGTAAACAACGACCATAAAAGTCTTATCATGGTCCGGGCCCTCCTCGCTGGTCACTTCGTAGCGGGGCATGCCAGCTCCCCGGGCCTGAATCAACTCCAACAATTCACCCTTGAAATTGCGAAAGGTCTTATCGGCCGCGATAGCGGCCATCTGCGACAGAAGGAACCGATTGACCACCTGCTTGACCGCTACCAGCCCGCCATCGAGGAAAATAGCCCCGATGACGGCCTCGAAGGCGTCGGCATTGATCGATGGCCTTTTGCGCCCCCCGGCCCGGTCCTCCTCCTGGGAAAGCAGAATATAGTCACCCAGATTGAGCATTTCGGCCGTTCGGAATAGGGTTGTTTCGTTGACGAGAAGCGATTTTAGCTTGGTCAGGCCGCCTTCTAGCTTTTCGGGATATCGGTTATAGAGAAATTCTGAAACCACCAGCCCCAGGACGGAATCGCCCAGAAATTCAAGCCGTTCGTTTGAGGGAAGCCATTCCTTTTCACCCGATTTGGCGAAAGAGCGGTGGGTCAGGGCGACCCGGAGCAGATCGACATCATTGAACCGGTAGTTTATGGCGCGCTGGAATTCTCGCAGGAGTTTCTCGGCCCGGTCTGCTTTACCGGGGCCGAATGCCGTCTTGAAAGAATCCCAAATTCCCATGTCGGCTCACGATGAATGATAGGCCGCGAAGAGCATACTGACATTATGGCCGCCGAAACCGAAGGAATTGCTCATGGCATACTTGATTTCCATTTCCCGTGACCGGTTCGGCACGTAATCGAGATCGCACTCCGGGTCGGGGTTATCAAGATTGATCGTCGGATGGATAATACCCTCCTTGATCGATTTGGCGGTCACGGCTCCTTCCACTCCCCCGGCGGCCCCCAGCAAGTGCCCAACCATTGATTTGGTCGAATTGATGGCCAGTTTTTTGGCATGAGGGCCGAAGACCGTCTTGACCGCTTTGGTTTCGGCGATATCCCCCAGGCCGGTCGATGTCCCGTGGCTGTTAATATATTCTATCTCCTCGGGACGGATACCGGCATCCTTGATGGCCAGAGCCATGGCCTTGGCCGCTCCACTGCCGTCGGGCAGGGGCGCCGTGATATGGTGCGCGTCGCAGGTCATCCCACATCCGATGATTTCGGCATAGATACGGGCGCCGCGAGCTTTGGCCGATTCCAGCGATTCCAGAATCAAAATACCCGCTCCCTCGCCCATCACGAAGCCGTCACGGTCGCGATCGAAGGGGCGGCTGGCTTTTTCCGGTTCATCGTTACGGGTTGAAATGGCCCGGGCGGCGCAAAAACCGGCCATCGATAACTGAGTGATGGCCGATTCGGCCCCCCCGGTGATCATGAGATCGGCTTCGTCACGCTGTATTATTCGGAAGGCGTCGCAGATGGCATGGGCCGATGAGGCGCAGGCCGACACGGTGGCATAATTGGGACCCCGGAAACCAAAACGAATGGCCACCAGCCCCGCCCCCATATCGATAATCATCATCGGAATGAAAAACGGCGATACCCGGCTAGCCCCGCGGTCGACCATGGTCGAATGCTGATCTTCAAAAGTCTGGATTCCCCCGATGCCAGAACCGGTGACGACGCCGCAACGGTCCAGATCGAGATGATCCAGATCGAGACCGGCATCGTCAAAAGCCTGCTGGGAAGCCACCACGCATAACTGTTCGTTCATGTCCATCCGCCGGAGTGTTTTGCGATCGATGTACCGCTCCGGGTCAAAACCCTTGACCTGAGCCGCAATCGTCGTCGACAATCCCTCGGTCGGAATCGTGGTGATCCGGTTGGCTCCCGACTTTCCCGCCAGCAGAGCTTTCCAGGTATCTTCGAAATTCAGTCCCAGAGGCGTCACCGCCCCCAGGCCGGTTATTACAACCCTTGTTTTCATATTTTGCAGAACTTCCTTGTCCTTGACTACTCCTTGACATGCTCCTTGATATAGGCAATCGCCTTACCAACCGTCATGATATTCTCGGAATCCTTGTCGGAGATCTGGAGGTTAAACTCGTCTTCAAGGGCCAGTACCAGTTCCGCCTGATCGAGGGAATCAGCGCCCAGATCTTCTACAAAAGAAGCATCACCGGTTACCTGCTCGGGGGTCACATTCAACTTGTCCATGACGATCTCTTTGACTCTCGATTCAATTGACATTCCCAACTCCTTATTGAATTTAATATGTCGCTTTTGAAATTCCGTTTACATAACCATTCCGCCATCCACCTGCAGGACCTGGCCGGTGATATAGTCGGCTTCGGGCGAAGCCAGAAAAGCCACCGCCGCCGCGACATCATCGGGAGTGCCGGGTCTTTTGAGAGGAATAACGGTTAAAAACGCCTCACGCGCCGCTTCCGGCAGTTGTTCCGTCATCTGCGTCGCAATATATCCGGGAGCCACGGCGTTGACGGTGATGCCCCGACCGGCCAATTCCTTGGCCGCCGATTTGGTCAGGCCGATCAAACCGGCTTTGGAGGAGGCATAGTTGGCTTGTCCGGCGTTGCCCATGAGGCCCACCACCGAACTGATATTGATAATTTTTCCCGACCGCGCTTTCATCATAATCCGCGACGCCGCCTGTGTCACCAAGAAAGCACCCTTGAGATTGACTTCCATCACCAAATCCCAGGTTTCGGCCGTCTGACGGATCAACAGCCCGTCACGGGTAATACCGGCGTTGTTAACCAGGATATCGAGCGATTCGAATTTACCCATGATGATCTCCATCATACGGGCGATATCGTCGGCCTTGGTGATATTGCATGGAACCGCCAGGGTTTTGTACCCTTTTTCGGCCAGCTCCGAGGCGGTTTGTTCGGCCAGATCGGCCAGTACATCCGATATGACCAGATTGGCGCCCATTGAACCCAGTTTTTCGGCAATCGCTCGGCCGATTCCGCGAGCTGAACCGGTTACCAGCGCCGTTTTGCCTTCCAGTGGCATCATTTTTCACCTTCCTGTCCCGGGACCGCCGCCAACAACGTCTCGGCATCGGCCAGGTTATCGATATTGTAAATATTGACACCCGGCATATCCCGTTTGGCCAGCCCCGCCAGCACCTTCCCGGGGCCGATTTCCACCACCGCCGTCGCGCCTTCGGCAACGAAAAAAGCCATCGTGTCGCGCCAGCGCACGGGGGAAGTAATCTGTTCGACCAGCAGTCTGCGGATTTCCGAAGCCCGAGTTACCGGACGGGCCGTCACATTGGCCACCACCGGCGGATTGGCATCTTTGATATCAAGGCTATCGAGACATTCGGCCATTCCCGCCGTGGCCGTCGCCATGAGGGGTGAATGGAACGCGCCGCCGACCTCGAGCATCACCGCTCTTTTGGCGCCAGCTTCTTTGGCCAGACGGCAGGCTTCCTCAACAGCCTTATATTCGCCGGAGATAGTCACCTGAATAGCGGAATTGATATTGGCCCGGGTGACAACGCCCAGTTTTCCCGCCTTCCGACAGACTTCATCGAGTTTTTCGTCGGGCAAAGCCAGAATCGCGGCCATCGTGCCGGGATTGGCGACGCAGGCCTGTTCCATCAAGCGAGCCCGCGTGCAAACGGCCGTGATAGCATCCTCGGGAGTCAATGATCCACAGGCGGCCAGGGCCACATATTCACCCAGGCTGTGCCCGGCGGCATACGAAGCGGGCGGCAGTTGATCGCCCAGAATCTCCAGTAGGGCCAGAGAATGAATCAGGATGGCCGGCTGGGTAAAAATCGTCTGCTTCAGTTTTTCGGCCGGGCCTTCAAAGGAAACCCGGGCCAGGTCGTCGCCGAGCAGATCGCTGGCCTGAGCGTAATAATCGCGGACCTTCTGCGAGGCCTCATGCAATTCGCGGCCCATGCCAACATATTGGGAGGCCTGTCCCGGAAATATATAAATCAGTTTATTCACTCCCTACCAGCGGATTGCCACCGCTCCCCATGTTAGGCCGCCGCCGAAGGCGACACTGACGATATTGTCGCCCGGTTTGATTTTGCCGCTGCGAACCGCCTGATCGAGAGCCAACGGCACCGAGGCGGCCGAGGTATTTCCGAATTTTTCGATATTGAGATAAACCTTCTCCCACGGGATTCCGAGGCGATTGGCTGTCGCCCGGATGATACGAATATTGGCCTGATGCGGCACCAGCCAGTCGATATCCTCGGAAGACAGCCCGGCGTCGCTGACGACGCGGGCCGCGGCGTCGCCCATGTATCTGACGGCGTGTTTAAAGACTTCGTTGCCATGCATGACAATGCACGAATCGTTGTGATGATAGCTCCCGTTTTCGCTGATCGGCGTATGAGTGCCGCCGGCTTCGATATAAAGCAGACGGTCGAGATTCCCATCCGATTTGAGGTAGGTGGACAGGATGCCGCTGTCGCCGTCCGAAGCGGTCAGCACGGCGCACCCGGCCGCGTCGCCGAAAAGAACACAGGTATTGCGGTCGTCGTAATTGGTTATGGAACTGAGTTTCTCGGCGCCGAAAACCATGATATTTTTATATATACCGGACAAGATATAGGCCTGAGCGATCGACAACCCGTGGATGAAACCGGCACAGGCGGCCACCACGTCCATCGTGGCGGAATTGGACGCGCCGAGCTTTTTCTGGATCATGCAGGACATTGACGGCAGACGATAATCGGGCGTGACCGTGCCCGCGATTATAAGATCCATATCTTCCGCCGCCAAACCGGCCATTTTAAGGGCCCGGCCCGCCGCATTGACGCACATATCGGAAGTATCTTCATCGACCGCGGCAATGCGCCTTTCGGAAATACCGGTCCGTGATTTGATCCATTCATCCGAAGTATCGACGATCTGTTCCAGGTCGCCGTTAGTCAGCACTCTGGCTGGCGTGTATGATCCGATCCCGATGATTTTTGCTCTTATCATTCCTTTGATTCAACCTACATTTAATGCTTGTTGTCGCCGGGCACCGCCCCGTTCATCTTGTAATCGATCGGGGAATCGCCGTTTATTCCCGAGAGAAGGACTCCCTCGATTTTCGTGTTGACCTGGTGGTTGACCATTTCCCTGGCCACCGAGAGCGCCTTGCAGATGGCCTTGCTGGACGACCTGCCGTGGCAGATAATACAGACGCCGTTGATCCCCAGCAGGGGGGCGCCGCCGACCTCGGCGTAATCGAAAGTGTTCCGCAACCGCCTGAGGAAAGGATACATCAACATGGACCCGAAACGGGAAAAAATATTGGTGGAAACCTGGCGCCGGATGGCGGATGTCAAATATCCCTCGACCGACTCGGCAAACTTGAGAATAATGTTGCCGACAAAGCCGTCGGTGACGACGACGTCGGCCTTCGCCATCAGGATGTCACGCCCTTCGATATTGCCGATGAAATTGAGCGCCTGGTTTTTCTCCAGAAGGGTATGGGATTCCAGGATGAGATCGTTGCCTTTGCTGCGTTCTTCGCCGATGGACAAAAGACCGATCCGGGGGCGGCTGATGCCGAACATGTGGCTCGCGACAATCGAGCCCATGATGGCGAATTGATAGAGATTGAGCGGCTTGCAGTCGGAATTGGCCCCGACGTCAAGCACTACCGCCGGCCGCAATTCTTTGGTCGGGAAAAAAGAGGCTATAGCCGGCCGCTTGACCTCTCTCAGGCGTCCCAAATTCAGCATGGCCGTGCCCATAACGGCGCCGGTGTTGCCGGCCGAAATAACCGCGTCGACCTGGCCTGACTTGTGCAGGGCGATCGCTTCGGCGATGGACGTATCCCGCCGTCGCACGGCGTCCGCCGGCGAATCCAACATGGTAACCTCTTCGGCGGCATGGTGAATTTCGATATTGTCGGGAAAATCGCGGTGCTTCTTCAATTCGGCGGAAATATCATTTTCACGTCCCACCAGAACGATTTTGCACGACGGTCCGAATTCCCTGGCCGCCTTTATACCCCCGCTGACGATCAAGCTGGGACCGACGTCGGTCCCCATGACATCAAGAGCCAATGTCAGCTGTTTTTTGTCAGTCATTGTCAATATTATTGCTCAAAAACTATTTTGAGGCAACGACCTCCACATCTTTATAAAATCCACAGTTGGGGCAGATATGATGCGCCAGTTTCGGCTGATGGCACTGATTGCAATCGACCACCGTCGGGGGTTGCAATGTCCAATGAGTACGCCGTTTCCGTCCTCTGGCCCGGGAGTGTCTCCTTTTCGGTAACGCCATGGTGTCTCCTTCTTCGGTATCGAAATAACTCTATTTGAGTAAATCGCGAAGTCCGTCCCATCGGGAATCGGCCTCCTCGACCTTGCAGTCGCATGTCTGCTCGTTACGATTCACGCCGCAGACGGGGCACAACCCCAGACAATCTTCACGGCAAAGAGGTTTGACGGGTACGGCCAGCACTAGCGCCTCGCGTATCGGTGCCGTGATATCGACCTCGTTCGCATGCGCCGGAATGACCAGTTCGTCGTCCGGAGACTCCTCTGGCTCGGCCTCACGCCCGCTCTCGACCTCGCGAATAGAAAAATCCACTTCACCCTGAAGAACTTCCCGATACGGCTCCAGACACCTGGAACATTCCAGATCGGCGTCGCATACCGCCTGGCCACGGCAATAGTACCCATGGTCGCCGGCTATAACCTCCAAATCCACGCGGGCCTTGCCCAAAATGGTAACGCCCGGATCCAGCATCTCCAGCCGGACGGCGTCCTCTTCAAGACTCAGGTGAACCGGAAGTTCCTTCAGGTTCTCAATATCGAGCATCATAGCCTTTCAAACTATAAAATATGGCTTTGACTGTCAAGCAAATTCTCTTCGCTAAACCATCTGTTCGACAACAAGTTACATGCTTCGACTGATTATCTGGCAGACGGCCTTCGAATTCCGGGCGGGAGTTCCGAAACTACACCGGAGGGAATATATTATTATCATCCATATCAATACCCAATAAAGCCGTTTTGTTCCCCAATTTTTGGCCGGAAAGCCATCCGGTGGCGCTCACCGGTAAGGCCCAAACTCCCCCCGGGCGGCATTCAACTCATTACCAATCAATAAAAAAGACCGGAAAAACCTTCTTTCCGGTCTTAAATCGGATTATGGCATAAGCCGCCGTTATTTCAGATCTGCCGGTGTCGCAAAATTATTCGAATGGAAAATTAGAATATCATCCAGAAGATCATAAAGGAAATGGTCGGCGGTTCCGGTCAAATTCTGGTTCCCCTTGAAATCCATGACCGTGTATTTGCTCGGATCCGTGCTCTGCTGGAGGAACTGAATGAAGGCGTCCATCTGTTCCCCGAAATGGAATTCGGCGCCTTTGGATTCGATCAACAATTTGGGCATGGCGCTGAAATGCCCCGCCGTCCCATTGACATTGGCCTCATAAAGGTTCTGGATATTGTGTTGCATCCACAAATTCCAGATGAAGCTGTTCATGTTTCCGAGTGAATCGAAGGGGACATGGACCTGGTGCAGGGGCAAATACGATTTGAGATCGGTGGTCAGGGAATCGATCGGGGTGAAGGCCGGTACCAGCAGGGAATCGCGCTGGGTGACATAAACTGAATCGAGCCGCACCTCGGTATACTGCGGCGAAAAGGCCGCCGCCGCCGAAATTATCATTGACATCGCCGGATCGTTCAGCGAGGTGTCAGCGGCATAGTAAACCTGGCTGTCTTGCGGATCGGTATAGGACCATTGCGCCGGAATGACGTCACGGATGAGCGACAGAAAACCATTATTGCCGCTACCGTCGAAATCGATCGGAGCATTGACGGCCGAAACGGAACTGAAAAGGTTTGTTTGAACGGCCAGCGCAAAGGCGCCGTATCCACCCATGCCGACGCCGCAGATGGCCCGCGACGAGGCATCGGGGATGGTGTTGTATAAATCGTCGATGCGAGTCAGATTGCAGTCGCTGAACAGCGTCTTCGGCCCGCGATAGGGAATGCCGGTTCCGGTAAACTCGCCGCGGGGATCGATAAACAGATCGACATTGTAGGTCTCATCGGTGACCATGGCCGAGAAATATTTGCCCTGCTGGGGCGAATCGGTATAAAATGAACCGCCCAGCTGAGATCGCCCGTCGACGCAGACAATGATCATCGGCTGAATTTTACCTTCGGCTATAAGCCGGTCGGCAACCTGGGCCAGACCATGCTCGAAATAGTACAGCTCATCGCCGCGGAACGGCGAAAGCATATACAGTACCGGGTAAGGCTGGCCGCCCCCGCCGGAGTAATCGTATCCCGGCGGCGTGTACATTTTGGAAACCATGTAACCGGGATCCATGGAAGTCGAAAAGACGATGGAATAGAACCGGAAAGGATTCAGCCAGGCCAGACCCTCCTCCGGCGTCATCGGCCGGGTGGGATTATCCTTGGTTTTATCGGTACATCCGGCGAGGAACAAAACGCTCAGCGCGAGGACCGCGAATATCACCAAAAGAAAACGTACTCTCATCATATCCTCCATTAAAACCGGACGGTAAACTGAACGATTGATTCAAAGGCCGAGCCGCCGTAGGTTCCGGCCATATTGTCAATGATACCATCGGCGCTGCCGGCAGTGCTGATATCGACATTTGCCGATTCATAGGATTCGGAATAAGAAGTGTAACCGGTCGCCAGGTCAAGAATAACATTCTGGAATTCCAGTCCGAGTCCGAGGCTGAAAGTGTGCTTTAATCCCGGATCGAAAAATGCCGGATTCAGCGTGCCTTCATTGACCGGCGTCTGGTCGGCCATATAGCCCGCTCTCAGGCTGATGACGTCAGAGTATTTATATTGAAGTCCGAGCGAACCCCGGAAACAATTTTTCCAATCAACCGGAACGGCCATATCCTGAACCATCCACTCATTCAACAGAGGATTCAGGGTGATGGCGGTATCGTCAAAAGTATAGTCGAAGCGATATCCGTTGTAGTCGGACCAGAAGGTGTACTCCAGATCGCCCGCCACCTGCAGTTTGTCGTTGACCTGGTAAGCCAGACCGCCGCCGATCTGGGCCGGAAGGGTGAATTCCGACGTAAACTTGGTGTCCACGCTGTAACGAGCGCCGGAAGTGAGGATGTAATCAAGCGAGGAAGGGGGACCGACTTCGGAACTGCTGTGATAGTAGAAATTATCCGGCATATAATAGTACAGCTGACTGTTGCCGTCGACGGTGACGGTCGATTTCATGGCGTAGGTCAATCCAACGTTGAGTTTCGGCGTCGGCTTGAAAAGTACACCGGCCCGGAAATTGGGCGAATAGCCGTGGCCGTCCGAATGTTGCCATTCGGTAATCAACTCGTTGGGCCGGCTGGCCACCTGGCTATAGAAAGATGAATCCTCGCTGAGCGGGTTGGGGCGAAGGTAGAAATTGGCATAAACCAGATCGCTCTTGAGAAGGCCGGCCGAAATCCCGAAACTCAGCTTGTTCTCGATCAATTCGATGGCCGACACGAGATTGATAGCCACCGCGTCGAAATTGTGCTGGAGCTGTCTGTCGGGCATGGCCGAGGTGTTATTCAATGGATGAAACACCTGCCAGGTCAAATTTTTGTCGAACGGTTCAAAGAGGGCCACCCCGGCGATTATATCTCGGCCGCCTATGGGGAGTTTGAAATATCCCCCCATGGTCGGGTTTGATAGAATTTCGTAGTGATTATAAATTTTGCCGTCGTAGAACCCGACACCGTAATCGCCATACATAACGTCCGGCGTGTAATTCACCTGATAATGACTGATTACCTCATTAAATGATAACTGGCTTTCCGGAGCATAAAAAAGTCCTGCCGGATTGTAATAGGCCGCCGACCAGTCATCTGCGATGGCTCGAAAGGCACCGCCCATCGCCTTCGCCTTGGCACCCACGGCGGAAATGCCGATTCCACCGCCCCATGCGGGTAGAGTCAAACACCAGGCACACAATGCAAACAGGAAGATAGTGACCGTAGCTTTTCTCATCCTCTTCTCCAACTCTATTGAAAACTCACCGTTATCGGTTCTCTCTATCCATCACCCGACGACATCTCCACCAATATTTCAAAGTGGAAAAATAGTCGCAAAAACGAATGCGAAAGTTACAACTTCCACCCACCTTTGTCAAGTCTGCGCTTTACTTTTTTAATCGCCATATGCTTGCCTTTGAAGATAGACGCGCGGATAATCGTTTTTTTCCAATGGTCGGGAAAAATTTTCCAAAAAATCATGAAATCTTTTCAATCCAAAGCGACTCCAAACCTCTTTTCTGGGATTGTTCCATCGCGATAAATCATTGTCAGATAATTTCTTAATCGGTTGGATGGAGTTATTGGCACCATTCCTGCTTCAACTCCAAAAAAAACCATGGAAGGTTAAGAAATGAAAAAGTCAGTATGGATTGTGATTTTTATCATAGTTCTGGTGTACATCAACTGGCTCTCGGACGGCTTCGCCCAGACCACCCCTGAACAACTTCAGGCTTATGAAGAGTTGCTCAGAATCCAGCAGACGGATCATGCCGAACAAACGGGCCAGTATCAAACGCCGGAAATCTATGACAACGATGAAGCCCTGGCCAACGATTCCCTGTTGAGTCTGCACCGGCGTCGCACCCTCGATTCCGGCCGCACAGTCGTAACCTCGGAATCCTCTAAATCGTCCGCTGACGGCCAACTAGTCCTGCCTCAGAAAAGCGCCCCCGCGAGATTCGGAAGCAATCTTTTTTCCCATCCTCAGGTCGGTGAAATCAACAACGCCCTCATTCCTGAAGATTATCTGCTGGGGCCGGGCGACAATATTATCATCAGCCTCTGGGGTCGGGTCCAGCAGGAATGGAATCTGACCGTTGACCGCGAAGGGAAAGTCTTTATTCCCAAAGTAGGCGAAATAACTGCCTGGGGCACGACTATCGCTCAATTTGAAAAACGTCTCGATACTCAACTTTCCAAAGTGTACACCGGCTATGAACGGCGGGTAACGCTGGGCAAGATCCGCACGATCAAAGTCTTTGTTTACGGCGAGGTCAACGCCCCCGGCGGCTATGCCGTTTCGGCCCTATCGACCCTGTTTAACGCCCTTTACATGGCCGGCGGTCCGACAGCCAATGGATCGTTTCGTCAAATAAAACTGATCCGCGACCGGGAAAAGAAAGTGGTCGACCTGTACGACTTTCTTGTCACCGGCGACAAAAGTTGTGATCTGCCGCTGATGTCCGGAGATGTCATTTTTGTCCCTTTGGCCGGAGCCCAGGCGACGGTGCGGGGCGAAGTCCGGAGACCCGGCATTTATGAGCTTCTGGGCGATGAAAAAATTTCGGATTTGATCGAACTGGGCGGCGGCCCCACCGCCGAGGCTTATCTCGGCCGCCTGATGCTCGACCGCGTCGGCAGCGATGACGCCCGCAAAGTCATCGATCTCGATTTTAGCGGCGAGGAAAAACAGGACCCGGCCGTGGCCGACGGCGACGACCTCTCGGTCTTTTCGATCTATCAGATGCGGGAAAATGTCATCTGGATCAACGGCATGGTCAAACATCCCGGCACCTTCGAGCGATCCGAGGGGATGCGCGTTTCGGAGCTGATCGACAAGGGGCAGTTGCTCCCCAATGACGTCTATCTCGAACGGGCCGACCTCTTCCGACGCAAACCGGATGGACGGCGGGAAATAATCGCCATCGACCTTTCGCATATTCTGGCCGGTGACCCAACCCATGATCTATTGCTGAGCGATCTTGATTCCCTGTACATATACAAAGTGGACGAAGTCGAACCCGAGCAATATGTTTATATCGACGGCATGGTTCAGCGTCCCGGGCAATATCCCCGTTATGACAATATGACCGTGGCCGACCTGATCTTTCTGGCCGGCAATTTGAAAAACAGCGCCTACTTGCTTCAGGCGGAATTGGCCCGGGTCGATTCGGTCGGCAATACCCGGCTGATCGAGATCTCCCTGGATCACCTGGATCATAACAACACTCCGGTCCTTCAGGAAAACGACCGGCTTTTCATACGCCGCATCCCGGGATACCAGCTTCACCGGATGGTCACCATCGAAGGCGAGGTTCGCTTTCCCGGCCGCTATTCCCTGACCCATAAAAGCGAAACTCTTTACGAACTCATAAATCGGGCCGGCGGTTTTACCGACAAGGCTTTCCCCACCGGAGCTATTTTCCGCCGGGGCGCCATCGCCGATGAACTCCAAAGGAAGGATATCGGCAATGTCCTCAAGGGAAGTCAGCCCCTCCTGGCCGATTCCACCGGGTTACTCCAGCCGGTGCGGACTTTCGACCTCACTGCCCAGAATGTCGATCGCATCATCATCGACATGGATCAATTGATCGCCACCAAAGGGACCACAAGCGATTTCAACCTTCAGGCTGGGGATTATATTTTTATCCCTGAAATACCCACCGGCATTTCGGTACTCGGCGAGGTCAGCGCCAACGGCACCATTAAATACCAGTCCAATCGACGAGTCAAAAATTACCTCGAACAGGCCGGCGGCTGTACCAAGCGGGCTGACAAAGGCGAGATCAGGCTGGTTAAAGCCAACGGCCGGGTCTATGCCTCGGGCGGCGTCCAAAACCGCCGTGTCGACCTGGGCGACGTCATTGTCGTGCCGACGGAAATCAAGAAAGAAAGAGATTGGATGCGATATATCACGACCGGTCTCTCGATTATAACCGGGGCGGCCACGACCGTCCTGATAATCGACCGACTGTAACCCGAACAAGGAAATCGACAGCATGTTTTCAGGTAAATCGATTCTGGTCACAGGCGGCACCGGTTCTTTCGGCAAAAAATTCGTCGCCTCTATTCTGGAGCAGTACCCCGGTGTCAGGCGTCTGGTGATTTATTCACGGGATGAATTGAAACAATTCGACATGAGTCAGTCTTACCCGGCCTCGCAATATCCGCAATTGCGCTTTTTCATAGGCGACGTCCGGGATCGGGACCGCTTAAGGCGGGCCATGGAGGGGGTCGATATCGTCGTCCATGCGGCCGCCTTGAAACAGGTTCCGGCGGCCGAATACAACCCCTTCGAAGCCATCAAGACCAACATCATGGGCGCCCAGAACGTCATCGAAAACGCCATCGATCAGGGCGTCAGCCGGGTCGTGGCGCTCAGCACCGACAAAGCCGCGGCCCCGATAAATCTCTACGGGGCGACCAAACTCTGTTCCGACAAACTCTTCGTCTCGGCCAATAATTTTCGCGGCAAACATAATATCAAATTTTCGGTGGTCCGCTACGGCAACGTCATGGGTAGCCGTGGCAGTGTTATTCCCTTTTTCATGAAAAAGCGCGCGGAAGGCGTCATTCCCATCACTGACGCCCGCATGACCCGCTTCAACATCACCCTGGAGGAAGGCGTCAATCTCGTTCAGCACGCCTTGGTGCATATGTGGGGCGGCGAGATATTCGTGCCCAAAATTCCCAGTTATCGCATCATCGACGTCGCCGAGGCAGTCGCGCCCGAATGCGAAAAAGTCTTTGTCGGTATCCGTCCCGGGGAAAAACTCCATGAGGAAATGATCACCGAAACCGACGCCATCAATTCCATTGAGTTTGAAAAATATTATGTCATTCTTCCCTCCTTGCCCTTATGGGGTGTCGGCCAATTCGCCGAAGCGTTCAACGGCGCTCCCTGCCCGAATGGTTTCCATTACAGTAGCGGCTCCAATACCCAATGGCTGACCGTTGATCGCATTCGCGAACTGATCGTCGCTCACGTCGATCCCGGTTTCACCTTCGCCGAAGGGACTCCCCGACGCAACGTTAAGCTGGTACGCAGGCAGGAAGAGAGCCGTTCTGACGGCCGCATTGCCGATATGACTGCGGTCGCTGAAGAATTGACTTCAACCCCGGCCATGGCCGAAAATTGAGGACTACCCAAATGGCTGAACAGGAATTTTTGCCTTATGGCAAACATCATGTGACCGAGGATGATATCCGGGCGGTCGTGGAGGTTTTGAAATCGGACTGGCTTACTCAGGGTCCGGCAATCCCCGAATTCGAGGAACGGCTGGCCGCCTGCCAGGGGGGGCTGGAAGCGGTCTCCTGCGCCAATGGAACAGCTGGCCTACATCTGGCCATGATGGCTCTGGGACTGAGTGAGGGTGACGCCGTCATTACCACCCCCAATACTTTCGTCGCCACAGCCAATTGCGCCCGCTTTCTCGGCGCCGAAGTTATCTTCGCTGATATCGACCCGGAGACCGGATTGATCGATCCCCGCAGTGTGGCGCGACTGCTGGAAAAAGATAAACGAAAAATTATCAAGGCCGTTCTGCCGGTCCATTTCGCCGGTCAACCGGCCGATTTGCCGGCGCTGGCCGAGATGGCTCGCGAGCATGGCGCCTGGATCGTCGATGACGCCTGTCACGCCATCGGAGCAACTTATGAAAGCAAGGGTCAGTCGTACCGACTGGGCGGCAATCCCCACTGCGATATGACCGTCTTTTCATTTCATCCGGTCAAGCATGTCGCTATGGGCGAAGGCGGAGCGGTTGTCACCAGCAACGAAACGCTGGCCGAGCGACTCCGGCTCTACCGGAATCATGGACTGGCTCGGCGGGACTTTGTCAATTCCGACATGGCCTTTTCCGAAAACGGTGTTCCCAACCCCTGGTACTATGAAATGAGTCATCCGGGATTAAATTATCGCCTGACCGATATTCAGGCGGCGTTGGGATTGTCACAATTAAAGAGACTGCCGGAATCGCTTCAGCGGCGTCGTGAAATCGCCGACCTATACCGGCAGTTGATTGCTCGAATTTTCACCGACAACGAAGTCACACCTCTCAAATTGCGCCCCCGGGTCACCCATGCCTATCATCTTTTCGTCGTCCGGATCGATTTTGACCGTCTGGGCGTTTCACGGGCGGTGGTCATGAATCGTCTCCGGGCGCAGGGTGTCGGCACTCAGGTTCACTATATCCCGGTTCATCTTCAGCCCTATTATCGCCTCGTCAGTCCGACCGATCCCTGGAATTTTCAGGGAGCCGAGGACTACTATGCAACAGCCCTCAGCCTTCCGATGTACCCCGAATTGACCGACAGCGATGTTGAACGGGTCGTGACGGAATTGGCGCAGGCCGTCGCCGCCCAACCCTCGTCGGCGACCGTATCGGAAAAAATTAAACAGGATCATCCGGTCGTATGATAATCGCTGTCTTACAAGCCCGCGTCTCGTCAACGCGGCTTCCGGGGAAAGTCATGAAACCGATTCTTGGCGCTCCAATGCTGGAACGCCATCTGGAACGGCTGGCCGGGGTGCGTTGTATCGATCGCCTTATCGTCGCCACCAGCGTCGAGCCCGATGATGATCCCCTTGTCGAATTATGCCGACGTCAACAGGTGGAATGTTTCCGGGGCAACCTCAATGACGTTCTCGATCGTTACTATCGAGCCGTCGAATCGTATCGCCCCGATGCGGTTGTCCGCCTGACCGGCGACTGTCCATTAGCCGATCCCGAAGTTGTCGATGAGGGCATCGAGTATTTCCGGAGCGACGATTACGATTATGTGAGCAACTGTGTCGAGCGGACTTATCCTATCGGTCTCGACGCTGAAATTTTCCGGTTCGAAGCCCTGCGGCAAGCCTGGCGCGAGGCCCAGTTGCCGTCGGAACGGGAACATGTCACGCCCTTTATAAAAAACCACCCTGAACGATTTGTCCTCGGCCAATTCAAAAACGATATCGACCTTTCCTATCACCGCTGGACGGTGGATGAACCTGAGGATTTTGAGTTCGCCAAGGCCGTGTATCAAGCCCTGTATCCCCAGAAGCCGCACTTTTCCATGCATGATGTTTTGAACCTGCTGGAACGACAACCGGAACTGACCCGAATCAATTACCACATTGTTCATGGTGCGGGCTATCAAAAATCTCTAAACGAGGACGACCAATGGCGCGCGGGCCGAGGAGCCCTGCCGAACCGATGAGATAAAAAATGATTATTCTGTCTGCTGCAAGAACCACTTCCATGGTAAAGGGTCGGGAATTTATTCCCGGCCTTTTTCATGAGTCATGGTCATTGTGGTCGATGCTTGAGGGTATCGTGAAAAGTTTTAATGGACAATCAACCGCCTGCGCCCTTACCCTTATTGGGGAAAGAGTGTGATATGAAAATATTGATTCGGGCCGATTCTTCATCGACAATCGGGGGCGGTCATCTGATGCGTTGTTTGAGTCTGGCCGAAAGATTGCGCCGCGACGGAGCCGCCGTCATACTCGCCGCCCGCGACCTTCCGGGCAGTCAAGGCGAAATGGTAGAAGAACGCCATTTTGAGCTGGTCAGAGTGGGAGACGGCCCCGAAGTCGAGGAGATGAAAAAAGTTTTCGACGCCGCCGGTCGCGTCAACTGGATGATTGTCGATCATTACGGCTATAACGATCAAACGGAAAGCCCTTTGCGTTCATATTCGGACCATATCATGGTCATCGATGACTCGGCCAATCGACGCCATGATTGTGACCTGCTTTTGGATCAAAATCTTTATCCCGATGCCGAGACCCGTTATAAAGACTTAGTACCGGCCTCCTGTCGGAAATTGTTCGGACCGAATTATGCATTATTGCGCCATGAATTCCCCGCCGCTCATGAGAATCTCCGTCATCGCGACGGTATTATCCGACATCTTCTGATTACTATGGGCGGCGCCGATCCAAGAGATATAACGTCAACCGTGCTACAGGCGATAGAATTACTGGATTGGCCCGAATTGACAATGGATATCGTCATCGGCCCATCTAATCCACGATTTGATAAAATCCGGAGAATCTGCCCCCCTCCCCCGCGGGCCCGCATTCACCATCCGGCCAAGGATATGGCCGCCCTGATGGCGAAAGCTGATCTTTGTATCGGAACGGCCGGATCGACGACCTGGGAACGATGTTGCCTCGGTTTGCCAACAATTTTCATCGCCTCCGGCGATTGCGAAGCGCCCATAGCCCAAGCCGCCGATACGGCCGGGATCGGGAAATATATCGGTCGCTACAATGAAGTCTGGCCGGAGATGATCGCCGGAGAACTGGAAAATTTGAAAAAGCGTCCCGAGCTGATTCTGAACTGGAGCCGCAAAGCCTCGAAACTGGTCGATGGCCGGGGAGCCAAGCGAGTCTGCCGAGAGATATATATTATCAGGCCAGCTGAGGTTTTATCATGAAGGCTCCGATTCACTGCATTGAGGAAAACAGACATGCCGAAACGGGATGATTATAACCTGCGCCCGATGATAAATGGCGATCTTGATCTGGTTTTAAGGTGGCGCAATTCGGATCGAATCCGAGAAAATATGTACACCAATCATATTATTTCGCAGGAAGAACACCGAACCTGGTTTGAACGCGAATCCTCGAACCAGAGGTCACATCGACTGATTTTCGAATACCTGAAGCGA
>CAZGAV010000004.1:0-63050 GCA_964523575.1 uncultured Ignavibacteriales bacterium
GACTGGTCGGAATGGAACGGGAGTTTCCCGACCACGACCAAAGATTTTTGGATCAGGTATGTCTATTTCGACGCCGATATTTCAGAGAACGGCCATCCATCCATTTGTGAACCGCTGACACGCACTCTGGCTGAAACCAGCGCGGACAAAGCCGTCGATGAATACCACCGACTTAAAAACGAATCAGTCAAGAAATACGATTTCTCCGAAGATCAGTTGAATATGCTGGGGTATCAACTTCTCATGCGCGGGCGGGCTGATGACGCCGTCAGGATCTTTGGCCTCAATATGGAAGTTTATCCCAATTCATTCAATGTCTACGACAGTTACGCCGAAGCTTTAATGACGGCTGGCGATACGGCGCAGTCGATCGCCAACTATGAAAAATCGCTGGAGTTGAATCCGGAAAACACCAATGCCGCGGAAATGCTTAAAAAGCTGAAGCCCTGAAGGGCCCGGCCATTACTATCGGGGATCAATTCAAAGACTATTACCATTGCGAGAAGAGGCCCGAAACGGGCCTCTTCCCTTTGTACTCTGTATAGCGTCAGGGACCGAGAGGGTATTGGATAATATCCATCGGTCGCCGTTATTACGGACAACCCGGTGTGGGGCCATCCTTGAAGACATAATTGATGATATAGACGCCGTCGCCGACGTTGACATCACCGTCGCAGTTGGCGTCGCCGCTGGCATAGGGATCGGGCTCCGGGCCACTCTTGAAGACATAATTAATTAAATAGACGGCGTCGGCGACATTGACCAAACCGTCGCCATTGGCGTCTCCATACAAAAGCGTCGGCCCCGACGTATAGGCCCGCGCCAGATCAAGCGAGGCCTGCAACCCGGACAAGCCCGTGGTCGAATAAAGCCAGACCACGGAGAAAGTCCGACTTTCGCCATTCTTCAGAAGCGTACCGCCGAAACTCATCAGGGCCGAATAATCGCTGGGTGATAACCCGTTCACATTGGCGGCCGCCGCCAGCTCGTTATAGGCGACATTGTCGGTGAAGTTATTGCCCCAGATCAAGTCGGGATTATAGATCGACCGCAAATTGAAGGCCGATTGATTCAGCATGGCGAAACCGGCCGCTCGCCCGGAACTGTAATCCTTCACATAGACCAGATTATTGGCGGCGTCATAATCGGCGACATTATTGCCGGAGTTGTTGATATCGAAATCGGTTATCAACCCCGGATAGACAGTCAAATCGGTATCGCAGATATTTTCCAGAGTGTAGTCGGCGATAATGAAATTGCAGGTGTCGGGATTCGGCCCGCCATACCAGCGGTAATTGACATGACCCTGAATCCGGCCATCGGCGCTGCTGATGCGGAAAACGGTACTGTCGCCGCCGGTGGTTACGGTGTCAACCGGAATCAAACTCAGGGTGCCGAAAACGTCACGGTAAACAGTCCGCGTATTGCCGTCTTTGACGCCGACCAATAACGATCCGTCATAAGCGACGTCGTTGCCGTTTTCGATGAAGTCCGACACACCGGAAGTATTTCTTCCATCCAGCGTCAGGCAGGAGGTCGTGACGGCGACATTTTCGAGGCTGGTGGTTGTGTACCCTACCAGAATATCAATCGGGATGTAGATATTGGAACTGTAAGGCGCACCGTCGGTGGTGATTTCCAGCCGGTCGCCGTACAAACCGACGTCGCAGGAATCCAGTCCCTGAGTGTCATAAATCAGTTCCACCGCGCCGGAATCATCGGGGGCCACCGAGGCGGGGGCATTGATATTCAAACCCGCCAGCGATGGAGGCACATTCACGGTCACGGTAACGGTATTCGAGGTCGGGTTATGAATCCAGACGGTGTCGTACGAAACTGTCCCGACGATATTCGACATCGTCATTTCTTCCGGGACGGTGTAGGTGGAGTTGAAACCGACCTGCGACAGCGCCAGAAGGATATTGTCATACTCGGTACTGCCTTCGCCATAAAGATCGGCGGTCGATTGCATAATCATGGCCGACCAGAAATACATACCCGAACTGGGCGTCAGGTAGGTCGTCAGGGCCCGATACCAGACCTGTTCGGCGACGTCACGGGAGGTCAGCGAGGCGGCGAAATAGAAGGCGTGATTGGGAATTCCGGAATTGATATGGACGCCGCCGTTATCGGTTTCGATGGGATACCAGAGATAATTGTCCATGTGGTCCGGCTGTCCCGTCAGGGTCGGGTCCTCCATACTGCGAATAAACCCGGGCGGGCTCAGGCGAATCTCCTCACCGAGGAGCCAGTCGTCGCGGTCAACGCAAGAGCCAAAAACGTCTGAAAAGGACTCATTGAGAGCGCCCGACTGGAAACGATAAATCAGTCCGGCCGTGTAATCGGTGACGCCGTGGGAAAATTCATGGGCGACGACATCCAGCGATCCGGAAAAGGGCAGATAATTGACTCCATCGCCGTCGGCGAAATTTAAGGCCGCTCCGTTCCAGTAAGCATTATTGACATAAGCCGAATCATGGACATTAACGATCAGGTCGGAACCGGCCCCGTCAAAACTGCTCCGCCCGAAAGTATTCCAGAAATAATCGATAGTCAATCCGGCGTTGACATGTCCCGATACGTCGGCCTTCTCGCCGGGATTATCGTCCCAGATTTTGTCACCGTCGGGATCGGTCGAAATCGGCCCGCCGCCGTAGTAATTTTCATAGGTATATATCGGGGCCACCCGCGTGGCATCATACATGATGTAATCGCCGCTAAGCAGATAAATCGGGAAAGTCTGGTTGACGTCATGGACATCGGGACCTTGACCGGTGTCGGGGCCATCGAATTCGATGTCATTGAATTTATCGATGACTTCGCCAGTCTGAGCATCGACAAAAACTCGCCAGCGCAGGCCGCCGTCGGTGGGGCTGGTGACGGTCACGAGTTGAACAAGCCGCGCGGTTTTCTGGAAGGGATAAACCACCAGTTCCGCTTTTGCCTGTAAATCATCATTGGCTGTTAAAAGTTTTTTGATTACGCCAAGAGCCTGCGTCGAGGCTGCGGCTTCCGAAACCGCGGGCTTAGTACTGATTTGTGGCGTCGGAATAAGCTGACCGCCGACCAGATAAATGGTCTGGTCATCCTCGAAATGGACTATCGTCCGGGCGCCCCAAACCGGGATCCCTTGGTAAACCTGCTGAAATTTGAGATGAGTTTTGCCGAGGTTATCGGCTTTTTCTGATACAAGATTCAATTCCTCATCCGGCCGGTTAATCCCGAAAGTCGCCTTTCGGCCGGCGATGAAGGCCAGAGCTTTGGCTTCCTTGTCCGCTCCGGTTAAAACTCTGAAATGCCCGGTAACCACCTGGCTGGAATTATAGCCATTGTCGATGCGGATTTCTTCGGCCCGGGCCACCCCTTTTTTCCCGGTATTATATTTATTGGGGTTATTATCGGCGGCCATGAGAGGCGCCGTCAGGAAAATCGCTGAGGCCAGCATCAGGAGAGCTGAAGCGAATTTCATTCGATGAGCCATGTCTGCTCCCTTTCAATCAAATCATCCATAATCCTGTCAAAGAGCCCTCCCCTATAGTCGATCCAGCGCCATCGGCGGCAATGAGTCAAATACTCCACATTATATTTAACAATTCTATGATACCCGCGGTTCTCGTCTAATATCAATTATCCTGATCTATTTATCGGGCGGAAATCCGATTTCGCTATCCGGTATAATTTCGCTTTAAATACGAATCCGAGCGAATCGTCTATTGGCATGAGATTTTCAAATATTCCGGCCCAAACCCGTTGCTTCAGACATAAGCCGGATATCAGGGCATGACGAAATGAAGGACAATCGGATTGACCAGCCGGCGATAATCGTCATAGGCCATCCGAATAAGCACCGAATGAGAGCAGGCCTTGAAAATTATGAAGGGATTGGTCGTCAGGACTTCGGCGATGTAAACATCCAGGTTGTAAATATTTCCGAACGGCGGCATGGCCCCGATTTCACAGTCGGGGAAAATCTCGGTGAATTCATGTTCCCGGGCCAGTTCCACCTCTTCGGAACCGACGACTTCCTTCAGCAGGGCGAAATCGACCCGGCCTGAAGCCGGGAGAACCGTCATCGCCGGCTTGCCCTTGATTTTGACGATGATCGTCTTGGCCATTTGATGCCCGGAGACATGGGCCGCCTCGGCTGCTCGCTGGGCCGAATATTCCGTGTGATGAGCAATTTCCTCGAATTCAATCGCCTGCGATTTCAGGTACTCTTTTAATTTGGCCGAAGGCATGGCTACCTCCTGTCGAATCTGAAACCACACAGAAATAATCTCCGGAAACCGGGTATGGCAAATCGGCCGCCGGTGACTTTCCCGCCGCCCGATATAACTAAAACTTTGTGAGAGCATACATCCGAGTTGAAATACTGAAAAGAACCTGCGATCAAGGTGTCATTTTATATACGAAAAAACTCCCAATTCATCCAGTTATTTATTCGCATAAAATAAGGCCGGCGCTTTTTGCGACACCGGCCCTATGTTCAAGTATTTGTTTATGATTATAGCCTATGCGGCTATTACATAAACACTTATTTGTTTTGGTTCTTGAATGTCTCCATGAATTCGGCCAGTTTCAAGGCCCCCTCCAACGGCAGGGCGTTGTACAATGATACCCGCACGCCGCCGACCGAACGATGACCTTTGAGTCCGACGAATCCGGCCGCCTTGGCTTCCGAGATGAATTTCTTTTCGAGGTCCTCGTTGGGGAGACGAATGGTGATGTTCATCCAGCTCCGGCTGTCGGGTTTGACCGTTCCTTTGTAAAAATCAGGGTGGGCGTCGATCATTTGGTAGATGGCGTCTTTTTTGGCCATGTTGACTTTTTCGACTGCGGCCAGTCCGCCCTGATTCTTGATCCACTCCAGAACCAGTTTCATGACGTAGATAGGAAACACCGGCGGAGTGTTGTAGAGAGAATCCTTTTCGGCGTAGGTCCCATAGCTGAACATGGACGGCAGACCGTCATTGGCGGCGGCCAGTAAATCCTCACGGATAACAACCAGTGTCATTCCGGCCGGGCCCAGATTCTTCTGCGCCCCGGCATAGATCAGCGAAAATTTCTTATAATCGATACGGCGCGAGGCTATATCCGAGGACATATCGCAGATCAGGGGAACCTGACCGGTTTCGGGAAAAGTGTGATACTGGGTGCCCCGGATGGTGTTATTTGAGGTGACATGAAGATAAGCCGCATTTTCCGGATATGCAATATCGCTCACCTTGGGGATATAGGTGTAGCTGTCGGCCTTGGATGAGGCGGCGAGGTGCGATTTACCGATGATATCGGCTTCCTTGATAGCCTTACTCGACCAGCTTCCGGTATCGACGTAGGCGCCGACCTGGCCCTCTTTCAGGAAATTCATCGGGATCAGCGCGAATTGAGTCGAAGCGCCGCCGGTCATAAACAGGACCTTGTAATTATCGCCCAGGCCCAGTATTTCCCTGACCAGAGCCATGGCCTGATTGTTGACCTCGTCGAATTCGGGAGACCGGTGCGAACTCTCGATAATCGACATCCCCGTCCCGCGGTAATCGAGCAGTTCTTCCTGAACGATTTTGAGAACGTCCAGAGGGAGCGTCGACGGCCCGGGATTAAAATTGAAAACTCTTTTTGCCATTTTATCGCCTCACTTCAAAAGCGTTGATATTCTGACTTACTTTTTGACATAGTCGCCAATCAGCTGATCGACGATTTCACCGATGCGCAGGAGATTCTCCTTGGTCGAGGCCCCGATATGCGGCATTGCCAGGACATTGGGGGCGTCCAATAACGGCGTTTTTTCCGGCGGATCGGAATACCAGACATCGCTGGCATAGCCGGCCAGTTTACCGCTTCGGAGAGCCTCGGCGACGTCTTCCTCGATGACGCATTTGCCTCGCCCGGTATTGACGATACGGGCGCCGTTCTTGCACAGGACCAGCGTTTCCTTGTTGATCATCCCCTTGGTGTCGTCGGTCAGAGGCAAATTGAGCGAGATGTAATCGGACTGGCTCAGGACATCCTTCAAATTTTTTTTCATCTCCGCCACCGAGCTGGTTTCGACAAAGGGATCATAGGCCACGACTTTCATGCCGAAGGCTTTGGCCCGTTTGCCGATTTCGGACCCAATGCGGCCCATGCCGAGAATGCCCAGCGTTTTTTGGTAAAGTTCGGTCCGTTTAAGTTCCTTTTTGAGCCATTGTCCCTGTTTCATGGAGGTATCGCCGGTGACAATATGATTGGGGAGGGCGATCATCATGGCCAAGGCCAGTTCGGCCACGGCAATTGAGGATGCGGCCGCGGTATTGTGCACGATGATATTCTTCTGCTTGGCGTAGTCCCGATCGACATTATCGAGACCGACGCCGCCCCGGATGACCATTTTCAGTTTTGGCGCGCCGTCTATGTATTCTTTGGTAACTTTGGTCTTACTGCGGATCAGGACGATCTCGGCTTCGGCCAGCCTTCCCTTGTCTTCGGTCACTTCGCCATATTTGGCCAGTTGGCCGGGGAGCCCCGGATCAAAAGCGTCGGATAACAGGATAAGCATATCTAAGCTACCTCACTTTCTCATTCGGTTAAGAGGTTGACCACCATGCCGCTTCGCAGCTTGGGTTCAAACCAGGTTGATTTGGGCGGCATCACTTCGCCGGCGTCGGCGACGTCCAGCAGTTGCTTGACGGTTGTCGGGTAGAGCGAAAAGGCCAGCTTGTATTCGCCGGAGTCGACCAGCCGGACCAACTCTTCGACCCCCCGGATGCCGCCGACAAAATCAATTCGCTTGTCGGTTTTGGGGTTGTCTATGCCCAGCAAGGGCGCAAGAAAATTATCGCCGAGGATGGCGGCGTCAATCGATTTGGTCGGCGATTTCTCGTCGAAGGTTCCCGGTTTGGAACGAAGCAGGAACCATTCTTTTTCGGAATATAAACCGAAATGATGCGGCTTGTCGGGATTGACCTCGCCGTAATGAGGCGATACTTCAAATTTCTCAGAGGCCGCTTCCATCAACTCCGTCAGCGATTTGCCGCCCAGGTCTTTGACGACCCGGTTGTACGGCAGGATATTCAATTCCCGGTCGGGAAAGAGAACATTGAGGAAGAAATTGAACGGTTCGGCGCCGGTGTACTGAGGATTTTTCTCCCGAAAGCGGCGGCAGATTTCGCTGGCCGAGGCGCTCCGGTGATGGCCGTCGGCGATATAAAATTCAGGGATGGCGGCGAAGGCCTTGACCATCTCTTCCACCACGCCGGCATCGTCCACGACCCAGAGTTCGTGACGGATATTATCGACGGCGGTAAAATCAGTCGTCGGCTCTTTGACGGTTATCCGCCGGAAAATATCATTGACGCGTTCGTTGTATTTATAAGTGGTGAGCACCGGGCCCACCTGCGCTTCCAGATAGGCGATATGATTGGCCCGGTCATTGACTTTTTCAGGGCGGGTATGCTCGTGCTTTTTAATCTTGCCCTGGTCGTATTCATCGACCGATGCCAGCGCCACCAGCCCGGTTTGGGCCCGTTCATTCATGGTCAGACGATATATATAAAAGCAATTCTTCTTATCGCGAATCATGACGCCCTCATCCCAGAGGCGCATCAGATTTTTCTTGCCGCGCTTGTACACCTCTTCGCCATAAGGATCGGCCCCCTCATCGAATTCAAGTTCGGCCTTGTTGACGCGCAAAAAGGAAAGGGGATTGTTTTGGGCCATGGCTCGCGCCTCATCCGTGCTCAGAACGTCATACGGCGGCGACGCCACCAGCGCCGCTTTATCCGGGACAGGACGAAGGCCCTTGAAGGGTCTGACAATTGCCACGCTGAACCTCGCTTTCAGAGACCAATTTTGTGAACATTTTCACAACCGCGCTAATATAATACAAACCCGGAAAATTTCAACTGAAATTAAAATTTTCGCACCCTTTGACCACACGGTCAGGCCTCGCGAGAAGTTAACATGGGATGTCAGACGGTCGAATTCGGCCGTCGTTTTCAGGAATTACTTGTTGACAGGCACCGGTTTATCCTTATCATATAGTTATCATTGTAATTCCTGCTAACATGACGGACTGGCGAGACCAATGAATATACTGGGAATATCCGCCTTTTATCATGACAGCGCCGCCTGCCTGGTCCGGGACGGACGGGTAATCGCGGCCGCCCAGGAAGAGCGCTTCACCCGCAAAAAACATGATCACTGTTTCCCCGCCCGGGCCATTGAGTACTGTCTGGAAGAAGGCGGAATTTCCCCGTCCGAGCTCGATTTCGCGGCCTTTTACGACAAACCCTGGATTAAATTTGAACGCCTTCTGGAGACTTATTTGACCTTCGCTCCTCGCGGCTTAGCTTCTTTTCTTATGGCCATGCCGCTCTGGCTGAAGGAAAAACTCTGGATGAGCGAGCGGATTAAAGCGGCCCTCCCCGGCTACGGAAACTCGATCGTTTTCCCTGAACATCATCAATCGCACGCCGCCTCAGCTTTTTTCCCCTCGCCCTATGACCGCGCCGCCATTATCACCCTGGACGGTGTCGGCGAGTGGGCCACGGCCTCATGGGGAGTGGGCAACGGCAATAAAGTCGAACTCAAACATGAAATGCTCTTCCCCCACAGTCTCGGACTTCTCTATACCGCTTTCACCTACTATACCGGATTTAAGGTCAATTCCGGTGAATATAAGGTCATGGGGCTGGCGCCCTACGGACGCCCCATTTATGTCCAGACCATCCTGGATAATTTGATGGATTTGAAAGAAGACGGCAGTTTCCGTCTGGACATGAAATATTTCAATTACTGTCAGGGCCTGACCATGACCTCGCATCATTTTCACGATCTGTTCGGCGGTCCGCCCCGCCGTCCGGAATCGGAATTGACTCAACGCGAAATGGACCTGGCCCGTTCGGTTCAGGAAATCACCGAGGAAGTCATGTTACGGATGGCCCGGCATGTGAAACGCGAAACCGGCGAGAAGAATCTCTGTCTGGCTGGTGGGGTGGCCCTCAATTGCGTGGGCAACGGTAAAATCCTGAGAGAAAAAATATTTGACAATATCTGGATCCAGCCGGCTGCGGGGGATGCCGGAGGCGCTCTCGGCGCGGCTCTGTTTACCTGGTTTCAGAAATGTGATAATCCTCGAGCGGTCTCAGGCGACGGCCGCGATTTTCAGCATGGATCATATCTGGGACCGGCCTGGACCACCGATGAGATCGAAAACTGGCTCAAAGGAAAGCAGTACCCATTCCAGCGGCACCGATTCGACGAAGTCCTGGATAAAACGGTCGAGGCTTTAGCCGATGAAAAAGTGGTCGGGTGGTTTAGCGGGCGGATGGAATTCGGTCCGAGGGCTTTGGGCGCGAGAAGTATTATCGGCGACGCTCGCAGCGCCAAAATGCAATCGACCATGAACCTGAAGGTCAAGTATAGGGAGTCGTTTCGGCCTTTCGCGCCGACGGTGCTGGCCGAGGATATCGGACAGTATTTTGAAATCGACCGCCCCTCACCCTATATGCTGCTGGTCGCTCCGGTCCGCAAGGAGCGCCGCCGGGAAATGACCGAGGAACAACAAAAACTGTTCGGCATCGAAAAACTCAAGGTGCCGCGCAGCGATATTCCGGCTGTGACCCATATCGACTATTCGGCCCGCATCCAATCGGTCGATGCCCGTGATCATCCCCGATATCATGCCTTGATATCCAGATTCAAGGATAAAACCGGTTATGGGGTGATCGTCAATACCTCCTTTAACGTTCGTGGGGAGCCGATCATCTGTTCGCCGGAGGATGCTTACCTCTGCTTTATGCGAACCGAAATGGATGTGCTGGTCATGGAGGACATAATCCTTTATAAGAAGGAACAGCCGGAATTGAAAGAAGAGAAAGACTGGCGTAAGATTTATGAGCTGGATTAGGAGAATATTGAAGAATGCGATGATATCCCGCCATTGCGAAGCCGCCTCGGCGGCCATGGCGATCTTTGGATGATTGAGACGGATTCGTTATGAGCATATTTAAAAAGACGAAGCGAGAACTGCGGAAATTCGGCCTTACCATGGCCGTCGCTTTCGCCGTCTTCGGCGGTTTATTTCTGTGGCGGGCCAAGCCGGTCTGGCCCTATTTTTTCGGCATCGCCGGTTTCTTTCTGATTTTCGGACTGCTCTTTCCCAATTTACTGACGCCGATTGAATGGGCCTGGATGAAAATGGCCCATCTGCTGGGACAGGTGATGACGCGTTTGATTCTGACCCTGACTTTTTATCTTGTCATTACCCCTCTGGGATTAATTATGAAATTATCCGGCAAAGACCCGCTCCATCGTCAATTCGACAGGTCGGCGTCAACCTACTGGGTGCCGGTCGATCCCGACGGCCCGACCAGCCGACCCGACAAACCTTATTGAAGAATTGTTGGACGGCCGCTTATGGCAAAAAATATTTTAACCCTCGGTATCACCCTTGTGGTCATGGTCGTGGCGGCCGAAATAATTCTCTGGCTCTTTTTTCCCATCGGCGATCCGTACCGCCTGTGGAAAGAGGGGCAGGTGGTCGAGTCCCGGTATATCGAATCCCAATTCCAGCCTAATCTACATCTCGATTTTTATCCGGAGCCGGAACTTTCAGGGATGGGCGAAATGGCCCGCTTTACCACCGACAGCCTCGGGTTTCGCGGATCAGAGGTCGTGTTTCCCAAGCCACCCGATGAATTTCGGATCTTCATGGTCGGTGGCAGCACCACCGAATGCGTCTATCTTGACGACACCCTGGCGGTCACGCATGTTCTGGAAGAATATCTTGACGCCCATATCCCGGATGGGGTATCGGTGAAAGTATATGGCGCCGGAAAATCGGGTGATCGCAGTTATGATCATCTGGCCATGATCGGCCAGCGAATCGTCCACCTCCAGCCAGACCTGATAATTGTCTTCTGTGGCATGAATGATCTCACAGCGGCCATTTACAATGCCGACTATTTCCACTTACCCCAGGTCAATGGCGCCAGAGTATCTTTTTTTGACCTGATCAAATACGCTCTGACGGATTTTCAGCTTCCCCGCCGTTTGTACTATGTCTATAAAGGGATCGTCCATGTCCGCTCGGGCGATGAACTCCTGCAATCGATCAGTTTTAGATCCGACTACAAAAAGAAAGTCGAATTGAGAAAAACGGCGCCCCAAACTGATAAACCGCCTCGAACCGATCCGGCGCCGTACCGGGAAAACCTGCAGTCGATTATCGGGCTGGTGCGAGCCCATCATGCCAAACTGGTCTTCCTGACGCAGGCGACGACCTGGAACAGCCAGGTTGATCCGCGCGCGGATGATTGGATATGGGGCACTTATAAAGACGGCGTAACCTATCGGGCGGACTTGATGGACAGCGCTCTAAATGCTTATAATGATGCCTTACGGGAGGTGGCGACCCAAAATAATGTGCCGGTGTTCGATCTGGCTAAGGTAATGCCCAAATCGCTCGATTACTTTTATGATGATTGCCATTTCAACATCCTCGGTGCCAAAACGGCCGGGGATTTGCTGGGAGCCTTTCTAATCGAAAACGGATTGATTGACTGAAAATCGGACGTTCGGTAGATTTTTGGGCGATATTAAGAGAAGGAATGTGGCCGATGTCGAAATTATCTATTTTGCGGGAATTGTGGGGTTTTCTCAAAGTGCGCAAGAAATGGTGGCTGGCCCCGATCGTGATTTTTCTGGTCCTGATGGGCGCGTTGATCGTGTTGGCCGAAGGCTCGGCCCTGGCCCCATTCATCTATACTTTGTTTTAGGCCACCACCGATCTATTTTTCTTTCTGGCTCTCCCCCGTCATCGGCACGAAACGGACGGGGGCAATACTGCTTTTAGATATTTTCTTGCCTCGCTTCTCCACCAATACCAATTCCTGCCATGACGTTCCGACCGGAATGATCATCTTTCCCCCTTCGGCCAATTGATCGATCAAGGGTTGAGGAATATTCTCCGGAGCGCAGGTGACAATGATAGCGTCGAAAGGCGCATGCTCCGGCAAGCCTCGATAACCATCGCCGACCCTGACGAAAATATTATCATATCCCATATCATGCAGGCGTTTTTGGGCTGATATCCCCAATGATTCCACAATCTCAATGGTGAATACCGAATCAACCAATTCGGCGAGGATGGCCGCCTGATAACCCGAACCGGTGCCGATTTCAAGGACCTTATCATCACTATCCAGATCCAGCGCATCGGTCATGACCGCCACGATATACGGTTGGGAAATAGTCTGTCCTTCGCCAATCGGCAACGGGTAATCGTTGTAAGCTTCGTCCCGCAGACTGCTGTCAACAAACAGGTGCCGTTCAACCTTATCAAATGCCCGTAGAATATTCTTATCGGTTATCCCGCGCGCCTCGATCTGGTCGTGGATCATTTTCTTGCGTAATGCGCCATAATCAGGTTTGCTATCTGAGGTCACCCGGCATCCGGAGGTCATCGAAAAAAGAAGCATCAAAGGCAAAAGAATCAAATATAATCTGAAAGGGCATGGATTCATGATATTAAGGAATCATGTTACCTTCAAATTGTCAAGGCCTTCTCGCCGGTCACCGGATCACCTAAGACCGGCCTGTTTTTTGTTGCTCGGCATATGATTTATTTCTAATAATATTGTTATCAGAGGGATTATGTGCGGCGCCCACGCGGGCGCCGTAAGAAAGGGACTTGCCATGAAACCGATTATTACTCTGGCCTGCCTGCTGGGCCTTATCTGCGCTATGGCGTATCCGGCAATGGCTCAGGTGGATGAGCAATTGACCAAAGTCCAGCAATTGATGGATTCGACGCGGCTGGTTGAGGGGCACATTTTCGCCCCCAAGAAATACGACAAGGCCGCCCGTAAATTCGAGGAAGCCCAAAAAGCTATCGAGATGAAAAAGAAACAGCGGACAATCGAGGAACTCCTCGATCAAACCGCCGAATACGCGGAACTTACCCTGAGCGCCGCCGGTACCGGCAAACTGACCCTGGAGGAATACCTTGAACCGCGGTATAAAGCCAGAGCGGCCAAGGCTCCGGAACTGGCGACCGATTTGTACGAGAAAGCCGAACTTCAGTTTCTGAAGGCGACCGAGAAAGTCGAATCGGGCAATATCAAAGGGGGTCTCAAAGAAGCGGCCGACGCCGTACCGTTGTTCGATGTGGCCGAGATGGAGGCGATACGGGCCGATATTATGGGTCAGGCCGACGCTTTGATTCAGAAGGCGGTCGAGGGCGAAGCCGAGAAATACGCCCTGTCAACTCTCGACCGCGCCCGCACGGCCCGGGCCAAATGCAACGATATCCTGACCGGGAACCGTTATGAACGCGACGAATCGCTGGCGGCTGTCCATATGGCCGAATACGAAGCCGCTCACGCCTTGAATATCGCTACCAGTGTCCGTTCGTTAAAACGCAATGACCAGGCTTGGGAACAGTTGATCCAGGGTTATGAGATCGAAATGAACCGGGTGGCCGAGGCCATCGGCGCCAAATTCCTGCCCTTTGACCGCGGCGCTACTGCCGCCGCCGACAGCCTGATTTATTATATCCGCAACCTGCAATCGAAAACCAGTTCGACCGGACAACTAAATAATGAAGTCAGCGCCAAATTACTCGGCACCGTCAATCGGTTCGAGCCCGATTATTCCGAATCCGATCCCATCGTCCTGGCCAATCAGATTGACATCGGCGTCGGTGACCTGCTGGCCGAACGCCAGCGACTCCTCGACCAGATCACCGAAAAGGAATATATGCTGACGCAACTGCAGGCAGACCACCAGCAGGTAGCGGCCGAATTGGAGACGCGAACGGCCCGCGAGGAGAAATTCCGCAAAGCCAAGACGGTCTTAAATCCCTCCGAAGGCGAAGTGTTGTTCAATTCGGCCAACGATATCGTGTTGCGGCTCTCGGGACTGTCGTTCGACGTCAACAAGAGCGATATCAAGGACGAGCATATCCCTTTGTTGGAAAAGGTCAAATCGGTCATCGAACTGTTCGGCGATTCCAAGCTGGTGGTCGAGGGGCATACCGACGCCAGCGGCGAACCGGCGGCGAATATCGCCCTCTCCGAAAAGCGGGCCTATGCCGTCATGCAATATCTCCGCCAGAGCCTTCTCATCAGCGCCGACCGCATCACCGCCATCGGGTACGGCTCCGAAAAGCCGGTGGCTTCAAACCAGACTTCCGAAGGCCGGGCCAAAAACCGCCGGATTGATATCATCATTATGCAATGACCGGCGAAAAATAGTTTTTCGATGACCGCCCGGAAATCGTATGATTTTCGGGCGGAGTTTTATATACCGTGTACGATGAATAATAGATATTTTTCTTTAACACCGGGTTATGACGGCACACCCAGGTCGGACTTCCCGCCCAGACCGATCGAATGACGCCCGGCTGTCCGCCTGATTGACGATATGAACGCCAAAACGAAGGAGTCATTATGGCGACTTTCATTATGGCCATGACCATCAATCCCAACGCCAAGAAATTGCATCCCGATTTATCCAGCCAGGTCAGCGATTCGCTGGAAGTGTTTGCCGAAAAGAAGGTCAAAATCAGCGAGCTTTTTGCGACCCTGGGGCGTTATGATTATCTGGCGATTTTTGAAGCCATGGACCAGACGCTTGCTTTCCAGCTGGCGGCCGGGATCAACAGCAAAGGCATACTTGAAACCGAAACCTGGCCGGTGATACCGTATGAAGATTTCTCCCGGCTTATCAAGTAGCCGCGGCTGCCAAACCGGCAGGAGGACGCTCGATATTTCATGACCATGATTTTGGTATCGTCACCGACCAGCCCGGCGGCCGATATCATTCTGGCCGTTCATTTTGTCTGGGCGGGGTGGATGATCGCCGGTGCGGTTCTGGCTGTGCTGGGATTTCGATGGCCGCGCCTCTGGGGCTGGCGGATTTTCCGTATCGCGCATCTTATCGGTTTGACCGGGACGGCCACTACCCCGTTCTGGTCGCATGGAATCTGCCCCCTGACCAATTGGGAGTGGCAATTGCGTTCGGCCTCATCGGGTCAGCCGGCCGCCGCGGAACCGTTTATCATCCACTGGATGAGTAAAACTCTTTTTATCAACGTCGATCCCCTCATCCTGTCGATTTTTTCGGGCATTCTGGCGCTGATAACCGTGATTATCTTCGTCCTGCGTCCCCCCTGGAAATTTAAGCTCAAAAAAACAATCAACGCCGCTTAGCGGCCCTTGATTTCGCCTTTCAACAGCATTTTGAGGCCTTCCAGCGTTCCTTTCCAGACCGCTTCCTCGCCGGCCATGAGAGCCACGATGACTTTATCCTCAAGACTGATTTCCATCACCAGTTCCTCGTCGCCGATTTTGAAAACCGCCTCGCCCCAGCGCCCGGCCGGAATCCCGGCGATCTCGCAGTCAAAGTCGGTTCTAATTTCGCCGGTCATACCGATTTCGCTCATTATTTTACTCCTCTATCAAGAGCCCCCAAAAGTCTTTTCATTAAATTGCTTATACATTACACGACAATCTATTAACACATACTATTAAACTATTACTTTACCATATATCGGCTGTTCGATTAGAGCCAAACTCAAAGATCAGCAGATGCGCGGCAATTGGTCGCCGCTGAGCATGTCAAGGACCCGTTCGGAGCCGATGGCGCTTTTCAGAATCACCTGACCGGAAATAGCCTCCTCGACTTTTCCGATCACCCTGATTTCGAGTTCAGGAAAACTAAGCCTTAGTATTTCAGTCGCTTTGTCGGCATGACGTTCCGGGATAAAGGCCGCAAATCGCCCCTCGTTGGCGATATAGAGAGGGTCGAAACCGAGAATCTCACAGGCTCCTCGCACCTCCTCCATAACCGGTATGGCGCTCTCCTCAAGGATAATCCTCATCCTCGAAACCTGGGCGATTTCCACCATGGTCGTGGCCAGGCCGCCGCGGGTCAGGTCGCGAAGGCAGTGGATTTCAACTCCGGATTCGATCATTTTCATGACAGCGTCGGCGAGGGGAGCGCAGTCACTTTCGATTTTGGTTTCAAAGGCCAGCCCCTCCCGCTCGGCCATGATCGCGATACCGTGGCGGCCGATATCGCCGTTCAGCAGAATCATATCGCCGGGCTGAACGCTTTTGGGGCCGATAATCAGGCTATGATCGGCAACGCCGACTCCGGCCGTGTTGATATAAACGCCATGCCCCCGACCCTTTTCGACTACCTTGGTGTCTCCCGTGACGATCCTGACTCCGGCAATATCGGCGGCTTTTCGCATTGATTGCGCAATACGCCACAGGGTTTCGGTCGGCAGCCCCTCTTCGAGGATGAATCCGGAGCTCAGGTATCTCGGCCGGGCCCCGCACATGGCCAAATCATTGACGGTGCCGTTCACCGCCAACGAACCGATATCGCCGCCGGGAAAAAAGAGGGGATCGACGACATAAGAATCGGTGGTGAACACCAGCCGCCCCTTTCCGGGATCGATGACCGCGCCGTCATGGCCGGCTTCGAGTTCGGGGTTGCCGAAGGCGGCGACGAAGATTTTATCAATCAACTGATGCATCAAACGCCCGCCGCCGCCATGAGCCAGCAGGATGCGAGGATAATCCGCAATCGGCAGAGGACATTCCCAGCGCAGTTCTTCCTTATCAGCCATCGTTAAGCGCTCCCGCCGATGCCGGAGATTCCCCCACGGCCGCCTCGATATCGGAAATAGGCAGCGCAGGCGCCTTCGGAAGATACCATAGTGGCGCCCAGGGGATGTTCGGGCGTGCATCGTTTACCGAACACCGGACATTCCTGCGGCTTTTTCAGGCCCTGTAGAATCAGGCCGCTGATGCATTCTGTCGATTCAGCGACTTTCAAAGTCGTCAGGCCGAATTTGGCTTCGGCGTCGAAAGCTCGATACTCTTCTCTCAGACCCAAACCGCTTTCCACGATTTCACCCAGACCGCGCCATTGGCGTGGAACAATTTCGAAGACCTCCATCATTATCTTCTGCGCCGCCTTATTGCCTTCTCGCCCGACCGCCCGCCGGTATTGATTCTCTACCATCGCCCTCCCCTGCTCCAGTTGCAGGACAGTCATATAAATGCCCTGAAGGAGATCGAGTGGTTCGAAGCCGGTGACGACTATGGGGACGCCGAAACGCTTAGCCAGTTCTTCATATTGAGTATATCCCATGACGGCGCATACATGACCGGCCGCCAGGAATCCATGAACGCCGCATGACGGCGCGGATAGAATTTTCTCGATTGCCGGCGGCACCAGCACCTGCGCCATCAGGAGCGAGAAGTTTTTGAGACCGGAGCGACGGGCCTGATAAGTCGCGGCGGCATTGGCCGGGGCGGTGGTTTCGAAACCGACGGCGAAAAATACGACCTCCCGTTCGGGATTGTCCGTAGCGATTTTAACCGCGTCCAGAGGGGAGTAAACGGTTCGTATATCGCCTCCTTCGGCGCGCGTCCCGAGAAGATCACCGGCGCTTCCCGGTACTCTCAACATATCACCGAATGAACAAAAAGTGACGTTTTCCAGCCGCGCGATGGCGATGGCCTTGTCGATCAATTCAACCGGGGTGACACACACCGGGCATCCGGGGCCGTGCAGAAGAGTAATTTCATCCGGCAACATCAAATCCAAACCATGCTTTATTATCGCATGGGTCTGCCCGCCGCAGATTTCCATAATCGTCCACGGCCGGGTGGTCTGGCGTTTGATTTTTGAAACAAAATGCGAAACTGTGGCCGGATCGCGATATTCATCGACGAAACGCATCAGGCGTTACCCGGCGTACTTCCCGGCCCGCCAAGTTCTTCCAGGTATTCGAAAACTTTTGAGGCTTCGTCTTCATCGATGCTGTTGATGGCAAAACCGGCATGGACGATGACATAACTGCCGACGCCGGCATCGGGCACGAAAGATAAATTGATTTCCTTGACTATCCCTGCGAAACTTACCCGCCCGGTACGCATGACCGGGTCATCATTAGTGATCGCCAGTATTTTCCCAGGTATGGCCAGACACATATTATCGGCCTCCTTTTTCTTTGCGAGCCAACGCCATCATCTGCCCCAGGGCGATGCCGCCGTCATTAGGCGGAACCCGCCGGTGGCAAAAGACCTCAAATCCTTTTAATCCGAGGCGCTTCACCGCCCGCTCGGTCAGATAACGATTCTGGAAACAGCCGCCGGTTAACGCCACCCTTTTCTCTCCGACTCGTTCGGCAATGGCCACGATCATCTCCGCCAGCGTGTTGTGGAATTTGGCGGCGATGATCGATGGCGGGTCTTCGTTTTCCAGCCCCTCAAGAATATCCTGAACCATCGGCTCCCAATCAAGGATATAATCTCGCTGTGTCTCAATTAGGGAAAAGCGATATGCGGCCTCAGTAGCGGCTTCTTCCGCTTTGAATCCAAGCATCATGGCCGCCTGACCGCTGAAACCGTTGATATGTCGAATATCCAAAAGTGATGCTATGGCATCGAATAACCGCCCGGCACTGGATGTTATCGGGCAATTTATTCCTTGATTTAAAACCTGCTTCAGTATAATTCTTTCTTTCGCCTCGAACGCCTCCAACGATTTGATGCCTTTCATATTAAATAGCTCGTCGCCGAAAATCGCATACAATAGACCGACGGCTGTCCGGCGCGGTTCCCGAACGGCAGATTCCCCGCCCGGAAGAGGAAATTCCCTTAGATGGCCCTTGCGGATAAACGATTTATCGTCCACCAATAAGAACTCACCGCCCCAGACATTCCCGTCGACTCCAAGTCCCGTACCGTCCCAGGCTACACCCAGAACCGGGCCGTCGATATCATTATCCGTCATGCAGGACAGCACATGGGCATAATGATGTTGAACGCCGGTCATCGGCAGCTCCAATCGATCGGCATAACGCGTCGAGGCATAATCGGGATGCAAATCGACGGCTGTCATTTCCGGGATCAATTCGTAAAGCCCCGAAAGCGATTTCCCGGTTTCATCCAGCACCCGGCAAGCCTGAGGCGTTTCCAGATCACCGATATGCTGGCTGACGAATATCTGACGGTCGCGGCCGATGGCAATGCAATTTTTGAGATGGGCACCAACCGCCAATGACGGCCTGATGGGTTTCTTAATGGTAAAACAGGTGGGCGCATAACCCCGAGCGCTACGGAGCACCTGCTCATGACTGTTGATCACTTGAACCACCGAGTCATCCACCTGCCGGGCAATGGGGCGGTCATGCACCAGGAACATATCGGCGATATTTCTCAGCCGTTCGAGAGCCTCATACTCGTCAATACAGATCGGTTCGTCGGTAATGTTGCCGCTGGTGGCCACGACCGGAATATCGAGATCATGCATCAGCAGATGGTGCAAAGGCGTGAAAGGCAACATCACTCCCAGATAGGGATTTTCCGGAGCGACGGACGGCGCGATGTTGGCCGCTCGATCATTGAATTCGCCTTGTCGGCGTAAAAGCACGATCGGCGCCTGAGGTGATATCAAAAGTTGTCGTTCGATATCCGATATGTTGCAGTCGTTTTGTACGGCTGCCAGATCGGGATACATCAGGGCCAGCGGTTTTTCCTCGCGAGCCTTCCGGTGACGCAAACGCCGGACGGCGTCCTCGTTGGCGGCATCAACCAGCAATTGAAATCCGCCCAGCCCTTTGAGCGCCAGAATACCGCCGCTTCGGATGACATCGGCCGCCTCTCGCAAGGCGCCGTCACGTATAGCCCGGACATTCCCGGCGGCATCCCATAATTCGAGGTGCGGACCGCATTTGGGACAGGCATTGGGCTGGGCATGGAAACGGCGGTCTCCCGGGTTCTCATATTCCGCACGACATTGATCGCACATCTGAAATTTACTCATGGTCGTCCGTGGGCGATCATACGGCAGGGAATTTATGATACTATAGCGCGGTCCGCAATTGGTGCAATTAGTGAAGGGGTAGCGGTAACGTCGGTCGCCGGCATCGAATATTTCATGAAGACAATCGGGACAGATGGCCATATCCGGAACCACCAGAGCCGACTTTTCCCCCGTCTCGGGGCTTTCCCTGACAACGAAGTCGGAGTACCCGACCGTTTCACATACAGTCTTTTCCAGAAATTGAATTGAGGCCAGTGGCGGTGTTTCCGATTCCATGCGACTGAGGAATCGATGGAGACTATCTTCAGTTCCCTCCAGCTCAATCTGGACTCCCTGCGGCGAATTGCAGACCCAGCCGGTCAGATCAAGGGCGGTGGCCAGACGGTAAGCAAAGGGTCGAAAGCCAACCCCCTGCACCCGACCCCGGACGGATATTTTCAGGCGCCGGCATCGCCGGCTTCCCCTGTCCGCCTCATGTGGCTTGCTATAGCTGGCTTTTATCGACATGGCTCAAACCTGTTATCACTTTTCAATCTCGGCCCTGATCAGCCGCACAATTTTATCCACACCCTGGGCGACAGCTTCGGTCAGCCCCTCCCCCGGTGCAAAACTGTCAGCTTCGACGCCATAAATCACCAGCGATTGCGGCAGGCGATCCAATGTCCGGGCCAGTTCAATCGTCTCAGGAATACTGAAAGCATGGGTGGAACAGGCCGAAAGGGCGTCCAGGCTGATATCCCCGGTCAAACCGTCGAAACGATAGACTTCTCCCGGATCGGATTCGGACCGGACGCTGTCGATCACAATAGCCCTATACATATTTTCCCAGGCATTGATCAGATCGGTGCCATCGCCGACGCTGTCAACGACGCGAACGCCGGGAAGATCAAGAGCCGCCAGCCGACGCGCCGCCAATAATCCTGCGGCATCATCGGTGCGGTAATCGTTGCCGACACCGATGATCACGACAGATTTCTGGGGGGCCATAAAATCACCCGCTTTATTCACGCTCAATTTTGAGCTTCAGGAAATGACAGGAGCAGGAAATACAGGGATCGTAGTTGCGGACGATCTGCTCGCACTGCCAGGTCAGTTTATCCTGCGGCAATTTGATATTGTCGGCGACATATTCCGCCAGATCGCTTTCGATGACTTTCTGGTTCTGCGCCGTCGGCGGGACGATGCGGGCATCCCGGATGATGCCGTCATCGTCGATGCGATATCGATGGTAAAGCATGCCGCGCGGCGCCTCGGATGCGCCGTGACAGGTCGCTTTACGCGGCGGAACCTCAATGGCGGCTCGGCTGGGCGGTTCATAGCTTTCGATAATCCGCAACGCTTCCTGGCAGGCATACAGGGTTTCGACGGCCCGGACGATGATGCTCTTGAAGGGATTTCCGCAGGTCTCCCCCAGCCCCGCTTCACGCGCGGCTTCCTGAACGTCGGCCGGAAACCGATCGAAATTATTGCTGTAACGGGCCAGCGGCCCGGTGTAATATTCACCTCGTTTCTTGACCACCGAATGAAGCGAGGTCGAGTGCTCGACATGAATTTCCTCGAAATAATTATAGAAATCTTCGAGGGGAATGTCGATACCTTTGCTGGAAACGATACGGCCTTCATTGAAGGGATACTCGTCAGGATGACGCAGACAAACAAACTCATAGTCGCGCTCGAAATCGGGAAAGGTCAGGGTCGAAGTCCATTTGATGGTTTCTCGCGAAGCCTCAACCGCCCATTTCAGCGATTCCGTCAGGTTCAATAATTCCTGTTTGGTCGGAAGTTTATAAAAGCCGCCGACTTTGACATTGACCGGATGAATTTCGCGCCCGCCCAACAATGACACGATATCGTTGCCGATTTTTTTCAAACCCAGCCCGCGTTTGACGATATCGGGATAATCCCCGGCCAATTCGATGGCGTCCTGGTATCCGAGGAAATCCGGGGCATGGAGCATATAGATATGGAGAGCATGCGACTCAATCCATTCGCCGCAGTAAATCAAGCGGCGCAAAGCTCGCAATTGGCCGCCGACCGTGACGCCGCAACCGTGCTCCATGGCATGCACCGAACTCATCTGGTAGGCGATGGGACAGATGCCGCAGATACGAGCCGTGATATCGGGCGCTTCGGTGAATTTGCGGCCGCACAGGAAAGCCTCGAAGAAACGCGGCGGTTCGAAAATATTGAATTTTACTTCGGTGACGGCGTCGTTCTTGATTTTGACCAGCAGGCCGCCTTCACCCTCGACCCGAGCCAGCATATCGACTTTGATGGTTCGGCTATTTTTCATAGGTCTCGCTCGCTTTCCTGAACGGCTCCGAATAGGCGTTGAATCCGCGATAGGCCCGGACCAGATCGGCGTCACTGACATTCAGCTTCTGCCGCCACCACTCGCTGAGCGCATCGGTATTGGGCGTTTCCTGAGGCCCGAAACAACCGTAACAACCGCGCTGATATGAAGGGCAGATGGCTCCGCATCCGGCCTGAGTGACCGGCCCCAGGCAGGGCGTCCCGTTCGAGACCATGACGCACACGACTCCCTTCCGCTTGCATTCGAGACACAGACTGTACCGGGGAATATTCGGTTTGCGGTTGTTGAGCAGGGCCGCTAACAACTCGACCAACTGGTATTTATTGATGGGACAGCCGCGCAGTTCGAAATCGACAAAGACATGGTCGGCAATCGGAGTCGATTTGCTGAGTGTCTCGATATAGGCCGGATTGGCGTAGACTTTGGAAATAAAGCCATCGACGTCCGAGAAATTGCGCAAAGCCTGAATACCGCCGGCGGTGGCGCAGGCCCCGATGGTCACCAGATATTTTGACATGCGGCGCACCTTATGTATCCGCTCGGCGTCATGCGGCGTCGTGATCGACCCTTCCACCAGCGACACATCGTACGGCCCCTTGACGACCCGTCGCGAGGCCTCGGGGAAATTGGCGATTTCGACGGCTCCGGCCACGGCCAGTAATTCGTTTTCGCAATCCAGCAGGCTCAATTGACAGCCGTCGCAGGAAGCGAATTTCCACACTGCCAGTTTGGGCTTTCGTTGTTTGGCCATATTACAATTCCCGCTTCGTGAAAATGCCCTGAATCCGGTCATAGCGGTATACCGGGCCGTCCTTGCAGACGAAAGATGCACCCATCTGACAATGGCCGCACAGCCCGACGCCGCATTTCATATTGCGCTCCATGGAGACGAATATATCGATATCCGGGACGCCCCGCTTTTGTAATTCCAGTACTGTAAAACGCATCATAATTTCCGGACCGCAAATCATGGCGGTGCAATGAGTGTGATCGAACGGCGCCCGGCCGATGAGCGTCGTCACCACCCCGACGTTTCCCCGCCACGATCCGGTGGCGCGATCGACCGTCAGGAAGGTCTCGAAATCGAAACGAGCGCGCCATTTTTCGAGGTCCTTGCGATACAATATTTCTTCGGGGGAACGGGCGCCGTAGAGAAGCACCACCTTCCCATACTTTTCCCGGTGGGCGAGGATATGATATATCACCGGCCGCAAAGGCGCGAGGCCGATACCACCGGTCGTAAGAAGGACGTCGCGTCCCTCCGCCTCCTTAACAGGCCAGGGTTTGCCGTAGGGACCGCGAACGCCGATAATATCGCCGGTCTTGAGCGTCTTCATGCCCCCGGTGACCATGCCCACCGCCCGGGTAGTATGAACCAGAGTTTTCGGTTTGGTCGGATCGCCGCTGATCGAAATCGGCACCTCGCCGACCCCTAACATATAGAGCATGTTGAACTGCCCCGGCTCAAAATCGAATTCGCGGGCGCCGTCGTCGGAGGCCAGCTCCATGGAAAAAGTATCTTCAGTTTCCTTGATCGTACTCATGACCTTGAACGGACGCACGCTCATGACTTCGGCCTCGCCCGAACCGGCCGCCGAATTTTTAGGAATTGTTTCCATAGACATCCATCAATTGCAATCGAGTCGCCTCAAGCCGTTCAGCGATAACCGTCGCGAACCGCTTCATCAACTCGTAGCCCAAATCATGATCGTCCTCGCATTTTTCGCGAAGACATTTGCCGTCGAGAGCCAGCGCCCGGGTCAGTTCCGAGGCGCGGGCATCGAAATGCCATTTGTAGGGCGGCACCATCCAGGACCATCCGAAAATGTCATCCTCGGCGCGCGTCCGGATAACCAGCGGGCCCTTTTGTGGAATAAAGGTCTCAACGACCACCTTACCGTGGCGGATAAGATAAAACTTGTCGGCCGGCTCCCCTTCCCGAAATATGAACTGACCGGCTTTGAACACCACGTTCGAGGCGCACCCGGCCATCAGCTTGATATGCGTTTCATTCATACCGGCCAGAAACGGATGTTCGCTTAAGTATTTTTCCAGATTTTCCATCTCTCATATCCCTCTATGACTGTTGCCAACCATATTATTCGCTTTTCCGAATGGCGGCGGCCTCGGCCGTGAGATCGATCCCGACCGGGCACCAGGTGATACACCGGCCGCATCCGACACAGCCGAAGGTCCCGAACTGTTCCGGCCAATAAGATAATTTGTGCATCATCCATTGGCGGTATCGGGCCATGGTGGAATTGCGGACACTGCCGCCATGAATATAGGAAAAATCGACGGTGTGGCAGGAATCCCAGCGCCGCCAGCGTTGCAGATTCTGCCCCGTCAAATCGGTTCGGTCTTCCAGGGTCATGCAAAAACAGGTCGGGCACACCAGAGTGCAATTACCGCAGGATAAACAGCGGGTCCCGACGTCATCCCATTGGGGGTTATCGAAATTGCGCTGGAGAATTTCCGGCAGCTCCTCGGTCACCAGATTCCGCCCCATACGCGAGGCGGCATGCTGAATGGCCTTATCGGCGGCCGCCAGATCGTCTTCTTCGGGCTTCCTATGCGGAATATCCCGCAGGACTTCCTCCCCCGCCTTCGAGCCGGCTTCGGCCAGAAAGAAATGATTATCGTCTTCGATCACTTCGGTCAGGGCCAGATCGAAACCGGCCTCAGCTTTTGGGCCGGTTTGCATCGATACGCAGAAACAATTGCCACCCGCGCGCGTGCAATTAACCGCCACGATAAAGGAATTTTTGCGTCGGCGGGTATAATCCGCATCAGCATGCGGCCCTTGCATCAATATCTTGTCCATGATGGCGATGGCATGAACTTCGCAAGCGCGGACGCCGATGAAAGCCTGCTTGGGCGCGTCCTCGGGGAGTTTTATGAATTCGATTTTCTTGTCTTCGTGCCGGATTTCGAGCACCGGTCGTTCGGGCGGATATAGAAATTTTTTCCAGTTATGGGGCCCGACCACATAGCCGAAAAGGGTCTTCTTTTTGTGTTTGGCCAGACGATAGGAACCATGATTCTGACGGTCGATCCAGCCGATCGGCAGGTCTTCCGCCCCCGAAATACGGTCATAGACGACGGCATTATCCCTGATAGTGGGGCCGAGAAGATCGAGTGACCGGGATTGGAGGGCTTCCAGCAGGCTGGGGAAGTCCTTGCGTTCGATAACCGCCTTTGAAAAGTCCGTTTGTTCTTTCAAAGACATGGAGTTTTCTTTCGTCATAAATTGTGAATTATTTCACAATCTCTACTCAAAGATATATTCCCTCTTGAATAATGTCAAGCGGAAAATCCCTTTATTTTTATAATCACCCACTGTCGGGCTACGATGTCATCCCCTCGGCCTTCTCGGCTTCCTCTTCTATTTCTTTTAGTGACAGATGCTCCCGCCGAAGATAGTAGAAACCGACCAGGGTGATGACCAGAAATTGTGTGGCATGCATGACCAGGGCGCAGGACAAGGCCGGGCCCTTGGCGATACCATAGAAACTCAATGATAAAACGGTGCCGTAATGATAGACGCCCACAAAGCCGGGCGTGGCCGGCACCGTGATAAGAATGGAAACGACTACCAGAATAACAAAGGAAGCGGCAATCGGGAGATCCGACCAGCCGAAAGCCAATAATATGAAATAGTTGGACAGCCCCATCACGACCCAGATGGCGAAGGTGTGAAAGGTAACCCAGAACATCTGGCGGCCGTCGCGCATGAATTCGAGGCCGGTGGCGAATCTGGCGATGGCGTTTTCAAAACCGGGCCGGAACCGGGCCGGAAAGATTCTGATAATTCTTTTCAGGATATGACTGTCGCGCTCGCTTCGGCGGCTGAGATATACGGCGAACAAGAGCCCGATGAGACCGGCGCCGATCGTTACCATAGCCCCCACTTTGAGCTCCTGATCCATTTTCAAAGGCGAAATGAGCAGGACGATGCCGAAAATGATCAGCAGGGCAAGCAAATCGAAAACCAGACGTTCGACGAAAATGGTCGCCAGCGAGGCGGATTTGGAAACATGTTCTTTCCGCGATAACGAATAAGCACGGACCAGTTCGCCGAGCCTGAACGGCAGGACATTGTTGGCCATAAAGCCGATCATCGTAATCGAGAACAGGCGTTTGACGGGGACGTCCTTGATCGGCTGAATCATATGTTTCCAGCGGTAAGCGCGGAAAACCATGGTCACCATGATCAGGATGACGTTGGGAATGAGCCACCAGTAATTGGCCCCGCTGAGGGCCTGCCCCAGTTCGGCGTAATTGACTTTGTAAAACAGATAGACCAGAAGTCCGATAGTGATCGCAAATCCGGCCACCTGGATCAGTATTTTCTTGCCCCGGTTCGTCATTTCTTCCCTGACACTTCTTGGCAAAGCTCAAGAAATTGTCCAGCGGCCTTATCCCAATTGAACTGGGCGGCCCATTCCAACCCGCCCCGTTCAAGTCGCCGGCGGTGATCGCCATCGGTCAGAAGGATTTTGATTCGGTCAGCCAGTTGCGGGATATTGCCATATTCATACAGCAGGCCGCTGTATCCGTCTTTGACCGAATCCCGCAGTCCCGGTGTATTGGCCGCTACAACGGTGGTGCCGCAGCTGTTGGCCTCGATATTGGTCAACCCCCAACCTTCCTTGAGCGATGGATAAACCATGACATGCGACCGGCACAGATATTCAACTTTGGTTTCCTCAGAAACGAACCCCGTAAACTCGACCGCCTCACCCAGGCCCATTTGAACCGCTTGCTTTTTCAATTCCGCCAAATAGTCGCCGGCGCCGACTACCGTCAACCGGGCCTCGGGAATGTCCTTTCGAACCAGTCGAAAGGCGTCTATCAAATGCTGGACCGATTTATATTTCTTGATTCGGCCCAGATACAATATCGAGGGATACTCGAATTTGTCATAGTTTTTTTTATTGTTATAAAGGTCGGCATCGATGCCGCAGTGAATAACCGAGATGTTTTTGCGGGGTATCCCCCGGGCGACCATATCATCGGCCGTCGATTCCGAAATCACACAGAAGGGCTTCCGCTTGTAAACGGCTGTCAGGAACATTTCCGACAGGTAAATATAACTGCCGAGAACGAAATTGATCTCGCGGAAGACGGTCGTCGAAAACAGATGGGGGATGACCACCAGAGTCGGCAGTTTCTGGTACAAAGGCGAATAAAACGGAATCTTGTTGATATCTTCTATGAAAAGATCAAACCGCCCCGATCCGATCAGGCGGCGGATGTGCCCGCGAGCGATCAGGTTGAAATTATATCGGTTCCCGGCCCGGATGATTCTTACTCCGTCGATGACTTCTTCGGGCAAACCGCCTTTATAATTGGAGCAGAAAAGGGTCACGGTGTGGCCGGCGGCGGATACCCGGCGCAGGAGTTCCTCGAGGTGCACTTCGGCCCCGCCCGACATCGGGTTTTTTAAATCTTGCCAGTTGAGCGCCAGAATATTCAAATTGGTTCTTCCAATTGACTGAGAAACCGGTTAATGGCCCGCCGGAGAAGCCGGCGTCCGCGGTGCTTTAAACAGGTCCTGCATGGCTTTTCGGGTTTCCTCGTCTTTGGGATTATTGACCAGCCAGGTTCTCAGCACCGCTTGCAGGGTGTCCATTTGATTGTCTTCGTATAAGAGCATCGTATATTCACGGAAGGCATCGCGGTAGGTCGGGTATAATTCCAGAGTCTGTTTCAAGATCGACATGGCCCGTCCCTTATTGCCCTGGTATTTATTGGCCATACCCCAGATAAAATAGATTTCCCGCAGGCGATCCGGAGGAACTTCTTTCATCACTTTCGGTATTGAATCCTCGTAGCCGGCCTCGACGAACAACTGCGTCAGGTAATTGTACGTCTGATACTCGAACGGAACCAGTTTGATGGCCTGGCGAGTCAGTTTGATGGCCTGATCGTATTCATTGGCCTTGGCCATGGAGTCGGCCATCAGGACCAGAGCGGTGGTATAGTTGCCGGTCAGCGAACGGGTCCGCTCGTCCTTGTAGATGGTCGAATCGGCCAGAGACCGGAATTGGAATTCGTGGTCGAAAAGCTCGAGGGATTTTTCGATATTGATGGCGCCCGGACGCTCCTCGCGGCTCAACTGGTACACCATCCCCTGCATGACCAGATAATTGGACAGGTCGCGTCCGCGGTACTGCCGGGCCTCGGTGCCGACGGTCAGGGAAAAGTCGATGGGCCGTTTCCATTGATTGATGGTCAGGATTTCATCCATTACCTGATCCTGAATTCGATACATCCGCCCGTCGCCGGATACCCGATGGCGCAAGGCGTCGATCTGGGCGTCGGACCAGCGCAAGGGAATCCCCATGTAATCGCGTATCTGCTTGACATACCAGTTGGTATTGGAGAGCGCCAGATTAACCGGCGTCACGTCGAGACGGACCTTATAGACTTCCTGCAGACACCAGACCGGAAATGTATCGTTATCCCCGCCGATAAACAGGATAGCATTGGGGTCGCATGATTTAAGCAGATTATCGGCAAAATCATAGGGTGCAAAATTGCGCGATCGGTCGCAGTAAAAATAATTAGCCTTGATCGGAGCCGCCGCCAGAAGCACCAGTAAACAGAGGATAATCATCACCGGTTTCCGGAAAGTCTTGCTCTGACCCAAAATCGTTTCCCGCCCCATCTCGATCAATCCGGCCACGCCCATGCCGATCGCCATACCAAACAGAATAAACCCGGGTGTAAAGAAATAATCCCGGTCGCGGACCTCAATATGCCCCTCGCCGGTCAGCGGGTCCTGATGGGTGCCGTCGGCGAAATTCATATACCAGACCAGAAACAGCGTCCCCAGAATAATCATGAAGACAAAAGGCCAGCCGATGCGCGGGCGCCTCCGAATCAGTTCGAACAGGCCCAGCAGGCCCAGCACGAAAAGAACGCCGAAGAAACGTCCGTTGATTCCATATTGATCGGAAAAGAAGCCCCAGAAACCGATGCGGCGGAAATTACCCAGTTGATTTTTCCATTCGGCCCGGCGCGTCATGGCCCGCGACAACATCGATTGCTCGCCGTATTGCTTACGTTCCAGAAATCTTTTAAAGGTCGCAAACGATTCCGAGGGGTTGTTCTGATTAATCGCCGGGTGCTGGGCAGAACGGATTGGTGTGTACAACTGGCATGAGAGGCCAAGCACCGCCGCCAAAAACAAAAGCAGGGAAAAACGCCACAAATATTCGCGCGTAAACAACGTGCCCGCCAGCAGGACCAGAAACCAGAGACCATTGAGCCAGAAATAACTGTTATCGAAAAATTGATCAAGGCCCATGGAGATCATGAACAGCAGAGCGCCGGTGATATAGAACCTGAAATCCCGCCGCAATCGCCTGGAAAATAAAACAATCATGAGAAAGATAGCCGGCATGAACAAAAAAGTGGTCATGTGGATGCCGATGGAAAGAAACGCCAGATACATTATCAGGAGCAGGTAACGGTCGGATTTGCGTTCCCCGCGAACATCCAGCCAGCGCAGAAAGAGCCAGATGATAATCACCAGCATCAGCATGGCCGGCGAATAGACTTCGGCTTCCATGCTGTTATTCCAATGCGTTCTGCCAAAGGCCATCATCGAGGTGCCCACGATGGCTCCGATATAAACGCCGGCCTTCGTCCACCCGGCAAAAGATTCCCTCGACGACCACATTCTTATCAGCCGGTACAGGATCAGGAATGCGAACATGGCCGCGAATGCCCCCGACACGACCGAGAACATATTAACCCGGGCCGAGATATCGGCCTGTAAAGGAATGATGCTGAAGAGGCGACCAATCATGACATAGAGCGGAGTTCCCGGCGGATGGGGAATCCCGAGGGTGTAAGAGCAGGCGATGAATTCGCCGCAATCCCAGAAGGACAGGGTCGGCGCTTTGGTGGCGTTATATATAATAAAGGTGAGAATCAGCATCAGCACAGCGGTAATTGGATGCCATCGGTCGGGGCCTAAACGATCAAGCAAGCTCTTGTTATTCACATCTATCCTGTTTTTGGTCGCTTGTGTTTTTATACCGTCGAAGGTTTGAATATAACAAAAAAAACGTCTCTGTCCAATTATAAATAAGGCGGGAGAGCCTCGCCGCTTCCCGCCTAAGACGTTATCTGATTTACAATTACTATTGATCCAAAGGAGGTTTGGAGATGGCGGCGTCAAGAATACCGTTGACAAAGGAACTGGATTCGAGGGTGCTGTATTGCTTGGCCAGGTCAATGGCCTCGTTGATGGCCACCTTTTCCGGGATATCAGGCATGAAATGGATCTCGCACAGGGCCATCCGCAGGATGATTTTATCGATCAGGGCGATCCGCTTGATTTCCCAGTTTTCCGCCAGGCGGGTAATTTCGCTGTCGAGAAATTCAATATTCTTGATGACCGTTTCCATATGATAACGGGCGAATTTCAGATGTTCCTCGGCCAATTGGCTTTCGGCGGCCAGATCGGCAAAGATGATATCGATATCGCGGTGGTGAATCTCGTAGGCGTAGAGGCCCTTCAATACCAATTCACGCGCCTGTCTGCGTTTCGTCATAGTTTCTCAATCTGCCGGTAGAGATCGACCATCTCAATGGCCGACAGAGCGGCGTCCCAGCCTTTGTTGCCCGCCTTGGTGCCAGCCCGTTCGATAGCCTGTTCCAGAGTATCGGCGGTGATGATGCCGAAAATCACCGGCATCTGCGTATCCATGGAGGCCTTGGCGATGCCCTTGGCGGCTTCGGCCGCGATAAAGTCGAAATGCGGCGTGTCGCCGCGAACCAGCGCTCCCAGACAAATAACGGCGTCATATTTTTTTGACAGGGCCAGCTTTTGCGCCGCATAAGGAATCTCAAAAGAACCGGGGACCCGGCTGACGACAATATCCTTATCGGCAACACCGTGGCGGCGCAGACAATCGAGAGCGCCTTCCAGCAGGCGGGAAGTTAGCAATTCGTTGAAACGGCTGACGACAACGGCGTGTTTCTGCCCCTTGCCGTTGAGCTGTCCATTGTATTCGGTAACCGACATATTCCTTCTCCTTCTTATAACATTGACAAAAGATGGCCCAGCTTATCCCGCTTCGTTTCCAGATAGCGACGGTTGTATTTGGAAGCCGGGATCTGAATCGGCACCCGGCCGGTGATTTTGAGGCCGTGACCTTCCAGACCGACCAGCTTGCGGGGATTATTGGTGATGATGCGGATGGTCGTCAGCCCCAGGTCCTTGAGAATCTGGGCCCCGATACCATAATCCCGCAGATCGGCCTTAAAGCCCAGTTCCTCGTTGGCTTCGACCGTATCGCGCCCCTTGTCCTGAAGATTATAAGCTTTGATTTTATTGGCCAAGCCGATGCCGCGTCCCTCCTGCCTCATATACAGCAAGACACCCAGACCTTCCTTTTCGATCATGGTCATGGCGTGGGCTAATTGATCGCCGCAATCGCATCGCGCCGAACCGAAGACGTCACCGGTCAGGCATTGGGAATGCACCCGCACGAGGACGTTTTCCTTGTTGACGACGTCCCCCTTGACGACGGCCAGATGATGATGGTCGTCGATGTCACTGCGGTAAAGATGCAGTTTGAATTCGCCGTAACGGGTCGGGAAATTGACTACCGAAACGACCTCGACCAGTTTTTCATTATGCCGGCGGTATTCGATCAGGTCCTTGACGGTGATGATTTTGAGTTTGAATTCACCGGCCATTTCCATCAGGCGTGGAACCCGGGCCATGTGGCCGTCGTCATCGATGATCTCACACAGAACGCCGGCCGGTTTCAAACCCGCCAGACGGGCCAGATCGACCGAGGCCTCGGTATGCCCGGCCCGGGCCAGGACGCCGCCATCAAGGGCCTGGATCGGGAAAATATGACCCGGCCGCCCGAAATCATTCGGCCGAGCGTCGTCTTCGATCAGCTTGCGGATGGTCGCGGAACGGTCGAAGGCCGAAATGCCGGTGGTGGTGTTTTCGGTCGCATCCACGGAGACGGTGAAACGGGTGCCGTGCAGGGCGGTGTTATTGCGCACCATGTCGTTCAGCTCCAGCTGTTCGAGTCGATCCCGATTCATGGTGGCGCAGATAAGTCCGCGGCCGTATTTACTGATGAAGTTTATCGCTTCCGGGGTCGCTTTTTCGGCGGCCATGATGAAATCGCCTTCATTCTCGCGATCTTCATCATCGACCACGATTATCATCTTGCCCGCTTTTATATCCTCAACGGCTTCCTTAACGGTGTTGAACTCGCTCATGATTTCCTCTTATTCAAAAGCCCATTTTACGTATCGAATCGACCGTCAGGCGGGAAACGCGGCCCTGCTTTTCATGGTAACGCAGGATATATTTCCCGATCAAATCGAATTCAACATTTATTTCATCTCCGGCCCGGATTTCGCCCCAGGTCGTTCGTTTCTGTGTTTCCGGTATCAAATTGACGCTGAAACTTTTCTTATCGACTTCATTCACCGTCAAGCTGATGCCATCCACCGCCACCGAACCTTTATTAACCACATATATGGCGAATTGTTCCGGCAGTTCGACGGCCACCTCGAGACTTTCACCCAAAGGCCGCACGCGGCTGACTTTCAAAGCGCCGTCGATATGACCGGAAACGAAGTGTCCCCCCAATCGAGCATCGGCCTTCAGCGCCCGTTCGAGGTTGACCCGGCGGCCGGCCCGAATATTTTTCAGGGTCGTCAATCGCACCGTCTCCTGCGAGGCTTCGACCGTAAACGAATCCCGGTCATGCGTGACCACTGTCAAACAGGGGCCGGACACGGCAATCGATTCACCGTCCGTGATATTCTCGAGTTCCTTATCCGGCGCAATCGTCAGCACCAGGTAATTCCCACGGGGGGTGACCTTTCTTACCGTACCCATACTTTCGATCAAGCCCGTGAACATATCACTTCTCCGGATAGCCCCAGAATAACATATCATCGCCAATTTTCTTGAAGCCCGATTCGCGGAACCGGAGGGCATTGGCGACTTTGGCGATTTTAAGATCGCCCACCGCCTCTATCCCGCGGCCCAGAACAACCGGCGCGATCGCCACATACAGTTTATCTACCAGTTTCTGATGCAATAACGCCGTCGCCAGCCGACTGCCGCCCTCGAAGAGGATCGATGTCACCTCATGCTTGCCGGCTCGTTCCATCAAATTCTTGAGATCGATCCGGTCCTTTTGCCTTCGAATGGGCCAAGTGGTAACCGATTTATATACGTTGGAATCAACTACTTCACGAGTCGTAGCCACAATCGTTTTGCGGTCGTCGTTTTTCGTAAACAGGTTTAAATTCCCCGGCAGATCGCGCGAACCGGTGACGATGATTCTCAGGGGATTATCCCCCTTGAGATGACGGACGGTCAGTCGGGGATTATCGGCTCGGACCGTCCCGGCCCCGACAGCCACGGCGTCATATCTGGCCCGCAACCGGTGTGCGAATTTCTGCGCCTTATCGCAGGATATCCATTGCGAATCGCCGGTAACCGTCGCCAGACGGCCATCAAGCGATTGAGCCAGTTTGAGGACGACAAACGGCCGACCGGTTGTCATATATTTCAGATAGACTTCATTGAGACGGATGGCTTCTTCCCGGCCGACGCCGCCGACAACCTTTATGCCGTTGTTCATCAACGTTGCGGCGCCCTGGCAATTGACTTTGGGATTGGGATCTTCGATGGAATAAACGACTTCCTTGATACCGGCCCGAAGGATCAGATCGGTGCAGGGGCCGGTGCGGCCCTGATGACAGCAGGGTTCGAGATTAACGGCGATGGAAGCCCCGCGGGCTTGATCTCCGGCCTTTTCCAGAGCCACTCGTTCGGCATGAGCCCCCCCGGCCCGCTTATGATAGCCGGTGGCGATAATCCCGTCGCGGTTGAAAACCACAGCGCCGACGATCGGATTGGGGGAAGTGTACCCCTCACCCCGCCGGGCCAGACTCATGGCCTTCCTTATCATGGCTTCGTATATTTTGTCATCAGCCATAAAAAATCCCCGATCTCCGGGGCAAAAATACAGAAGCACAGGTTGACAGGAAGGCCAGCCCGCCGGCGTCTGACAATGCCGGCGCTCGAGCCTTAATGTACCTTCTCCCTTCCGGACTTTACCGTCGGCATCGGAATTTCACCGGTTCAGCAAAGAATTTCTTCGCTCGCGGGCTTTCACCGCCGGTTGAGGAATTTCGCCTCACCCCGAAGATATATTTAATCGGAATATATGCGTCAGGACAGGATTGTCAACACAAATTAATCCCCTCTATCAGGGATTAATATCGGACGGCATTGAACAATATTTCTTGAGGGCCTTTTGTATCTGCCCGAATCGAAACGGCTTCCAGATAACCTGATTGATACCGTAATTGCTGATCCGTTTCTCTGCCTCTTTCCCCTGCCAGCTGGAAATCGCCACGACCGGCATCTCCTTCTGGTACCGTTTCGAGGCCAGAGATAAATCCCAGCCGCTAATGCCCGGCAATCCCAGATCGGTAATCATGATATCGTAATCATGGGCCTGAAGAAAGGCGAGTCCTTTTTCGCCGTCTTCGGCGCTGTCCACCTTATGACCGTTGGCCGATAACAGGTCCTGCAATATTCTACGGATATCGTCGTTATCCTCGACGACCAGGATGCTTAGTCTGAGGTGTTGTTTATCGCTCATTTTCGTGCTCTCGTTTTTCATTCACATCAGTCGACAGGGTTATACCCCATCGGTTTATAAGCCCCCGGCGGCCGAACCCGGTACTTCCGGGATCGGCTTGATATTTATCCAATCACGGATTCCGAACCGATTTCCTTCTCTGGATCAACTGCTGACTCCCATTCGGTGAGTTTTCGGATCCGGTCGGCCGATTTCAGAATCATTTCATAGTAGCGACCCGATGATTCCTCGCCGGCGCCTTTCATCCGTAAAAGATCGACGGCTCCGATAATCGAAGTCAGCGGGCTCTTAATTCGCGTCCGGATTTCCGTCAAGTCTTCTCCATCGGAGTTCATCATCCGTCCGATTTCTTCGCGATTCCGCTCGGCGTTCAATTCCAGGCGTTTCATTCTCAGGGCCAGCGAACATTTGGCCGCCACGTCGCGTGCAAAGATCAGGTCAGTCGCCCCGAACGACCGCCGGTTCCAGTTCCGGGCCTCGCCGACCGAGATAATACCCCGGACGTGGTCATTGAGCATAATCGGCACCAGCAGGGCCGATTTGATGTTGGGGATCAATGATGAGGTGGATTCCTGCGGAGGCATCCGCGACTCCGGATCGTCCTGATTGATCATCATCGGCTTCCGGGCATCGAGGGCCATCCGGTGCCACGGCAGAAGCGACAGCGGTATCGATTCATCGGCTCGCAATTCATTTCCGGTTTCGCGAATCGACCTACACGCCTGACTGATCAGCCGCGTCCGATCCCGGTCAAGCAGGGAGATTCGGGCGATGGTGCATTTCATCCGGTTGGTCAGAAGTTCGCAGGCGTCTTCGAAAAAGCTTTGCGCCGGCGGATTGTCGAGCATCTGGCGTTGCATCAATTCCAGACGCAACATATGATCTTCCTTAATCTCCAGACTACGGTATAGATGCTGGCGCTGAACCACGCCGGCGATGACATCAGCCAGGTTTTCGATACGATGCACCAGGTAGCGGCCGAAATGACCGGGCGAGGTGTGCCCCAGCGTCAGGACGCCGACGATCCGGTTCCCGGCCCGGATCGGGCAGGATATCCGGGAACGCATGCCGCAGGACAGAAAGAGGCCGTCCTGTTCGCCACTGCGATCATCGGGCCTGATATCGGGATGAACGATAGAGCGGCCGCTCTCAAAAGCGGTGTATATGTCGGTTCCCCGGGTCGGGCGGCTGACGCCTTTCTCCAGAAGCAGTCTCCCCCCGGAACCGATGGTATAGCGGATCATGTTTTCGCCGGAATTGTCGAGACTGGCCAGGGAAAGATATTCGGCGCCGACCATATCGCCGATGACATTGAAAAGTCGCGGCACCAGGTCCTTGACCGTCGCGACCTGATTGCAAATTTCACTCAAACGCTCATAGGCCGATTGCTGATGCCGGTGATAACTGCGCCTGACTTCCACCACGTGCGTATGCGTGTAACGCCCTATCATTTGCCCCAGGGTCGAGGTGAAATCGAGTAAATCATCGTCGATCCGTTCAACCTGCCCGAGCCAGCAAAAATAGACTCCATAGAGGCGGGTCTTGAAGGCGATCGGAATAATGATATCCGGCCCCTGACTACCGTTCCATTCCGGCAAGGTAGTTGTCGCTGTCGCCGCCCGGAAACGGGTCAGGACATTTTTCAATGGCGTCCCGCTCAGGCTGATTCGGTCGGGCGTAGTCTGGCTTTTGCCGTCAAAACCGGCCGAGCCCGACAAGTGCAGGGTGTCATGCCGGGACGAATATTTGTAAACGGCACAGCGCCGAAACCCGAGATAGGAGGAAAGGCAGGAGGTGGCCCGGGCATAGGCGTCGTCAAGATTGCGGCTCCGGTCGAGGTTCTCATTGATCATTTTCAGGCAATAATAGCGTTTGTTCAACTTTCGCTGATTTTCGCGTCCCATAGTCAGCGACGGCAACCAGGCCCCGATGCCGGAGAGGACCAAGATCAAACCGGCGATAATGCCGATTGCTTCGACCGTCTCTCTGCCGGCCGCATCCCCAAGATAAAACCAACCTTCGAAGGCGCTCTGATGCCCGGCTATCTGAAGGCCGGACAGGCCGGCGAAAATGAATAAGCCGATGATGATTCTTCGATAGGCGGCTCCATCGCGGGCGAACGCAGTCCGGCGAATCCGGGACATGACCAGCAGGATGAAGACAAAAATCAGACCGAAAAGTACATCATAGTACAATTGCGGCATGGCAACCTCCGCATATAATTTAAGTCTTTGTATACAATGATATTATCGGCAAAATTGTTGGAAGTTTGAGCATGGGGGCGCCGACTCCATCCTGTATGGGATAAAGCCGATAAAGAGACCCGATCCTGAGAGTGCCCGCGAATGCCCCGCCTTCTCTATTGTACCTCCGGACAATGACTTAGCGACTCGAAGCGGCCTTGGCATCGGCTTTGCAAATCCTGCGGCATATTAGCTCGCAAGAAATAACCCATTTATAACATGGGGGAGGTTAAATGAGATTTCGTAAACTGATTTGGCTGGTTCTGCTGATTCCGGTATTTCTGGGCATCGCCATTCCCGGCTGTTCGGACAAAACCTTTACTTCCGACACGACGGCAGTGACTCAGAACGCCGATCCGACCGCCTTTCTTCCGCTGGAGCAGGGCCTGCGGGTCAGCTACGCCATACTTGAACCCGAAACCAAATATTTTGATCTGGAAGTCACCGATCCGGTTTATGTGGCCGGTAATCCCGGTTACACCATCCGCAAAACCGACCGCACCTCCGGCCTGACCGAGGTATCCTATCGTTATATGAAAGATAACGCTATTTTCGAATCCGGCTCAACTCAGTACCCCGGTGTTCGTATTCTGGAATCGCCTTTTACAATCGGACATACCTGGGATCGTTTCGATACTTCGTCCACGACCACAGTTACCGGTGATATTGTCGTCGATAACAACGAAGTCACCGACGATAATCCCTTTAACTGGTACAAGACGATACCGGGCGACGGATACAACACCATGACAATCGTCGGGACGGAAAACGTCCAGGCCCTCAACGGCACCGTGTACGGCGGCTGTCTTAAGATCGTCTGGCAAACCGACGCCAATACTTATAACTATTATTGGTATTCGGCCGGCATCGGACTGATCAAATTCGAACAAAATTACAATTATCTGTCCGCGTCCACCATGCATCTCCTCGGAGTCATGACGGACTACCAGAAAGTCAAATACTAATACGCCGCGCGCTATGTCTCACCGGCCGGGCGGAAATCACCGCCCGGCCTTTTTTTTTACTCTGATATTAAATTATATCAGGGAAATCTGAGACTGGCCACGGCGTGGCCGAATGGCCCTAAACCCGGCCCTCAGGAAACGATTTTCTTATAATTCTTAAAATGCAATTTGGCCACTTTGCCGAGGATGGCCGTCCCGCGCGCGCCAACCAGCGCCCGTCCCGCTTGATCGACCAGAGAGGAAGCCCCGCGTGGAAAGGTAACTGCGAAATCTTTGGACATCATTTCCATCCGCCGCAGAAATTCCGCCCGGGCCAGAATCGAGGCCGCGGCCACGGCCGGATGCGCCTCTCCCCTGACCATCTGAACCAGTTCGATCTTCCGGCCTTCCTGCTGAAGATTGTCAATAATAAATCGGTCAGCCCCGAATTTATCGGATATGGCCACCTCGGCCGATTCGCGGGTCAGGATATTTTCGATGACGCGGGCATGCCCCCAGCCGAGGAGTTTATTCAGATTCTTGATCTTGCCGTATAGCTGATTATACTTTTCGGGATTGATAACCACCAGTTCATGAACGCAGAGTTCCTTGATCCGGGCCGCAAGCGTCAACACTTTGCCGTCGGCGATAGTCTTGGAATCGCGGACGCCCCATCCGGGCAATACCTGCGCCTGCGCCTCGGTTAAAAGCACTCCGGCGATCACCAGCGGTCCGAAGAAGTCTCCCTTGCCCGATTCATCGACGCCGATAATCGGCCAGCGCCCGTCATCCACTTAATTGGCCCGTTCGAGGTATTCGCCGGTACGGGTATCGATTTTGATCAGGTCGCCCTCTTTGACGAACAGGGGTACTTTAATTTCCAGCCCCGTTTCCAGCTTGGCCGTTTTCTGGATATTGGTCACGGAATCGCCCTTGATAGCCGGCTCCGCCTCTACGATCCGGAGAATTACCGAGGAAGGCATATCCAGAGAAATGGCGCGTCCCTCGAAAAAGAGTATGGAATATTCCTGATTTTCCATCAGGTAAAAACGGGAATCGCCCAGGCTGTCGGCCGTAAGAGCCGTCTGCTCATAGGTGGACGAGTCCATGAAATGGTAACCGTCGGCGTCGTTGTACAAATACTGCATTTTCCGATTATCAAGATCGGGCAGATCGAAAGTCTCGCTCGACAGGTAAGTATATTCTAAAACGGCACCGGTGATTAGGTGCTTCATTTTGGCCTTGGTATGGGGCCGGCCCCGTCCCATTTTGGCATGAGAAAAATCGACGATGACATAGGGCTCGCCGTTGACGAGGATCCGAAGACCTTTTCTGAATTCTGAAGCGCTAACCATCATTCCTCCAAAAAAACCATTAGAATCAAGATGGAGCCAATATAACAAAAAAGTCGCCGCCCGCTACTGTTTTTTGGCCGGTCACACGGAGAGCGGAGAACCGGCCTCGACCGCTACCCGGCGGGGGAGTGAAATGACGCAGGTTGTCCCGCGCGGCAGGGCGTTCTCGAAGGTAATCGTGCCCTCGTGAAGATTGATGATTTTGCGCGCCAGAGCCAGCCCCAGGCCGGTGCCGGACGGCTTAGAGGAAACAAAAGGAGTAAAAAGCTCGTCACGGATCTTTTCGGGTATCCCCGGACCGTCATCGGTGACAGTCAGGCGTAAATCCTGTCCGTAAACCCGAATATCTAATTCCACCTGCCCCTTTGCCCCGGCCGCTTCCAGACCGTTGTCGATGACATTGCAAAGCGCTTCTTTGAGGAGCAGGGCATCGCCAATGATATTTATTTCATCCGAAGCCCCCTTCAGGCTCATTCTGGCTCCGAGCGATTCGGCTTCGGCGCCGAATTTCCCGAGGCAATCCTGGGCCAGTTGACGCAGATCGAAAATTTCTTCGGATAAAAACAAAGGCCGGGCGAAAGTCAGGAAACGGCTGACCATCGTCTCCGAGGCGGCCGCCTCCGTCCGCACCGATTCGGCGATATCGCCGAGATCGGAATCAGGTCCGGTTTTTTTCTGCAATAGCTGGCTGAAACCGGAGATAGCCGCGAGAGAATTACGCAACTGGTGGGCCAGACCGCCGGTCATCTCCCCCAGCGCCGCCAGCCGCCGATTGGTTTCCAGTTCGATCTGCAGTTTCTTGATTTCCGTCAGGTCGGTGATCAGCAGGGTAAAACCGACAACCCGGTCGCTGTCATCAAGAATAACCGAGCTTTCTACCCCCAGCCAGCGATCCGTTCGGCCGCCGGTCTGCAATTCTATTTCTCTGCGGCCGGTGACCTCGCCTCTTTCCAGCCCGGCCTGAATTAGAAGTGTCAATTCGGTTTCCTGCGGGAAGGCGGTCAGATAATGCCGGCCAAGGACCAGATTTTCGTCATACCCGAGTATATCCATCGCCGCCCGATTGTAGCCGATGACTTTGCCCGTCAGATCGACGTTGACGACGCCCGAATTAATAGATTTCAGGATATAATGGTTGAGCTTTTCGAGTCGATCGGCGCGGCTGGAAGATTCTCGAACGAGTCGTTCCAGTTCGGCTTCTTTAATCTTGAGTTCCTCGATGACCTCCTCGTACGATTCAATCACCTCGGTGACTTCATCGTGATCCTGCGACGGGATCAGCTTTCCCGCCGACTGGGCCGCCTCTCGCATCTGCTTGAACGGTTTCAGGATCCGTCTCGGTAAACCGATGACGATCGGAAGAATCAGGATCAAAACTGCGGCCGCCAGATAAAGGGTTGTCCGGGCCGCCCGCCCGATTTGTTCAGTGGCCGAAGAATCGGTTCTGAAGGAAAGCATTAATTGGCGCCCCGGCGATGTCCGCACCAGGGCCAGACCAAGGCGGTCGCCGCCCGATGTACCCGAGCAATAAAGGTCGTCGCCGTCCAGCAGGCGTTTCAGGTCGTTTTCTTTCAGAGTCAGGTCCGGTTCATTATGGAAGACTTTGTCTTTGACGAAATCGGACAGACGCTGGATATCGCCGTCGGGAATATCACGGGTATCGACCCGGGCGATATTGTACTTCTGCATAATCAGGGCGATCTGGTCGTCGCCGATGACTTCCGTCTGGTTCTTGGTCAAATACCGCCGGGCGTAACTGAGACTGGCTTCAAGGCGGCGGTCGGCTTCATCGGTGAGTTGTTCCTTGACGCTATGGAGAACATAGGTGGTATTGATGTTCAACAAAAGCAACAGGAAGACGACAAAGGCCAGTCCCAGCCGGACGATGGTTTCATATTTACCGATAAAGGCGCGCATATACAATCAAATCGGCATTTCTCCCCATTAGTTTGAGAGGGGAATAGGATAAAAAGAAGTTGTCTGCCCTCGATCCATTGTTTATTTTCAGATATATGGCTAAATCCAGAAAGGCATCCGGCGGATCCGGGAAGAAAGCCGCCGCATCGCGCCCCAAATATGATCCCCGGAAAAGGCGTCTGATTGTCTTCGTCGCCACTTTTCTGGGCCTTCTGCTGGTCGGGGCCATTCTTTATCCGCTGTTTTCCATCGCCCTGGCTGAACCATTGCGCGGTTTCATGGCCTTCACGGCCCATATCTGCGGCGGTATCCTTGGAATTTTCTATAGTGACGTTTCGGTGTCGAGCCGGTTTCTGACCTTGCGCGGATTTTCCGTGGAAATTATCGAGGAATGCACCGGGATTTTCGAAATGCTGATTTTTCTGGCGGCCCTGATCTCTTATCCCGCTTCGTGGCGCTCGAAATTAATCGGTATTCTGCTGGGCCTCCCGGCGCTCTACCTGTTCAATGTCATCAGGATCGTTTTCCTGACCATGGTCGGCGTCTATTATCTCAACCTCTTTGATTTCATGCATCTTTATTTTTGGCAGGCGACTTTGATCCTGATGATAACTTCGGTCTGGGTTTTATGGATTCTTCTGGTGGTGGGACGTGAGAAAAGATCTTCTACTCTTTTTTCTTAGCCTTGTGGTCATTTCGGTCGTCCTCACCTGGTTCTGGTTCGACGGCCTCCAGGTGCGCTATGCCATGCTGTTCGGGCCGACGGCCAAATTCATGTTCCGTCATCTCGGGATTCATAAATCGGGCCTCAAGCTGGTCATCGAACATTTTACCAACCTGATACCGTTTATCGCCCTGTGTATTGCTCTCCCGCGCGTCCCCTGGAAAAAACGCCTGCTTCGTTCCGGCCTCGGGCTGGGGATACTCGTTGTCGTTCATTTCATCATGATCGTCGCCGCGTCGGCCATCTATTCGGCCTATGCCATGTCGGCCACCGCCTATAAGTATATTTTCCCGATTCTCATCATCAACGACGCCCTGCCGCTGATCTTATGGTTTTTGCTTTTCTCGGAGGAAGTGATCGGCTTGTTCAGGCGCGGCAAATCATCGCCGGCCACTTAGCTCAGGCCATCAGGAAAGTATTGATATAGAAATGCAGTATCCGGTCGCCGTAAACAATAATTATCAACGCCGCCAAAGCCAGAAAAGGCCCGAAAGGAATGATGCGTTGACTGCGGACTTTTTTCGACAATGACATCCACAAAATCGAGACGATCATCCCCAGAATAGCGCCGCCGAAAAATATCAGGAGCACCTTCTGCCAGCCGACAAAAGCGCCCATCATGGCCGCCATTTTGATATCGCCGCCACCCATCGCCTCTTTTTTGAATATCCATTCGCCCAGATAAGCCACCAGCAATAACGATCCGCCTCCAACCGCGAACCCGATCAGGGAATCGACGATCCCCGGCGGCTGGACCAACAGCGAGGCCGCCAGTCCGATAACTATGCCCGGCAGCGTTATTTTATCCGGGATAATCTGGAATTCGAGATCGATGAAAAAGATGACGATCAAGGATGAAACCAGGAAATAATGAACCGGCAACTGAAATGTCAGGCCGTCGATATGCAGGAAGAAAATGTACAGCCCGGCGTTGAGTGCCTCGACCAGCGGATATCGAAACGATATCGGCCCTTTGCATTTCCGGCATTTGCCGCCCAGAATGATATAAGAAATAAGCGGGATATTGAGATAAAACGGTATCGGCTGACCGCAATGCGGACAGGCCGACCTCTCCAGGACGGTTTTTTTATCCCGGGGCAGGCGATAGATCAGGACATTGAGAAAAGACCCGATGGCCAGTCCGAGCAGTCCCGCAAAGATATAAAATACCGGCGTGGTTTCCATAATCTCTATATCGGCCGTTAACTGTCAGGCTTTGACCATTTCGGCCATATAAATAAGCAAACCGGGAATGAGAATCCCGGCGGTCTCGGTCCGTAGAATACGCGAGCCAAGACTGATTTTGATAATCCCCCGCTCCCCGGCGGCTTCCAGTTCCGAAGATGACAGGCCCGATTCCGGCCCGACGATGATAGTGAAAGTCGATTTTGATTTGAGTTCTATACTTTCGAAAATATTATCGGATCGGTCGCCGGGATGAAATAAGGCTGTTTCGGCCGCCTCACTGCCGGCGATAAATTCTTTGAATGATATCGGTTCGGCAATTTCGGGAATTCGAGACCGCCCCGATTGCTTGACAGCCGCCTCGACGACGCGCCCCCAGCGTTTCATTTTTGCCGAAACGGCTGATTTTTCCCCTAATTTGATCTTGCCCTTTTCGGTCAAGAGCGGAACGAAGCGACTGATGCCGGCTTCCGTGCCTTTTTCGAGGACGGTATCGAATTTGGAAGCCGTCGAAAGACCGATAGCCAAAGTCAGCGAAAGACTCGGTTCGCCGCCGTTTTTGATCGTCCTGATTATTCGGCAGTCCGCCTTGCGGCCGTCGATAGAGGCGATTTCGCAAATATGACCCGTCCCCCGGCCGTCGATCAACTGCACCATCTCACCCCGGCCGAGGCGCATGACCTTTATCATATGATGAGCCTCGGCGCCGGTCAAAGCAATCATGCTTTCACTAGCATCTTCAGGCTTATATATGAAAGTCGGTATCATTACGACTGCACCGAATAGGTGACCCATTCATTTTCGGTCCGTATCTCGAACGAATTCAAACCGTGTGCTTTCAACGCTTCTTCTACCTCAGGCCGGTCGCGGTCCAGCAATCCGGCCAGAATAATCCGGCCGCCGCTATTCAGATGCTCTTTCAAGCGCCCGATGATGGGGACAATCACCGCTTTTATAATATTGACGACGATCAAATCGAAATGTTTATCCGATGGGATATCGTCAATAGTGCCGATTTCGGCGCGACAAATATCGGCCACCTCATTGATATTGACATTTTCGAGGCAATTTTCCACCGCCAGGGGATCGGTATCGTATCCGGCGATCTCAACCGCGCCGCGACGGGCGGCATAGATGCCCAATATCCCCGACCCGCAACCCAGATCCAGCATGCTCTTTCCGGTCAGTTCAGTTTTCGCCAGTTCCATCAGGCAGCCGCGCGTCGATTCATGCCGCCCGGTGCCGAAAGCCATCTTGGGTTCGATCAAAATTTCGACCCGGCCGGGAAAAGATTCCTCATTCCACGGCGGTTTGATGACAATGGAATCGCCGACAGCGACCGGCACCACCGATGTTTTGTAGGCCTCGATCCAGTCCAGATCCTTGATCTTTTTTTGGCGAAATTCAATTGCGGTCCGGGTCGGATTTATGTCGGTAAGATATTTTTTCAGACCGTCCAGATAAGCCTCGAGATCGACCGTATCGGCGACATAAAATTTGATGGTCGTGTGGGAATCCTCGTCCTCGTCCTCAAGAAGCAATCCCCCGCAGATATTTTCGATGATATAATTGGCCACCGGGTCCACCTCGTCGAAGGGGACAGTAAGCGCTATTTCATGATAGTACGAAGCATCATTCTCCGCCATAACGCATCCTATAGCCCGAGGGTTTTGCGCAGTTTCGATAAAAATGATTTCGACGATTTAGGCGGAACAAAAGTCTCAGACTGGCCCAATTGCTTCAGCAGTTTCTCATCCGAACTCGATAATTTCGTCGGCGTCCAGACCTGCACCTGCACCAGTTGATCGCCCTTGCCGGACCGTCTCAAGTGGGGTATCCCCCGCCCTTTGAGCCTAAACACCTTGCCGGTCTGCGTTCCCGACGGTATGTCAAGATTGTCAACCCCGCCCAGCACCGGAATCTCAATCGTTCCTCCCAGAGCCGCGGTGACAAATGAAATCGGCATCAGGCAGACGATATCGCTGTCCTGCCGGGAGAAGATATCATGGTCTTTTTCATCGATGACAACCAGCAAATCCCCCGCCGGCCCGCCCTGGCGTCCGATGTCCCCTTTGCCTCGAATCGGGATATAATTACCGGAGGCCACGCCGGCCGGTATATCGACGCTGACTGTCGTCTGATTTCTGACCCGACCCTCGCCTCGACATACCGAACAGGGCGTCCCGATGATCTTCCCGTCGCCGTGACAGACATTGCAAGTGGTGACGTTGACCATCTGACCGAAAATCGACCGGGTTACCCGCCGCACCTGGCCGGCTCCCTTGCATTGCGGGCAAACTTGCTTTTGACTCCCCGGGGCGTTCCCCTGCCCGGAACATTCAGGGCAGGTATCGAGGCGCTTGACGCGCAGTTTTTTGGTGACGCCCGAGGCGATCTCTTCCAGCGTCAGGGCTATCCGGACCTGAAGGTCGCGCCCGCGATTGACCGCCTGTTCCCCGCGCCGTCCGCCGCCGAATATATCTTCAAATCCGAAGCCACCGCCGAAATCACGCATGAAGGCTCGCAGGGCATCGGAGAGATCGAATCCCTCGAACCCAAAACCGCCGCCGGGGAATCCGCTTCCCTGGCCCATCCCGGCGTGACCGAACTGGTCATAACGCCGCCGCTTGGAATCGTCCTTGAGGACTTCGTAGGCCTCAGTCGCTTCCTTGAATTTCGTTTCCGCTTCGGTGCTACCCGGATTGCGATCCGGATGGTATTTCATCGCCAGCTGGCGATAGGCCTTTTTTATATCCTCGATTCCGGCCGAACGATCCACGCCCAGAACTTCGTAGTAGTCTCGTTTTTCCATCAACACCCGTTTCCGTGGTTATTTCTTGTCATCATCGTCGACTACTTCGAAATCGGCATCGACACTGCCTTCATCGGCGTTTTCGGTTGAGCCCGACTCGCTTCCGCCCGTTGAGGCTTCCTGCGCCCCGCCCTCCGGCCCGGTTCCGGCCTTACCGGAAGCGTCGGCCTGTTTGTACATCTCGGCCGCCAGCACATGCGAGGCTTGCATCAGACTTTCCACGGCTTCATTAATAGTCTTGGCGTCCTCCGAGGTCATCACCGATTTGACTTTCTCGATCGCCTCTTCGATTTTCTTTTTGTCTTCGGCACCGATTTTTTCGCCATATTCCTTGACGGTTTTTTCGGTCGTATAAACCGCCTGATCGGCTTTATTGCGCGCTTCGACTAATTCCCGCTTGGCGTTATCCTCGGCTTCATGAACCTTGGCGTCATCGACCATGCGTTTGATCTCATCTTCGGACAGGCCCGATGAAGATTCGATCTTGATCTTCTGTTCCTTGCCGGTACCCAGATCCCGGGCCGAAACTCGGACGATACCGTTGGCGTCGATATCGAAGGTCACTTCGATCTGGGGCATGCCTCGCGGAGCCGGCGGGATATCGGCCAGATCGAACCGTCCCAGCGTTCGGTTATGGACAGCCAGTTCCCGTTCACCCTGTAAAACATGGATGGAAACCGCCGGCTGGTTGTCGGAGGCGGTCGAGAACACCTGTGATTTTTTGGTCGGGATGGTGGTATTGCGCTCAATCAGGGTCGTCATAACGCCGCCCAGGGTTTCTATGCCGAGCGAAAGCGGCGTGACATCGACGAGGACGACGTCTTTTTTCAGATCGCCGCCAAGGATGCCGCCCTGAATAGCTGCACCGATGGCGACGACTTCGTCAGGGTTGACGCTTCGATTCGGTTCGCGGCCAAAGAGCGTCTTGACCGTTTCCTGTACCTTCGGCACCCGGGTCATGCCGCCGACGAGGATCACCTCGTCGATATCCGAGGCCGCCAATTTGGCGTCATCCAGGGCCTGACGGCAGGGAGCGACGGTGCGCTGGAAAAGATCGTCGCAAATGGCTTCCATTTTGGCGCGCGTCAGGGTTAAATCCAGATGCCGGGGCCCGGACTGATCGGCCGTTATAAACGGCAGATTGATATTGGTCTGCATGGTCGTGGAGAGTTCGATCTTGGCCTTCTCGGCGGCTTCTTTGAGACGCTGGAGAGCCATCCGGTCCTGGCGCAAGTCAATACCGTTGGATTTCTTGAACTCGTCGGCCAGCCAGTCGATGATGCGCTGATCGAAATCGTCGCCACCCAGATGAGTGTCGCCGTTAGTCGAACGGACTTCGAAAACGCCGTCGCCCAGTTCGAGAATTGAAATATCGAAGGTCCCGCCGCCAAGATCGAACACGGCGATTTTCTGGTTGATCTGCTTATCGAGCCCATAGGCCAGCGAGGCCGCGGTCGGCTCATTGATAATGCGCAGAACTTCCAGGCCCGCGATTTTGCCGGCATCCTTGGTGGCCTGGCGCTGACTGTCGTTGAAATAGGCCGGGACGGTGATAACCGCCTGAGTGACGGTGTCGCCGAGATAAGTTTCGGCGGTCTTTCTCAGGGTCTGCAGAATCATGGCCGAGATTTCCGGCGGCGCTTTCATCATATCCTGGATGGCCACCCGGACCTCGCCGTTTTCGTCGTTGACCACCTTATAAGGTACGATCTTCTCTTCCGCTTCCACTTCGCTGTGACGGCGGCCCATGAAACGCTTGATGGAGAAGATGGTATTTTCGGAGTTGGTGATCGCCTGCCGTTTGGCCGGCGCGCCGACCATCCATTCACCGTTTTTCGTATAAGCCACGATCGACGGCGTTGTCCGACCGCCTTCGGCGTTGGGTATGACCACAGGATCGCCGCCTTCCATCACGGCTACGCAGGAGTTGGTCGTCCCCAAATCTATGCCAATAACTTTTCCCATTATTCTCACTCCTCATCTATGAGAAAACTCACTTGTTTTCCTTTTTGTTGTCCGATGATCCGCGGCTGACCACCACTCGGGCATGCCGCAGAACCTTGTCGTCGATTTTGTATCCCTTTTGGATTTCCTGGCAGACGATGCCTTCGCCATACTCATCCGAATCGACCTGCATCATCGCCTCGTGCAGGGCCGGATCGAAAGGTTTTCCGATCGACTCGATGACGGTGACCTGTTCCTTTTGCAGAAGCTCGGTGAGTTGGTTATAAATCAACTCGACCCCTTTGCGATAGGCGTCGCCGTCGTCCTCGCCGTTTTCATGATTCATGGCCCGTTCGAAATTATCGATAATTTCCACCAGAGAACGCAGTAACCGCATATTGGCGGTCCTGACGATTTCGCCGAATTCCCGGGCCGTTCTTTTTCTGTAATTGTCGAATTCGGCCGCCAGCCTCAGGTATCGATCCGATTCCGATGCGGCCGCTTCCTCATCTTCCGCCGATGATGGCTCAGCCTCCGGTTGATTCAGAAGTCCGTCTTCGACCTCGATTTTTCCGTCCTCGTCCAGCTCCGTTTCCCGCCCTTCGAACGGTTCGGCGCGGTCGTCATCGTTGATTTCTATCCGGATTCCTCGATCCGGTTTATCATCATGGCCGACATTGTCGGAGGCGTCGGAATTATTTTCTTTTTTATGTGACATGTAAAAAATGCTCCCTGATTGGCGCTAATCACCTTTAAGAACCTTGCTCAACTGGCGCGCCGCATACTTCACCAGCGACACCAGCTTGGCGTACGGCATCCGGGTCGGGCCGATGATGCCGATGGTCCCGGTAGTGCCGCCGGCGTTGTAGGTCGCCGACACGACCGAGCAGGATTGAATTTCCCGGGCTTTGTTTTCCGCGCCGATGGTGATGACGATGCCGCTGTTGGCATCGCCCGGATGCTCAAATAGTTCGATCAGGCCCGATTTTTGATGAATGATTTTCATCAGACTCTGCAGTTTTTCGCGGTCGGCGAACTCCGGCTGAAAAATTATATTCTGTGTCCCCTCGATATGCATCTTGTGCGTACTGAGACTTCTCCAGACATTCGAATCGCTGTCGAGGAACAGACGCAGAAGGCGCGGATTCCCGCCCGATTCGGCCAGCCGCTCCTGAATCGTCTTGCGGATATGACCCAGCGACAAGCCGGCCAGCTTTTCATTGAGAACCTGAGACATCTCTTCCAGTTCAAAATAACTGATGGAGGCATCAACTTCGACCAGGATCGTCCGCGCCAGTCCCGAACGGAAGGCCATCACTACCAGCACCTTCCCCTCCGACATTTCGATCAATTCGATACGGGACAGAACGGAATCGTCGAGCTGGGGAGTTATGGTGATACTCAGGTGCTCCGAAAGATCGGCCAGCACCCGCGAAGTCTGCTCCAGAATCGTGTCGACTCCACTACCGGCGGCCCGTAAACCGTTTTTGATGAAAGCTCTCTCGGCCTCGGTCAACGGCTCCTGCCGCAGAAGGGTATCGACAAATAGACGATAACCGGCATCGGTCGGGATGCGGCCGGCCGAGGTATGCGGTTGCTGAACCAGCCCCATCTCCTCCAGATCCTGCATGGTGTTGCGGATCGTGGCCGGAGAAATGCCCAGCCGATATTTATTGGCAATGGCGCGCGAACCGACCGGGTCCGCCGATTTCACATAATGCGAAATCAGGCAGGCCAGAATCTTCTTCTCGCGCTCGGTCAAATTTTCAAAGGCCATCTTAATTTCCAATCGTTCAATAAGATAGGCGCAATTTTTGGCACTCTTGGCCTATGAGTGACAAAAAAACGGCAAAAAACCGTGTTTGTCAACCATTATTTAACAGATGATGATGAAAACAGTTCCCGCGGCGCCGCCCCCGCGATTCGGTCAGGGTTTGGAGACCTTCTTGGGGGGCGGATTAGGGGTTGCCTTTTGCCGGGATGTCTTAGCCGGCGCTTTTTCCGACCGGTCGTCAATACCGTTGTTGTTGCGGTCAATGAAATTGTCGTAGTTCTTTTTATTCGAATGATCCTTGTCGGCCTGAGAATTCTGCGTATCGGACGGCTGGTCGATTTTCTTCTTTTCTACTTCAACCGTCTTCTTGTCCGGCGACGGTTCGTCTTTCTTCGACTTGTCGATCGCCGCCGCCGGAAGACTCAAAACAACCAGCAGTTCCAAAACGAATAATATTTTAATCAACAATTTCATGGCTTCCTCAGCAATATAGCCCGGCGACTTGGCGCCGGGCAAATAAAAATTTAACGGCGCCTACCTTTTACTTTTTGCCTCCACCGCCGGACTTTCGACTGCTCGAAGAAGATTTCGAGGACGAGGATGAACGGCTCGACGAGGAGGATCGGCCGGAGGAAGAACTCCGGCCGACCGAGGAGGATTTGTTGCCGCCCGATGAACGGGAGACATTGCCGCTCTTGCGGGTTGAGGATGAGCTTTTGGAACCCGATGAACTTTTCGAAGAGCCGGTACTCTTATAGGTGCCGCTCGGTGATTTCCGCGTGTCGCCGCTTTTGTAATCGCCGCCCGATTTCTTGGTTTCGCCACCGCTCTTGCGGGTATCGGGCGTGGAACGCTTGACAGTCCCTTCGGTTTTGCGGCTGGCACCGTCAGTTTGCTTGGTGCCCGTTTTCGGACGATTCCAGGTGTCTTCGATCCGCCGGGCTTTGGTTCCGGTCGGCTTCTGAATCGTGGAACGGCCGTCTTTGGTAATCGTGGTCTGTTTACGGGTCCGGTAATCGCCCGGATTGCCCTTGGAATTCAGGGTTCGGTCGGCTACCACCTTGTGGTCAGAAAGCACATAGCTGGACCGGGCATATTTCTTGGCCTGAACCCGAACGTCCTTGAATCGGCTGACGGCCGTTCGTGAGGTCTTTATACGACTGCGATCCAGATGGATAGTATGGTCGTGGACGAACTCGATATGGTTCTCCCAGCAATAACCGTAGCGGTCGTAAATCGTCACCCAATGCCAGCCGACGATCACCCGGGGAATCCACATCGGCGCGATACCGAAATATATACCGTCGATGTAAATCTCGGCGCCGAAAGGATAGTCGATATAGACCATCGAGTAATACGGGGTGTTATACCAGGGACGCGGAACATAGACCGGCTTATAGTAATAATGCGGCGTTTTGACATAAACCGAAGCGTGGTCAAAGGCGCGCGCATCATTATTCCACCGACCGGTGAAGTAGCGGTTGTTGATATAGTCGAGGAAATCCTCGGGGCTGTCATAATAATCGGCGCTCAACGGACAGCCGTTGTACCAGTCGGGAATATCCATCTGGTCGAGCGAGGCTATGGCCTGAATATGTTCAATACCCTCGGGGCCGGTGACAATCAGGTCGTAGTCGTCATTGTCGGCGGGAATGGCGTACACCTCGCCGCCGGAGACGAAACCATTGTCCCAGGAATCAGCCGGATAAAGCAGGTTGATATCGCCGCGAGTATCGAGGCTGTAGATGGCGACGAAACAATCCCGGCTGGCCCGGAAAAGAATGGTGATACCATCCCCTTCATAGTAGATGCCGTCGTCGTTATCGACCCAGACATTCACGTTCAGCGAGCCCTGCACGGCCGCGTCGGAACGAAACTCCTTGTCTTCAGCCCGCGCGCCGATGGTCGGGACGACCATCAAGGCGATCAGTATGGCGAGAAAAATCTTCTTCATTTTGGTTTCCTGCCTTTCCAGGAATATCCTTGGCATTCCCCGTTTAGGGTTGACAAAGAACTCTATTTATTCTCCCCCCCGCGGATGACGCAGGTAGTCGGGAGCTTTTTCCACTATCGGTTTCAATTCCAGGTTACCCGGAGCGACTTGATAAGCCCAATCGAAGATGACATGGTCGGTGCTGATACCGGTCACCCGGATTTTGGCGAAATGGTTGTCGTCGGTCCAGATGATATAAGTATGATACAGAATCACCTCCAGCCAGCCGTTGGCCGACCAGCCGTACTCGGGCGAATAACCGATCTCGTCGAAGTTGTCGGTGTAGCCCATATCCTGTATGTCGGTGTCGATATTTCCGACGTTGAAATAGAAGACGCCGTCACCCGAGAAGTATTCCAGATAAAAGTCGGCGGCGGTGTTGAGGTAATTGACATTGACGGCTGCAGCCAGGTTCCATCCGGCATACGACGGCAAAGTCTCATAGTCGAAAACCACCGCGCCCGTCCCCTGAGGCCGGGGCGTATCGAACACATTTTCATACGAGAGGTCCGAAAGATTGCCGTCGATATCCAGCGAAGACACGGCGTAGTAGTAGGTATAGCCGTTGGTCAGGCCGTCATCGACAAAATACTCATTGGTCGTCCGACCGATTTCGATATATCCGGTGTCGGGGTCAAAATCGGAACGATAAACGACATAAGTCTCAAAATCATTGCTGACGTCGTCGATCGGCAACCAGTAAAGCAACACTTCCTCGTTACCGGTGACCGAATAAACTCCCTGAGGTACCGGCGGCGGCACGTCTTCGTAAACGTAAACGATTTTTTCGTCGTTATTCTGATCACAGCCGACCATCATCAGGGCGGCCGCGGCTATCAGGACTGTCAGAAACATCGTTTTCATACTTGCCTCCATTCGTCTTCGCCGAGATTGATTGCAAAGGGTATGCCAACTATTTTTCTCTGCCCATAATCCTCTTATTGGCAATTAGTTACAGATTATTATCGGTATCTCAACGACCTCTGTCAATCTATAAAATGCACACTTTTTGTGCGCCCTCGTCCGGGGGTGCACTATATTGTTATCGACCCCGGCCGGAATCTATTCGGTCACCGACCAAACCCCGCCCAAACGATGCCTTTGCGCCGCGAAAATATCCATGATTCCGCCCGGTATTTTAATTCACCGATAATCGGCCCCATCAAAATAAATTGATCACAATCTCGCGTCCGAATATATTTTCACGCCTTCCCCTTCACTCCAAAAGGCCCAAAAAGGGCTTGATTTGAACGTAAATTCTGATGTATAATAGAAGTTTCAATGTAAGGACGGATTATGAAAATATTAGTCGTCGGCTCGGGGGGACGCGAGCACGCCTTGGTATGGAAACTGAAAGCGTCGCCTCTGGTCAAAAAAATATATGTTGCGCCCGGTAATTCCGGCATTTCCCTCATGGCCGACTGTGTCGATATCAAGGTCAATGACCTCGAGGCGTTGGCCGATTTCGCCACTGAAAAGAACATCGACCTCACCGTCGTCGGCCCGGAATTACCCCTTACCCACGGTATCGTCGATCTCTTTGTGGAAAAGGGCTTGCGGATTTTCGGTCCGACCAAAAAAGCCTCCGAGATCGAGGGCTCCAAGGCATTCGCCAAGGAATTCATGCGTAAAAACCATATTCCCACCGCCAGTTTCAGGATCTTTGAAGAGAAAGACGAAGCCCTTGATTTCGTCCGCACCGCGGCCTACCCGGTGTTCATCAAAGCCTCGGGTCTGGCGGCCGGTAAAGGAGCCGTCCGTGCCGACAACGCCGAGGAAGGCCGAAAAGTAGTCGAACAGATCATGGGCGAAAAAATCTTCGGGACGGCCGGTAACCGGATTGTCATCGAGGACTGCCTGACCGGCCGCGAAGTGACCGTCATGGCCTTCACCGACGGCAAGACGATTTACCCGATGCTCTCCTCTCAGGACCACAAACAGATTTATGACGGCGACCAGGGACCTAATACCGGCGGCATGGGCGCCTATTGCCCGACCCTCATCGTCGATGAACACATGATGCAGACGATCAAGGAACAAATCCTGGAGCCGACGGTTTATGGATTGGAAAAAGAAGGGCGCATATATAAAGGAATTTTGTACGCCGGATTGATGATTACCGATCACGGCCCCAAGGTCATCGAATTCAACTGCCGTTTCGGCGACCCTGAAACCCAGGCCGTCCTGCCGCTTTTGAAAACGGACCTGGCCGATATTTTTATCGCCATCATCGACGGCAATCTGAATCTGGTGGAAATGGAATGGAAAGAAGGCGCGGCGGTGTGTGTCGTCATGGCCGCCGGCGGTTATCCCCAGAAGACGGAAACCGGCCGCAAAATAACCGGTATCCGGACCTATCGGGAAAACCATGCTTATCTTTTCCATGCCGGCACCAGAAAAGAAAAAGACGAATGGTTCACGGCTGGAGGCCGCGTTTTGGGCGTGACGGCCGTCAGCCGGGATCTCAAATCGGCCCTCAAGGCGGCCTACAGCACGGTCGAAAAAATACGCTTTGACGGCGCCCAATATCGACGCGATATAGCCAATCAGGCTGTCAGGCAGGTAACGCCATGAAAAAAGACGTTTTAATCATCATCGGTTCCACCTCCGATCAGGAGTATGCCGACGCCGCTTCGGCCATGCTGGATCAGCTCGCTATCGGCCATCATCAGCTGGTTTCGTCGGCCCACCGGCACCCCGATCAAACCGTTAAAATCGCCCGTGAAGCGGCCCAAAACGGCTTCAAAGTCGTTATCTGCATGGCGGGCATGGCGGCTCATCTGCCGGGGGTGGTGGCCGCCAACACCAATTTACCCGTTATCGGGGTGCCTCTTCCAGCCACCCTGGGCGGGGTCGATTCGGTGTTATCGATGACTCAGATGCCGCCGGGAATACCGGTGGCAACGGTCGCCATCGGCCGGGCCGGCGCCAAAAACAGCGCCGTTTTGGCCGCCCGAATCCTCGGTCTGGGCGACGCTGAAATCGCGGCCCGGCATAGAGAGTACCGAGAATCTCTTTGATATTTCGGGGATATTTTCGTCAGAATATGCATATAAGTAAAAAGCGCCATAACTTTGGGAGAACTGAATTATGACCATGAACGCTCACTTGAAACAGTATTTCGGCAGGTTCATTCTAAGTCTTTGCCTGACCGCTCTGGCCTTCGCCGGCGCCATGGCCCAGGAAGGTTCCTCGACCGCGGCTGAAAGTTACAATATGGGTATCAAATCCCAGCAGAGCGGTGATACCGCCGACGCCATCACTTACTACAAAGCGTCGCTGGCGGCCGATGCCAACTTCACCGACGCTTATTTCAACCTCGGTTCCATCTATTTCGCCCAGGGCAATTATGTCGAGGCGGCCAAAGACTTTAAGAAAGTGACCGAACTGGATCCGTCCAGCGCCGAGGGCTTCGCCAATTATGGCAAGGTGCTGTTCGTTCAGGAGAAATTCAACGACGCCATGGCCGCCTATGAGGGGGCCCTCAAGGTCGACCCCAATCATGCCGAATCGCTCAAGGAACTGGGCAAGTTGTACTACAAAAAAGCCGGCCCCAGCGATCCGGCCGACTACGACAAGACTATCGAATATCTGCAGAAATACCTCAAAAAAGACTCCACCGACAGCTACGCTTATTATTTAAGCGCCATGGCTTACAAGCAGAAGAAAAATTACCAGAAGGCCATCGTAAATTTCGATGCCGCCATCAAGAACGATCCCAACAACTTCGAGTCGCTCAATGGATTGGCCGGGATTTACCTGATGCAACAGCAATACAGCCAGGCCATCAATTATTACGAAAAGGCGCTCAAGCTCAAACCCAAGAACTATCGTTGCGCCCGCAACCTGGCTATCGCCGTTCAATCGCGCGACCCCGAAAACTACGACGCGGCCATCGCCGCCTGGGAGAATTTTCTGAAGATCGCCAGTAAGAACTCGGCCGCGGCCAAATATGTCGCCCAGGCCGAACAATTGGTCAAGGATTTGAAGGACGCCAAAGCGATCGCCGGAGAAAATTAGATGTAAAGCCTTTTGTTGCGACCTTTCATTACAATTGAGCCAATAAAAAAGCCCCGCCCATAAGGCGGGGCTTTTCTATCATCAGCCGACACGTTATTTCTTCTTGAATTCCACCCGGTCGAAATCCTGCCAGTCGAGCATTTCTTCATCATCCGAACCCGGGGTGGCCGAAACATAGATGCCGTTATTCTCGTCGTTGACGTCGTTGGAATCGCGGAGCTTGAATTCCCGGCCGTCCCAGAGAGTGACGCGACTGCTGCGGCTTGACAACTTCTCGATCGACTTGATATTCTCAAACGGAATATCGAAAGCAACGCCGCGATAACTGCCGTCGAGAACTTCCCAGCCGTATTCCTCGTCATTATCCCAGCGGATCGCGCCCGTTAACTCATTGCCGTCTTCGTCGTAAACGGATCCATACAGGGGTTTGCCACCGTCAAAGTCATCATACGAAAGATAGGCCGAAGCCGGCGGCTGTTTGAGTTCGAGGGATTCGAAGTCATCCCATTCGACGGTCACCCGTCCCATTTTGCGATCGGAAATAATGATGCCCCGGTTGCCGCTGTCAACGTCGTTGGAATCGTCGAGCCGGATTTCATCGCCGTCCTTCAACACGATCAGCGAGGCCTGCGAAGATATTTTCTCGATCCGCGCAATTTGTGAGAATTTAATTTTCCGTTGTCTCCGGCGGTCGCGGCCGTCGATAATATCGGTTGTGAACATCTCATCGACGTCCCAGCAAATCCATCCGGTAAATTCTCCCAGCTTGCTGGTCGTTACGGTGCCGTACAGGCGGTTGCCAAAATCGGATTTGACGTCTCCCCCGTCGAAGAAATCGATGTGGTCGATATCATCCCAGACCAGCTCCAGTTCTCCCTCATCGGGATCTTCGATGACGATTTCCCGCACCCCCGACCCGAGATCGGTGGAACTGGATGTAATCGCCACTTTCTCGCCGTTTTTAAGAAGCAGAACAGCATCATTATCGGAATCCGGCGTCAGAGTTTTGATATTCCCAAAGGCGATGCACGTTTGCCGGGAGGAACTCCACGAGGCGCCGTCCTTGTATATGGTCAGGCCGAAGATATTGATTTCGCTGCCGGTGTCTTTGTAACGGCGGCGCTTTTCCTTCTTGGCCTCCTTGCTCTGCTCTTTATAGCCGTCAATCATATCATCCCAGGAGGCCTCGTTTCTATCCCAGCGAATGGGGCCTTCCAGGACATCGCCCTGATCGGTGTAAATCTTGCCGTAAATCCGCCCTTTCTCGGCCTGCGCCGCCGAGGCAATAAAAAACACCACCAGACCGATGAGGATCATGCCTGCAATTTTCCGAGTCATAATAACCTCGCTCTTGAAGTTCCTTCTCTTTTGATAATTAGACGGCTAACTGACCCAAAGGGTTGCACTTGATAAGTCTTTTTAAGGATAGAGTGATTTAAAAAATCAGTCCCCCCTCCAGTACGATTTCTTAGCGCTTACTTGAGATAAACCATCTTGCGGACAGCATTGAATTCCGGCGTCATCAGGCGATAAAAGTATAAACCGGTGGCCATATCCCGGCCGTCACGGCCCCGGCCATCCCAGACAACCCGATGTCGCCCGGCGGCAAGATGATTATCAACCAGGATATCAACCATCTGACCCAGAATATTGAAAACCTCCAGCCGAACCGGGCCGGAGCGTTTGAGCCCGAAGGCTATGGTCGTAGTGCCGTTGAAAGGATTGGGGGAATTCTGTTTAAGGAAAAAGACGGAAGGAACCGCATCGGAGCCCGGATCGTCAACCGCCGACGGAATCGAAATTTCGATTTCGCCGCATTCCAGTATCGGCGACTGAAACGAGCTGTCGACCATTTGCAGATAGAAACTGTCGGGGGCATCGCATGCGGTCAGGACGGTGGCGCCGGTGAGCGAATCATTGGCCCGGCCGTAAAGGTCGCCCAGATGATAATAACCGGGATCTATCAGGCGTTTATCGGCCTCCGGCGGCATGATAATTGTAATCGTCCCGGCCACCGTGTCAACTGAGGCTATCAGGCTGTCGATGGTACTGGCTCCGATGGCCGCCCCGATCGAATCCACAGTCAGCATGGTCTTGTCATAACTCATTTTGATATAGCCCGACAGAATGCGATTATGACCATGCAAATACATCGGCGTCTGGAACACCTTCCCCTGCTCGGTCTGGGTCGGCAGAATGACCACCGAATCATAGACTTCAATCGTGATTTCGAAAGGTATCTTCAGGGGATTGTTAAAAGCCAGGCTGTCGGTAATCACGATACTGTCGCAGTAAATCCCGGCATCGAGATTTTCGGTCTCTATTATATAGCCGATAAAATCATTTTCCTGACCGGCATGATTTCCCAAAATCAACCACGAAGCCGAGGCCGACGCCGACCAGTCAATCGTGCCGCTTCCGAGATTGGCGACCATAATGGAGTCGGATACGCTTTCTCCCCGCTCAAGCGTCAAGGATACCGCCGATGGCAGACCGGCCAGATAGGGCCAATTCGAATCGAGATTCAGCGCAACATGCAATGATTCGGGGCTGTTCATGGCGCTGGTGTCGGTTATGATGACATAACCTTCATAATCGCCAGCCGTCAGCGAAGATATATCGCATCCAACCCGGATAGCCTCCCCGGCCGTTCCGGAGACTTTGTCCAGCGTCAACCAGCCAACCGAGGTCGCCAGGGAGAAGTTCAATTCGCCGCTGCCGTCGTTGTCGACGATCATGGTCTGTTCCGATGGAGCCCCGATTTCAGTCAGGGCCTTGAAATTCATGGATTCCGGAGCCACGGCGATTAACGGCCCGGTGATCGACAGTACTACCGGAATAAAGGCGGTGGAATCGTTGTGGGTGATATCAATCATCCGTATGCGCCCCTGATGCAGGCCGTAATCGAGCACTGAGGAGTTAATGGTAACATAGAAGCTGTCCGGCGTCGTACCGCCGGTTTTCGATAATGACAGCCAGTCATCATCCGGCTCCAGACTGTAGGCCAGTTCCCCATAGCCGGCGTTGGTGAGCCCGATCTTTACCGGGTCCGGTACAGGATCGCTTTTATCTTTCGATAAATCCACCCGGGTCGGGGCGGCGATCAACGATGGATTATTATATTGCATCAGACGGCCGTAAATATCGTAATTGCCGCTCCGCGCATCGGCCCACGCGGCATACAGGTAAAAGCCGTCCAGGGCCACGTCGGGATGGAGCTGATTACCTGAGAGGTCGAGATTAACCGGAAAATTCAAGTCGCACCGCTTACCGGCCGCATCGAACATCTGCCCCTTGATATCCCAGCCGGCGGACGACGAATCGGCCCAGATGACGCAGGTATTACCCATCCGATCCGAGGCCACCCGGGGATCGCGCTGGGCGGTTTGAGCCCCGTCCATATTTACCAGAGTGTTGGCTCCCAGCCGATTCAAATCGGAATCGAGACGCTGGATATAAACATCGGGATTGTCGGGATAACTGCCGTTGCGCCAATCGGACCAGACGACCTGAATGATGCCGTTGCCGCCGATGGCCGCCGAAGGAAATTTCTGCTTCGTCGAAGTCCCGTCGTCGTTGATGCGGATATTACCGCCCACGGCGACGCCGTCGGCGTCGAATTTCTGGAGATAGATATCGTCGTTGCCGTTGCGGCCGTCATACCAGGCCACCACCGACCACCCCTCCGATGACAGAGCAACGTCCGGTTCATGCTGGGGCGTGCCGGTATTGTCATCGTTGACTTGTCGGTTGACTCCCAAAGGATCGCTGTCGTTATCCAGACTCTGGATAAACACGTCCCAGTTGAAATGACGCAGGTCGGTCCAGGCGATCACTGTCCGGCCCCATCCGGCGGCGGCGATTGCCGGGGACTGATGGCTGGAGTCGGGCGGTTCCACCGTGATGTTTTGATTGTCGCCGACGAATCCGGTGCTGTCGAGACGCTGAAAATAAATATCGGGATCGAAAGGATAGGCGTTGTTGCGGTAGTCTTTCCAGACGGCGAAGTAATTTCCATACCAGTCCGACGACAGGTCCGGTTCAAACTGCCAGGCCCCGGAATTGTCGTCGTTGAGAATAAAATTGTCGCCGATTTCGACCGCCCCGGAATCATACAGACGGCAGAAAATATCGCTGTTGTCGTCGCGGTAATCGACCCAGATGACGGCGAATTTGCCATCCAGTCCTACCGCCACCGCCGGCGTATTCTGTTCTGAAGAAGAAAAATCCTGCGAGATCAAAAAGTCCCGCTTGTCCAGCGTTCCCCCGATAGAAACAGCCGAGGTCAGCAGGACCGCACACCATAGAATAAGACGCTTGCATACCATAGCAGCGACGACTATTGCAAATCCTTTGCCCGGCCGCAGAGAAGCCGTCGGATATAAGTAACCTTTTGTCGGGGAAATGGTTGCTAAACGCAACCGGCGGCCCGATAGAGGCCATCAAGCAAAAACCGGAATTCATATCCGGCCTCATGAGGAAAATATTTCAACGGGGAGGAAATACTCCCTCCCCGGAAAATTGATCGGATGCGCGTAGGCGTCAGACTTTTTTCTTTTTATGGCGGTCGCGTCTTCTACGTTTTTTCCGTTTGTGGGTCTTAATCTTTTGCCGTTTTCGTTTCTTTCCGCTGGGCATTCATCCTCCTGTGCAGCTCGAACAACGCAACTTAAATAGGCAGTTTCGTTATCAGGTTCTTGAATTCGTTTGAAGGTTTGAACACCGGCACCTTTCGGTCAGGTACCGGAACCACCTCACCAGTGCGAGGGTTTCTGGCTTTGCGAGCTTTTCTGAGCTTAATTTTGAACGTGCCGAAACCCCGGATTTCGATATTATGCCCTGCCTCCAGAGATTTCTTGACTGTAGTCAAAAAATTATCGACCACCACGGCAACGTCAGTCCGAGTAAGCCCGGTCTTCTCAGCAACTTTCTCGACCAGATCGGCCTTGGTCATCTCATCCTCCTCCAAAAACAACTATCAATTATTGAGTTATGGAAAATAACATCTATTGGCTCATTGCGCAACTGTTTTATTTCCCAAAGTAAAAAAAACTTTTCAGATCCTTTTTGCCGTTTTCGAGCCTTAGCGATAGAGATACATCAGCGACGGGCCGTTGGCCTCGCTTCCGGATATCTTTTCGACCAGGTTGAGACTGCCATAAAGGAAATCAAACAGCCCCGGTTTTTTCTTTACTTCCCGGACCAGATCCGGGTCCGGCCCCAGCCCGGCCATCTCGCCGGCGATACTGACAGCTTCCTCAAAGGTTCCCAGAGTATCGACCAGACCCAGATTATAGGCCTGACGCCCGGTAAAAACGGAACCGTCGGCCAGAGGATAAATCTCCTCCTTGGGCCGATTGCGGCCTTCGGCGACCGCCTCGACAAACTGCTCATAGGTGTCGTCGATAACGGCTTTTAGCATTCTTTCCTCTTCCGGCGTCATCGGCCGGGAGAAAGACCCGACATCTTTGAGATCGCCGGATTTGATCGTTTCCCATTCGACTCCGATTTTGTCGAGGAGTTTCTTGGCCATAGGGAAAGACAGAATAACGCCAATGGAACCGGTCAGGGTTCCCGGATTGGAAACAATCCGGTCAGCCGCACACCCGACATAATAACCGCCCGACGCGGCCACCGAACGGAAGGAAGCGATAACCGGCTTGCCCTCTTCGCGGGCTTTCATCACCTGAGCGTGCATTTCCTGAGAGGCCGCCACGCCGCCGCCGGGGGAATCGATATCGAGAACAATCGCTTTGACTTCCGAGTCATCGGTCCATTTTTTCATCTGGCGCACGAATTCGCGGGAATCGGCTATTTGGCCATAAAGCTCGACTACCGCCACGCGCGGTCCGAATCCGTGAAATTCCAGACCATCGCCGCCGACCATGGCCACCATCAACACCAGCGCCGCAAAGCCGAAAACGATGATACAGGAAATGACGACAATAATTATGACAACCGTTTTTCTTCTCACAGGCCCCTCTTAGTTCTTTAGAATTTTCAGGCGCGCGCCGACCCGGAGTTTGGTGGCGTCGCTTATATTATTGATATTCTGAATGGCCCGCACGCTGGTGCGGAATGCCCGCGCGATCTCCGACAGCGTATCTCCGCGCCGGACTATATATATCAAATAATCGTCGGAATTATTGGAACCGCCGGTAACCAGAATTTTCTGGCCGACGTAAATTTTGGAAGAACGGCTGAGACCGTTCAGGCGCCGCAGAGTGGCCGTCGTCGTGCCATACTGGCGGGCGATGTCCCACAGGGTATCGCCTCTCTTGACGGTGTAGGAACCGGTCTTCCCGGCCGGCTGGCGATCGTAGTCCTCGCGCGCCGTTTCCACCTTGGGATTGGCCGATCCCGGAAGTTTGATCACCTGGCCGACATAAATCCGGCTGGAATTTCCCAGATAATTCAGGTTCCGCAATTTTTCCGGAGTCGTATTAAACGAGCGCGCGATATCCCAGAGGTTATCGCCTTTCTGGACCACATAGGCGTTATCGCCGGTAGCATACCGAGTTTTTGACGGTCGCGAAGAAACGGACGATCCCCCGCCCAGCGGCACTGGAACAATCAGTGATTTCCCGGCATAAATCCGTGATCGCCGACTGAGATTATTGGCCTCAAAAATGGCATATTGCGAAACGCCGTATTTACTGGCGATCGAAGAAATCGTCTCCCCCCGCCGGATTTCATGCCGAACCCAGCTGGTTTCCTCGGGCGATTTCATTTTGGGTAAATTGGTCAGGAATTGATCTTTGGTCCCCTTGGGGATTCGGAGATGATATTTGCTCACTTTCGGCGGTGTGACGCCCCGCAGCAATTCCGGATTGAGATCCTGAATATGTTCAACCGAGGCACCGGTGGCCGCCGCCACGGTTTTCAAATCAAGGCATTTATCGATGGTGACTTCGTCGAAATCAACCGGATCGTCATAGTTGATATGGAAGCCATACATTTCCGGATTCTTGGCGATTATCGTCGCCGCCATATAAAACGGCACATAATCCTCAGTTTGCTTGCGGAGGTCCATATCCCAGAAATTAGTCGTTTTCTGGCGTCGGATAGTTTTTTCGATTCTTCCCGGGCCTCCGTTATATGCCGCCAGGGCCAGTTCCCAGTCTCCGAAACGTTCATATAGATGTTTCAGAAAACGCGCCGCGGCATGGGTCGATTTGACGAAATCGCGTCGTTCGTCGTACCACCAGTTGCGGTCCAGATCGTAGAGCCGACCGGTGCTGGCGATAAACTGCCAGGGCCCGGAGGCCCGCGCCCAGGAATATGCCCGGCAATTGAAACCGGATTCGATCAGCGGAAGGTAAAC
>CAZGAV010000004.1:63150-104820 GCA_964523575.1 uncultured Ignavibacteriales bacterium
AGTGCTGTAACGTTTGGCCTCCGGCGTATTCCCGACCGTATCGATATCCAGTTCGGCCATCGATTGCAAAGCCCGCTCCAGATAATATTGCGCTTCTTCCCACGAAGCTTCCTGATTCGCGGCCACACCCTGTGCAAAATACTCCTGAGCCTCATGCAGTTGCCGCCAGATTTCATCATCGACGGCATAGGCCGAATCGGAATAGTACTCGGTCTCGATGGCCGAGTCTTCGACGGTATTCAGGGTATCGTTTTTTTCCAGCATGAGATCGCGCGGGGTATCGCGCGAAACATCCTGGTACGGATTGGTCGCCCACGTCAATGAGCTTAGAGAAAGGCAGACAATCGACAGTGCAATAAATCTTTTCAAAGCATTCCCTGTGCTGTAAAGGTTCTTGGACTCCTTAAAGTATATCGGTCAGTGCGCCGGGCACCTTTACGCCTAAATCCGTCTAAGCTATTGCTATATATGCATTCAGGCAAACCCTGTCAAGTTTTTTGTTTGCCTCCCCGATTCAGACCCAAAAACGCCCTATAGCTTTGACAACTTCAGGACGCGCTTCGTTCCCAAAATATTCAACCACAACGGCTTTTTTCACCGCGCGAAACCAGGTGTACTGTCTTTTGGCGTACCGCCGGGTATTTTGCATTATGAGATTGACCGCCTCCGAAAGCGTCAGATAATCGTCGAGGTATTTTATAAGCTCATCATAACCAACCACTTTGCTCTGTTTGAGAGCCCGCCTCTCGTCGGACAGATATATCTTTTTGACCTCTTCGATCAGGCCGCGCTCAATCATCGCCTCGACTCGGTCATTGATCTTCTGGTACAGGACCGCCCGCTCGGGCAGGATGATAATCTGCAGAAACCGGAAGCGGGGATTTTGAGTGTTGGGTAATTGAGCCTGTTGATCACGGGTCAGTCCCGTCAGGCGATATAACTCCAAAGCCCGGATGACGCGAACGACATTATGCGGATGCAACTCGGCCGCCGCCCCCGGATCGACTTTTTGCAATTGGGCATAGAGATAATCGACCCCATGCGCGGCAATCATATTCATAAGTTCATTGCGGTATTTGAGGTCTTCGTCCGGCAGTTCATATATCCCTTCGGTCAGGGCCCGCAAGTATAACCCGGTGCCGCCGCAAACGATTATTCTTTTGCCGCGCCTGTGAATATCAAATATAATCTCTTCGGCCCGACGGACGAAATCGAAAACGGTGAACCGTTCGCCCAGGTCAACCACGCCCATTAAATGATGCGGTATTCCCTGCCACTCGTTTTCGTCAAGACGATCGGTACCGATTTTTAGCTGGCGGTAAATCTGCCGCGAATCGGCCGAGATGATTTCGGCGTTATATTCAAGAGCCAGGGAAATAGCCAGCGATGATTTGCCCGAGGCGGTCGGGCCGGTGATGATTAAGATAGGAATCTGGTCGTCTGTTGTCTGGTTATCAGATCCGCCCGAAACGGCCATCGAGTTCCTCCAGACTGATCTTGATGAAGGTCGGGCGTCCATGCGGACAGCAATAAGGATTGTTGGTTGAAAATAGTTTCGCCACCAACCCTTTGACTTCCTCGGAAGAAAGTCGATCGCCGGCCATAACCGCCGCCCGGCAGGCCAGCGATTGGGCCACCGATTTGATCAACTCTCCCCCGGCCTTGTTCAATTCGCCGATATCATCCAGCAGTTTGCGCAGGATCGAGGCCGGATTTTTATCACGGAAAACCGGCGGCATGCCGTTGATGATGATGGCGTTATTTCCGAACGGCCCGGTATCGAAACCGAGTTGAGACAAAACCGACTGGCTGGATTCGTAGGTGAGAAATTCCTCGGCCGACAATTCGACGCTTTCGGGAAAGAGAATTTTTTGCGAAGCGGTACTGCCCTGTTCGACCTGATGCAGAGCTTCCTCATAGAGCACCCGCTCATGCGCCGCATGCTGATCCACGATATACAATTCACCGCCAATCGACAGCAACAGGTAAAGGCGGCCCACTTTCCCGAGATACAGGACATCGTCTTCGGTTACCGTCTCCAGCGAAACGTCTTTTTCCGCCTGCTTCTCATCCACCGGCTTGGTATTGTCGCAGGCCGGCGCCGCATAAACATCGGCCGGAGCCGGATACCCCTGAATATTTTCTCCATGCGTTCGCGCCGAAGGCCGATTTTCGAAAAGCGGCGTTGATCCGCCTCCGAAACGAGGCGCTACATAGGCCGGAGCCGAAGACGCTCGAAAATCGGTCGCACCCGATCCGGGGCGGTAATTTGGCGCTTGACCAGATGATGGCACCAGCCGCCAGTCGCGCAGAGCTTTTTTGACGATCCGATAAAGATTATCATGGATGGCGCGTTCCTCGGATAAACGCACTTCGGCCTTGGTTGGGTGGACATTGACGTCAAGTCGCTGAGGATCGACGGTGATAAACACCGCCGCCAGGGGGAATTTTCCCGAGGGCAGAAATTCGCCGTATCCGGCGGTGACGGCATGGATAATCGCCGACGATGTCACCGAACGGCCGTTGATGAATAGACATATTCGGGTGCGGTCATGGCGGGCCTGATCGGGATGAGCCAGATAAACCAGGTAGGAGATGCCGCTGAGTTCGACGTTGTATTCGACAATCGATTTATGATCGACCCCGAAAAGAACCGCCATCCGTTCCGAGGTCGGCTGGTCCTGATGGAGTTGAAAAACTTTGCGCTCGTTGAGTTCGAGGCTGACAGCCGCCGATGGTTTACCCAGCGCCATCCGCTCCGTCACCCGGATAATCTGCCGCGACTCAGTCGTCTCCGATTTCAGAAATTTTCGTCGGGCCGGAGTATTGAAGAACAGATGCGACACCTCGACTTTAGTTCCCACCGGAGCCGACACCGGGCGGGTTTCGATTTCCTTCCCCCCCTCGATGACTATCCTCGTTCCCTCAGCCTCGGAAAAATGCCGCGTCGTCATGGTCAGATGCGAAACCGACGCAATCGACGGCAGAGCTTCGCCGCGGAAACCGAATGACAGAACGGCAAAGAGATCGTCGAGGTTTTTGATTTTGGACGTGGCATGGCGGCTGAAGGCCAGTTTCATCTGGGCTGACCGAATGCCGCAACCGTTATCGGTGACTGAAATATAAGTCGTGCCGGCTTTCCGGGCGATTATATCGACAGCGGTGGCGCCGGCGTCGAAGGAGTTTTCGATCAATTCCTTGACCACCGAAGCCGGGCGCTCGATGACTTCACCGGCGGCGATCTTGTTGATCAATACCCGGTCGAGCTGGCAGATCGGTTGGGCAAAACGTTCGTCCTGAAATTCGGTTTTATTCGACATCTTTTTTCAACCGGCTCAACAATTCCAGCGCCTCCAGCGGCGTCAGGCTGTTTATATCCAGTTCCTTCAGTTTCTTCTCGATTTCCATCGCCCCCGACGACATCGGGGCGTCGAACAACGAAGTCTGGTTCAATTTGACATGAACGCCTTTGGCCAGTTCCGATTTGGCGAATTTGCCCGACTCCAGCAAACGCAGAATGTGATGCGCCCGCGAGATCGTCTCCTTCGGCAGGCCGGCCAGCCGCGCCACCTCTATACCATACGAATCGTCACAGCCCCCGGGCAATACCTGATGCAGAAATATTATTTCCTGACCCCATTTTTTAACCGTGACCTGAAAATTCTTGATGCGCGGATAAACGCCGGCCAGCCCCGTCATTTCATGATAATGAGTGGCGAACAGGGTGCGCGGCGTTCCCGTCGGATGCTGATAGATCGACTCCGCCACTGCCCAGGCCACCGACAAACCGTCGAAGGTCGATGTCCCCCGGCCGACTTCATCCAGAAGCAAAAGCGATTTCCTGGTTTTGTTATGCAGAATATTGGCCGTCTCGATCATCTCGACCAGAAACGTCGATTGGCCGCGCGTGAGGCTGTCGGTGGCGCCGACGCGGGTGAACACCCGGTCGACAATCCCGATTTCGGCCGACTCGGCCGGAACGAAAGATCCGATCTGGGCCAGGATAACAATCAGTCCTGTCTGTCTCAGCCAGGTCGATTTACCCGACATGTTGGGGCCGGTCAGGATTACTATGGAATTGTCAGAATCATCGAGATCGACATCGTTGGCGACGAAATTCCCCGGACCCAGAATCTGATTGAGGACCGGATGGCGGCCCTGGACAATTTTTAAATTGAGACCATCGTGGATAACCGGACGCACATACCTTTGCCGGCGAGCCAGATCGGCCAGACCATTGACCAGATCGACCTCGGCCAGAAGGTCGGCCAGCCGCATAATATCGGGCAGATGCTCCGCGAGACGCTCGGCCAGTTCATGGAAGAGGCTTTCTTCGAGACGATTGATTTTTTCTTCGGCGTCGAGAATCAGGCTTTCCTTGACCTTCATCTCCTCGGTGATATAGCGCTCGGCGTTGACCAATGTCTGTTTGCGAATATATTCCTCAGGCACCTTATCGGCCTGCGCTCGCGTGACCTCGATATAATATCCAAAGACCTTGTTAAATCCGACTTTCAGCGTGGTGATGCCGGTCTTTTCCCGCTCTGAAGCGGCCAGTCCGGCGATATAAGCCCGCGCTTCCTTTATGGAGTCGTTCAATTCATCCAGCGATGGCGAATATCCCCGGCGGAAAATGCCGCCATTGACCACCGCGAGCGGTGCCTCCTCCCGAATCGCCTTTTCGATATCGGCGGCTGCCGCCGTCAAATCGGGCAATGATTCATGAATTTTTTTCATGATCGGTGCCGTCATCTCCGCCAGCGCTTTTTTGATTTCGCGGCTGACGCGAATACCTTCGCGCAAGGCCAGAAGCGTCCGGGGATTGGCCTTGCCCAGTCCCAGACGCCCGCCAAGGCGTTCGATATCGGGAATGCCGGCAAATATCTCTGAGAGGCTTTCGGATACGGCTGTCTGCTGGTAAAGCTCATTAACGCCGTCGAGACGATAATTTATTTTGTCTTTTTCGATAAACGGTGCGGCCAACGAACGCCGCAGACGGCGCGCCCCGGCCGATGATCCGGTGCAGTTGACCGCCCAGTAAAAAGAATGCTTCTCATCGCCGGTGGACAGATTGGTGAACATTTCTAGGTTGCGGACGGTGGCGGCATCCAGAAGCATCCGTTGTCCGGTATGGCCAACCCTGATTTCGGTGATATGCCCCAGCCGCTCCTGTTTGTTATCCTGCAGGTAGCGAAAGATGGCGCCCGCCGCCGCCACGCCCAGTTTCATATCGCCCAGCCCGAAACCGTCCAGCGTCGAAACCGAGAAGAATCGGCAAAGATAATCGTGCGCCAGGCGGTAATCGAAATAGATCGATTCCAGCGGCGTCAGATTGGGAATATCGCCGTTCTGCTGGAGTGATGCCGGCAGTAACTCATCTTTATCCTCTGCCGGACAAAGAAGCTCCTTGGGCCGGGAAAGGAGTATCTGATCATAAATTATCGCCGGCTCGTTTTCGGTAACGGTGAAATCGCCGGTGGATAATTCCAATCGCGCCAGGGCCATTTTTTTGCGGTTGCCACAGAGAGCCATCAGATAGGAATCGTGCGACGGTTGCAGGGCCGATTCGAGAGTCGAAGTCCCGGGCGTAATGATTTCGACGACGTCCCTTTTGACGATCCCCTTGGCCTGCTTGGGGTCTTCGACCTGCTCGCAGATCACGACCTTTTTGCCGGCCTCGATCAGACGGGGCAGGTATTTGTCGATGGCGTGATGCGGGATGCCGCACAGGGGGACGGCCTTTTCCTTGTCCACCGAGCGCGAAGTCAAGGCAATACCCAGAATCGGCGCCGCCTCGATGGCGTCGTCGCCGAACATCTCATAAAAATCACCCATTCGGAAGAAAAGAATTTTGTCGGGGTATTGGGCTTTGAACTTGAAGTACTGCCGCATCATCGGCGTCGGGGCATCACTTTTCATCGTTGACAACTACCTTGAAAACCTCGTTTTCTCCCATCTCGAGTTTTTGCCGGGCGAGCTCAGCCTCTTTCACGGTCTTGAATCGCCCCGCCAGTACGACATAATACTGGTTATCCGAAATCGTCCGCTTTTTGATTCTGGCGCTATATCCATAGGCCTTGACCCGGTTGGACATGCCGTCGGCGTTGTCCTTTTCACCGAAGACGCCGACCTGAACCGAATAGGTGATGCCTTCAAAAACTTCGGTTGACTCCTCCCCTGATTGCTTCTCCGAAACCACTTTGAGTTCCCGCAACAGCTCATCCTGGCCGATGGCATGCGGGTACTGCTCCCGCAGGATATTATAATTCAGCAGGGCCCGTTCGGATTCCCCCTGCGCCAAAGCAATCCGAGACAACATAATCAGGCTGGCCGGAGTCAGATTATCATCGGCGGCGTTGTTGATCCGGCGGCATAAGGTTGTGGCCGTCTTGAAATGTCCCCGACGAAAGGCCGCCTCGGCATCCGCCAGCCGCGCGCATTGGCCGTAATAAGTACCGGGAAAACCGTCCGACAGCAGACCGAGATATCGTTTTTTTTCTTCACTCATCGACGGCGAGTAGGCGGCCATAGCCGCCAGTAATTGCTCTCGATAGGAACTCATCTCCCAGTGGCTCAGAAAATCACTCCCGGCCGACAGGACCTGACCCGTATCGCCTTTGGCTTCAGCCAGTTGAATCAGGCGGAAGCGGGCCTCTTCTTTATACTTCCCATCCAGATCGGTCCGCAATGACGCCTCCAGTAACTCGACCGCCTGTTTGCCGTCGGGTTCAAAAAGGGCCGACAGAAATAAGCGGTTGCCATCGCGCACCGGAATCTGGGGAAGTTGTCGGAAATCATTCTGGGCCTGAAGAATTTGGCCTCGGCTGAATTCCTGATAAATGCGGTCCACCGATTCGTCCGCCACGGCGGCGGCCGACAGGCAGAGAGCCGCAATGACCGCAATGTAGTATTTCATGACTTTTCGGCGCTGAATGAATCGACCGCTTTACAGCGGGGACAAAGCCAGAGCATCGTCTCCGAATGCAAACTGCATCCGGCGCAGATAAAACTGCCGGCTTCTTTTTTTACCGCCATTTTGATAATCTGTTTCAGGACGTTATCGGCGGCCTCTCTTTTGCCGCTTTCCATATTGAGTCGATACAGACCCAGTTTGGCCAGCATCGAATCGGGATGATTATCCAGAGCGGTGGTGTAATGTTCGCGGGCGCTGCCCTTCTCGCCTTTCTTTTCCATAAAATAGGCCAGTTCCAGACGGGCCGTCAGGTGTTCCGGGCAGGCCTGGAGGAGTCCGGTCAGGACGTCGGCGTAATCGCCATAGCGGCCGACCTCAAAAAATCCTTTTTTCAACCTCTCAAAGACAATCTGACCTTCGGCCGGTTTGAGATTGATGATTTTGGTCCAGTAGCCAAGAGCGTCTTCCAGCCGCTTTTCGTCGTAATAACTGTCGCCGATGGCGACATAGGCGGCCAGACAGTTCTTGTCCATGTGGATCGCTTCTTTATAAAACAGCCGGGCGCGGTGCCGGTCGCCCTGCAGGACCAGATCATGGCCTTCGAAGACCTTGTACAGAGCCATCATTCTGTCGGCACTGACGTCGTCAGTTTTGGCCAGCTTTTTCCTGACAATCGCCGCTTCCTTCCATTCGCCGGCTTTTTCATGAAAGCGCAGAAGGGCCTGCATCGCAAAGCGGTCGTTGGGCGAAAGATGGATCATTTCCCGGACCGACTTGATGGCGGCCGGTTCGTTCCCGGTCTCCATGAAATCGTTGAACAGGGCCGTCAGGATTTCCTTTTTCTCGATAGCGGTGAGCCCGCCCCGGAAGGTCAGGTCGCGATGCACCTGCAAGGCCTGCTCGGTTTTTTTCCTGCGGCGAAATATATTTCCCAGATGGATATAGGCGTCGACGTTGTTGGTGTCGGCGTTGATGGTTTCCTTGAACTTGGCGAAAGCCAGTTCATCCTGACCCCTCAGAAGGGCTTTCAAACCGTCCACGTAGGCCTGCCGGTCGGGTGCCGCCGACTGGGTCTGGCACCTGCGGTAGTAATAATAGGCCACCGTGGCCAAGATGATAACGGCCGTCGCCAGAAGAATGACCGCCTGCGTCATGTCTTGTTTTCCTTATCCGAAAGCAGGAATTTATCGTCGGCCTCTTCCATCGGCCGGTTGCGCAAAGCCGCGATCTCGGCGTTCAGGGAATCGTTGATACGCTTCAGCCGCCGCAGATCGGCGACCTGTTTGAAATAAATCGTGATAAACAACAAAATCGACACCAGCAGGCCGAAAACGCACGACCAGAAAGCGACCACGATCAGGGGGACGTTAATATAGCGGGTGCTGAGAATCGTGACCGAGACTTTCTCACCGGCGTTATAGATGCCGAAACCGAGCAGCACGACAAAGACGGCGACAATCAAAATTGTCCTGACGACCCACATATATCCTCCTTGAAATGGGCGGAATATATCAGATATTTTATATAACAGAAAAGCCCGCACCAGTCAATATAAAACAACCCGCCCCGGACGCGCCCGGGCGGGTTGAAAATTTCACCGATAGCGGCGTTATCAGCCGGTGGTATCCGCGGCCGGCTCCTCGCCGGCGTCGCTGAATTTCAGGCCGTTTATCAGCCCGTCAAAAATCTTGAAAATCGGTTCACTGGTTTGAAATTCGCAGATAAAATGGAAGATATAAATCTTCCCCTCACGGACAGTGAAGAACATGGCGCCCGACTTGTAATCGTTGATGACGTCGGCGCGATCCGACCCCCTCGATGACACTTCCATCGAATAGCTCTGCCGGGCCTCAACCATAATGGCCTTGGCTCCGTCGACCGTCAGCGGGCTCTTTTTCTGAAGGTCATATGGTTTGGAAATTAAGTCCAAAGATTTCAGAAGACCCTTTTTCTGCTTGGATTTGAAGTCCTTGTCCAGCAGACTATCGACGAATTGATCGACGGTCAGGGAAGTCGTATCGACCAGCACCTTGATAGCCGGGATTTGCATATAATCCCGTAAATCACCCTGAAATTGCCGCGGCGGCGTCGGCGATTTTTGATCGAGAGCCACCCGCAACACATATTTGTCCTTTTTTACATTCGCTGACCAGCCTGCCGGGATGGTAAATGAAAATCCATACTCATTATCGGTATAGACATCACCTTTGACTTCCCCGGCTTTCCCGGCCCAGACGGGAACGGCCATTATGGAAAACACGAAAACTAGAACCAAAAAACACGTTAGATTTTTCTTCACGACTTACCTCCTGCAGCTTAACTCAAATAATGAATAATTGCCGTCAAAAGTCAAGCATTTAACTGATCTGCAGTATTCTTTGTACTTATACCATATCAGAGGAGAAAAGGCGACGCCTATTTCAGCAAAATACCCTTGAAGACGGCCGATTCCGATTCATCGCCGGCTCGGAACAGGTATATTCCGGTCGGCAATGGCTGGTCGTTTTCATCACGGCCGTTCCAGGTCACTTCTATTTTATCTCCGTAAACCCCGCCGACCGGCAAACGCCGAACCCGGCGGCCGAGGATATCATAAATATCAACCGTCAACGAATGCGCCGTCGAGCTGAAATTTTCAAGTACCAGTCTGATATCGGGATTGAAAGGATTGGGATAGCCATGAATCCGGGGTAAATCGATATCATAGGCCAGCGGGAGCGGTTCATCGACGTCGGAAATCGGCATGGTGTAGATTTTGACGGAAAAACTGTCGCTGGCGGCGATAATGTTGTCCGACAGCGCCACCAGTCGGGCCTGATCGCCGCCGGAAAAAAGCGGGATCGGCAGGCCGGCGGAAATATCGAAAATGTGTATCCCGGTGTGCGAGGCGCATACCAGCCATGAATTTATTAGCCGCAATTCAGAAACGCTTCCCAGTTCCTCTTTCGAATCAAGTAAAATCGGCGACAGAGGATCCCCCAGGCCGTACGTTTGCAATCCGTTGGAAGCGATATACAGCAAAGTATCTTTGCGAACCATGTCGTTGACGCGGGACGGGAAATTCGCCTGGGCCAGTTCGGTCAGAACATAATCTTCATCAAGACTGCAGATGAAAAGAGTATTCTTATCGCTGACCCGATAAAACAGAGTATCGTCGAACATGGCGGCCGTGATTCCGGTCGGGAAACTCCAGCGGATCAGATTCGAAAAGGCGGTAGTGGCGGTGCGAGCCGTGCCGTTGAGACGATGCTCGTTGAAAAAATAGATCAGGTCCATATCGCCGAAATAGCCGGGTATGATCCTGGGCCGTTCGATGGAATCGACGACACTGAAAAAGGGCGCAATCGGCTTGGGATCCCCGTATCCGAAATCGACCGCCGGGAAAAAGGTATTGGTCTTGCGGTCGGCGACAAACATGGTATCGCCCTTGACACACATACCCACCGGTTCATAAGGCGGATTGATCATCTTTCCCGAACGATAAGGCTGATCAGGATCCGACAGATCATAAATCTCATACCAGTTATGAAGGCCGATCGTATGCAGCCGCCCCTCGAGAAATTCCACCTGTCTTATCGGCCCGGGATAGGCATAAACAACATCGGGATAATCAAGGTCGATATAAGCCGGATCATCGATGTCATAGGCGACAAAACCAAGCGTACGGTGCGGAAAAACGATATAATGACGTCCGCCGAAAGCATACACATCGGAATAACCCAGGATGCCGGTTAAGGGAAATAGCTGCCCCGGCAGGCTGTCGCCGTCATAAATAAGTTCGAAACCGTTGATACTGTTGGCGAAAACCAGTCCCCGGGGGGTAACGCTGATTCTGTCGCCGCGGATGAATGACGTCCGCGTACCGAGATATTGCGGGTCATACACATCGGCCACCGTCCCCACCATATAACCGTTGGGGCGAATTCCGGCGTAAACGGTATCGTCGAAAACCGTAAAACTGATCGCCTGCTCCGGCAACAACAGTTCCGAAACGGGATCGCCGAACCCGGCGGTGTCGGGTTCATAAATGATGATGCCGTTATAATCATCGAGGGCATAAAGCCGGGAATCGTAAACCTGGAGATCGATCACCCGAATCCCGGCCATACTGCTGTCGCTGAATCTGATATCGTTCGGATCGGAGATATCGTAGCGGACGATGCCATAATATTCCACCGCCGCATACAGGAAATGGCCGAGGCGGGCCATATCAAAAACTTCCAGACCTGGCGTGAACGTCCCCAGACGCTTCATATCGGACGGGTTGCCGATATCGACCAGAGCCACCGTGCCGTCTTCGTTGGCGACCGCCAGGAGACTGTCAAAGACATAAAGCCGCCGCGGGCCGCCCTCGATTTCGAGCGTCGAAGCCAGTTTCTTCTTGTTGAAATCGAGATTCAGATTGACGACGCCGACGCCGTCATGGAAGGCGCAGAAAAGATAATCGCCGCGATCGGCCACGGCCCGGACATTATTCCACAGAAATGAACCGTGATAAACAAAATCGTCGGCCGCCACCGCTGTTATCAACAGCAGAATCGGCAGAATTCCCCAGAACAATTTTTTCATCGAAGGAGCATCATCTTTCGCGTTGATTTTTTATCCTCACCCAGCATCCGGGCGAAATATACGCCCGAGGCGACTTCATCCCCGGCGCCATCGGTCCCGTCCCAGACAATCCGGTGAATCCCGGCCGCCTGCAAACCGCTGACCAGAGTTTTGACCTTTTGTCCCAGTATATTGAAAATCTCCAGCTGGACGTCAGCCGTTCGGTCAAGGCTGTATTCGATGGTCGTCGAAGGATTGAACGGATTGGGGTAATTCCCGGTAATCTCGAACGCCTCCGGAACGACCGGGGCAAAATCGCTGGCGTCGGTCGGCGTGGCCCGGTCGGGATTGATCCCGGTGTTTTTGGAATCGTGCAGGAATTTGGGCCAGACCATCATGGCCGAATCATAGGGAACATCGAGGTCCCAGACGAAAACGTTTTTATTGTCGCCCGACATGATCAATTCGACCGTGCCGTCGTTATCCAGATCATCGATAATCGGCGTGAACGGCGTCGATATGACTTCATTGATAGATGTCGGGGTGGCGATCGGGAAACCGGGCGTCGGATCGCCGTTGGGCTCCCAGGCAAAAATCCGTTCGTACCCGGTTCCGGGGAAAATATATCCACCCCGGCTCAAAAGATTGGGAATACCGTTACCGTCGATATCGGCCACCACGACATTACTCAGGGTCGTCGAGGTCGTCAGAAGCAGACCGTTCGGGAGGGCCGGGTTTTCCACATAGGGGGTGCCGTCGCTGTTAAAGGCGTATATCCGCCCGACATCATAATTGAAATACGCAACCACGACCTCCTTGGATCCGTCGCCGTCGATATCGACGCAAACCGGCGCCGTGCCCAGCCAGCCTTCCAGTTCCGGCATTCGGATCGGCCAACCGGGCAGGTTTTCGCGGCCGTCTTTGGTCACCCAGATGCTGATGGTTTCGGTTGTATCCATGCCCGATAAAACAATTTCCAGACTGCCGTCGTCATCGACGTCAGCCAGCATCCCGCCGTATGACTGCCGAATCCGCAAGGCCAGCGGCGAATCCCAGCCGTATGGCGGCAGACCGTTGCGGCCATTCCAGATATAAATGCCCGAACTGGGAATCGAAGTGCTGTAAAGAGAAACAACCTCGGTGCCGGCCCCGCCGTCAAGGTCCGCCGCGGTAATAAACGGCAGCGTCAACCCGGTGAAAACCGAGGTATCGTTGATATTGGGATCGAGCGAGGTGAAAAGCCCGCCCAGCGAATAGAAATAAGGATCGCCGCTGTATTTGAAGGCATAAACCTCGCCGTACTTGTTCATATAAATCAATACCGAATCGGCGCTGTCATATAATTCGGTCAACATCGGAACCGGGTAAGAGGAAAATGTCATACCCGTCGCCGCCACCCGCGGCCAGCCGGGCAAGGCCTGCCCCCGGTAATTGAAACAGGCTACGGTATTGGCTCCGATAGCGACAATATCAAGCAAACCGTCGCCGTCAACGTCGTCGAAGGCCGGCATGGAACGCATATCGCGGTCGGTCATTACCGGGAAATTATCCATCAAGGTGCCGTCGGCCTTGTAGGCATACAATCCCTGAGCGCACCCGATCACGATTTCCTTGGCGCCGTCGCCGTCGATATCGGCCACGCCGGGAGAAATCGCGGCATATCCGCCCATGGAGACGGGAAAGCCCGCCCGCATGGCCGAAAGCGTCTGAATCCGGACCGAATCGACCAGAACCTGAGCCCCCAGATAAGTCTGGATTCGCAGATAATGGTAACCCTCGACGAGAGTGAAAATAGGCCATTCGAAAATCAGATCATCGAAAAATAATTTGGTTGAAGTCATCAGGCGATTGTAATTCAGGCTGTCCTCGGGCCGATACGACAGCACCGTCGAATCATAATCCGGACCATAGGATGAGCCATTAATTTGCACCAGGTATTTAACGGTTTCGTCTTCAATGGGCGAGGCGATTTCAGCCCGGCCCTGATTGACCAGTCTGAAACTGACCTCATCCACGCCATAGCTCGATTCCAGGCGAAAGGTGAAATGGCCGTTTAGAGCATCGCTGTCCCAGACATAGACTGTGTCGCCGCCGTCTATGGCGTCGACGTGATGAAGCAGTATCCAGTTGTCGGGACTGATTCCCTCGCCATAATAAAGATCGACCGGGCCGTTGTACCCGCCGGTAATGGCCGCTGTCACGGCCACATTGCCGGACAAGATCGCATTATCGCGGGGCGCGGTCATATATATCGACGGCGCCTGAGCCATGGCGAAGGCCGCCCCGACATCGAGTCGTCCCCACCCGGAGATGGTATCGTAACCGGGAAGATCCATCCCGTCATCCCAGGGATCGACCAAATCTTTGGCCGACTGCCGCAGGACATTTTTAACCGCTTCCGCATCCAGCCCCGGATTGAATGACATCAGCATGGCCGCCGCCCCGACTACCAGCGGCGCGGCCATCGAGGTCCCGTCGGCGAGGTAATACTTATCGGCAATGATCCGAACGTCCGGTTCACCGGGAGCATACAGATCGGTGCCCGCCGCCCGAAGCGAAAGTATATCGCGGGCCGGAGCAACAATGTCAATAAACGGGCCGTAGGTCGAGAAGTAAGTCATGAAGCCATCGGAGTTGGTCCCGCCGACCGTGAAAGTTTCGGGAAACGAAGCCGGATAGGTCAGATTGCTGGTTCCAAAATTACCCGCCGCCGCGACTGGCAATGCTCCCCGTTCGACGGCATATTGAAGGGCCTTCTGCAGGATCGGCGAATCGTACGGGAAACCCCAGCTGAGATTCATAATCCGGGCGCCCATATCGGCGGCGTAAATAATCGCCGCAATGGAAACCGATTGATAACCGTTCGGAAAAATTTTGACCGGCAGAAGTCTGATATGGCCGGGGTACCCGGCAATGCCGATACTGTTGAGTTCGGCCGCCACCAGTCCCGAAACATGTGTCCCGTGACCGATGGAATCGGTGGCGTCGTTGTCCCCGAGGATATTGAAAACGTCAATGGTGTCGCCGGAAAAATCCCAGCCCCGGTAATCGTCGATCAGGCCGTTATGATCGTCATCGACGCCGTTATCGGGAATCTCCCCCATGTTGACATAGACTTTATCGGCCAGGTCGGGGTGGACGTAATCGATGCCGGTGTCGATGATGGCCAACAGCACCGGGGCCGTATCGGCCGGGGGGTTGTCGTATATCGGCGCCATGTTGACGTCTTCGCCCGGCGTGCCGTGATTGAGATATAAAACGTCATTGCTGTCGCCGGGCAAACGGTCGATGGCATAATAATCCTGACCGGTATTATGCAAATACCATTGCTGGGGAAACAGCGAATCGTTCGGCCACGAAAACAGGTCCAGTTTATAATCCGGCTCGACGTAGATCACATCCGGGTTGCCCATGATCCGCGACATCACCCGGCGGACGTCCACCGTATCCGGGAAAGAGATGATAAAAATATCGTCAAGTAAAGACGTTCCGGTCGCTTTCGACGGCCTCCCCTTCAGGCCCGTGAGGCCGCTTAAGCTCTCGACCCGCCAGTCGGAATAAGATTTGAAATCGGTGATGGGGATATCGGGTAACAGGGAATGAAGATCGGGAGAATAACCGCTGTTCACCAGGATGATAACATGGCCCGGCCGGATATCCGCCTCCATGACGGATTTGTCCGCGGCAAACGACGACCCGCAGATCAACAACGCCACGACAAAGATAACGATAAGATTATATTTATTATTCGACATTGAAATTAATCGGGAATCACTCCCGTCTCCTTTACCAAAGTAATACGAAAATATTGAAAGTCAAGACGGCATTTGATTAACGGGTCTTGGGTTCGTCCGATTGCCATATAACCATAGAGACGGATATAAGGTCAAGTTCGTCAAAACCAAAATTGAACCGCAAAAATTAAATGTAAATGGGAAAATTGACTTCAGCGCCGGCTTTGCTTGCGGGCGTAGCGGAAACGGGACCGAATGCGAAGCAGGCTGTTCCGCCGGAGAATGCCGAATACCGTCCACCAGCCGAGCTTGAAGGCGGGGGCGATTTCGTTGCCCTGTTCGACCAGTTCCGATATGGAACTGAAGGGATCCTCCGCCACCAGACGCAGGATCAACTCTTCGGCATTGGCCGCCGATGCGCCCGCGGCGGGACGGCTGGCGGCCTTGCGACTTTTGACGCCGGGTGACAGCGCCGCCTGCAGGGCCGAGCCGGATTCCGAGATTATCTTTTCGTCGGTTTTCCAGACCTTTTCCCCGCCGCCGTCACTCCCGGCCGGAAGATTGAACGCTTTTTTGCCCTGCTGCAGGGTGTCGAAGGCCTGGATGATATGCTCGAATTCCAGCAATTCATAGATTTCATAGACATTGGGAATCATGTTAACCAGTTTGATATCGCCTTTGTTATCGCGGATTTCCTGAATTTTGGAAACAAAAATACCCCATCCCGCCGACGAGATATACTCGACGCCGCCGAGATCGACCAGAATTTTAAATCGGCTCTGTCCGAGAAGCCCCTCGATCACATTCTCCAGTTCGGAGGCGGTGATGGTATCCACTACACCGTCGACCCGGATTATCGAAAGTTCGCCGGACGGCCCCGACTGTGATAATGATAGTTTTATATCATCCATCGTATGCACACTGACATCGATTCCTACTTATAAAAATCGCCAGAATCCTCCAAGAACTTAACCTCGGCAGTATTACGAAATTGACGTCTCTTCGCAATAGCTTTTTCTTCCCCCCGTCTCAATCATCCGGCTCAAGGTTATAATCCTTGATTTTCTGCCGCAGGGTATTGCGGTGTATCCCAAGGATATCGGCCGTTTTCTGCATATTCCATTCCTCGGCCCGGAGGACGGCGGCGATATGCTCTTTTTCCAGATCGCTGAGGCTGATTTTGCGCAAATGCGCCGGTGCTTCGCCAACTTCTACGATACCCGGCAAATCTTCGGCGCGCAGAACCCGGTCGGCCGAAAGCACCACGGCCCGCTCGATGACGTTCTGCAATTCCCTGATATTCCCCGGCCAGTCATAAGCCATCAGCCGGGCGGCGGCCTCGTCCGATATTTCCCGGATATCTTTATTCATCTTGCGGGCGCAACGCTGAAGGAAATGCTCGGCCAGTTCCATGATATCGCCGCCTCGACGGGCCAGCGGCGGCATTTCCAGACTGACGGTATTGATGCGAAAATAAAGATCCTGGCGGAATTTGCCGTCCTCGATCAATTTCTCGAGATTGCGATTGGTGGCCGAAATGAGCCGCACATCGACTTTCTTCGACCGCTCCGAACCCAGCGGCTCGAAACTCCCGTCTTCCAACACCCGCAAGAGCTTGGCCTGCATCGGCGGCGGCATATCGCCGATTTCATCGAGGAAAATCGACCCGCCGTCGGCCAGTTCGAAACGTCCCACCCGCTTTTTATCGGCCCCGGTGAAAGCGCCTTTTTCATGTCCGAACAATTCTGATTCCAGCAGGGTCTCGGGAAAAGCGGCGCAATTCAATTGCACGAAACTGCTTTCCCGCCGCGTCGATAATTGATGGATTATCTGCGCCACCAGCCCCTTGCCGGAGCCCGATGGCCCATTCAACAAAACCGAAGAATCCGACGGCGCCACCCGCGAAATCAGCGAACGCACCTTCATCATCTCCGGCGAATCGCCGATCATCTCCGGAATATCGGCCATATCCGACATGGTCCGGCGCAAAAGGTCGTTTTCGGTCACCAGACGATTTTGTTCGGCGGCCTTCTTGAGATTAATCAGGAGTTCTTCGAGATTGACCGGCTTGGTAAGGTACCCGAAAGCCCCCCGCCGCATCGCCTCGACGGCCGTTTCGACCGTTCCATAAGCCGTCAGCATGATGACCTGAATGAAGGGATTGGCTTCGCGCAGTTTCGACAGTAATTCCAGCCCGTCCATGTCGGGCATTTTCATATCCGTCACGGCCAATGGCGCAAAGAAATCGGCATTGCGCCCCAGAGCGTCGCGGCCCCCGGAGGCAGTGGCCACCTCGAAACCCTGTTTTTTCAGGAAACCGGCCAGCATTTCCCGCTGCGCGGTCTCATCATCGACGATCAATATCTTTGGCATCCGGCCTCGGCGGTTGAATCATTGGTATATATAAAAAAACCTTTCCCCGGACTTGAGGAAAGGTTTTTCTTGGAAAATTCTTTGCTTTAATCTTTAGGGCCGATATTGAATTTCACACCGGCCCGGATAACGACAAACTGATTATTCTTATCCCAGGTATAGCTGACTCCTTTGAATTTCCCCGACACCCCGTTCATGAAATCGTAATTGTAGCTTCCTTCGACATAAAGGGCGCCGTAATCGTTGGTCCGGATATGCAGGCCGAGGCAGGCTCCCACCCCCAATGAAGGATTATAGGAGAGCTCGCGGAACACTGGACCGAAAGAGTCCTCCACGCGGGTCACCAGTTTGCTGATATTCATCCCCGCCGAAACTCTCGCATACGGGGAGAATCTCGTTTCGGTGATATCCGCCATGAAATACTTGCCGTAAACTCCGACTTCGTAGACACGGTGATTGAGTTCGAGGTCTTTAGTTTTCATATTGCGCAGATCGAAAAACAATCCGATCACCATCTTTGGTTTCAGGTGATATCCGACGCCGGCGTTAAAACCAAGGGCCGCCGTGGCATTCAGACTGTCGGGAACCAGATCGTTCTTGATGTTACCCATCGGGAGCGTATAGTTGCCTCCGACATAGCCCTCGATATACGGGTCGGTTGCGTACTGCGCCAAAGCCGGCATTGTTCCGGCCAACACCGTCATGATAACGATCGCCTGAATCACACGTTTCATAGCCATATCCCTGTATCTACCTCTCTCTTTGTTACCGCCGAAGCATCGCACACCCCGGCGATTTATAATTATCCCAATAAGAACTTTCGTCCCGCCTTTGTCAACAGAAATCACCCTCGAAGGCGGCAAAAACCGGTCAGCGTCACCGAGGGCCGCATCCGTCATCGATGAGGATGCTCTACTGCGAATCCTGCTGTCTCGACGCCTTGTATTCCTCCTGGAGTTTCATCGATACATCCGGCGGCACCTCTTCGTAATGAGAGAACTTCCGGTTGTAAACGCCCTGTCCCTGAGTGATCGAACGAAGATCGACCGAGTACTTGTACAATTCGGCCTGCGGCACGCTGGCCCGCACCCTCTGCATTTTGCCCAGAGGCTCCATGCCGATGATTTTGCCGCGGCGGGATGAAATATCTCCCATCACGTCGCCGGTGTAATCGTCGGGGACCATAACCTCGATATTGTAAATGGGCTCCAGGATCACCGGATGGCATTTCATGTAGCCTTCCTTGAATCCCATCGACGCCGCCACTTTAAAAGCCATATCGGAGGAATCGACGGTATGATAGGAGCCGAAATAAACGGCCACTTTGATATCCACGATGGGCGCCCCGCACAGCCCGCCTTCCTGCATGGCTTCGACGACACCCTTTTCGACCGAAGGAATGAATTTCCCCGGGATAACGCCGCCTTTAACCTCATCGGAGAATTCAAAACCGCCGCCCCGTTCCCTCGGCTCGATCCTCAGCCAGCAGTCGCCGTACTGGCCGCGTCCACCGCTCTGCTTTTTGTATTTTCCTTGAATTTCGGTTTTGGCCTTGACCGTTTCGCGATAGGGAATCCGCGGCCGATCCAGTTCCACTTCCACCGAAAATCGATTCTTCAATTTTTCCACGATCAAGTCTATCTGAGCGTCGCCCTGGCCAAAAAGAAGCGTCTGCTTGAGGGCCGGATCATGCACGATCTTGAAAGTCGGATCGGTATCGTTGAGCTTGTTCAGCCCCATACCCATCTTTTCCTCGTCCCCCTTGGCCTTGGGCCTGACCGTCATGTCCATCACCGGCTCCGGATAATCCGGCTCGGGGATAACCACTTTTCGTTCCTTGGCGCAGAGGGTGTTGCCGGTATGCGTATTTTTCAGCTTGACCAGCGCCACGATATCACCAGCCTCAGCCGATGCCGCTTCATTGCGGTCCTTGCCGATAATTTCATAAATCTGCCCGATCCGTTCCGATCCCGTCTGGATATTGACCAGTTCCATCCCCGAACTGAGACTCCCGGCACAGACCTTGACGAGACTGAGATCGCCGACATGTTGCTCCGAAATGGTTTTGAAGACATAAACCGCGGTCGGATCGCCGGTCGAACAGGGAATTTCGACTTCGGCCCCGGAGTTGTCGTCTTTGGCTTTAATGGTCGGGCCGTCGGCCGGCGATGGACAGTAATCGACGATGAAATCGAGCAGAGTTGAGGCGCCGATATTGGACGTGGCGGCGCTGATCATGATCGGATAAAGGGACGCCGAAGCGATACCCTTTTTCAGACCGAGGCGCAATTCCTCGTCACTCAGGGAACCCTGTTCGAAGAATTTCTCCAGCAGGGCGTCGTTGGATTCAGCCACGCTCTCCATCAATTTTTCGCGGGCCGCTTCGGCTTCGGCCTGAAGTTCGGCCGGGATATCCGCCGGCGTTTGCTTACCCTTGTCGTCGAAAGTGACGGCCTTCATCCGCACCAGGTCGATAAGGCCCTTGAAATTCTCGGCCTTGCCGATTGGCAAATTGACCGGAATGACCTTGTTTCCGAAGGCATCCCGCAACGACGCCAGGTTAACGGCAAAATCGGTATTTTCCTTGTCGAGGCGGTTGATGACGAAGACGGCCGGCATATCCTCTTTTTCCACAAAATGGAAAAACTGCAGGGTGCCGACTTCGACGCCGCCCGAGGCATTAATGACGACTACGGCGGTGTCGGCCACTTCCAGACCCGACATGACATCGCCGATAAAATCCATATGACCGGGCAGGTCGAGGATATTTATTTTGTGATTTTTCCAGGGACAATGGAGTAAGGAAAGGTTCAATGAAGTCTGGCGGGATTTTTCCTCATCGGTATAATCCGAGAGGGTCGTTCCGTCTTCGGTCCGTCCGAGTCGGTTGGTAACGCCGGCGGAAAAAGCCATGGCCTCGGCCAGCATCGTCTTACCGGCGCCGCGCTGTCCCACGAGTCCGATGTTCCGTAACTTGTCTGTCGTCATAGCCATCTTGGGAAAATCCTCCTCAACTGTCGAAATTCCGAATTAATACAACCGCCAATGATAAGGAGAATTAGCCCGTTTGTCAAACGCTTTTACTTTCAAAGCTCCCCCGTCCCGTCGTTTAAGTCATCAAGACGCACAGCCCCCGCCGTTTGGTCAAAAATTTCTTTCGCATGACGCCTGTTACGACGCCCGCGCTACCCTTGACCGGCCCCAAACGCCTCTTTCCACGGCGGCCCAAAAGGGCGAGTTAATTGTTGACTTGACAGTCAACGATTTCTAATATGTTATGAAAGCAGAGGATCCGACACCAATCAGTTAATTATATGTTGGAGGGCAAGAGGATGTTACGTTCGCTGATTTCAATGACGTTGGTTTTGGTCGTGGCCGGGTTGTGCGTCACCGCCCCGGTCAGGGCCGACAAAATGGAAGACAAACTCACCTATCAGGGCAATAAAGCCCGGATCACCGTGGGGACCATCAAGGATAAAGCCGACCATTGCAACTACGACATGGCGGCCGCGATCGGAGAAATGCTTTCCACGGCCTTAACCAATACCGACCGCTTTATCGTCCTGGCCAGCCAGGAAGAAACGGCCGAACTGGCCGAGGAAATCGACCTGGCCCAGTCGGATTACGTGGAGGACGGGCGCGGCCCCGAAAAAGGCCTTATGGAAGGGGCTGACATACTGGTCACCGGGGCTATCACCGCTTTTGAACCCGACGCCGGCGGCGGTGGCGGCGGGATAGGCGGCCTCAAGAAGAAAGCCTTCGGCAAGGTCGGCATGTCAACCAAAACAGCCGAAGTCATCATGGATATCAAACTCATCGATATCCGCACCCGCCGAATTATCAAGGCTACTTCTATCGACGCCAAGTCTTCGAAATGGAAAGCGGACATGTTCGGCGGCGGCTGGACCGAGGATATCGCTCTGGCCGGAGGGCTGGGCGTTTATTCCAACGAACCGATGGAGAAAGCCATCCGTACCCTGCTGGCCAAAACCGTCGAAGAAATCATCGACGAAACCCCTAAGGAATATTACCGCTATCAGGGCCAGGGACAATATACGACCGAATACGCCTCGGGACAAACAACCCCCGGCGGCGCCGCCACAGGATCCGCGACCGAAGGCGCCGCGGCTTCAACTCCCGCCACCGCCCCGGCCCCTAAGGCCCCGGCGGCCGAGAATATGACGCTGTACACCAAGTATGATTTCGTTCCGGGGGACAAAGTCATCTATTACGACGATATGTCCAAGGACGAGGAAGGCGAATTCCCGTATCGCTGGTCGCTGGAAAAAGGCGTTTATGAAGTCGCCCGTCTCGGCGGTGAATTCTGGATTCTGGCTACCGATGACGGTTCTATCAGGCCCAAAATCCCGGTCGGGCCGTTTCCCGAGCGCTATACAGTGGAGCTTGAATATTATCAGACTCTGCCTGAACAAGGCGGGAATTATTATTATATCCAGTGGCTGGACGCCAAAGATGTGGTCATCGCCGAATTTGGCACAGTCACGCGGTCTACATGGTTCAGCGTTCACAGCAAGACCCTGGCCAGCAAAGACCTACCCAATAAACTTTCCAAGGGAATTCACAAGATGCGGATCATGGCCACCGACCGCTCCATCAAATGCTACATCGACAACGAGCGGGTGGCTAATGTGCCTAAAGTCGAAAACTTCAATCCGGTCGCCTTCCGGGTACGTCTCCGCCCCTATACCGATCAGAAGAATCCGACTCTATTCCGCGGTTTCCGCTTTGCCGAGGGCGGCAAGAGCATGCGCGAACAACTCGATGAAACCGGCAAAATCGTCACCCACGGTATCCTGTTCGATCCCGATTCTTACGTCATCAAGGCCGAATCTTTCAAGACCTTGAAAGATATCGGCGAAATGATGACCGAGGATGCCGCCCTGCGGTTGTCCATCGAGGGCCATACCGACAGCGACGGAAGCGACGATCACAATCTGACTCTTTCCCAGCAACGGGCCGGTTCTGTACGCGATTACTTGATTTCGGAATATAAAGTATCAGCCGGACGGCTGGAGGCCAAAGGCTGGGGCGAAGCTCAGCCGATAGACAACAACACCAGCGCCGAGGGTAAGGCCAACAACCGCCGGGTCGAACTGGTTAAGCTGTAGGATTGGACCGCCAATGAATTATCACCCGCCGGTTGAGAGGCCGGCGGGTGATTCATGAGATATGATAAAATCGCCCCGATGAGATTATTCGGTACGGGTCGAGATTTGATCTGGTTGTTCGGATTCATCCGATTCTTCTTCTCTGAACAGCAACTTGATAATTTCGGCATGATGCGGAAAAGTGCTGGTGAAGGCAAAGCCGGTGCGGAAAAATTCCGGATTGGTGTCCCTCTCCGTCCAGACACTACGGGCTTCGACTATCAACTGATCGCTCCCCTTGATCTCTTCCGGCAATTCGATTCTCATTTTGAGCGTCTCCCCTTCGGGGAAGGATTTCTTGCTGAGAACCATCATCCCCTCCGACGAGATATCCACCAGAAAGCCGATAAACTCATCGCCGCTCTTCCTGTACACCCCGAAATGGCGGCCCGAAAAACGTTTTCCGTCTTTGGAATATTCCACCGCCCGCCAACGTTTTGCCAATCTGCGATCTTCCATAAAAAACCTCTCGCCAAAGATTGTCGTCAGATAATGACCCGGATGAAAAGCAAAGAAGTTTGCTGCTGTTTTATTATATCGGATAATGATTTCCGAACTTTATACCAATCGCCGGCCGGTTTTCATTTTCCTCCGGCCGATCAGACTCCAAAATAAGATGCAATCCTTGACTTTTGGCGTATAACCTCCAATTTTGATGGTTACTTGGATTTGAAGGATTTAGTGATTTGATGCAACCCCGGGCCATGAGAAAACGTGCCGGCGCCAACCTTAAATCGATGATCCGGGCGCTGAGTCACAGCAATTTTCGATTGTTTTTCGGCGGCCAGAGCCTTTCTCTGATCGGCACCTGGATGCAGCGAATCGCCCTCGGCTGGCTGGTCTATCGTCTCACCAAATCCGCTTTTTTGCTGGGATTGGTCGGATTTTCAGGCCAGATCCCGACTCTAATTCTGGCGCCCTTCGCGGGCGTCCTGATCGACCGTTGGAATCGCCATCGGTTTCTGATACTGACGCAGACGCTGGCTATGGTTCAGGCTTTCGTCCTGACCTTCCTGGTCCTGACCAATCTAATCCAAGTCTGGCATATAATTCTCTTGAGCACCCTGCTAGGCGTGATCAACGCCTTCGATATGCCCAACCGCCAGGCCTTCATGGTTGAAATGGTGGAGGATAAAAAGGACCTGGGCAACGCCATTGCCCTCAATTCCTCGATGGTCAACACGGCCCGTCTGCTGGGGCCGTCAATAGCCGGGCTTCTCATCGCCGCTGTGGGCGAAGGGCTCTGTTTCCTGATTAACGGCATCAGTTATATGGCGGTGATCATTTCCTTATTCCTGATGAAAATCGCCGTCAAAAATCCGAAACCGCGGACGACCAAAGTCTGGAAGGAATTTCGCGACGGTATCGCCTACGCCGCCGGTTTCAAACCGATTCGGGCCATCCTGCTCATGCTGGCCCTGGTCAGCCTGATGGGTATGCCGTACGCGGTGCTGATGCCGGTTTTTGCCAAAGATATCCTGCACGGGGGAGCCGACGCCCTCGGTTTTCTCATGGGCGCCGCCGGCGTTGGGGCCCTGACCGGAGCCATATATCTCGCGGCCAAGAAGACCATCCTCGGCTTGGGCCGGATGATAGCCGTCGCGGCCGGCGTTTTCGGCCTCGGATTGATTTCTTTCTCCTTCTCCCATACCCTGGCCCTTTCGCTGGTCCTGATGCTGCTGGTCGGCTTCGGCCAGATGGTGCAGATGGCCTCAAGCAATACCCTCCTGCAAACGCTCGTGGACGACGATAAACGAGGCCGGGTGATGAGCCTTTATACGACCGCCTTTATGGGCATCATGCCGATCGGGAGCCTGTTGGCCGGGGCGCTGGCCAGCCGCATCGGAGCCCCCCGAACGGTTATGATCGGCGGTGCCGTATGCATCGTCGGAGCCCTGTTCTTTGCGCGAAAATTGCCGGCCCTGAGGAAACTGGTCCGGCCGATATATGTCAGTATGGGAATTATCCCGGAAATCGCCATGGGAATTCAAAGCGCCGCGGATTCGCCCGTACCGGACAAGTATGACTTATAACCGGGCCCTCGATTTCATTGCCCGCGGTGAGACGGTTACTGCTCGTCCGTGATATAGATGCGAGTGCTGTTGACCCCGACCGGAGTCACGTCCCCCTCAAAAATCATTCGAAGCGCTTCGACATACTTGGGCTTCATATCTATAAAATCAAAGCCGCCATAATAATACTCGCCGCTTTCGCTTTCTTGCTGCCGGACACATCTGGCGCTGATTGACATGGATTCCATCCCGGAGACATTGTCGGGCAACTCGACGCGCAGATTCAACGTCGTCCCTTTTTCGATCTTCTCCCGGGTGATGATCAACATCCCGGTCGATGAAATATCCACGACATGGCCGATCGTTAAACCGGAAACCCGGCTGTAAACGTTGAAAAAAAGCCGGATGCGGCCGATTTTTTGATGCTTGAAAAAATCTTCGGTAGAATACCTTTTGGCCCTTCTGCGTTCTTTCATAGCTATTCCTCAAACTCCGAGATTGTCTTTTCCGTGCTCTACCGATGAAATATACCCGCCGGAAACAGCGGATTTCCAAGATACCCGTTCTATAAATCTATATCGGAAAGCCGGAAATAAACTGTAATATATAATGGCTTTAATTATAGATTTTTGAGGATTTCCGTCGCCTTTCGGTTCAAACCTATAGCTAGCGGCTCGACTGGCAGGCCCGCAGGAAATAATGATAGATTCCAATACTTTGAGAATAAGTCGGATGTCGATTTGACAAAAGCTGAAACGCTAAGACAGACCTATTGGGCCGGCTTGCCCGGAACCTCAGAACCTGAACCGGTTTCGAAATCCGGCTTCGAATGAGCCGGGTCGGGGGCCAAATCCCGGTCGGAGAAATCGGCCGTGGCCGATTTATCGGTTTTCCGGGTCGTTTTCGAGCGCGTATATTTGGCCAGGTACGCGCGCAAAGATTCCACATCCATAGTATTGTATTCCCCCATACAATGTTACTATGTGATTTTAAAGAACTTTACAAGAATATACCTTAATATCCGTCTTCTTTCGCCCCCTGTCAATACCCTGAACGCAATTATTTTATCGCGGGGCGGACTCTGCAAACCCTCGGCAATCTTTGGGCGGCCCGGCTCTAATCTGGTGTTTCCACGACCAGAGCCTCGATCGCCGCCTCCCGGCTGTCGAAATGCTTCAATATTTTATCGCATTTGGTAATGGCCAGGACTCGTTGCACTTTGTCCCCGATATTGGCCAGGACAATCTTCCCGCCAACCTTGCCGACGGTTGAAACCGCCGAGGCCAGCAGGCCGACCCCTTCCGAATTCATCCAGGAAACGTCGGCCATATCGAAAATAAATCGCCTTTTATCCCGACCGATATAGTCCTTCAATTTCTCTCGCAACGGCACGCATTCTTCGAATGCCATTATTTTGCCCGATAGAGCGAAGATGACGATATCGCCATCCACTAATTCCTGAAAAGTCATACATCCCCCGGGGAAAACTCTCCATACAGGGTTACGACGGTCTCGACAAGGTGCAATTTTCTATGATATATGTTATACATAATATACGCTCCGACCGACGATTTTATTGCACTTTCGGGGAGGGTGAATACGGCCGATTTGGACCAAAAAATAAAGCCACCTTGCGGGATCGAACCGCAGACCTGCTGATTACGAATCAGCTGCTCTACCATCTGAGCTAAGGTGGCGGGACCGTGAAAATCGGCCTCTAATATTGCCGTATTGACGTAGACTGTCAAGGAAATAATTGTCGTTTTTTCCAGAGCCCGGATGTTCCTGCACCCCAGGATAAGCCGGCCCACCGAAATAACACCATGATTCGCCAATAACGATCGATAATAGCGGCATTGGCCTCCGTTCCAGAGTCAAAAGCCTCAGGTCCAATCTCTTGGGCACGGTGACTATATGATAAATTCGCCTTCAGATTAGTATCATAATTTGCTTATATTTAATTGTTCCCAATAAATATTGTTTCAACGGTTAACCTTCTTCTATTTTCTCCGATAAATTTAATATACAAGAAAAGGCACCTATCCAATGTCCGATTTCGAACCATGTTGCGCTGTAATAAATCTGGCCAAATTCGACCGCCTTCTATTCGACTGCTATCGTCTTGCCGCCCAAAAATTCCCATATCATGCCGACGTCTGGAAAAGTCTGGCCCTGGCCAAACTGTCCCGAATCCGGATATATAAGACAATTATCGACGAGATCAAAATTAAGCCGGTATTCTTCGATACAGCCATCGCCGTAACCGGTTTTTTCATCAATTTCAGCCATAAAGTGCGCAATACCCGGGGACGCCTCCAAAAATATCAAATTCCCGAAGATGAATTCCTGATCCTCGCACTTCATATAGAAAAGGCCATCAGTCGAAGCCGTTTTATTCCTTCCATTAAATGCTGCAACAACAATTATGCGGATCGGGCCAAGACGCTGAAAAATGTGCAGGAGCGTCAAACCAGACTGCTGATGGGATTCGCAGAGTACAAATCCATACTTGTGTAGCGGCGAGGATTTTCCGGTAAATAATACTTTTTCGGGAATAAATGCCGCCCCCCAGAATCGAACTGGGGACACACGGATTTTCAGTCCGTTGCTCTACCAACTGAGCTAGGGCGGCATACCAATCAATAGAAATCGCAATTTATCAATTCAAAGACGCTTGTCAACTCAATATTTCCGTTTCCAAAACAATTTCTAAAATGGCCGGTTATCACTCCTCGCCCCCAAGAAAAGCGGCCCCGATAAATCCGGCGGCATTACCCAGTTCAGCCGGCACGACCGCAAGTGCTTTGGCCGCCACCGGCAGAGCCTGAGCCATAATCGTCTCTCTCACAGTATCGACAAAAAGGCTCCCCCCTTCAGCCACCCCGCCCCCCAGAATAATAAGCTCGGGATTGATAGCGTTAACCAGCCCGGCCAGGGCCAGACCCAATATCCGGGCTTTATGGCTCAGAACCTCAGGGGCCAGCCGGTCGCCCCGCTTGACGGCGGCAAAAATGCGCCGCATGGTCAGCTTGTCGAGATCATGCCCGATGATGGCCTCAAATGACGGCGTCATTTCTTTCGCCAGTTTTTCTCGGAGTTCGGCCAGAATAGCCGGCGCCGAAACAATCGCCTCCAAATGACGCTGATTACCCGAAGGCTCATCTCTCGTATTGAGGATCAGGTGCCCGATTTCTCCGGCGGAGTAATCGGACCCATGATACAGCCGCCCATTCACAATCAACCCGCCCCCGATTCCGGTGCCGATGGTCAGGCAGACAATATGCCGATAACCTTTCCCGGCGCCGAAACGGTGTTCGGCCAGGGCGGCGCAATTGGCGTCATTATCCACCCGGACCGGGATATTGAGCCGATCCGCCAGCCGATCCCGGAGATGAAATCCAACCCAGTTGGAAATATTGGGGCAGGCTCCCTGGATGACACCGGTTTCGACATTGACCGATCCCGGCGAACCGACGCCGAGGTACTTCACTTCGCCCTCAAGGTTGTCGGCCTCGACCAGCAACTCCTCGCCGCAGAGAACTATCCTCTCGAATAATTTATCGGGCAGACCTTCCCGCGGCGTGGGGACAAGATTGCGGAACCGGACTTCCCCCTCGGCATCGACCAGGCCGTATTTGATATTGGTGGCGCCGAGGTCGATACCGGCATACAGATTCCGGTTCATGGCTGCGCCTTTTTGTCTTTTGACTGCGCTGCCTTGTACATCCGTTGGAGCCCCACCATGACGATCAGGAGAACGATATCATACAAACCAATGATGATATTAAGGCTCTTGATGGTCAGCATTTTCAACTGCACGAAAACGATCAGGTAAGTGCCCAGAGTATGCAGGCCGACCGCCGCCAGCCAGAACTGCCATATTTGTTTGCGGGCGACGCCATAGCCCAGCGCCGCTCCCATCGTCGTGTGGAACATGATCGTAAAAACCCGTTCGATGAGGGTATATCCGGTCAGAGCCCGCGCCTGAAATAGCGGCGCCACAATATGACAGGCCTCGACCCATCCGAACCCGGCCCCGATAAAGGCGCCCAGCGAAATCAGGGCGATCGGTTTCAGCTTGAGCCAGCGCCCGGCCAGCAACAGGGGAATCAGTTTCAGGGTTTCCTGAATCAGGCCGGTCAGCAGGGCCGGCACCAGGGCCGCGAAAAGAATTGACTCTCCCCGCCCCATAGCCGGGCCAAGGACATTAACCGCATAAGATTGCTGGAGCGGCGCCTGCGTGACATAGATGATCGGATACAACAGCCCTCCGACAACGAACAGCAAATACGACCATTTGAGTCGGTAACTGTCGCGCCCTAGAAAAAGAAGCCAGACGGCGGCAATCAGTAGGTAGATGCCGTAAATCGGCAATCGGATCACCTGATCGTTGATTTTATCGACCAAACTTTTTTGCGGGCCCCGCCTGTGGGCGAAAGGATCGATGACTGCTTCAGCCGAAAGGTGCTGAGCCGGATCGACCCATTTAACCAGTCGATGGCGACGGTCGATGTACAATTCGGCTTTTCCGGGATTAACCAGATCGACCCGCCATACCGAATCGGCGAAAGCGCCGTAGTTGATCCGGACCAGGTTTATAACCGCGAATTGATACTCGGCGGCATACATCCCTTGCACCGACAGCCCCCGAACGGTAATCTGCCGCCCCGCCGAGAGTTCCTGTCCGGCCAGAGCCAGTTCGAATTGATGGAGCATGTAATTGTCGAGGGCAAAGACCGGTTCCGGTGCCTCGATCCGGCGGCCGGCCGCTTCGTTATCCTCCGGCCCGGCCATAACCACTCCGGTTTCGGGATCGTATTCGGCCTTGATTTTTTCCCGACGTTCATCGACCCGGACAGTAACTTCCGAAGAACGAAAATGCCCCGTGTTATCAACGATAAGATAACCCTCGACCCCAAAGACCATACCGCTTCCCGTCAGCGAGAAATCGAGATTCAATTTTTCCTTGATCCGGCATCTGATCCGACCGTCCCTGCGGCTGATATCATCCATGACCGTCTCGAGGCGTCCGATTTCCTGCTGGTCAGCCATGAAACGATAAATCCTTTTCTCCCCCTCGGGCCAGAATTTATCTATGGTCTCGGACCGGGGCGGCGGTTGGGCGGCGCAAAAGGAGAAGCAGAACAAACCGAGGATTGCGACAAGCAGACTATTTTTCAATCGGACCACCTCCACTGGCGTGAAATATCATGGACGGAATATATATCGAGCTTATCGACAAACAAAAATAAAAAAGCCCGGCCGGTGCGCCGGGCTTTCAGGTTCGTTTTTCAAAATTTCAGAAAGACCGCCGGACTCGATTATGGGCCGAGGCCATCAGCGGAAGTCTGAGAGTCGGTCCATAGCCCGTAATCTTGCCCAAAATCATGTCACCGATACGACGGACGCTATCGCTGGGGGACATCTCTTCTCTTCAGGACTGCATAACCGTCTTCAGGACTTCGCGGGCGATGACAATTCGCTGGACCTCAGAGGTGCCCTCGCCGATCTCGCACAATTTGACATCCCGGTACATCCTTTCGGCCGGATACGGCCCGGTTGAAAAACCGACCTCACCCAGAATCTGAATCGCGTGATAGCAGACCCGATTGCCGACTTCGGCGGCATACAGCTTGGCCATGGCCGATTCCTTGGAGAATTTGACCCCGGCATCCTTCATCTGCGAGGCGCCGTAGACCAAATACCGGGAGGCTTCCAGCTCGGTGGCCATGTCAGCCAATTTCCATTGGATGGCCTGAGTCGTACCGACCGGCTTACCGTTTTCAAGATGCGATCCGGCATATTTCAAGGCGCAGTCGTAGGCGCCCTGGGCCAGGCCGAGGGCCATCGCCGCGATCGATATGCGGCCGCCGTCGAGGGTAATCATGAATTGCTTGAAGCCCTGACCGAGTTCACCGAGTTGGTTTTCCAGCGGAACTTTGATATCGGTGAAATGCAGGAAGGCCGTATCCGAACCCCGCAAGCCCATCTTATTTTCTTTTTTGCCGATCTCGTATCCCTCCCATCCCTTCTCAAGGATGAAAGAGGATATTCCCCTCACGCCCGGGTCATCCGATGTCCGGGCGGTGGCGATGGAGGCGAAGGCATGCGAGGCCGAGGTGATAAAACATTTGGTGCCGTTGAGAAGCCAATGGTCATCCTTCTTGACCGCCGTCGATTTGGTGGCTCCGGCATCAGATCCGGCTTCCGGCTCGGTCAGGCCGAAGGCAATTAACTCGCCTCCTTGCGTACCGCGCGGAAGATACTTGCGGCGTTGGTCTTCGGAGCCGAATTTATAGATGGGAAAACATCCGAGGCTATTGTGCGCGGCGATGGTGATACCGGTCGAACCGCAAACCCGCGAAAGCTCCTCGACGGCGATGGAATACGATATTGTATCGACCAGCGACCCACCGTATTCCTCGGGGACGACCATCCCCATCAATCCCATCTCGGCCAGCGGTTTCAGATACTCTTTCGGGAACCGTTGTTCCAGATCGAGCGTGTCCGCCTGCGGCGCGATTTTTTCCTCGGCAAAAGCCCTGATCTTATCCCTGAATTCCTGATGTTCTTTTTTCAGTAGCACGTTTATTCCTTGAGAAGTTGTCGTGAAATAACCATCATCTGCGCTTCCGAGGTGCCCTCGTAAATTTCGGTTACCCGGGCGTCCCGGAAATATCGTTCGACGGCATACTCCTTCATGTAACCGTAACCGCCGTGAATCTGGACCGCTTCGTTGACGACGAAATTGCAGGCTTGTGAGCAGAACAGCTTGGCCATGGATGATTCCTGGGCTACATTGACGCCCTCGTCCTTCATGGTTGCGGCCCGGAAAGCCAGCAGTCGTCCGGCGTCGATTCGCGTCGCCATCTGGGCCAGCTTGAATTGAATCGCCTGAAAATTGGCGATCGGCTGGTCAAACTGCTTTCTTTCCTTGGAGTATGAAATCGCTTCCTCCAATGCCGCCCGGGCGATCCCGAGCGCCTGGAAGGCGATACCGATGCGGCCGTTGTTGAGCAGGATCACGGCCGTTTTGAAACCGGCTCCTTCTTCCCCGATCATATTGGCGGCCGGGACTTCGACGTCGGCAAAGGAAACCTCGCGCGTATCCGAGGTCTTCACGCCCATTTTCCTTTCCTTGGCGCCGACTGAAATACCGGGCGTATCTTTGGGAACTGCGAAACAGGAAAAGCCGCCGCGAGCACCCTTGGCCGGATCGGTCACGGCGAAGACGATAAAAATTCCGGCCCATCCGGCATTGGTTACAAAAGCCTTGGTGCCATTGATAACATATTTATCACCTTTTTTGACCGCCGAGGTTTTAATCGAGGCGACGTCGGTGCCCGCATTCGGCTCGGTCAGACAATAGGCGCCGATGATCTTGCCGGCCGCCATATCGGGCAGATACTTCTGCTTCAACTCGTCCGATCCGAACTTGCTGAGCGCTTCGCAACATAACGAATTGTGGACCGACAGCATGACCATCAACCCGGCGCTGGCCGCGGCCAGCTCCTCCATAGCGCAATTATAACTGACGGTGGTCAATTCCAGGCCGCCGTAGGCTTCCGGCAGAAGCATACCGAAATAGCCGAGTTCAGCCATCTCATCAATGATTTCCTGCGGCAGAGCTTCTTCCTCGTCCCATTTCTGGGCGTTCGGTTTGATACGTTTGGCCGCCAGGTCGGCGGCCGTTTCTTTCAGCATCAGGTCGTCTTCGGAAAGTTTGAAATCCATTTAGAGCGTCTCCTCAATCGTACTTGTAAAAACCGCGTCCGGTTTTCCGGCCGAGATAACCGGCCTGGACCATTTTTCTCAACAGCGGGCAGGGCCGATATTTGGGATCGCCGTAGCCCTCATAAAGGACTTCGAGGATCGCCAGGCAAACGTCAAGCCCGATAAAATCGGCAAGGGTCAGCGGCCCCATGGGGTGCGCCATACCGAGTTTCATGACGGTATCGATGGCTTCTTCCTTGGCCACCCCTTCCATCAGGGCAAAAACCGCTTCATTGATCATCGGCATCAAAATCCGGTTGGCGATAAAGCCGGGATAGTCGTTTACTTCCACCGGAATTTTGCCAAGTTTTACGGCTAATTCCGTGATTGTGTTAGATGTTTCATCGGTGGTGGCGATCCCGCGTATCAATTCGACCAGCTTCATCATCGGCACCGGGTTCATGAAATGCATCCCGATAACCCGGTCGGCGCGATGCGTCATTCCGGCCAGCTTGGTAATCGGCAGAGACGACGTGTTCGAAGCCAGGATGGCGTCCGGCAGACAGATTTTGTCGAGCTTCTGAAATATCTCCATCTTGACTTCGAGGTTCTCGTAGATGGCCTCGATCACCAACTGGGAATCTTCAGCCACGCTGATGTCGATACCCGGTGTGATATTGGCCAGGGCGGCATTCATCTGCTCTTCGGTAATCGTCTCTTTCTTGAGTTGCCGTTCCATGTTCTTTCTGATTGTCACCAGTGCCCGGTCAAGGGCCCCCTGATCGACGTCCACCATGTTGACTTTGTACCCGTGGAGGGAAAACACGTGGCAAATACCGTTGCCCATCGTCCCGCTCCCGATAACGGTTATGTGATTTATATCATCAGCTTTCAAAGTTATCCTCCCAGATCACTAATTTAGACCATTTCCACGGACATAGCTACGGCGTTGCCGCCGCCCAGACAGAGCGTCGCGAGACCTTTTTTCATCTTGCGGTCAGCCAGAGCATAAAGCAAAGTCGTCAGGATTCTGGCTCCCGAAGCGCCGATCGGATGGCCCAGCGCTACCGCGCCCCCGTTGACGTTGACTTTATCCCAATTCCAGCCGAGTTCTTTGCCGTCGGCCAGACACTGCACCGCGAAAGCCTCGTTGGCCTCGATCAGATCGAAGTAATTGACGTCCACGCCCATCTTGCCGCACAATTTATTGACGGCGTCGATCGGCGCATAAAACAGCATTTCCGGCTCCCGTCCGGCCGTGACATAGTCGATCACGCGGGCAATCGGGGTGAGGTTGTTTTCTTTCAGGTATTTTTCTGATACCAGCACCACCGCCGAGGAACCGTCATTGAGCCCCGGAGCGTTTCCGGCCGTAACCGTCCCGCCCTTCTGGAAAGCCGGGCTCAGTTTTGCCAGCCCTTCCAGAGAAACATTGGGCCGAGGACCTTCATCTTTCTTGAAAATAACCGGGTCGCCTTTACGCTGGGGGATTTCGATCGGGAAAATTTCCTTGTCGAATTTGCCGCCTTCCTGCGCCGCGACCGCCTTCATATGCGAATTGTAAGCGTATTTATCCTGCTCTTCCCGGCTGATACCGGACTTCTCGGCCGTCAATTCAGCCGCGCCGCCCATGTGCCAGTTTTTGAAGGAACACCAGAGGCCGTCGAGGATCATGGCATCCTGGAGCTTCCTGTCGCCGAATTTCAAACCGGCCTTGGCGCCGTGAAGGACATAAGGCGTCCCCGACATCGATTCCTGACCGCCGGCGATGATGCAGTCGGCGTCGCCGAGACGGATCGCCTGAGTGGCCAGCATGGCGGCCTTGAGACCCGAACCGCAGACCTTATTGATGGTCATGGCGCCGGCTTTCGGCGTAACGCCGCCGTGAATTTGCGCCTGACGCGCCGGGGCCTGCCCCACGCCGGCCTGAACCACTTGGCCCATAATCACTTCATCGACTTTATTGGGATCGATACCGGCTCTTTTGACAGCTTCCCTGACCGCCAGGGCGCCCAGTTGAGGAGCGGTCAGTGATGACAATCCGCCGAGAAAGGTGCCAATCGCGCTTCGACATGCGGCAACAATATAAGTTTCGTTGGTATTTGACATGGTCGTTCCTCCACATAAGTATGTATTTTGAACCAAGATAAGAAGATATCACAATAGCCGCTCCAATGCAAGTGAAATAAATCACATTCGCATCCGAAGAATGCCGCCGACATCGCCCGATTATTTAGCATTGCATTCCCGATGAACGTATCATATTTTTGAAGTGATACTCAATGCGATTCACAGTATCGGGCCGACTTCAGCCCGCGGAGAAAACGATGAAAAAATTAATTTTGACCCTCGCCGCCGTCATGCTCCTGGCCGGGGTCTCGGCCGCCCAAACCGGCATCGGATTGAATGCCTATATCGGCGGGAGCGTCGCAGTACCGATGAATGATCTCAATAAATTCTGGAATACCGGGTATCAGGGCATGGTCGGCGTCGGCTTCAACCTGACCGCCGGTCTTGAGGGCGTCGCCCGGTTCGCCTATAATTCATTTCCCGATGATCCTCAGGCGGTCATAAAAGACGCCAACGATTCCAGCTTTGCCAATATGACTCAGGATTTCCTCATTCGCGAATATTCCCTCGATATCCGGGCCAATCTGGGCGCGCCGGAATTCAGGATGCGACCCTACGCCCTCATCGGCGTCGGCCTGGCCAAGCTGAACTCCGATGACAAGTTCTTCTACAGCATCGGCGCCGGATTCAAAGTCACCGCCATGCCCCGTCTCAATTTCTTCCTCGAAGGGCGCTACACTTTGATTTCCTTCGATACTTACGACGTCGGCTTTATCCCGGTTACACTCGGTTTGAACCTGAGTCTGTAATCCGCGTCCGATCGTCCACCAAATAAAAAGCCCATCCATGAAGGGGTCTCTATGGATGGGCTTTCGGTTCTTTTCTTTCAGTCGTTTTTCTAACGCCGGCGTTTGAAAAACGCCATGCCCACCAGACCGATCCCAAACAGCAGGGCCGTGGCCGGTTCGGGGATAACCATCACATCCAGATCCCCGGAGAAATATTCAGATCCGCCCTCGATCCGTTTGTTGACAGCATAATCGTAATCGAGCCAGGCGGTCACGGCGACAAAGTTGAGCGAGTAGGAACTTTGAAGCGGCGCGTCGGGGATAAAATCCCAGCCGAATTCCGGGCCATGAAGGCCGAAATCGCTCGGAAAATCGGGCAATTCCATCCCGCCATACCAGTCGCCCGCGTAGGAATATCCGTAGGCGCCGGAATGATTGCCCGTCCAGTTAACCGGCGTACCGAGAATATTGGTAATCCAGAGTTGATCGAGGATGGGATCGACGACCGTACCGGACGCCGGATCGGTGTAGGTATCTCCGCCCCAGGTGACATCGACCCGGAAACGATACAAATCACCACTGAGATACGATATGCGGGGATTGGCGAACTCCACCCATGAGGCGAAGGCCGAGGCCGTACCGGCCGAAACCAGCATCAACGCCCCCGCCAAAAATAAAATGCCGATAGCCTTCTTGCTCATGTCAACTCCTTTGACCAGTGGTCGGGACGATTCGTATATTCCCATCATCGGCCCATTCAGCCCCAAAATTGACTGCGATCTTTCATCCTTGAAATTGCATAAATGATACGGAACTCGGCTTTTAATATAGGACAATTTTTCTCTTTTGTCCAGTAAATAGAATGGCTCATATCACCAAATTACTCATCCATTAACATCGACGATTACTTTATATTATTCGCTTAACTCTAATTCCACTAACGGAGTATCCGTGTCCACCTGATCCCCGACCGCGAAGTTCACGGCTTTGACCGTACCGGCCGCTTTGGCCACTACCGTATGTTCCATTTTCATCGCTTCGACAATCACCAGGTGTTTTTTGGGTTCCACCGTATCGCCTTCGGCCACCATCAGCTTCACAATTTTGCCCGGCATCGGTGCATATACTTTCGATGGGTCGCTTTCTACGCCGCCCCCGCTGCCCCCGGCGCCGACCTCATCCGAGGGTACGGTGAATTCAAACAAAGTACCGTCGATATCGACGAAGGTCTTACTGCCATTGGTGACGGCAAAAATCTCATTGACGGTAACGCCGCGCCGCAGAAATATCCGGCCATCGGGTGTATAATCGATCTCAACCGCACTGGAACCTTCGCCGAAAGTCGCCAGACGATTGTCTTTCAATTCCACCGTTTTGGTCTCGCCGTTATATACAAATTCGAAAATCATTGTCCTTACTCTCCAATCCGCCAGGCGCCCAGAGTCAGCCACGGGTTGTAATCTTCCTGTACCGCCGCACCGCCGCCGAATCCGGCCTTGCGGCCGCCATTGGCATTGATGACCGCCGCCGCCGCCAGCGCCGTCTCCAGGTTGGTCTCGGTCTCATACTGCCATTCGGAGAAATTGGTCTCAATGAAATTGGTGTAGGTCTCTCCCGAGGCGAACTTCGGATGAGCAACGATATCGGCCAGATATTTGATCGACTGGCGGATGCCGAGGATTTTGTAATCTTTCAACGCCTGAACCATTCGAGCCCTCGCCATTTCGCGATTCTCACCCCAGACAATCAGCTTGGCCAGAATCGGATCGTAATCGATGCCGACTTCCGAATTTAAGGTAACGCCGGAATCGACCCGGACGCCCGGCCCGGTCGGCTCCTTGTAGAGCAGAATCTTGCCGATCGAGGGCATGAAATTGTTGCCAGCGTCTTCGGCGTAAATACGGCATTCTATGGAATGGCCGCGTTGCTTGAGATTCTTGAAATGATCCGACATCGGAAATCCCGATGCGATCCGGATCTGTTCGGCCACCAGATCGACTCCCGCGACCTGCTCCGTAACCGGATGTTCCACCTGGATTCGAGTGTTCATTTCGAGGAAATAAAATTTGCCGTCCGGGTCGAGTAGAAATTCGACCGTCCCGGCATTGACATAATCGGCCGCCTCCGTCACCGCTACCGCAGCCGCGCCCATCTTTTCTCTGAGTTCCGGGCTGACAGCGATCGACGGCGTTTCCTCGACGATTTTCTGGTGCCGCCGCTGGATAGAACATTCCCGCTCGAAAACATGGATAGTATGGCCGTGCGCATCTGCCAGCACCTGAAATTCTATATGACGCGGGTTGATAATATATTTTTCTAGATAGATGGTATCGTCGCCGAAAGCCGATTTGGCCTCGCGTTGCGCCCCCTCGACCGCCGCTTCGATATCTTCGGGATTATGAACCACGCGCATTCCCTTGCCCCCGCCCCCGGCGGCGGCTTTGATCAAAACCGGATATCCCGCTTCCTCGGCGGCCTTCATGAATTCGTTGATATCCTTGCCCGACGCTTTCATACCCGGAATCAAGGGCACCCCGGCGTCGGCCATCTTGATTCGCGATTCGACCTTGTTTCCCATCAGCCGAATCGATTCCGGCGTCGACCCGATAAAGACCAGACCGTTGTCGAGGCAAGCCTGAGCGAAATTGGGATTCTCGGCCAGAAAGCCGTATCCCGGATGAACCGCCTGTGCTCCCGATCTTTTGGCAACGTCGATGATTTTGTCGATATTCAGATATGATTCCAGCGGCGGCGGCGGTCCGATTTCATAGCTTTCGTCGCCCATCAGCGTATGCACCGCGTAACGGTCGGCGGTGGAGTAAACCGTCACCGTTTTGATGCCGAGGGTGCGGCAGGCGCGGATAACCCGCACGGCGATCTCCCCCCGGTTGGCTATCAGGACTTTATCGAATAGTTCCGGCATGATGTCATTTTACCCAGTTTGGTTTGCGTTTGTTTAAAAAGGCGTCCATCCCCTCCTGCCCTTCATCCGACTTGCGCAGACGGGCGATCATCTCGGCCGTGTACGGCCTGAATTGATCGGGGGGCATCAGGGGTACATTGGATATCAGGGCCTTGGCCATTTTGATGGCGTTCGGTCCCGATGACAGGATCGTTTTAACCAGCTTGTCGATTTCCTCGTCGAGCCTTTCATCGGGATAATAGCGATTGACGAGCCCGATCCGATAGGCCTCGGCCGCCGTCAGCCGTTCACCCGAAATGAAAAATTCGCGCGCCTTACCCTCGCCTATTTTTTTGATCACATACGGTCCGATACAGGCCGGGACAACACCGATTTTGACTTCGGAAAAAGAGAATTTGGCCGATTCGGCCGCGATCGAAATATCGCAGACAGCCACGAATCCGGTCCCGCCGCCGATGGCGGCGCCGTTGATCCGTCCGACGACCGGAAGCGGCATGGTGTAAATCAGCCAGAACAGATCGGCCAGAGCCAGCGATTCCTCGAAATTTTTCTCGAAACTGTAATCCTTGACCCGCCGCATCCAGTTGAGATCGGCCCCGGCGCAGAATGATTTACCTTCGCCGGTAAGGACGATCACCCGCAGATCGGGGTCTTCCTTGAGTTTCGAGAAAAGGTCTATCATCTCGTAGATGAGAGCATCATTGAAGGCGTTGTGGATTTCGGGACGGCAGAAACTGACATTGGCTACCGGCCCCTTTTTCTCATACCTGATAGTCTCGTATTTCTGATCCATAACCACCCTACATCCTGAAAACGCCGAAATTGTGATCGCGAATCGTCTTGTTCAGCGACATGGCAATCCCCAGTGCCAGCGCCTGGCGCGTTTCGATCATGTCGATGATGCCGTCGTCCCATAACCGGGCAGTGGCGAAGTACGGCGACGATTCGTGTTCGTATTGATCGAGAATCGGCTGTTTGATCGCCTGTATTTCCTTCTCGGTCAGGGTTTTTCCCTTGCGAGCTTCTATTGCCACCCGAACATCGGAAAGCACCCCCGCCGCCTGCTCGCCGCCCATGACGGCGATTTTGGCCATCGGCCACATCCACAGCAGACGCGGTTCATAGCCGCGTCCGCACATGGCATAATTTCCAGCGCCATACGATCCACCGACAATAATGGTGAATTTGGGCACCTGCGCATTGGCCACGGCATGAACCATCTTGGCCCCGTCGCGGGCGATACCGCCGTGCTCGTATTGCTTGCCGACGATGAAGCCGGTGATATTCTGAAGGAAGATCAGAGGGATTTTGCGGAGGGCGCATAGTTCGACGAAATGGGCTCCTTTCAGCGATGACTCGCTGAATAGAATCCCGTTGTTGGCGACGATACCGACCGGGTATCCCATGATGCGGGCAAACCCGGTGACCAGGGTAATGCCGTAGAGTTCCTTGAACTCGTGGAAGCGCGAACCATCGACGATTCGAGCGATCACCTCGCGAACATCATACGGTTTGCGAATATCATTGGGGACCACCCCGAAGAGCTCTTCCGGGTCATAGTACGGGTCTTCCGGTTCGGAGATATCGAGCGGGAATTTGATCGGCCGATCCAGATTCTGGACGATATTGCGAGCGATGCCGATGGCATGCTCGTCGTTTAGGGCATAATGATCGGCCACACCTGAAATCCGGCAATGAACGTCGGCGCCACCGAGTTCCTCGGCCGAGACTTCTTCGCCGGTGGCGGCCTTGACCAGCGGCGGCCCGCCGATAAAAATCGTCCCCTGTTTGCGGACAATCACCGCCTCATCCGACATGGCCGGGACATAAGCCCCACCTGCCGTGCATAATCCCATGACCACTGCAATCTGCGGAATGCAGTGAGCCGAAAGACGGGCCTGATTGAAAAAGATATGCCCGAAATGTTCCTTGTCGGCAAAGACGCCAGCCTGCTGGGGCAGGAAAATGCCGCCCGAATCGACGAGATAAACACAGGGAAGATTATTTTCCAGCGCGATGTCCTGCGCCCGGATATGCTTCTTGATCGTTTCCGGGACATAGGTGCCGCCCTTGACAGTGGCGTCGTTGGCAACGACCATTACCTCGCGGCCATTGACGACACCGATGCCGGTGATAACCCCGGCTCCCGGCATTTCGTTATCATATTTGTTGTAAGCCGCCAGGGATGATAACTCCAGAAAGGGAGTATTCTTGTCCAACAGCCTTTCGACCCGTTCGCGGGGAAGGAGTTTGCCCCGATCGGTATGCAGTTTGCGGGCTTTTTCGGTGCCGCCGAGCTTTATTTTGGCCAGACGTTCCCGATAAAGGCGGGTGGCTTCACGGTTGAGTTTATCGTTTTCCTTGAAGTCGGCCGAATTGGTATCGACTTTCGATTCGATTCTAAACATGGTAACCTGTCATCGTTATTTTTTTCGATTCGGCTTCGGAATTATCGAAACCGGTACTTTAACCTTCATTTGTAATAAAGCTTGTGACAACGTCTTACCCTGCGGGTCAATCATCAATGATTCCGTCCCGCCTCCTCCCAGGGTCTGATGCAAAAGGAAATTCAATCCCTGCAAATTGTCAAGCTGGAATCGTTCCACTTTGCCCTCGACCAGTTCGCCGAAAAATTTCTTGACCCGGTCGGCGGTCAGATAATCGACCAGCCAATCGTAAATTTCAGGCGAACGGGCCAGAACGCCAATATTGCAGGTATCCCCTTTGTCACCGGAACGGGCATAGCAGAGTTGCCTCAGGATAGCGTCCTTTTTGGCACCCTTGGCCTTTTGCCGGGGACGATCAGGCTCAGGGAAATCCAGAGATTCGGTGAACCGTCCCATCCGGATCGGAAAATTGATTTCATGGAATTTCTCTTCACCGTCAGTGCACAGGCATAGCACCTTGGCCGTAACCCGGGCGCGATGAATCAGCGCCGGCCAATAGGCGATTACCTGCTGTGGTTTGGGACGGCCTCCGGCCATAACGGCCATGCCCGCCGGACCGCTCAGGATCAAGGTCGAAAGAGCGATCCCGAAATCACGCACCCGTTCATAATCATGGTCGCGGACGCCGAAACGGAGCAGGACTTCGTTGGTTTCGCCTTGCGCCAGACTTTGCGGCCAGATCGACCCGGAGCCGATCATTTCCGTGCGGGTTTGTTTATATTTGTACTTCAGCTTTTTCCAGAAAATATCGGCGATTGTTCGAGCTTTCTTGTAGGTCTCCGGCCCGGATACCAGAATCATACCCGACGCTTTCCACCCATCCTCATACGACATCGACACCTTCAGCGATTCCGGTTCCGGCTTTCCTTTGCATCCGTAAACCCGGACGCGGTCGGGACCGTCTTCTTTCAACCGGATGGTATCAAACCGGGCGATGCCGTCGGGCGAGATGTAATTGGTCGGGTCGCCCATCTCGTAGAC
>CAZGAV010000004.1:104920-106957 GCA_964523575.1 uncultured Ignavibacteriales bacterium
CCGAACTCATGAATCATCGGCGCCAGCGTCAGCCCGGTGTCGGTCACCCGGCCGGTGACGACAATCTGACATCCTTCTTCGAGCGCCTTGACGACCGGTTCAGCCCCGAGATAGATATTGGCGGTGGTGATGCGGGAACGGACGTCGAGGAATTTCTCGCCCGTTTCCATATTGGTGAATTTTTCCCCGGCGGCGGTCAGTTCGTACAGCTTATCCGAAATATCATCGCCATAGACGATGCCGATTTTGAGGTCGAGCTTCATTTTCTGCGCCAGCTTGATTATTTCGCGGCCCAGGCCGATGGGATTGATTCCTCCGGCGTTGGATATAACCCGAACTTTTTTCCGGCAAATCAGCGCCAGGCACTCCCGAAGTTGCCCCAGGAAATCGACGGCATAACCCAAGTTGGCATTCTGCTTTCGCTGGCGCTGGAGGATCGACATGGTAATCTCGGCCAGGAAATCCATGGATATATAATCCAGATTCCCGCCGGTTAACTGCCGCTTGAGAGCCGACAAATCGTCGCCCCAGTAACCTCCGGCGTTGCCTATGCGAATTTTCCGTTTCACCGGATTTTTTTCACCCCGATTACGATCCCTAAAAAGAAAGGAGGGCGGATTGCCCGCCCTCCCCAAATTAGATCAATACCACTTGGGTATGAATTTGTAGGCATAACTCAAAACGCCATGAGAACCGTCGGCTTGAATTTTGCGGAATTCGAGCCGCATCTCCTGGCCGATCTGGAGTTTGTCGATATCGCAGTCGGCGATCTGACCCATCATCTGCACACCGTCATCAAACTTGACAATCGCCATGGCATACGGCGCCTGATCGGAAAACTGCGAAGCCGGCGTCCGGATAACCGTGAAGGTCTCAAGTTTGGCCGTTTCCGGCAGTACATAAGTGTCGAATTTACGGCCGCCGCATTCGGCGCAAACCAAGCGCGGCGGATAATACCGCTTACCGCATTTCTTGCATACGGATGCCTCGAGGCGATACCGTTGCGGCATTTCACGTCGTATTCTTGAGGGAAACATCACGCCACCTCCAGGATATGGACCACCGCCGAAGCGCCGGAACCGCCCATGTTCTGAGTCATACCGACCTTGGGCTGACCCTTGATCTGCCGGCCGTTCTCGGCCTCGCCGCGAAGCTGTTTGACGATCTCGACCACCTGGCCGATACCGGTCGCGCCGACCGGATGGCCCTTGGCTTTCAGGCCGCCGGAAGTGTTCACCGGGATCTTGCCGTCAAGAGCCGTCAGGCCATCGGCGGCGGCTTTGGCGCCGGTTCCCGGTTTGAAGATACCGAGCGATTCGGTGACGATAATCTCGGCGATCGAGAAACAGTCATGCACTTCAACCAAGTTGATATCGCTAATCTTGCGACCGGCCATCTTCAAAGCCCGCTGACCGGCCAACTCGGTCGATTTCAGCCAGGTCAGGCTTTCGCGCTGAGGCAGGGCGATGGTATCGGTGGCCATACCCGAACCTGTGATCCGGATATACGGCTTTTTCATCTTCTTGGCGATATCGACCGTGGTCAATATCACGGCCGCCGCGCCGTCGGTGATCGGCGAACAGTCAAGGATATGCAGGGGATCGGCCACCTTGACGCCGCTTTCGACGTCCTCGAGCTTAATCGGGAACGGGTACTGGGCGTACGGATTTTTACTGCCGTTGAAATGATTCTTGAACGGTATGGCCGACAACTGCTGACGCGTCATTTTGTACTTCTTCATATAGGCCCGCGCCATCATGGCATACAGGCCGGGAAAAGTAACGCCGTGGAAAACTTCGTATTCCTGGTCGGCGGCGGTGGCCAGCGCATAAGTGGCGCCGTCGCCGGATACGTCGGTCATTTTTTCGACTCCGCCGGCCATGACAATATCTGAAAGGCCGGAGGCGACTTCGATGAAGGCCTGGCGGAAAGCCAGCCCGCCCGAAGCGCAGGCCGATTCGACATGCGCCGCCGGGATATGTTTCTGGCCGATATAGTCGGCCATGATCGCGCCGATATGCTCCTGCCCGACGAACA
>CAZGAV010000005.1:0-104241 GCA_964523575.1 uncultured Ignavibacteriales bacterium
GGCTGGCAAAAAGCTCCAACCCTGTATCGAGCAATTCTCCAAACCGTTCCTCTTCAGACTTGATGACATTCTCGATATGGTTCTGTTTCTGGCGCAGTTCAGTGAAATACCCGCCCATGACGTCAATCAAAGTCGGCACCATCTGGCATATTATCGGCCGCTTGTAACCCAGCAAACGTCCATGCCGGGCCGCGCGCCTCAGGATACGCCGCAGAACATACCCGCGCCCCTCGTTGGACAACCCGCCGCCGTCGGCCAGCGCAAACGATAACGCCCGCACATGGTCGGCCAGTACCCGATGCGACACCCCGCCGGGGCCGGGATCGTATTTGACGCCGGTAACATCGGCGACATGCGAGGTCAGCGGTATAAACATGTCGGTCTCATAGTTGGAATCGGCCCCCTGCATTATCGCGGTAATCCGTTCCAGCCCGGCGCCGGTATCGACCGATGGTTTCGGAAGCGGATTCAACTCACCGTCCGCAATCGTGCGGTCATATTGCATGAAAACCAGATTCCAGAATTCGACATACCGTTCATTTTCGGTGTTTATCCAGGCGTCGGGCTGATTTTTCGACAGGTGCTCGCCTCGATCGATATGAATCTCAGAACATGGCCCGCACGGCCCGGTCTCCCCCATGGCCCAGAAATTGTCCTTTTTGCCGAATCGCAATATCCGGCCGTTTTTCAATTCCGGAGCGATTTTACCCCAGAGATCGAAAGCCTCGTCGTCATCGTCGTAGACGGTCGCGAACAACTTGTCCGGCGGAAGCCCCAAAACTTTGGTCACCCAGTCCCAGGCAAAGAGAATCGCCTCTTCCTTGAAATAGTCGCCGAAAGAGAAATTCCCCAGCATCTCAAAGAATGTCTGGTGGCGTCCGGTGCGACCGACGTTCTCCAAGTCGTTATGCTTGCCGCCCGCCCGGATACATTTCTGCGACGTCACCGCCCGTTTATACGACACCTTGCGACTGCCGGTGAACACGTCTTTGAACTGGTTCATCCCGGCGTTGATAAACAGCAGGGTCGGGTCGTCCAGCGGGATAACCGGCGACGACGGCTGGTGGGAATGGCCCCGCTCCTTGAAAAAATCTATGAACGATTGTCTTACGTCCGAACTTTTGATAGCCTTATCCTCGTCTAATCCGTTGTCGTTTCAAACACTTGCCCGAAAGCCTTCTTGGCCGCGCCGTACGATATCGCCCGGCGTGAAAGATAAGTATATGCTTTCCGGCGCGCCGTTTCAAGGTCAAACTTCTCAAAAGACAGACGCCGCCTTTTCAGTAATTCGACCGCCGTATCGACCTCATCCGTCCCGGCCAGCGCCTCGGCCACCGCCTTTTGGGCAATTTCGCGGCCCACCAGCCGTTTTTGAAGCCAGGCCACCAGGTACCCGCGTCCCGCCGGTTTGCGCTCTATCAATGATTGAATACGCATTAATGAATACTTGTAATCATCCAATAATCCCCGATTTCGGAATTCTTTGACGATGGCCGTGATTAAATTTTCGGCGATTTCTTTATGCCGCATCCTCTGCTTGAACTCCCCGACCGAATAGGGCCGCCGCGCCAGAAGCGATTCGGCGGTATAATGAGCGAATTTTTCTTCGAGTATTTTCCAGAGTTCCGCAAAAGTCTGCGGGCTGAATTGCGACCCCTCGGCCAGATCGAGCCGGTCGATCGTCCCCTTGGTGGCTCGAATCTGACTGCCTTCGGAAAAGCTGATCAGGAATAACATTCCCCGTCGTTGTATCTCGACGATCGCTATAATTTCAGACTCGGTATTCATACTCCAATCTTAGCATTATCATACCCAAAAGGCAAACCCGATTATTTCCACGACGTGCTACCGTCTGGATCGATTGATTCTGCCCGACTACCATCCTCTTCTGAAATTATGATCGCCGTACGCCAGTGCTGAGCATGCGCAGTACCTTTACGCGCCGACAGATTGTGGTTGGCGTACCTCCCCATGCGCCAACCTATAAGTCGACAATCTGAGCTGTCGGCCTGCCACCAGAAGCGACCCGGCATAAACTGCGTAATTGTCTATATATAAACAAATTAGGCCGAAAACGGGCATGTCGAAAAGTTTGCCGCCGGGCTGATATTTCCCCTTGATATTTCCGGAGAAATTGTTATATTTCATGGCTCTGGCCCATGGGGCAGGTGCGTCTGGTAATGTATGCCCGATTGTGCGGTTACCCCTATTGGACGGATTAGACGATTACGGAATTGAGCTAGGTTATGTTCGACAGCCTGACTGAAAAACTGGAAGCGACTTTCAAGAAACTGCGCGGCCACGGAACGCTGACCGAAAGCAACATCAAGGAAGCGCTCAAGGAAATCCGGCGTTCATTGCTGGAAGCCGACGTCAATTACAAAGTCACCCGCGATTTCATCAATGATATCCAGGAGCAGGCTATCGGTCTGGTCACGGCCCGTTCGGTGGAGCCGGGCCAGCAAATCGTCAAAATCGTCCACGACGAACTGGTCAAGGTTCTGGGCGACAAAATCTCCGATGTTTATGTCTCCGAACATCCCCCCTCGGTCATCATGGTCTGCGGCCTCCAGGGTTCGGGCAAAACTACTCTGACGGCCAAGCTGGGCCTCTACTACAAGAAAAAGAAGAAGAAAGTTTACCTGGTAGCGGCCGACCCCTACCGCCCGGCGGCGATCAAACAATTGCAGACGCTGGGCAAACAGATCGAGGTCACCGTCTTCGAGATGGGTCAGGCCAAACCTCAGGATATATGCCGTCAGGCGCTCGATGCCGCTCGCAAGGATTTCGTCGATCTCGTTATCCTCGACACCGCCGGACGACTCCATATCGACGACGAACTGATGACCGAACTGTCCGACATCAAAAATCTGGTCAAACCGCAGGAAATTCTGCTGGTGGCCGACGCCATGACCGGTCAGGATGCGGTCAACGTCGCTCGCGAGTTCCATGAGCGCCTCGATGTCACCGGCGTGGTACTGTCCAAGCTGGACGGCGATGCCCGCGGCGGCGCGGCCCTGTCGATCCGGGCCGTGACCGGATGCCCCATCAAACTCGCCGGGGTCGGCGAAAAACTGACCGACCTCGAACCGTTCCATCCCGACCGGATGGCTTCGCGGATTCTGGGCATGGGCGATATCATCTCCTTTGTGGAAAAAGCCCAGGAATCGGTCGATCTCAAAGAAGCCGAAAAACTCGAAAAGAAACTCCGCAAACAGCAATTCACGCTGGAAGATTTCTACGACCAGATGCAACAGATCAAGAAAATGGGGCCGCTCGAATCACTTCTGGAGATGATTCCCGGCGTCGGCAAAGCCCTCAAAGGCGCCACCTTCGACCCCCAGGCGATGAAACGGGTCGAGGCCATGATTTTGTCGATGACCCTTGACGAACGCCGCAATCCCCATATTATTAACGGCTCGCGCCGCAAACGGATCGCCGGCGGCTCGGGCACCAGCGTCCAGGATTTGAACCGGATGCTCAAGCAGTTCGAACAGATGAAAAAAATGCTCAAGAATGTCCATAAAATGAATTTCAAAGGCATATCGAAAAATATGATGCCGTTTTAGCATTTTAACATGAAGGAAGGAGCTATTGGCCACAAAAATCAGATTGAAACGGATGGGCAGCAAACGGCGCCCCTATTATCGCGTCGTTGCTATTGACTCCCGGAAGCCGGTCAACGGCCCGGTGCTGGAAATTTTAGGTCACTACGCTGTGATCGAAAAACCGGCCCGGGTGATCGTCGAAGAGGATAGGATTTACAAATGGCTGGATGAGGGCGCCGAACCGTCCGATACCGTCGCCTCCCTGTTCACTCAAATCGGCCTGACCAAAAAGTATCTGGCCCACAAGGCCGGTCAGGATGTCTCGACGATGACGCTGGACACCACTATCACGGAAAAGCCCAAAAAGAGAAAGCCCAAGAAGAAAGCCGAATAACTCTCGTATGCACAAACGCTATTGCGTAATTATTGTTATTGCTGATCTTCCACTACCGGAAAGGAGTACCGAATGAAGGAGTTTATTGAGACTATCGTCAAGGCTTTGGTTGACCATCCTGATCAGGTGTCTCTCACTGAAGTTCAGGGTGAGCGAACCACCGTATACGAACTGCACGTCGGCGAAGGCGACCTTGGAAAGGTAATCGGTAAACACGGCCAGACGGCCAAATCGATCCGTACTCTGATCGCGGCCATTTCGGCCAAGAAAGGCAAACGGGCGGTACTTGAGATCCTGGAGTAAGTGGCCAAAAAACCGGAATATATAACGATCGGCCGGTTCGGACGGCCCCGTGGTGTTTCCGGAGAAATTTATATTATCCCGGCAACCGACGATACTGACCGCTTTCTGGAATTGAGCGACATTATCGCCGTCGGTAAGGGCAAACGAAGGGAGCTTCACCTGACCTCGGCCGCAATCATCGGCGGCCGACCGGTCGTCAGCATTGAGGGCGTTCGAAGCCGCGAAGAAGCGGCCCAATTGACCAACCTGTCGTTGGAAATCCCGTTCGCTCAGGCGCGGCCGCTGCCGGAAGGGAGCTACTACCAGTTCGATCTTGTCGGTTGCCGAGTGATCGGCGTCGACGGGACGGAATACGGGGTTGTCGAAGAGGTTTTGTTTTATCCGGCCAACGATATGTACCGGATAACATCGGACCGCTTCGGCGAAGTCCTCCTGCCGGTGATCGACAAATTTGTAAAAAGCGTTGACATCGAGAAGGAAATTATCGTCATTGACCCGCCCGGCGGGTTGTTTGAAGCGAACCGGGATGACGCCTGAAGCATAGGAAAAATGTTGCAAATCGACGTTATCACGCTTTTCCCCGAAGCCTTGGAACCGGCCTTTTCAGCGTCGGTCGCGGGTCGAGGAAGGGAAAGCGGGCTCTTTGACATAAATATCATAAACCTGCGGGATTTCGCCACCGACAAACATCGCACCGTCGATGACACCCGCTTCGGCGGCGGCGGCGGGATGGTCCTCAAGCCGGAACCGATGGCGGCGGCCCTGGACAGCCTCGGTATCGATTTCGATGACTTTGATCGGGATCGCAACCGATGCCTCCTGACGGCGGCTACCGGCCGTCCTTTCGACCAGCAAACGGCTATCAAACTGTCGCTTCTGGAACGGCTGGTCGTTATCTGCGGCCATTACAAGGGCGTCGATGAACGGATCCTGCAGTGTTACCCGATTGACGAAGTTTCGATCGGCGATTTCGTACTCACCGGCGGCGAACCGGCGGCCTGGACGATCATCGACGCCGTGGTGCGGCTTATTCCCGGCGTCATGGGTAATTTTGAATCGGCTATCGACGATTCCTTTACTGAAGATCTCCTGCTGGGCACGCCCGATTATACCCGCCCGTCGCAGTGGCGGGGGCTGGCGGTGCCCGAGGAATTGCTCTCCGGCAACCATGAGGAAATTCGTAAATTCCGCCGCCGGATGGCGATCGCCAAAACCTATCGAAATCGCCCCGAACTGCTTGAAAAAGTCGATCTTTCGACCGAAGAAAAAAAGTTTTTGGAAGAAATTAAGAAATCGAAATAGAAGGGAGGGATTCTTATGAAAAGAATCGCTCAACTGGAAAGCCAGTATATGAAAGAGATGCCGCCCTTTAATGCCGGCGATACCGTCCGCGTCCACTACAAGATCAAAGAAGGGGACAAGGAACGTATCCAGGTATTTCAGGGAACGGTCATCAGCCGCCGCGGTTCCGGCGTGGGCAAGACCTTTACGGTTCGCAAAATATCGGCCGGTGTCGGCGTCGAGCGTGTCTTTCCGCTCTATTCGCCGAATATTGCCAAAATCGAACGGACGGCTCTGGGCCGGGTGCGCCGGGCCAAGCTCTATTACCTGCGCGGACTGACCGGCAAGTCGGCTCGTATCAAGGAAAAACTCGGTGAAAGGGCGGAGAAGGTATTGAAATCGGATGCCAAAGCCGCCGATGCCAAAGCCAAACGGGCCAAGAAAGCCGCCAAGGCTGAAGAAGCGGCCGCGGTCGAGCAGGCCGTCGAAAAGACCGAAGAATAGACTTCGTACCCAAATCGATACTACCCGGACAGCATATAAAAAAACCGCCCGCGTTCAGCGGGCGGTTTTTATTTTGATTATCGGATTATCTTTCATAATAGATACATCCGAAGACGGTGTCTCCGATACCGTTCACTACACGTCCAGCTCTTCCTGATCGCCGGCCTCGTCTGCACCATTGCCGTCATCGAGATCGTCATCGCCGTTCCCGTTTCCATTTCCGTTTCCATTGCCGTTTTCATCGTCGGCGTCGAGTTTCTTGCGACTGCCGTACACGATCGCCACATCATTCAGCTTATCGCTGGCCTGCAGGGCGATCAACCGTACTCCCTGGGTGCTGCGGCCGATGACACGAATATTGGAAACCGCCATCCGATTGGCAATTCCGCGCTTGGTCATCATGATCATTTCGTCGTCGTCCAGCACCTCGCGAATGGCCACCACCTTGCCGTTGCGCTGGGAACATTTGATATTGATAATTCCCTTGCCGCCCCTGTTGGTCACCCGATAATCGACGATATCGGTCCGTTTGCCATAACCGTTTTCAGTGATGGAAAGGATCGCCGACAGCCGCTTGATAACGACCATGTCGATGACATAATCGTCCTTGGCCAGGTTGATACCCTTAACGCCGGCGGCGGTGCGGCCCATAGACCGGACTTTCGCTTCCGGGAACCTAATCGCCTGACCGTTGCGCGTCCCCAGCAGAATATCATTGGTCCCGTCGGTCACGGTGCATCGGATCAATTCATCTCCCTTGGACAGAGAAATGGCGTTGATGCCGGTTTTGCGCGGATTGGAAAAGGCGTCCAGCGAGGTTTTCTTGATCGTTCCCTGCCGGGTGGCCATGACAATAAACTGATTGGGATCGAACTCCCGCACCCGGGTAAAGGTCGTCACCCGTTCATCCTGGCCGAGACTGAGCATATTGACGATAGGCCGGCCCTTGGCCAGACGGCCGCCTCGGGGGATTTCATGAACTTTCAGCCAGTGGCATCGGCCCTCATTGGTGAAAAACAGGAGGTACTGATGCGAGGTGGCGATGAAGACATGCTCGGCGAAATCCTCTTCCTTGGTTTCCATGCCGATCACGCCCCGCCCGCCCCGGTTCTGCCGCTTGTAGGCCGAAACCGACAGCGATTTGATATATCCGGCGTGAGTGATGGTAATCACCATATCCTCGTCGGCGATGAGGTCCTCAAGCGTCAGTTCTTCGGATTGATCGATGATTTCCGTGCGCCGTTCGTCACCGTATTTATCTTTGAGGGTTTTGATTTCGTCGCGGATAATTGCCATGCGGCGCGGTTTGGAGGCCAGGATCGATTTGTATTCCTCGATCTTCTTGATGGTTTCGAGGTATTCCTGTTCGATCTTCTGACGCTCCAGCCCGGTCAATTTCTGAAGGCGCATTTCGAGGATGGCGTTGGCCTGAATTTCCGACAGCTTGAATTTCTTTATCAAACCCTCGCGCGCATCCGGAACCGACTTCGATTTCTTGATCAGGTCGATGACGGCGTCGATATTATCGAGAGCGATTTTGTAACCTTCGAGAATATGGGCCCGTGCTTCGGCTTTGCGCAGATCGAACTCGGTGCGGCGGACAACCACCTCATGACGGTGTTCGATATAAAGATCGATCAAACGCTTGATCGGCAGTTTTTTGGGTACGCCCTTGTCGAGCACCAGGTTGATAATCGAAAAAGTCGACTGCAGGCTGGTATGACTGTAAAGCTGGTTGAGGACGATTTCCGCCTGAGCGTCGCGTTTGAGTTCGATAACGATGCGCATCCCGTCCCGGTCGGATTCGTCGCGCAGGTCGGAAATGCCGACGAGTTTTTTGTCGCGCACCAGGTCGGCGATGCGGATCAAAAGCGATGATTTATTGACCTGGTACGGTATCTCGGTGATGATGATACATTCCTTGCCCGATTTCTGCTTTTCGGAAACGGCCCGGGCTCGGACGGTGATTTTTCCCTGCCCCGTGCGATAAGCCTCGCGAATTCCCTCATGGCCATAAATAATTCCGCCCGTCGGAAAATCAGGTCCGGAAATATGTTTCATGACCTGCTCATTGTCCATCTCGGGATCGTCGATGACGGCCATGATGGCATTGGCCACCTCGGTCAGATTATGAGGCGGGATACTTGTCGCCATGCCGACCGCGATACCGGTCGTGCCGTTGCAAATCAGATTGGGAAAGCGACCCGGCAGAACCATCGGTTCCTTGCGGGTGCCGTCATAGTTGGCGATAAAATCGACCGTTTCCTTTTCCATGTCGGCCATCATCTCCATGGCGATAGCCGTCATTCGGGCTTCGGTGTACCTCATGGCCGCGGCGCCGTCGCCGTCGATGGAACCGAAGTTGCCCTGGCCGTCCACCAGAGGATAGCGCATATTGAAATCCTGGGCCATCCGCACTAATGTCGGATAGACCACCTGCTCGCCATGCGGATGATAATTACCGGAGGTATCGCCGGCGATCTTGGCGCATTTACGATGGGGCCGGCCCGGCGACAGATTCAATTCATGCATGGCCACCATGATGCGCCGATTGGACGGTTTCATACCGTCACGGACATCGGGAAGGGCGCGATTGGTGATTACAGACATGGAATAATCGAGGTAGGAATTACGCATTTCCTCCTCGAGGAATATCGGGACTATTTTCTGATGTTCGAAATTCATTCTTTGCCTATCTTCATTTACTCTAACAGCTTACATAAAACTAACCTATCTTCAACAGCTTTATAAAATACCCTTTTTTTTGATAAAAAGCAATCTTTAGTTGGCTTTTTGAGCGCTTTTTGCTCATCGTAAGCCAATATTAAACAACATCTTACTGATCGGAAATCACTTTTTTTGAATAAACCGGCCGATCCTGTCATATATTAAGAAACGGAGGTAAAAATTATGTCGGGAGCGATTGTCGGAGCTACTGCCGGGGCAGGAGCGGCCGCCGCGGCCGCGGCGGCGGCCCGGATGCGAGAGGAGGAAGAAAAGTTGACGACTTATAATAAGGACGAACTCGACGGATGGGAATTCAAGATCATCCGGTCCTATTCGACCTATTTCAAAAAATACGAAAACCTTAAAAAAGTCTGCGACGATGAAGCTCAGGCCGGCTGGGAGATGGTCGAAAAATTCGACGATTATCGGGTTCGCTTCAAGAGGCCGACCGCCAAACGGCGCAATGATCAATTCCTGCAGGGAATCGATCCCTACCGCACCCTGGTGGGATGGAGCAGCGGCCGGCTGGTCGGGACCATCGTCGGCGCGACACTCCTGGGAGCAGGCGTCATCCTGGCGCTGGTACTGTTCTTGAAAGCCGCGCACTGAAAATTGTCCGTATAACCGTGCAACCATCCGGCCGATACCATCCGGGCCCGGAATCTTGATCTCGCGGCCTTTAAATATATTTACCCTTGTTTACATCGCCATCGAAGCTTATCTTGTCAATGGCATTGGCCGCCGGATATAAACGCGGAAAGGTCCCCGAGATTGAATAACAGACAAAAGCCCGCTATCCTTGTCGCCTATCCGTCATGCTTCTATTATTCACACGGCATGGGCCGGGAACAGATAAAATCCTCGCAACTGTTGGTGGCGTCCTACCTGTCGCATCATTTCCCGGTCACCTACCTTGATTTCGAACTGCTGATCGGCCGCCCCGAATCGCCGGTTCAAGTGCGGCGCTTCGAACGCCGCGTCCGGGAAATTCTGGGACAGATGGATTTCGATATCCTGGCCCTCTCCTGCTGGACCAGCCTCAGCTACCGGGCGACTATGACTGTTGCCGCCATTTGCCGCGAACTGTATCCCGACCGTCTCATCGTCGTCGGCGGTTATCATCCTACCGCCCGCCCGAACGATTTCGTAATGCCGGACCGAATTTTCGATTATGTCGTGCGCGGCGAAGGTGAAATCACCCTCAAGGAAATCGCCGCCTCCTTCACCACCGCCGGCCGCCCGCCCGAAACCCGAATTGTTGTCGGCCGCCCTTTGGAACCGGACGATTATGTGCCGATGAATTGGGATCTCGTCGATGAGCTGGTGCAGACTTATTTCCCCGAAGGCCTGGGCACGCTGGTGACGTTCTTCTCGCGGGGATGCCCGTTCGGTTGCGCTTTTTGCATGGAGACCATGAAAACCCGCCGCTGGCGCGCCGGATCGGTGGCCTATGCGCTCAATGAGGTACAACAGGCGGCCGCCCGATTCAAAATCGTCGGGCTTGGTTTCGGCGACGCCTGCTTTGGAGTACGTTCCAAATGGCGCAAGGAATTTCTGCGAGAGCTGGTCGCTCTCGACCCACCATTCTGGATTCTGTTCGAAACCCGGCCTGAATATCTCGACCTCGAAGATATCGAACTCCTCGGCCGGATGAAATCGCAGGTTCAAATCGGGCTGGAAAGCTGTTCCCCGAGCATGTTGGCCATCATGAATAAATCCCGCCAGCCCCAAAGATACCTGAACGCTTTTCGCGAGGCGACCCATCGTCTCAGTGACCACGGCGTCGTCCACGGAGCCAACCTGGTCTTCAACCATCCCGGAGAAACCGGAGAAACCCTCGATGAAACTTTCGCCTTCATCGACGAGGAATTGGCGCGCGGCCAATCAACTCTGGTCTGGACCTGCCACGGATACCTGCATTTCCCCGGAAGTTATATCGACAACAATCGCGAACACTTCGAAAAGACTTATGGTTCGCAATTTCTCTGCCCCGATTGGTGGAAGCTGGACGAAGATCAGTTGGAAAACGCCCGCCGTGTCATTCCCTCCCGCGACCTGACCGGCGACCGCCGATCCCTGTGGGGGCGCATGCTTCGCGACCGGGACGCTCAACTGCGCGATGCCCTGACCACGGAGGCCTTCAGCCTGGCCGCCTCGCTCATGTATATCCACTGGCAGGATGATCCCCGTTTTGTCCCCATGTAATCCTATTTTTGCCGCCCAACCTGTCTTAACCGGAGGAATAAACCATGCCCCCCTTCAATAGCCCGGCCCTGGCCGCCGACTGTGTCATTTTTCACGGCCCGAGCGTACTCCTCATCCGGCGTGGTAATGAACCCTTCAAGGGATATTACGCCCTTCCCGGAGGCGGCGTCGAAATCGGCGAAACCGTCGAGCAGGCCTGTATCAGGGAAATGCAGGAGGAAACCGGCCTCGAGATATCACATCTGAGACTGATCGGCGTCTATTCCCGGCCGGACCGCGATCCGCGCGGCCATGTCGTATCGATAGCCTTTCTGGCTGAGGCCGACCTGTCGGAGATGAAAGCCGGGTCCGATGCCGCCGAAGTGGAACTGGTAGAAAACTGGCGCCAATGCAATCTGGCCTTCGACCACCGGGAAATAATTGAAGCGGCCCGTAAGCTGACCGCCTTTAACGATTGACCCCCGACCGCTGGTCTTTCACCCGCGTTCATTAGCGCTTCATGAGGGAAAGAAATTCTCATTGACAATCACCGATCGATACCTACATTCCCCTAAGTATGGATGAAGTGATGAATCAAAATCAGGGTTCGCCCGATGCCGGCGATAAACTGGCCCTGCTGACCGAGGCCGCTCACCTCCTCAATTCGACCATCGAATATGAGGAATTGATGAAAAACGTCCTCAAACTGGTAACCCGGGCGGTTGATGCCGAAGCCGCCACCGTATTCCGGTACGACCCGGCTTATAATGATTTGCGCATCCGTTTCTATTCCGGCGACGATGAATCGCGCCAGTTGACTATCCCGGTCGGGCAGGGGTTTGTCGGCTGGGTGGCCGAGCATAAAGAACCGGTCCTGACCAATACGCCGTCGGAAGACAGCCGCTATTCCCGCGAAATCGAGGAAATGCAGCAGGTCAAGATTCGTTCGATTCTCTGCTACCCCCTCATTCTGCGCGGCAAGTTCTTCGGCGTCATCGAGGCCATTAATAAAAAGTCCGGCCAATTCGACCAGGCCGATCTCGATATTTTCAATGTCCTTTCCGATCAGATCGCCCTGGCCATCAATAATGCCCAGCTCTATCGCCGTTCCAAACGTCAGGCCCTTCAACGCAAGACCCTGTTCGAGGTCAGCAAACAACTGATGTCGCCTTTGACCCTCGATGAGCTTCTCTACAATATCCTGCTGGCCCTCCGGAAAGTGGTCGAGTTCGACGCCGGCGGCATCTATCTCATCGACAATAAATCAGGCGAAGTGGAATCGATCACCTCGCTGGGATACGAACGGGTTCTGGAAGCCGATCTCCGTCTTAAAATCGGCGAAGGGATCGTCGGCTCCGTGGCCCGCACCGGCCATGCCGAGGTTATCCCCGACGTCTCCGGCGACGACCGTTACATCAATGCTCGACCGGCCACGCGCTCCGAAATGGTCGTCCCCGTCCTGTCCGATGATAAATTGATCGGCGTCCTGAATCTCGAAAGTGACCTGATCAATGCCTTTTCGGAAGAGGATATGGATATCCTGAATACCTTCGCCTCGCAGGCCGCTATTTCAATCGAACGGGCGCGGATGCACAAATACATCCTGGAACAGAAAAAAATCGAAGAACAGCTTTCCATCGCCCGCGAAATACAAAAAACCTTCCTCCCCAAAAAGGTCCCGCAGATAACCGGTTTCGATATCTGGGGAGCCAATTTCCCCTCCGGCGAGGTTGGCGGCGACTATTATGATTTCATCCGCATCGTTGACAATCAGCTCGGCATCGCCATCGCCGACGTTTCCGGCAAGGGCATTCCGGCCTCTCTCATTATGGCCTCCTTCCGGGCCTCGCTTATCGCGGAGATAAGAAACAATTACGCCATCCGCAGTATTTGCCATAAGGTCAACAACCTTCTCTGCGAGTCCCTTGAACCGGAAAATTTCGTGACTGCCATTTATGGCGTTCTCGACACCAAAAACTCCATCTTCACCTTCTGTAACTGCGGCCACAACCCGGCTATCCTTCTTCGAGCCGATGGCACGGTCGAAGAACTTGCCGAGGGCGGCCTGATTCTCGGCATCCGGCCCAATTCCTCCTATGAAGAACGGCCTATTTATCTGCGCTCCGGCGATATTCTCTGCTTTTTTACCGACGGCGTCACCGAAGCCGAAGGGGCCCGTGGCGAGCAATTCGAGACCAATCGCATTATCGATATTATCCATAAACATCAGACCTCGAGCGCCGTCGAAATCGGTGGCCGCATCGGCGACGCCGTTCGCGCCTTTGTCCATGAAGATTTCGTTATGGATGATTTGACGCTTATTATCCTCAAAAGATTATAATCGCCGTCTTGACAAAAATGTTGTAAAAGCGTTAATTACCATTAGTGTTTAATCCCCCTTTTAATGGGAGGCCAAAATGATTCGTAAGCTCCTGTCCCTGGCGATCTTGCTCGCCCTATTGCCGGTTCTGCCGATTGGGTGTAGTTCCAAAGACGATAATCCCCCGGGGCCGACTCCGGTTCCGGAACCGCGCGTTATTGTCCAGGCCCATCAGGACCCGACGCTTGATAACGCGATCGATGCACCCGTCTGGGATTCGATCACAGCCGTTGAAATCTCCATCGGCAACAAAGCCGCGTATGTGGCCGGCACTCCCTCTTCGGTAGCTTCCAAAGCTTATATGAAAGCCCTGTCTGCCGGCGATTCACTCCTCTATATCTGGACCCAATGGACTGATTATTCTCAGAATGACCGTTACGGACAACTTCATGCCACCTATGTCGGACCCTCCAACAATCCCGACTGGAGCACCGATACGTCGATTTACAACGAGGATCGATTCTATGTCCTCTTCGATGAAGGCGCCGCCGATGGCGCCGATTGCGCCGCCTATTGCCATGCCTCCGCCAATACTTCCGGACATAAATTTTACGGCGGCGCCGGCGAGGACGCCGATATCTGGCAATGGCGTGCTCAACGCGGCGGCATCGCCCGCTATGCGATTGACATGCATCTGACCGATTCCATGATCGCCCCCGATCCTTTCGCCCAGCGTCCCGACTCCCTCAATCACGGCGACAGCCTGTATTACGGCAATTACAGCGAATTCTTCGGCTATCCCAAGAAAATGGACCCGGCCGGTCCTGATTATGAAGGAGCCGGATTGCTGCAGGGAGTTTGGGTGACGTTTGACAAGGACCTCGACTGGATCGTAGTTCCGCCCGATGGTCCGCCCTACGGCAAAGACATCCCCGGATATTTCTACTATAACGTCCTCCTTGAAAATCAGTCCGACAAAGGTTCGCGATGGGACATCCGGGCCGTCTCGTCCTATGATGCCGGCGCCGATACCTGGACTGTGGTCTTCCGCAGGAAGTTGACAACCGCCGACCTTAATGATATTAACTTCGGTGCCATCACCGATTCATTGGCCATATCCATAGCCATCGCCAACAACTCCGGCGTCGACCATAGCGGACATGAACCGTTCTACCTGATTTTTCAGTAGATAACGCCAATCGACGGTTTTTTTGATAACCCGCCTCCCGGCGGGTTATTTTTTTATAATGATTAAAAAACTCGGATCGTACATCTCAGTAGGAAAAATTTTCCGCCTTGCCGGACATGCGCTCATCTTCGTAATATGTTGACGGACATGGCATTAACTTGCGGAGTGACAGTTGTAAGAGATAAAGCTCTTGACAATTTCAGCTTTTTGGATAAATTGAGACTGGAAGTTTGTCGCCATCCCATGTGGTTCTTACCTGGGGACCCCCCCCCTCTGTCCCTAGCGGAATCATAGGCCGGCAAACTTCCTTTTTATTTAGTCCCTCCAAATTTATTCTGAATACGAAATAAAAAAAACCGGGACGACTTGCATCGCCCCGGATAAAATTAGCTTATCACAACGGGATTATACCGCCATAAATTCGATACTCCGGCTATTTATCTTCCGGCACACTGAAGCTGTAAATTTTCCAGACCCCGTTGACTTTTCGCAAACCGAATTTGTTGTAATACTGGGTGCTGGTCGCCTTATTGATGAACGAGACTTCGACCAGCGCCGAATCATTCATCTGACTCCCCGATCCGACAATTCTCTGCAGCGACTGCCAGCGCTGATTGGTCAGTCCCCCCTGGAGTAGATCATCGAGGATTTCTTGAGGATTGGTGAATTTTCTAACCGAATCCATCTGGAGAGCATAGTCGCTTTCGCCCGTCTTGAGCAGGCTTTCGAAATCAAGGTAATGGGCCAGCTTCTCACGATCATTTTCTTCCATGGCCTTGAACATCTGAATAACCGCTTTCTTGGGATCACTGGCGGTATTGACGCTGGGGTTGCATCCGGCGATCATCATCAAAAGCACCGGAATCAGTAAAAGCAATGATTTTTTCATTTAGAATCCCCCCGAAATAGTGACCCGGTGACTGCTACCGAGGTCAAGGTATGGCATGAAGGCATAGGCTATATGGTATTCCTTGAAATCGAGGCCGAAACCGGCGGCGAATCCGCCCCAGGCGTCGGAATCGGAACCGGTTTTATAATTTTCGCCGAACAATGAATATCCCAGCCTCAAATAGAGCGGTTGGAACTTATAAAATTCCGTCCCGACATTGATATAGGGATCATTGTCATTGGGCAAAACCCCGTCGATGGCTATCACCAGCGGCAATTCCCGCAGTGAATGGGAAACTCCGCCCCTGACGCCCATCGGTAATTTATCCTTGTGGTCGGTATAGCCGGAAAAAACTCCGCCCAGATTAAAGAAGGAAAGACCGACCGTCGTCAGCGAATCTCTCATCTTCATTCGCAATCCCAGGTCAACCGCAAAAGCGTCGGATCCATAGGTATCGGCCGCCTCATGCATATATTTGATATTGAAACCGCCCGACAGGGCCGGCGTCAACCGGGTGGCGAAGCTGGCGCCGATCAGAAAGTCACCGCCCGAAAATTTGTCCATCGGAACGCCGTTGACGTCGGTCCGGGTAAAATCGCCGAAATTGAGATAGTCGATAAACATGCCGATACGATGGCTATCCTTGAGACTTGTCGTATAGGCCACGTAGCCGGATTGCATGTCGAGTACATAATTGTGATAGCCGGCCAGAAACTGGCGGCCTTGCTGGTCGGCAAGCCCGGCCGGGTTGTAATACATCGCCGTGGGATCATCGGCCAGAGCGGTGAAAGCGCCGCCCATAGCCACGGCCTTGGCGCCCACACCCAGCTTCAGGAAAGAAAAACCGGTCGTCCCGGCTCTTTTGTTGATACTTTTGGCCATTACCGGAGCGGCCAGAATCAAAATCGCCATCGCGAAAACTACCGCTTTGCGACCGGAATTGATATTTTGCTTCATAATCTCCGTTATCCCGATTTACCCTCGCAAGGGTGTTAGTGGCAACCAATACCCAATATCGATATAAAATATACGCATCGTCAACCATTTATACCATACAATTGCCGCCGAGTTCTACCAACTTTTAGTCGTAAAGCTGAGAATATCGGACGTCAACTGCGTTATCACCCGCGCCTGGCCGTCCTCTTCGGTCTCGGTGTTGGCGTCATATATGCCTTCGGCATAAAACTGCTTGTCCCAGATAATATCTTCGGTGCCGGCTTTGACGACCTTAACTGTCACCGCTACCTTGACGACGTATTGCGAAACATTATCCTGCTGGTCATAGGTGTAAGCGTCGCGCCGATAGCTCTCGACGGATCCGTTCATGATCGCCTCGGCCCGCGACGGCTCCTTAATTTCTACGATATTGTCCCGAATAAAAGCGTCCACGATGGACTCGGTCAGGCGGTCGGAAAGCTGGTACTCGATAGTTTTATTCTCAAACTGGGCGACATTGAGTGAAGCGAACGGGGCCTTGCCCGACCCCGAAAAGGAATAGACGCCGCAACCCTGGCCGGCGGTCAGAAGGAGCAGGGTCAGGCCGATCAGGCGCAAAAATCTCATTCTCCGACTACCACTTTTCCTCTTTTGATGACTACATCCGCCAGGTTTACACCGTAGTGATAAGGCAGTTCCCGATAATCGTCCATATCCCAGATCACCATATCGGCCGGCAGCCCCGGTTCCAGCCGTCCCAGCCGCTCGCCCTGGTCGATGGCGCAGGCCGCATTGACCGTCACGGCCGAGAGCGATTCCGCCGCCGTCATTTTCAGCTTGAGCGCCGCCAGGGAAATAATCATCGGCAACGATTCGGTCATCGACGATCCGGGATTGCAATCGGTCGATAAAGCGATGATAACGCCTTTTTCGATCATCTTTCGAGCCGGGGCGGCGCTTTCCAGTCCCAGCGCAAACGATGTCCCCGGCAGAAGAACCGCCACTGTTTTCGACGCGGCCAGCAAGTCGATACCTTTTTCGGAAATGCAAACCAGATGGTCGGCCGAGACGGCGCCGATTTCGGCCGCCAATTCCGCGCCCCCGGTCGATTTCAATTCGTCGGCGTGAAGTTTGGCTTTCATCCCCGCTTTCTGGGCCGCCTCAAGTATCCGCCGCGATTCCTCGACCGTGAAAACGCCCTCTTCGCAAAACACGTCGCAGAACAACGCCAGCTTCTTTTCGGCCACGGCCGGGATCATCTTGTCTATGACCAGATCGACATAAGCCTCATGCCGCTCGCGATATTCGTCCGGCACCTCATGAGCCCCGAGAAAAGTCGGGTACAAATCCATCGCTTCCTGCTCATTGAGTTTTTTAATTATCTCCAGAGACTTGATTTCCGAGTCGGTTGACAAACCGTATCCGGATTTGGCCTCGATCGAGGTGACGCCGTACGACATCAGGGTGTCGAGCGTCTTTTTGGCCCGGGCGTAAAGCTTGTCTTCTTCCATCTCCCGTAAGTGGCGGACTGAGGCCCGGATGCCGCCTCCGGCCCGGGCGATATCCATATAGCTTTTGCCCATCACCCGCATTTCGAACTCGAGTTCGCGGGTCCGGGCGAAAATGGGGTGCGTGTGGGGGTCGATCAAACCCGGGGTGACGACCCGGTTATCGGCCGAAAGCACGACGCAGTTTTCAGCCGGTTCGATCTCCCGGGAAACGTCGTCGGCCTTGCCCGCGGCCATAATTTCGTCGCCGGAAACCGCCACGGCCCCATCAGTCACGAGACCGATTTCACTCATATCGCGGCCCCGCCGGGGAACCGGGCCCTGCATCGTCACCAGCTGACCGATATTCTTTATTACCAGAGTTGTCTTTTTCTTCTTGGACGTCGCCATAGTCTATTTCATCATCGGAATTTTAATTTTCTTATCCTTGGCAAATTGGATAGCTTCCTTGTAACCGGCGTCGGCATGGCGCATAATCCCCGTTCCGGGATCGTTGGTCAAAACCCGATTGAGCCGGACTTTCATTTCCTTACTGCCGTCGGCGACGATCACCATCCCGGCATGGATGGCGTTCCCGATGCCGACTCCGCCGCCGTGATGAATCGACACCCAGCTGGCGCCGGAGACGGCATTGAGCAGACCGTTCAGCAGGGGCCAGTCGGCGATGGGATCGGAACCATCCAGCATGCCTTCAGTCTCACGATAGGGGCTGGCCACCGAGCCGCAGTCGAGATGGTCGCGGCCGATGACGATCGGAGCCGATATCTTGCCGCTTTTGACGTAATTATTGAGAATTTCGCCGAATCGAGCTCGTTCGCCGTACCCCAGCCAGCAGATACGTGCCGGCAAACCCTGGAAGGGAATTCGCTCCCGGGCCATTTTCATCCAGCGCATCAGCGATTCATTATGCTTGAATTCCTTCATGATAATCTTATCGGTGACGTCGATGTCTTTGGGATCGCCTGAAAGAGCCGCCCAGCGAAAAGGTCCCTTGCCGCTGCAAAACAGGGGACGAATATACTCGGGAACGAAACCGGGAAAATCAAAGGCGTTTTTGAGGCCGCCTTTCTTGGCCTGCCCGCGCAGATTGTTGCCATAATCGAAGACTATCGAACCTGCGCTCTGGAAACGGATCATGGCCTCGCAATGGCGCACCATCGATTCGTATGAACGCTTGATATATTCGGTCGGGTTATCTTTCCGGAGCTTGGCCGCCTCGTTGACCGTCAACCGCTCGGGAATATAACCGTTCAATTCATCATGCGCCGAGGTCTGATCGGTAACGACGTCGGGGATCATACCCCGCCTGAAAATCTCCGGAAAAATTTCGGCGCAATTACCCACAAGACCGATGGAAACCGCCTTCTTTTCGGCGGTACTTTCCTTGATGAGCTTAAGCGCCTTATCCAGAGTTTTGACTTTGACGTCGCAAAAACCCGATTTCACGCGGCGATTGATATGGGCCTCGTCCACTTCAACCACCAGTATCGACGCTCCCGCCATCGTCCCGGCCAGTGGCTGAGCCGCGCCCATTCCGCCCATACCCCCGGTCAAAATCCATCGTCCCGACAGATCGCCGCCAAAATGCTTGTCGGCCAGGGCGGCAAAGGTCTCATAGGTCCCCTGGATAATTCCCTGAGTACCGATATAAATCCAGCTCCCGGCCGTCATCTGGCCGAACATGATCAGCCCCATTTTTTCGAACTGACGGAATTTTTCCCAGGTTGCCCAATGAGGCACCAGATGGCTGTTGGCGATCAAAACCCGCGGCGCATACTCATGCGTCCGGAAAATACCGGCCGGTTTGCCCGACTGGATCAGAAGGGTCTCGTCGTTTTCCAGCGATTTCAGCGAGGCGATGATGGCGTGGTAGCAGGGCCAGTTCCGGGCCGCTTTGCCGGACCCGCCATATACGACCAGATTTTTGGGATCCTCGCCGACTTCGGGATCCAGATTGTTGTTGAGCATCCGCATGGCGGCTTCCTGATGCCAGCTTTTGCAGGTCAGTTTTGTTCCTCGCTGGGCTTTGACCGGAGTATATTTCATCTTACCTTCCTACCTTTTTGACAGACGATACAAGCTTATAAAGTAATTTTTTACCGGTGCTATGTCAATTGATTTATACCGGACGGGCTTCGTTCGCTCTCGAATAGCGAGACCTCGCCGCGTCATGGAATCCGGTTGATGCATTTGTAACTGACATCCGGGTCCAATCATGACATCCCAACACTCAGGAAAGTCGAAAAATTGACAGGCATCAGTTATGGGGAGCTCGACTTTCTCCGCAATAGCAAAACCAAGGAGAGGCATCATGGCTGGAACCCCTCATTCGTTGAGAAATGGGATAATTTACGTTTTGCTGGGAGGAGCGGTCCTGTTCGTGGCCGTCGCCCTCGGCATCAGGGTCGGATTCGCCCTCAAAAGCGACACTCCGCCCACCCTGACCCCCGACAATCTGCCCAATCAAAGCCTTCTCAAACCGGGCGACGTCATCCCCGAATTACCGGTTCTCAACCTCGATGGCCGGGCGACAGCATTAAATGACGCCGTCGACGGCAAACCGGCTCTGGTGCCAGAGGTCCGCTCAACTGCCCCTTTATTCGTAACAAGTCTGCCGGTCACTGGAGTGGCGTCGAACCCTGTCTCCCGTTCATCATCATCGAACAAGCTCGAAACCTCTCTGAAATCACCCCGGCCCGGTAATTTCCGTACCGGCCTTATTTTATCAATACCTCTCTTCTGGCCTCTGGTCGAATATGATAAGGCCATGTTTATCAAAAAGTTATAAATCTGTAATCGGGTTGCGCCCAATCGTCTTCGCCGATTATTCCTGCTATCGCCCGGTCCATTTCGTCGATTTCCGCTAAATAGCTCAACTTATTTGCCGATTTACACTTAAAGAGGCGGTCAAAACCACCTCGTGCGAAAGAGGAGACTAAGGTAAAGCTATGTTAACCATCGTCGGTTTTATAGTCGTGGCCGGGGCCGTTGTCGGCGGCTTCATTATGGAGGGAGGCCAGTTGATGGTGCTCTTCCAGCCGGCCGAATTTTTGATCATCGGCGGAGCCTCCCTGGGGGCCCTTTTAATCACCGCCTCGCCCTCGAATATCAAGGCTATCATCAGCCAGGCCGCTGCCTCATTCGGCTCCGGCTATGGAAAAGCCGATTACACCGGGCAGATGGTCATGCTCTATGAAATTTTCAATATTGCCCGCCGCGAGGGGCTGGTCGGCCTGGAATCCCATATCGAAAAACCCCACGAATCGGAAGTTATCAAAAAATATCCGGGATTTCTGAAAAATCATCACGCCGTCAGCTTCATGAGTGATACTATGCGCCTGATTATCACCGGGTCGGTTCAACCTCATGAGCTGGAGGCCTTGCTCGACGTTGACCTCGACACTCATCACGAAGAGCAGGATGCCCCGCCGTCTCTGCTGTCTAATATGGCCGACTCTCTGCCCGGGCTGGGAATCGTCGCCGCCGTCCTCGGTGTTGTCATCACCATGGGCGCCATCGGCGGCCCCCCCGAAACCATCGGACACAAAGTCGGTGCGGCTCTGGTCGGCACCTTTCTCGGCGTCTTGCTTTGCTACGGTTTCGTCGGCCCGCTCGCCAACAGCATCAAAACCTATAACAAATCCGATGCCGGGTACATGCAATGTCTCAAGCAATGCCTGCTGGCCTTCTGCAAGGGCTTTCCGCCCTCCATCGCCGTCGAATACGGCCGCCGGTCAATACCGACCGATGCCCGGCCCTCATTCATTGAAGTCGAAGAAGCCTGCAAGGAAACCAGAAAATCGTAGGAATTATGTCTGAAGATCAGGGCAAAAAAGACCAGCCGATAATCATCGTTAAAAGAGGCAACAAACATGCGGGGCATCACGGCGGCGCCTGGAAGGTGGCCTATGCCGATTTCGTCACGGCCATGATGGCCTTTTTCCTCGTCATGTGGCTGGTCACGCAGTCCAGCACCATCAAACAGGCAGTGCAATCCTATTTCCTCGACCCCACCAACAGCGGAAAGAACTTCAAATCCAGCATTCTCGAAGGCGGCGCCGGCGCCGCTAAAGGCGGCGCGCTGGGGACCGGACCCGGCGACGAAATGACTCAGGTCGAACAGGCCAAAAAAGATATGGAGGCGCTTAGCGCCCGCCTGAAAGACGTCATCAAGGGCATGCCGGGCCTCGATATCCTGCGCAATTCCATCGAAATTGAAATGACCCGCGAAGGATTGCGGATTCAGCTTATCGAGGGAAGTAAGGACGTCCAGTTTTTCAAATCGGGCCGGGCGATGTTGAGCCGTAAGGCGGAACTGATATTGAAAACCATCGCCATGGAGCTGAGCAAAATCCCCAATCAACTGGTTATCGAGGGCCACACCGACGCCTCGGATAATTCCTTCGCCGAAAATTACACCAATTTTGAATTATCGTCCGACCGGGCCAACGCCGCCCGGCGAGCTATGGTCGAGGGCGGACTCGACCCCCATCAAGTTTATAACGTCCGGGGGTATGCCGCCAACAAACCCCGCTTTCCCGACAACCCTTACGACCCTCGCAATCGGCGCATAACCATCCTCGTTCTCAACCGGGTACCAGGCACGGACGCCCCTGAAGACGATTATCAATCGCCGATTATTATGTCAAATAGCGGCCCATAGAGATCTCCCGGGCCGCCGCGCACGACTCCGACTGAATATCGCATCGACGTCATCAGGGCTTGATTTTTATCCGGCCCTGCCACATATTGAATAATTATGAAAAACGACTATATCTTTCAGGCCAGCGACGGCCAACAACTGGCCGCGACCGCTTTCGGCGGCCGGCCCGGGAAAGACGCCCGTTGCATCATCTACGTCCACGGTTTCAAGGGATTCAAAGACTGGGGCTTCGTGCCTTACCTCGGCGAATATCTTTCCGACAGAGGTTTCTTCGTTGTCACCTTCAATTTTTCCCATAATGGAATCGGCGCTCAGCCAACCGAATTCACTGAGTTGGATAAATTCGCCCGCAACACTTTCTCTCGCGAAATACGCGAACTGGGGGAGATGATCGGCGCTCTCCGCGGCGGCGTTTTCGGGCCGATATCCAAACCGCGCGTCGGCCTCCTGGGACATAGCCGCGGCGGTGGGATCGCTCTCCTGACGGCGGCCCAAAGAACCGATATCGACGCCGCCGTGCTCTGGTCGTCGGTTTCCACTTTCGACCGTTACAACGACGCCCTGACCCAAAAATGGCGGGAGGAAGGATATATCGAAATCGTCAATCAGCGCACCAAACAGGTGATGCACCTCGATATATCACTGCTCAATGATCTGGAAAATAACCGGGACGATCTGCTCAATATCGAAAAAGCCGCCGGAAGCCTCCACTGCCCCCTGCTCCTTGTTCACGGCGAAAAAGACGAAAGCGTCCCGGCGGTCGAAGCCCAGGAATTACACCGTTGGGCCGGCGACAAAAGTGAAATCCTGCTGGTGCCCGGTACCGGTCACACCTTCGACGCCAAACATCCTTTCGAGGGAAGTAACGACAAGCTGGATCTGGTGCTCAATAAAACGGCTGAATTTTTCGACAAAAATCTCTAACGCGCCTCAATTATCCTCGTCCGACGGTTCGCTCTTGTCACCCAGTGCTTTTATCACCGGATCGTCGGGATGCTCTTCACGATACATATCTTCCGGCATTTTGCCCGTGTACCATGACGGATTATTGGGATAGACCGGCGGATTAAAAATGGTCGAATAAAAATGCCAGATCAAAATCGCCAGACCGGCCAGCACCGCTTCATAAAAATGAACGATCAGCATGACGCCCAAAGCGCCGACATGCAGAAATCTCTCAGTTACATTCCCGAATAACAGCGCCAGACCGGTGACGGTCATGACCGCCGTCCCCCAGACCAGAGCCCAGTATTCGGCTTTCTCGATATAACTGAATCGCCCGAATCGTGGCGCCGACCGGCGCAGGCCGAGATCGTAAGCCATGGTCTGGAAAAACTGGAAAAGATCTTTGGGCCGGGGCGCAATGTCATTGAGGAAAACGCGTCCGCGGTGTCCCATTAAATAAATAAAATGCCACACCGCCGTGATTATGAAGATAACGGCCGCGACGATATGAATGATACGCCGAACGACAAAACCGCCATCCCAGCCGAACAACATTTTCGCCCACCAACTGCCTGAATAATGAAAGGCAAAGCCGGTGATCGCCAAAACCGTGAAAGTCACCATCAGAAAAGTATGTTGCCACAATTCATCGCGTTGCATCCGCACGATCTGTTTGCCCCGATTCAACACGCGGATCCGCTTGCTCAAGGCGATCAACCAGTGCACCACCATGGCGCCAATAATGATGAAAATGGCGACTATATAAATACTGCGTAAAGTCCGGCCCGTCGAGTTCAGAAAAACGCCCTTGGTTTTATGAATTTCGATGCTCGCCAGCTGGGGCGTAATACTCTCATGGCACCGGGCGCAGGTCGCCCGGACATTGGCCGGATTGATGGATGAAGCTGGATCGGTCCGCGGCAGGATAAGATGGGAACGGTGACAGGAGGAGCAATTGGCCACATTGGGATCGCCGTCGGTGCTTTTCAATCCATGGTAACTGTGACGCCAGGTTTCCAGAACATTGGGCGGGAATCCGTACCGAACGTTTAGTTGCTTATTTTCATGGCAGGGAGCGCAGGTTGTCATCGAGACCTGGGTCGCATTGACCGGCGATTCCGGATCGCTGGTCGGCAGAATAGCGTGGGCGCTGTGGCAATCGGTGCATACCGGGCTGATCGCTTCTCCCTTGGCCGCCGCCTGACCATGAACGCCCTGCTCATAATCGGCCTGTATCTGCTGATGACAACGCCCGCAGGTTTTGGGGATATTGAAATGATAAATCGAGGATTGAGGATTGATCGGAGCCTGAATCAGGTGACCCGTACCCTGGTACGAATGGCAGTCGATACAGGTCGCCACCAGACCGCTGCTGTCGGGCTTCATCCGGGAATGGACGCTGGTTGCGTATATTTCGACCGGATCGATCATCGGGATATGGTACTGCCCGACGATGGCGGGGTCTTCATGGCACCGCCCGCAGGTATGCGGCAAATTCACGGGATTGACCATCGACTTTCGATCCGACGGTTCCAGAATGTCATGAGTGCCGTGACAATCGTGGCAGTCGGGCATCAAATTCCCGGGCGTCTGTTGACGGAAACCATGCCATTGATAGGCTTTGGCCGCGTCGTCATGACAATTTCCGCAGACGACCGGCGGAAGATCGGCGCCATGAGGCAGACTGTCGACCCCGGTATGGCAATCCTTGCAATCCAGCATCCCATGCACCGAATTGGCGAATACGGCGCTGTCAACATAAAGAGAAATTTCCTGCCCGCCGGCCTCCGACTTGGTGAAACTGGAGTCCCCGTGGCACATGAAGCATTGCGCCGAAACGCCCGAAGCAGTCAGCAGAAAAAGAATCCCGAACAGCAGGACCGGCCCGAAATAATTATGGAATCGGCGACAACCGATGCTGATATGGTCAAACAACACTTTACTATCCCGTAAATAAATTCAGTTATCGATATTCATGTCCTTATTTAGTAAAAGTTATACGGCCCGATGTTAAAAGTCAATTGACTCTCACCGTATTTTCTGCCGAATCCGGATCTCATTCTGATTACCGAATAAAATATCCATATTTATAATTTATTCCGGTGTGGCATATTGCCTCGATGTCCCTCGATGCCCCGGCTATTAATAATGAAACTTCCTTCTTTTAACGCTTAACGCTGTACGATACATACCATTATCGAAGATGGAACGCTTTTTGCTTTTACTGGCATAGAAACTATAAATAAAGGAGTTAAACCATGAAACGGACTTTAACCATAATGTCGATCCTGGCCGTGGCCGTCGCTTTCGGCGTCATCCCGGCCGGAGCCCAGATGATGGGCAACAATCAGTCACAGGGTAAGACCATGATGACCGATTCCACCACCTACATGCACAATGCCGACCTCATGAAAATGATGCAGAAATCGACCAGCCAGAACACGGCCATGGTCGCCGACCTCAACCAGATTGACGAGGATTTCCACCAGATGATGTCCATCGACGACATCAAGACCTTGAAAGTGGAAATGAAAAAGGAAGTCCAGCGGCTGACGGCGTTGCACGATGAAATGCAGCAGATGTCGCAGATGCAGATGCAGATGAACGACATGATGAACACCGGCACCATGCACGGAAATATGATGGGCAACCGCAGCCATATGAGCGGTATGCAGAATAATATGCAGACGGGCCAGACCGGCGTAGCGAAGGATAATGTCAAATCGCCGGGCGACAAGAGATAATGGCCCCGAACGATCGACGGAATCGTATCCCTCCGTACAATTTCGACGGGGGATTTCCGATTCCTGATATCGCACGATTGAACTCGTGGAGGGAAGGGAGAAGGTCGTCGACTTATGATTCACGGCCCTCCTTTTCCTCCACTCTTAAATAGACTTGAGAAACGAGGTGACAAACGATGGGACACCTGGGATTCTACGGACTGGGCGGTATATGGATGATCATCGTCTGGGTTTTGATTATCGCCGTCGGACTATATGTCCTGAGGATTTTTGTCAGAGATAAGGACAACCGCCATCAGCCGTCTGAAACTCCCGATGAAATCCTCAAACGCCGTTACGCCTCCGGCGATATTTCGAGCCGGGAATACAATGAAATGAAAGAAAAACTACACCATGGTTAGGCGGTTATAGAGGCCTCAAAGAATTGCGACCCCAAGAGGGGGTCGATTTTAATATGAATGTTGGTCTTAAAGATCCCGTATGTGGTATGGCTGTCGATGAAGACAGCCCCTACCGCGCCGTCGAGAACGGCCGCACGGTTTATTTCTGTAGCGACGACTGCCGCGAGGAATTTGAATCGAAGGATAAAATGCATATGACCGAATTGCTAAAAGATCCCGTCTGCGGTATGGATGTCGACGCCTCGAGCCCCCACCGGTTCGAGTATCGCGGTAAAGAATACTACTTCTGTAGCCAGGGTTGCCGTGACAAATTTGCCGCCGATCCCGATAAATATCTCGACAAGACACCGCCATCGCCTATGCCCGGTCATCATCACGACCATCATCACGACCAACCGGCCGCATCGGCACCCGAACTGAAAACAGCGTCTTCTTCGGATGCCTCCCGCGTTTACGTCTGCCCTATGCATCCCGATGAACGCCAGACTTCCCCCGGCAATTGTTCGATCTGCGGTATGTCGCTCGAACCGTATGTTTCATCCACGCCGGCCGGCGGCACCGAATACACCTGCCCCATGCATCCCGAAGTGATTCAGGATCACCCCGGAAGCTGCCCCAAATGCGGCATGGCCCTGGAACCGCGAACCGTAACGGAAACCGAGGAAGACAACTCTGAATTACGGGACATGAAACGACGTCTGTGGGTCAGCGCCCTCCTATCCGTACCATTGCTTCTTATCGCCATGCTGGGCCATGTGCCCTCTATCCATACCTGGATGGCGTCAATCGCCGCCCCCCGGATCTGGACTCTGGCCGAATTGGCTCTCGCGACACCGGTAGTTTTATGGGGCGGATGGCCCTTCTTTGTCCGGGGATGGTACTCTCTGCTGAACCACAGCCTCAATATGTTCACGCTGATCGGCATGGGTGTCGCCATCGCCTATCTCTATAGCCTGATGGCGGCCCTTTTCCCCGGTATTTTTCCGGCCGCCTTCCGCGACACCGCCGGCGAAGTCGCCGTCTATTTTGAAGCCGCCGCCATGATTGTCACCCTTGTTCTGGTCGGTCAGGTGATGGAATTGCGGGCCCGGCGGCAAACCGGATCGGCCATCAAGGCCCTGCTGAAATTGGCCCCCAAAATAGCCCATCGGATCGACCGCGACGGCAATGAAAACGACATTCCCCTCGATCAGGTACAAATCGGCGACCGCCTCCGCGTACGGTCCGGAGAAAAAATCCCGGTGGACGGCATCGTCGTCGATGGTTCCAGTTCCGTCGATGAGTCGATGATTACCGGCGAATCAATCCCGGTCTCGAAAGAATCGCCTGATCAGGTAATCGGCGCCACCGTCAACGGTTCCGGTTCATTCATTCTCAAAGCCGAAAAAGTCGGCTCCGACACATTATTATCCCAGATTGTCAATATGGTTTCCGAAGCTCAGCGCAGTCGGGCCCCCATCCAGAAAATCGCCGATATCGCCGCTTCCTATTTCGTACCGGCTGTCATTCTGATTGCTGTCATAACCTTTGTCATCTGGGCTTTCGTCGGTCCGCCGCCGCGTTTGGTGCACGCCCTGATCAATGCCGTCGCCGTCCTGATTATCGCCTGTCCCTGCGCTCTGGGGCTGGCGACGCCGATGTCGATCATGGTTGCCTCGGGCAAAGGCGCCACCGCCGGAGTGCTGTTCAAGAACGCCGAGGCAATCGAAGTCCTTCAAAAAGTCGATACTCTGGTAATAGACAAAACCGGAACCTTGACCGCCGGAAAGCCGACGCTGGTCCGGGTTGAGGCCGAAGACCCCTGGAACGAGGACGACCTCTTGCGTTATGCCGCCAGCCTGGAGCGGGGAAGTGAACACCCTCTGGCAACCGCCATCGTGGACGGAGCCGCCGAACACCACCTCCAGTTGCGAGCTATCGGCAACTTCCAGTCGGTCACCGGCCTGGGCGTCACCGGCATTGTCCAGGATAAAAAGGTTTCATTGGGGAATCGGGCTTTCATGGAGCAACTCGGAGTCAACATCGATTCCCAGATCGAATCGGCCGATAAGATGCGCCGGGAGGGACAAACTGTCATGTTTGTGGCTTTGGATGGCCTCGCCTCCGGACTTATCGGCGTCGCCGATCCCATCAAAAAAACGACCCCGGCGGCCATCAAAGCCCTTCACCGCGAAGGCCTTCGCCTGGTCATGCTGACCGGCGACAACCGGACCACGGCCGAGGCTGTCGCCCGCCAATTGGGTATCGACGAAGTCTTCGCCGAAATTCTCCCCGGCCAGAAAGCCGATACTGTCAAAAAATTGCAGTCGCAGAATCGCTTTGTGGCCATGGCCGGCGACGGCATCAACGACGCCCCGGCTCTGGCGCAGGCTCAGGTCGGAATCGCGATGGGCACCGGTACCGACGTCGCCATGGAAAGCGCCGGCGTCACTCTGGTCAAGGGCGATCTCATGGGAATCGTGCGCGCCCGGCGGCTGAGCCGTCTGACCATGCAGAACATAAAACAGAATTTATTCCTGGCCATTGTTTACAATTCCCTGGGGATACCGATCGCCGCCGGCGTGCTCTATCCCTTTTTCGGCCTCCTCCTCAGCCCCATCATTGCCGCCGCCGCCATGAGTTTCAGTTCCGTTTCGGTTATCACCAACGCCCTGCGGTTGCGCCGCCGGAAAATTTGATGCCACTCTTCGCAATTGGCGAGGGGATAATAAAACGGCGTCGATAAAAAATTCGACGCCGTTTCCTGATTCAATCTTTCACTAACCGCAAAGCGATATCACAAACCTTCCGGTTTGACGAACAACGAGGAATCGTATTCGCCGTTGATCTTGATCGTCTTCATGACGATTTCGAAGGTCATGCCGCCGCCGTCCTGATGGATCTTGGTCGGCATCATGATTCCATCGAATTTCTTGTAATCGCTGTTGGTTTCGACAATCTCTCCCGGACCGGCCATAGTTTCACCCATATAACGCATCCCGGCCGGAAGATAGCTGGTCGGATCCACATACATGGAAAACTGCGTGCCGGCGTCGGTGATGAAATCGAGCCGGATCGCCGGCTTGCCGTTAAACTCTTCCTCGCCCCGGCTGGCCACCTTGATCATGTCGTCCTGATCGACATGGGAGAAAAGCCAGACCGAATTGCGGGTCAGGTTACTCCTCTCGTCCTCGGCCTGACTGGAGGGCATCGCCTGCGTCTGGCCGCCGGCCGTAACCCAGCCGTCGGTGCCGTCGAAAATGATTACCTGGTTGCCCATCGGCGTCTGGATGATCTGGGCCGACTTGTCGGGCATCACCTGAATACTGGTCAAGGCCATCTTCATCGCGCCCTGCGGCGTATTCAGAGTCAGGTCGGCCTCGGCCACGATATTGGTGATATTCCGGAAACTCTCCGGGCCGCCGGTGGCCTCGGCTGCTTTGGTCAAAACCGCCAGTCCCTCGGCCAGTTCCTCATCGGTGGCCTCAAACGCCTCCGTGGCCGGCTTGGGGATGGTGATGTCAATATCGTTGACATTGCCGAAAACGCTCAACGGCTCATCGAATTCATCCCCTTTTCCGACCACCAGTATCTGGAGGTTATCGGGATTCAATTTCCGCTTGGCGACGTCGATAACGTCCTCCGGCGTGACCTTCTCCACCGCTTCCTTCAACTGCTGCAAATAATCGCGGGGCATACCGTAATAATCGTAGGTCATCATCCGGCCGAGAATTTCGCCCTTGGTGTCGAAATTGAACACATACGAATTGAGCCATCCATCTTTGGCCCGCCGCATTTCTTCGGCCGTCGGCGGCGTTGTCTGCATCGACTTGATCTGCGTGATCATTTCCCGGATCGCCTTGACGGTGCTCTCCGATTTGGTCGCGGCATACGCATAAAACCAGCCGGGATAATCGTAGTTGAAAGAATAATTGCCCTGAGCCGTATAGGCCAGACCCAGCCGGGTGCGGACATTATCCGTCAAGCGGCTGCCGAAACTCCCGCCCAACACCGCGTTCATAACAATCGTGGCCGGGTAATCGGGATCGCCCATCTTGCCGCCGACATGCCCGATCAGTATATTCGACTGGTTGACATCCGTCTTCTCGGCATAATTGACCGAGGGATGGAACTTGTAATCCACAGGCGGCGGCGCGGGAGTTTCCTGAGCCGCTCGTTTCCAGTCGCCGAAATACTTCTTGACCATCGCCAGCATCTCGTCCCGGTTGAAATCGCCCCAAACCGCCAGTTGCATATTGTTGGGGTGGACATAAGCTTTATGGAACTTGACCAGATCGTCCCGATTGATGGCGCCGATCGTGGCGTATTCCTCGGTGCGGGCATAGGGAGAATCAGGCCCGAAAATCAATTTGCGGAATTCGCGGATGCAAATATCCATCGGCTCGTCGTTCCGTCTCGAAATGGCTGATTTGGCGCTGGTGCGGGACAGTTCGATTTTATCCTCGTCGAATACCGGATTGCGCAGGACGTCGGCCAGAGTGCTCATGACCGTCTCGGCGTATTCGGACAGGCCGTTGGCATTGGCCGATCCCGATGTCCGGTCGATTCCGGTTTCGACGTAAGCCCCGATGGCCTCCAGTTCCTCGTCGATCTGGTCGCCGGTTTTGCTCGTCGTCCCGCCGGTCCGCATGACCTCACCGGTCATCGACGCCAGCCCCGCTTTCGCCGCCGGCTCGAGATAAGAGCCGCACCGGTTGAGTGAGGCGTACATGTTGACCGTCGGCAGAGTGTGATCTTCGAGCAGGTAAACCGTGATGCCGTTGTCGAGGACAAAGCGATCCGGTTCCGGAATATCGAATTTATTGAGCGCGGGATATTTGATATCGTCGATCTTCTTCCCCCACGCCGGAATGACCGCCAGCGCCAGCAGGCCGCACAGCCACCACGCCATGATCATCTTCATCGCTTTCATTATTTGGTCTCCTTTTCGCCCTCTTCGTCCGTCGTTTCGATATATCCCACGGTCCGGTTACTGCGGGCCAGCGTTTCCTTGGCCACCCTCTGCACATCCTCCGCCGTCACGGCGTTGATGGCATCGAGGCTCTTGAACATCTGACGCCAGTCACCGAAGAAATTCTGGTACATGACCAGCTGGCTGGCCATGCCGCTGCGGGACGAAAGTTGATTGATAAATGAAGCCTTGGCGCGGGCTTTGATTTTGTCGAGTTCCGCCTGGGGAATCGGTTCATTGACCACCTTCTCGATATCCTCGTACACGGCCGCTTCGCAATCCTCGGCCGTCACCCCTTGTGCCGGAACGACAAAAATACCGAATTCGGACGCATACTTGTTGCCGGGGAACGATGCGAAAGCGCTGGCGCTGGTCGCGATTTTTTTGTCCTTGACCAGATCGGAATAGAGCAGCGAAGTGCGGCCCTGGCCCAGATAGTCGGCGATAGCGTCATATACCGGATCATCCTGATCGGTGACGGCCGGCCGATGGTATCCGATCAAAAGGAAGGGCTGGGATTTGTCGAACACGGCCACCCTTCTTTCGGCATCCTGTGCCGGCTCTATAGTTGTCACCCGGTCCGGTTCGGGGCGCTTGGGCAACGGGCCGAAATATTCCTTGGCCAGTTTCTTGACATCGTCCGGCTTGACATCGCCGACGATGGCGATCATCATGTTCGACGCCACATAATACTTGGCCAGAAAATCCCGGGCCGCCTGCTTGTCGATATTGCTGATATCCGACATCGGACCGATAAGCGACATGCCATAGGGATGAGCTTTAAAGGCCAGGCCCAGAAACTCCTCGACCAGCCGTCCGACCGGCGAAGACTCCACGCCCATCCGCCGCTCTTCCTTGATCACATCTTTTTCTTTATAAAACTGCCGCAGGACGGGCCGGAGAAAACGGCCCGATTCGAGGGCGAACCAGAGCTCGGTCCGGTTGGAGGGAAAAGAACAGTAATACATCGTCTGGTCGTAACCGGTGCCGGCATTGAGACCGACGCCGCCCTCACGATCGACGATAACCGAATATTCGTTCATCTCCACCAGCTGATCGGCGGCTTGCTGTGAGGAATCGAAATCGGCCTTCAAATCGGCCAGCAGGTTGGCGTCAGCCAATGTGCCCTTTTTCTCTTCCTCGCGATAGGCGGCATAGGCGGCGTCCAGTTTTTCGAGCGCCTTCATCTCCGCCTTGTAATCCTTGGTGCCGACCTCGTCGGTGCCTTTGAACGCCATATGTTCGAAAACATGCGCCAGACCGTCGTATCCCCGGGGATCGTCGGCGCCGCCGACATCGACCAGGGTCACGAATGAAGCCACCGGAGCGCTGTGGTCTTCAAGGACGATAAACTTCAAACCATTATCCAGCGTGAAATCGGTAATCTTATTCTCGATAGTGGAGAAGTCAAAAGCCCACAAACTCCCGCCTGTTACTCCCAGGAAAACAATCAATGCGATTATCCCGAGAGTCCATCTCTTGCTTGTCATGCAATCCTCCATTGGTTATCTATGTATCTCTGAATTTCGCCCAATTTAATAATACTTCAAGGGTGAATCAAGACATGTACGACCTTTTCCCCGTTTTTTCTCGTCTTCCGAATTCTTTTATTCGATCTTTATATTATATGGCATACGAAAAAAAATGTAATCTGATCCAAAAAAATCGACCCCCGCCAGACTGCTTTCGTTCCCCCCCACCAGATCCGCTAACTTATTATAAATCATCGGAAAATTAAAAGGGTCGGGTAAAATATAGCGCTCTTCGGGAAAGGCGACCACGACCGCATCATCGCGATCAATCCCCGTTTTGCGGCTGAGCGCCTCCATCGCCTGATGAACGCCGCCGATCCCGTCGGCCAGGCCGTTGGCGACCGCTTCCACCCCCGTCCACACCTGGCCCCGCCCGAGAACATTGACCGAATCGGGCGAAATCTCCCGCGCCGTCCCCACGATATCGGTAAAATGACCATAGAATTGCCATAACTGCTCCCGGAGTTGACGGCGTTGCTCCTCCGTGAACGGATGATACATGGAATACAAATCGGCGTTTTGCCCCCGACTGTAAGTCTCGGTATAAATTCCGATTTTGTCGAAAAGACCGGCGACGTTGACCTTCCCGCCGAAAACGCCGATTGACCCCGTCAAAGTGGCGCGATCTACGAATATCTCGCCGTCGATACTGCTGATATAATAACCGCCCGAAGCTGCCACGTTACCCATCGAAATGACCACTGGCTTCTTCTCGACTGTTTTTTCGATTTCATGCCAGATCAAATCCGAAGCCAGGGCCGAACCGCCGGGCGAATTTACCCGCAGGAGTACACCCTTGATGCTGGGGTCCCGACGAACCCGGCGGAGAGTGCCGAGCATCTCGAAATCGCCGACTCGCCCTCCCGAATGACCCGATGTGATATCGCCGTCGGCAATGACCAGAGCCAGCCGCGGCCGTTCACCCCAATGATCGTCATAAACATCACGGCTGACATAGGCCTCAAGCGATGTCGGACGAGACATCAGCCCGAATGACTTTCCCGTAAATTTTTCCCGGGCATCGTCGGCATAGGCCAATTCATCCACCAGCCCGCATTTCAGAGCCTCCGCCGAAACCAGCGGCGCCGCATCGATCAATTGCCGCACCGAATCTGCCGTCATATGGCGGTTGACCGCAATCGTCCCGACCATCTCGTCATAAAGCCGGTCGAGGATGCGGTTGATTTGTTCCCGATTCGGCTCGGTCGGATGATCGAACATGAACATTTCCGGCGCCGTCTTATATTCGTCAACCCGCTCCACCTCTGCTTCCACCCCGACCTTATCCATCAATTCCTTGATCGACATCAAAATGGCCCGCAAACCGATCAGGTTCAATTGCGAGACGGGCGGGATAATCACCGAATCGGCGGCGCTTGCCATCAGGTATCCCAGATTATTGGGTGTATTGATAAAAGCGACGACGCGTTTACCGTGCGCCCGAAAATATTTGACTGCCTCCGACAATTCTTCGACCTTGCTCAACCCGCATTTTAACTCCCCGATATTGAGGAACATGCGGTCGATCTCGCGATCGCCGGCAGCCTGATAAATACCGTCTACATAATCGAAGTATTTCAACGGCTTCCGGCCGAAAATGGAAAATTTCTGATTTTCCGGAAGCGTTCCGTCCAGCTTGACGATCAGGGCTTTTCCCACCGGCTTGATCAGCGACGGTTGTTTGCCTGAAACCGACCCGATATATGTCGTTCCCCGATAACTTTTGAAATCGCGGTCGAAATTATGATAATGACCGACATAGCTGGTGCCAAAATTGAGCCGGAAACCGAGATTGATACGTGATTTATTATCGAAATCCGCATAGATATACATGCCCGGCTTTGGACGTACTTCCACGCCGGTACGATAGGCGGCGTGATCCAGGTTTTGCTTGTGGGTCATATCGACGTCGAAAGTCGCCGTGATCATATCCCGGTACAATCGAGCCGCCGCGCCGTAAACGAATCGGACGTCGCTTTTAACACCGTCAATCTTACCTCGATTAAGGTTTTCGATTCGGGCCCCTAACGACACTTTCTCGCTGTGTTGGAGCAGAAATCCCAGGTTCCAGAAATGGCGCTTGTTGAGATACCCCGGGCCTTTCTTGATATACCGGTATGAGGCTCCAAAACGATATTGCTGACCGCCGCCGATGGCGAAAATATATTCCTTCAGGTCGGGCACATTATCATACTTGACCTGCCGGTAAGCCAGCGCCAGGACCTTCATCGTCGCCGCCCCGCCCCAGTCGCGGATGACACGCTTGTCGCGCTGGGAGAAAATGATCATCGAACCCATCTGCCGATAAGCCAGGGCGGCCGGATTGTTCCAGACGGAGCTCTGGCCGAAAACCGAGGCTACCGGACGGTAAAAGAAGATATCATCCGGCACCACCACTTCCTCGGCCGCCGCCCAACCCGCCAGGACCGCCATCAGGGCCAGTATCCATGTCAAAGTCGCCAGGCGTTCCCTGCCTCTTCTCTGCATCTATTTCCCTCCTGTTATATCTTTCTTATTGGGGCCGTTGATCGTGATTTCGCCGCTTCCCCGGGCCGTTACCCGCACCTCGGCCTTTCCCTCGCCGGAGGTGAATTCCAAACGGCTCTCATCGACCAGATCCGGTACGAAGTCGAGATGATCGGCCGTGATTAATCCGTTTTCGCCGATCTTGCAGATAAACTCGGCATCGACCCGATGCGCGATTTCAAGACTGATATTTTCGTATTGATTGTTGACGCGAATACTGCCGGTGGTCAGGGAATCGAACGACAGGCTGATCAGGGCCGAAATATTTTTCACCCGGTTGCGGTCTCCGGTCAGAAAAAGATGTTGCCCGACCAGCCGGTCATAACTGGTGCGCACATCCAGGCCGCCGCGGTAGCCTTCGATAATGATCTCGCCGTGCTCGTTGCTGACAATCCCCAGATCGTCGCCGGTGTCGATATTTTCGAGCCGGATTCGATCGTATTTGTTCGAGGCCGCCACCTTGCCGACGACGTCCTTGATATTCAGGGGCCGGTTGGAAACTTTGACGTCAACCCCTCCGATCACTTTGGCGATATCGACTTTGCTCAAGGATTCCGTCACCGTGAACTCGCTGAACGGTCCCACCGCCGTAACGTCAAAATAAGCGGTGTTGACCTCGACCGGACAACCTTCGGGTATCTTAATATCGATTGACAACCGTCCGGAATTATTGGTTCCGCTCCATGGCGCCGGCACCGGGGCATGAAAAGAAAGCACCACCGCATCCTGAATCGTCTCGACTTCGACTCCGATCAATTTCGCATAATCGGCCGCCTCAACCTTGGTCGGAGTTTTGAGAAGTTTCCAGTATTCGAAACGGCAGTCGTTTCCCCCGGCCTTAAGAGTCATCTCTCCGGCCAGCGTACTGGCGGCATGGATAATCAGGCGCTGGCCCGGCTTCATGGCCAACTTGCCCGGGGTTTTGTCGGTAATGAAATGGCCCTCGCTTTTCTTGGTCAAATTTTCCGCCGACGCCGGACCGTTCAAGCATACCAGTAGCGTCAAAACCGTCCCCAGCCATTTTATCATGATTTTGCCCTCTCCTGCGAATTGATCCAGAACATCAGGACCGTCCCGGCCATGGCGGAATTGAGCGATTCGGCGTGCCGCGACATGGGAATTTTAATCCGGTAATCGGCCCTGCGAGTCAATTGTTCTCCGGCGCCGGTCGCTTCCGAACCGATCACCAGAACCGCTTTTGCAGAAATCGGTGTCGTCCGGCTGATATCCTTACCCTTGAGGTCGGCCTCGTAAATGCTGTATCCTCGCTTCTTCAATTGCGCCGCCAACCCGGCGTCCTCGACGCCCTCGATGACGGGAATCCTGAAATACCCGCCCATGCTGGCCCGCACCGTCTTGGGATTGACCGCTTCGGCCGATCCGGCCGTGGTCAACACCAAACCGAAATCAAAAGCCACCGCCGCCCGTATCAACGTCCCAAGGTTGCCGGGATCGGCGATTCCATCGCCCACCAGTATCTTACGGTGTCCTTTATCCAATTGTTGCTCAAGCGAATACTTTTTGCATTCGAAAAGGCCAACAATCCCCTGGGAAGTCTTGGTATCGGACAAACTCTGGCATTCGCGGGCCGAAATCGATCGCGCCGTGATCTTGCTATCCACAAACGCCTTAACCAGCGCCTCACCCCGCTCATTGAGGTCGGACGGCGAATACATGATTGACAACGGCCGATAGCGGGCCTTGAGGGCTTCCTCCAGCAAGCGGACGCCGTCGGCCAGAAAACGATTCTCCTGCCGCCGCCCCTTCTTATTCTGCAGGGAATTCAGGTATTTCAGTTCCGCCTTGGTCAGACCCATGCTAAATTATCCTTGTTTTTTCGCCTTCGCTTCCCAATATATGCAAAAGAATCGTTTTTAGCTTTGGTGAGCAAGTGAAAACTGCCTTTCATCTGTTTCTGCTTTTGACACTTCTTCGGGTCGCGACAGCCGCCGATGAGCTACCCGCATCCACGGCCGATACGGCCTTTATCGATACCATCACTATCGTTCGGGATGTACTCTATCCCCGTGACTTTCGCGCCAAAAAATCCTTCTTCCCCGGTCATGTCGGCCTGGCTCTTTCCGGCGGCGGCGCTCGCGGCATCGCGCAGATCGGCGTCCTCAAGGCCTTCGACGAAGCCGGCATCGATCTGTACTGTATCGCCGGGACCTCGATGGGCAGCATCATCGGCGGCCTGTACGCCTCCGGCTACAATGCCGTCGAAATCGAACGATTGGTGCAACAGGTCAATTTCCCCTCGCTCTTCTCCAATTCGCCCAAACGGCAGTCCTTGCTGATAACTCAGCGGGAGGAACAGGACCGATATCTCTTCTCCATCCGCTTCGACGGTTTCAAACCTTATATCCCCCGGGCCCTGACCGCCGGACAACGATTGACCGCCTACCTGACCGATCTGACTATCCGCGCCGATTACAGTTGCGACGGCGATTTTGATTGCTTCCCGATTCGCTACCGGGCCGTGGCCACCGATATCGGCGCCGGCGACAAAGTCGTTCTCGCAGGCGGCAGTCTGGCCGACGCCATGCGGGCTTCGATGGCTTTTCCGCTGGCGTTCACCCCCATCGAACTCGACGGCAAATCGCTTATGGACGGCGGCATGGTCGACCCCCTTCCGGTCGGCGTCTGCCGCCGGATGGATGCCGATTATGTGATCGCCGTCAACACTTCCTCAAGGCTCCTGCCGGTGAATAAAATCGACAACCCCATCGACATCGCCAATCAGGTGACGACTATCATGACTCAGGCCGCCCTGGATAAACAGATGAGTGAAGCCGATTACATCGTCAGTCCGCTTATGAAGCATCAGGAAACGTTTGATTTTAACATGCATGATTCGCTGGTGGCCGAGGGTTATCGCGCCGGATGGAAGGCGGTCCCGGCCATCCGGAAAGATCTGGCGGCGCTGGCCGAACGGGGCGATATTCACGTTAAAGCCGTATCGGCGGTCGGAGACAGCCCGCAATTGATCGCCCTGCAAAAAAATTTCCCGATCAAACCGGGACAAACTTGCGATAAGCGGACGATCCGCGAAGCCCTGGCTTTCGCCGACAGGGATATGAAATACCATCAACTCGCCGCCCTGGTCGAACAGGAAGAGGACGGCGCCATAATCCACCTCTATGGCCGCCGCAATCGGACCGCCGATGATGTCGCTTACCAGTTTTATGGCAATACCGTCTTTACCGACGACCAACTGCTTCGCTACTTCCCCTCGGGTCAGATGCCGTTATCGCTCATGGCGGTCAAGGCCGCCGCCGATTCGGTCGTGACGCTCCTGCGCAACCGGGGTTTCGACCTCGCTCATTTGCGGACCATCTCTTATCATCATCAGTCCGGCGAGGTCATCGTTGACTTCGACGAGGGCATCCTCGATTACGTCGATATCCGGGGCAACAATCGCACCCGGAGCTGGATCATAAAGGCCAACTATCCCCTGCGGCCGGGCGAACCTTTCGACGCCCGCAAATCGGAAAAGGGACTGTCCGATATCTACGCCTCCGGCTTTTTTGAACATGTCGGCCTCGATCTCCGCCCCACTGACGGAGGTATTCACCTGACCATCAATGTCAAGGAAAAGAAATTCACTCAGCTCCGTTTCGGCGCTCATTGGGATGATGAATATCAGGCGGAAATGTTCACCGAACTGCTCGATGACAACATTCTCGGGGCCGGCATTCAGGCCCTCGGTCATGCTCAGCTTTCTTCCCGACGCAAACAGTATTACTTCTCCGTCAAGGCCAACCGGCTGTCGCGGACGATGATTTCGGCCCAGACCCGCTTCTATTTCTCGCGCCTGCATCGCCGCCTTTTCCAGCCCGATGGCGGCCCCATGGGCTTCAGGCAGGAGGATCGCCTGGGCTGGTCGGTAATCATCGGCCAGCAAATCGCTCGTCTGAGCGTTATCGACTTCGAATATCGCCTCGAGGATATTTCGACCCGGCTCTCCATGAATAATCTCAAGAAAGAGCATGTCTTATCCGCCTTCGCTCTCAAATCCACCGTCGAGACTTACAATAAATACCCCTATCCCGATTACGGTCATCGGCAGGACTTGTGCGCCGAGTTTACGGGCAAATGGCTGGGCGGGACATTTGACGAATTCACCAAAATTTACGGTTCTATCGATGGTTATGCGCCGATCGGCAATTATTTCAATTTCCGCCCGAAATTCTCGGCCGGCATATCGACGGCCAATCTGCCGGAAACGGAGAAATTTTTTATAGGCGGCATGTACAGCTTCTACGGCTATCGAACCGATCAATTATCCGGCGATAAATTCTTCGTGGCCGATATGCAGTTGCGGGTCAAATTCCCCTATCGCATTTACCTGCTTGGCAATTTCGACTACGGCAACGTCTTCGGAGATTACGAGAGTATCCGGATTCGTGATTTTCGCAAAGGCTGGGGAGCATCGATTTCGATTGACACTCCTCTGGGCCCGTTCGATTTCGGCGCCGGCAAAGCCGACGATACCGCCTGGCGCCTGTACCTCAACCTCGGCCTGAGATTCTAATCTGATTTTGAATTGATATGACGGCTCAGTCGGGATGACTTTGCCGGGAAATGATCGTACTCAATTACTCGCTCAAAGTCTCGATCAGGCGTTTGTTGTAAATCGTCATCATATCGCCGTAACGCAAAACCCCGACAATCCGGTCATGGCTCATCGGCTCCACCACCGGAAGTAACTGCATATCCTGAATCGCAAACTTATTCCGGGCTATCTCCAGATCATCGTTGGGAGTCACCGTCACCATCTCGGTATGGGCGATATCTTCGGCGATAATCAAATCCTGCAAACCGCTTTTAGTCAGGACTCCCCGCAAATCCTGAAACGAAATGATTCCCTTGAGACTCCCGTCGCCGTCAATCATCATAAAGTATGATTCCCGCGACGATTCGATTTTATGGATGATCTCCTTGAGCGGCGTCCAGGGCTTGATGGTCTCGAAATTGCGGTCCATCACTTCATAGGTTTTGATCGAACGCAAAACCACCAGGTCCTTGCCCCCTTTGAGGAATACCCCGCGCGTTGCCAGCTTGATGGTATAGATCGAATACGGGAACAGATGCCGGGCCACCAGCGTCGAAAACACCACCGCCACCATCAATGGTAAAATGATGCGATAATCGTTGGTCATTTCGAAAATGATCAAAATCGCGGTGATCGGCGCATGCGTGGCGCCGCCCACCACGGCCGCCATCCCAACTAGCGAATAAGCGCCGGGCGAGGCCGTGACATTGGGGAAAATAATGTTGGCCACGGTCCCAAAAGCGCCGCCGGCCATCGCCCCCATAAACAGCGATGGAGCGAAAATACCGCCGGAATTGCCCGATCCCAGAGTCAGGGAAGTGGCTGTGACCTTGAGAAAAATCAGGATAACCAGCAGGCCCACCGCCATCCTGCCGTAAAGAGCCACCTTGATCGTTGTATAACCGTCGGCGAAAATCTGCGGATAAAAAACACCGATCATGCCCAGAAGCAAACCGCCGATGGCCGGCTTGAGGGAATCGGGAATCTTCATGTTGTCGAAAATCGTCTCCGACCAGCCCAGCACCCGGGTGAATAAGACCGCGACCAGTCCGCAAATAACACCCAGCACGGCATAGAAAGGGATTTCCCACGCCGAAATCAATTCATAGGCCGGGACGGCAAAAGCCGGATGATTGCCCAGAAACATTCGGGTGATAACCGAGGCCAGAACCGAAGACAAAAGCACCGGGGCGAAGGTTTTGATCGCAAAATCTCCGAGGATAATCTCCAAGGCAAAGAAAATCCCGGCAATCGGGGCATTAAAAACCGCCGATATCCCCCCGGCCGCTCCGCAGCCGACGAGGATTTTAACGCGGTTACTCGACATCTTGAAAATCTGACCGATCGTGGAACCGATCGCCGAACCGATTTGAATAATGGGACCTTCACGGCCCGCCGATCCGCCGGACCCGATACATACCGCCGACGCCACCGCTTTGACGGCCGCCACCCGCGGCCGGATGATTCCGCCCATACGCGCGACGGCGTCCATAACCTCCGGAACGCCATGACCTTTGGCCTCACGGGCCAGATAGAAAATAATCGGCCCGGCCACCAGGCCGCCGATGGCGGGAATTATGATAATCCACCATTTATAGCCGCCTTCGCTGACGCTCAAAAGCCCCGAAAGGACATCGGCCGAATAACCGAAGAAAAGATTGCGAGCGTACTCGATCAGGTAAATAAAAAGGATAGCCCCGAAACCGGTTCCGATCCCGACCACCACCGCCAGCGAAATCAGAATATTGGTTTCGGACGGGTGGAACAGCTTGCCGAATTTTTCAGAAATAATCTTCTGCATCTTAACTTCTTAGTGGTCTCTAATCTATATATTATTCGACATAACACAACTATTTTCTATCCTTTCGGTGTCGAAAATCGGCTCCCCGACTTATCGTATATTTCTGATTTTCCTTGACTTTGGGATGCTTGAGGGTAAATTATCGTCGTGAAATAATTCACGAACCGTGGGAAAAACAACCATGAGAACAAACTACGATGCCATCATTGTCGGCGGCGGAATTGTCGGGCTGGCAACCGCTTTCAACCTTGCCAAAGCCAATTTCGGCCACATCCTGCTTCTGGAAAAAGAGCTTTTTGTCGGTTCCGGAGCCACGGCCAAATGCGCCGGCGGTATCAGGGCCCAGTTTTCCTCCAGGGTCAATATCGAAGTCTCCATGAAATCGATCGAGGTTTTCGAAAATTTCGAGGCCATCACCGGCGAACCCGCCCTCTACGACCAGGTTGGCTATATGTTTCTGCTGACCGATCAGGCCACCGTCGATCCCTACACCCAGGCTTTCGAATTGCAGAAATCGGTCGGACTGGACGTCCGCATGATCGGCCCCGACGACGTTCTCAAACTGGCCCCGCCGGTCCGCATCGACGACGTCATCAAAGCCACCTTCTGCCCCCGCGACGGTCTGGGCGATCCCCACGAGTTTATGCAGGGTTATTTCCGCGCCTCCAAAAGGCTGGGGGTGGAAATCATGAATGAAACCCCGGTCACCGATATCATCGTCACGGACGGGAAAGTCACCGGCGTCAAAACTCCCATCGGCGAAATCGCCACCCCGCTGGTCATCGACGCCGCCGGCCCCTACGCCAAATTGGTCGGCGAAATGGCCGGAGTCAAGGTGCCGGTGGAACCGTATCGCCGACAGATCGTCACCACCGGCCAGCTCGATTTCATCCCCGAAACCATGCCGATGGTGGTCGATGTTTCTTCCGGCCTCTATTGCCACAAAGAATCCAGAGGCCTCCTCATGGGCTGGGCCGACGATACCGTCGAACCCGGTTTCGATGAATCCCAGGATCCCGACTACAACGACAATATCCTGATGAAAGCCCTCGACCGCATCCCGCGGCTGGAAACGGCCGAAGTCGCCAACAGCTGGGCCGGCCTCTACGAAACCACGCCCGATCATCATGCCATCATCGGTTTCGCCGACGAGGTTGCGGGATTCTTCATTATCGGCGGTTTTTCCGGGCATGGATTTATGCATGCCCCGGGCGCGGGCATTATCGCCGCCGAATTGATTACCGGCCAACAGCCGTCCGTCGATATCGGCCACCTGGCCCCCAACCGCTTCGTCAGCGGCAATATTGTGGAAGAAGTCAACGTCATTTAATTTTATAACCGGAGCAAACCATGAATAAGTTGGCAATTATACTGCCGGTTCTTTTCCTTTTCTGGATCGGTACCGCTATCAGCGCCGATCCGCCCTCGGCCGTCGAGGCCAATTGCCCGGCCGATCAGGCCGCCGATCAGGGGATCAAAATCCTCGGTCAGCTTCATGAAATCATGGCCCCGGCCTGGCATGAAGCTTATCCGGCGCACAATTATGTCGCCCTTGGTGAGGCTATCGTCAAATTCGACTCCATGACGCCGACGCTCGAGGGAATGACGCCCGTATTCAAGATCGATCAACGCCGCGAAAAATTCCAGGCCGCCCGCACTCGCTTCATCGATCTGGTCAATCAGGGCAAAAGCGCCAGTGAAGCCGGCGACAACGACGCCCTCGAGGCGATTTATCCCGACCTGCATAAAAACTTCGAAGAGATGGCCTATTATCTCCTGCCGCTTCAGTATCCCGAATACAAATCCCTGCGGGTCGTCGTCGACCTGATGATCGACACCCATCTCAAAAACGGCGACTACAAAGCCATCGGCTCCTCAGTGGAGGCCCTCAAAATCAAAAACGATCAACTCCAGAAGGCGCCCTTGCCGGAGGATCTAACGGCCGTGGCCGAACAGGTCAAAGCCGATCTTGGAGCTATCGACGCCCAATGTCGGGAACTCGAGGCCGCCTGCGGATCGACCAGCGCCAAAAATATCGAGGACAGCCTCAGAAAACTGAAAATAACTTGTGATACGTTTGAACAGGATTATATTTAGCGGCGTATTGAGGATAAACACGACGAGATCGATTGACGACCACGATGTCCAAAGACCTGATTAAACTTCTCAGCATCGGCCTCATCCTGTTCGGCGCCGGCTTTTTGCTCAAATCGGCCGGTATCGCCGAACTTTCGGCGGCGGCCACCGCCGAGGAAGCGGCCCATCTTAAATTTGTAACTACCGACGGCCTGACGCTTCACGCCTGGATTTCCCATGCCATGATTGATCCCGAAGCGCCCGACGCCCGTTCCGGGCTGGCCCTGCTTCTGCCGATGATGTCTCGGACGCACACTTCGTTCGATCCCCTCGTCAGGGAACTCAACCGGGCCAATTATACGACCCTCGCTTTCGACCTCCGGGGTCATGGTCAGTCGGTCGAGCGGGACGGCGATACTATCCTGGCCGAATCGATGGACAAGACCTATTTCGCCGATATGCCCGACGATATCAATCAGTTCTTCATCGACTTCCGCGCCCGCAACCCGCTCAAATACAATTACTCCGATGTCGTCGTCATCGGCGCGTCCATCGGGGCCAATACCGCCGGATTGCTGGCCGAGCATAACTGGGTCAAACGGGCCGTTCTGCTTTCGCCGGGCCGGGACTATTACGGCCTTCAGCCCGAGACGGTCATGATCGACAGCGCCATGCCTGCCGACAAACCGGTTTATATCGCCGTCTCGGCGGATGACACCTATTCGGCGGAATCGAGCCAATGGCTGTTCGATAATTATGCGGGGCCGAAAGTCCTGAAGAAATATCCCGGCGGCGCGCACGGCACCAATATTTTCAAAGACGTCCCCGATGCCGACAAAGAATTGTTAAGCTGGCTCCGCCCCAAAAAATAACCAGCGCTCCTCTGCATCAAAATCAGCGAAACTATCGCCGGTATCACCCTTCAAAATCCGACGTCGTCATTGCGAGGAGCGGAGCGACGTGGCAATCTCATTTTGTGGCGGGCTAGTCGTAGGTCAAGACCCTTGTGGTCTTGACATTTCGTAAGGTGGATTATGTGTCAGGTGAGAATGCGGCCAACCATCGAACGCCGGAGGCTTTCGTCTCATTGGTCGCCGGTCTATCTATTTCAATCACTTTCCAATTCCTGAATCAGTTCCGCCCCTTCGGTGTCATCGGGATTCAGTTCCAGCGATTTCTTCAAATTTTCAATAGCCGGCGCTTTTTGGCCCAGGTCCTTATATCCCCGCCCCATAAAATGATAAGCCATCCAGGCATAATCGCCCTCTGGAAATTCCTTAAGGTACAAATCGCAAAACGCGATCGCCTCCGGAACTCTCCCGTTGTTGTAAAGCTTGTAACCGATGAAAAACGGCATCGCGTCCACAAACCGGTATTCGTCGGCATGATTCTTTTTCAGGTCATAATAGCATTCGATGGCGCCGTCGATACCCTTATCCCTGATGGCATAATAAATAGGCTCGTATATCGTCGGTCTTTTATCCTTTCCCTGAAATCCTTCCACAAGATATTTGACCCATCGATTCCGGTCCACGTAACTGCACTCGAACGGTTCCCACTCTTTTAGAATGTCTTCGCTCTGCAATGCCGTCAGGTCCTTCCCTTTATCGAATTCGGCGCGGACGGTTGCCAAAGTCTCCTGAAGCATATTGTAAAACTTCCGGTAGTCTTCCATGTTGCCATCCTCGCCGTGACCGGGGACGATGGTGACGTCATCAGGCAGGATATCGATAACCCTTCGCACAATTTCGGGGTATTTAAGGACATCCCCGGTGGCATTGTCCACCGAAGGAAAATGGGCTCCGTTGGATAAAGCGCCAACGCATACTATTTTGGATTTGGTGAACCAGACGATAATATCACTGTTGTCGTGGCTTCCCGGAAAGGCGATCAGTTTTATCTCTTCGCCGTTGAAATAGAGCGACATGGAATCGGTGAATGTGACATTGGGCAGTGATTTATCATCGAATTCATCATACAAGAAGTTTCCACTCCGCAACCGGGTGCGAAGATTGACATGGCCGATCTTTATAGGCGTCCGCCTGAAAGCCTTATTTCCGGCCGTATGTTCAATATGGGAATGGGTGCTGATGATTATATCGGGGATGCTGTCTTTCAGACTCAGCAGGCTCTTTTTCAACGCCTCGATCGTTTCTGCCTGACCGGCATCGACAATCAAAAGGCCGTCCTCCCCGACCGAAGCGATGACTTTAACCGCGTAGCCGCCGCCGTCGGTGGATAATTCATAGATATGGTCGGACAATTGCTTGATCTCGAATTCCGGCTTATCCTGCGATAGAACAGATCCAGCCATCAGGAGACTCAGAAGAGCCAGCGCAAAAAAAGCGACATGCTTCATGATCAAATCCTCTCTTGAAATAGTCTCGCGGCGGGAGACTGGATATATTGACGCATGTTTGGGCGATTTGTTCGGGATATTTTCGGTTGAGCAGGGCAGACGTCCCCCGCTTCCGCCATCTTCATTGTTCATCGCGCCGGGTCTTGCGACAATGGCCTGTGACCCGACGCCGCCAAATGACCTTTGGTGAATCACTCCCATATAACGAGAGTGGCAGTCGCACGGAGGAAGAGATAATATCGCCGCGGCCCTGACCCAAAAAACTATTTCCGAGCTTCCGCCCCCCATGCCTCCACTTCCTCCAGCGTTCGCGGAATCCCGGCTGACAGAATCCTGTGGCCATATTCGGTCACCAGGACATCATCCTCTATCCGAATCCCGAATTGCCGGTCGGGAAGATATATTCCCGGCTCGACCGTTATAACCATTCCCGGCGCCAATGGTTTACCGTCATCGGACGGATCATGGGTGTCCAGCCCCAGATGATGGCCGGTCCAATGCCAGAAATCATCGACATACCCGGCCTCGCGGAAAACCTCTTTGGCCGCCTCATGCACGTCGTATGAGGTTGCCCCCGGTTTCACGGCGGCCGTCGCTTTTTCTAATGCTTTGAGCACCAGATTATAAATCTCGGCCTGTTCGGGAGTGAATCGCCCGTCAATCGGAACTGTTCGCGTGATATCGGCCGAATACCTGTCCCATTTGGCGCCGACATCCATTAAAAGCAATTGGCCGGCCTTCAAAGTATCATGGCGCTTTTGATAATGCAGGAAATGTGAATTGCCGCCGGCGGCCATGATGGCCGGAAAGGCCATATGCTGAGAGCCGTGGTTCTTGAACGAAGTTTCCAGGACGGCCTCCAATTGATATTCCGTTATCCCGGGCTGCACGGCGGCGAGCACCTCGGAAAGACCGGCGTGAGTGATATCAATCGCTTTTTCGATGGCCGCGATCTCATCGGGGGACTTGATCATCCGCATCGATTCCAGCAGGCCCTGCGAATTTTCGATCGACACTCCGGGAATACGGGCGGTGATTTTCTGATACAATTCAAGGTCGGGCGGCAAGGGATCATCCAGCCCCACCGGCCGGGAGAGCAGGTGCAAAACCGGCGTATGCTTCATCGCCTCCATGATCCACCAGTCCTTGGAGCCGGTGCGCCGGATTTCATCGACCCTCCAGACCTGTTTCAGCGAATCGGTCAGGTCCGGCGACCATCCGGTCCACCGTTCCGATTCGGGATTTCGCGGCGGCAAAAACATAATCTCCCGGTATATTTCCCCCGGCGCCAGCATCAGGATCGCGCCCGGTTCGTCAATACCGGTCAGGTACCAGAAATCGCCGTCGGCCCGGTAGCCCGTTTCCTCATCACTTCCCTGCGAATAGAGTATCGCGGTGCCCTTGCCGAGAGAATCTATCAGCGCCTGCCTTCGGGCCTTAAAAGTTTCCACCCCTATCGGAGGCGGATCGTCCAAGCGGCCCCGCGGCGCGACGCTTTGACCATTGGTTGGGGCTGCAAAAACAAGGGCCAACAAAAAGATGCCGAAAACTGCCTGCCATCGGGTTACGAACCGTATCATGACATACCTCCCGGCTGGAATGATTTTTTTGATGAGCTAAGTCAATATCGGTAAAAATTACTGCTCGATGCAAGTCAAAACTCAGCCGGCCCGGTGCCCCACTCCTTCGGAGTGCGATTTGTGCCGCCCGGAACTGCAGATGTTTCATGGATGGCATTCGTCCTCATGCACCCTTAAAAACCCTCGCTTGGGGCGGGTGACCCGGAGCTTCGCTCCGGGTTTCTTAAGGAATTATCCGCTCTACTTTATCAACCGATGAGTAGTCGTAGGTCAAGACCCTCGTGGTCTTGACATCTTGTTTTGCAGGCGACAGACGTGTATGCTGAGCTTGCCAAGCGCCCCGTCTGCCCCAAGGCTTCCATAATGTTGCGCCGGGTCCTGCCCCGAAGTAGGAGGAGTGTGACCCGGCACCGAATGAATCATTTTCGTGGATGGCGCACGTCCTCGTGCACCATCAAAAGCCCCGTAGGTCAAGACCCTTGTGGTCTTGACATTTTTTTTGTGGCCAGCAAGCATAAACGTTGAGATTGCGAAGCGCCCTCATTCGGGAGAGCATCTGGGGTGAGGGAATCCCCCCCGTTGCAAAATCGCTATAAAAACGCTGGTGATCAATAAAGCAGGCCGGTAATTGAGAACCCTGAACACGGACTATACCATTATGCGCAATACCCAGAAAAATATCACCGCCGATCGGTTATCCAATCTTCAAATTCAACACCAAAAATCCGGGGCAAAGAAAATCTGGGGACCCCTGAAATATGACAAAACGAACCCAAATCCGGCGCAATCCCATGTCTGATGCCACGTTATGGAGAAATAAAGCCAACCGTTTCAGGCCATACATACAACATCTGGCCGTGCGAATAATCGAAAACACAATATATATGGGAGGGTCGAAGATAAAAAAGCGGCGGCGGCGGGCTTTTTTCCCCGACGCCGCCGAAATTTATGCGGGTACTACGGACAACAGGGCGCGGGGCCGTCCTTGAAAACATAGTTGATGAGATAAACAGCGTCACCGACATTGCCGTCGCCGTCGCAATTGGCGTCGCCGGCCTCAGCCGGAACCGGCGCTGGACCGCTTTTGAAAACGAAATTGATGACAAACACGCCGTCGGCGATATTGACCTCGCCGTCGCTGTTGGCGTCGCCGCATATATACACCAGCACCAGAAACGACGCGGTGTCGGCGTTGCAGAAATCCTGTACGATCACCGTCAACGGTTCGGCTGAAAGACCGTCGGGCGCGGTTCCGACCGCCGAATCGTTTGACACCGTGCACCACGACGGCAGAGCGTCGTAGATGATAATATGCGAGACATCATCGGGATCGGTAATCTCAGGATAATAGGCGAAGTCCGACATATGTGGCACGACCACCGTATCGCCGATCGGGGTGATGACAGGCGCGACATTGGAATGATCGACCGTCACCGCCACCACCTGAGTATCGGCCAGATCGCCATCGGAGGCGATAACCGTAAACGAAGTGCTGGCGTCGGCGCATCCGGCCTCGCCCGAAATAGTATTATCGACCACCGTGCACCAGGCCGGCACTTCCTCGAAGCTGATCGTCAATTCCGTGCCGTCGCAATTGGCGTCGACTGCGGTGGCGGTATAATTCAGCGCCACGCTTCCGGGAATAACGGTGACGCCGACGCCTGAATTTATGGCCGGGGCCTCGTTGCCGGAGGTCGGATTACAGCAATCGTTGGCCGGATGATCGGGGCAGATATCGCAAACGTCGCCGATACCGTCGCTGTCGGCGTCGGCCTGGTCGGGGTTGGGTGTATCCGGACAATTATCGACGGCGCAGGTATTGGCGGCAAAACCGGGATTTCCAAATCCGTCCCCGTCGGTATCGGTGCACTCATCGCACAAATCGCCGATATTGTCGCCGTCGGCGTCGGCCTGGTCGGGATTGTAAATCGTCGGACAATTATCGACGGCGTCCAAAATGCCATCGCCGTCGATGTCAGGTATCGCCACCGGGAAACAGAACGGCCCGTTGATGGTGGGAATATGGACCGCCGCGGCCTCATCGACAAAAATAAATTTTCCGCCCGGCGGCACGAAAACCGAATCGATACATATCGACCCCACGCTCTTGCCCGATCCGGTGCTGGTTGGCGTAAAATGCATCGAAATCATATGTTCCAGCGGCCCGGCCGGAAGACCGTGCCAGAGAGCCATGCCGCCCGGAAAAACGGTATCGGGTGAAACGCCGTCCATGCTCTTCTCGGCCACGATCATCCCCGACAGATCCCAGATGGTGTCGGGAGGATCCATCCGGCAACCGGTCACGACCGTGACATAATGCCCGCCCGTGCCCTGGCCGTCCGGGCCGTAGCCATCGGGCTGGGAAATCCAGCTCCAGGTGGCGCCGGTCGTGGAATAAACCCGCATCCCCATCTGAAGACCGGCCAGAAGGAAATCGTTTTCAAGCCAGGCTCTGAATTCGTACTGACTGCCGACATACAGTGTATCAACCGCCTGTGCCTCGCCCGACAAAGCGGCGTCGACGTACACGGTATTGGCGGCCGTCGCCGGAACGCTCATCACGGCCGCGAGACCGATGATAAGCAGTAACCATCCAAGGCCGGCTTTACGGCAAATCATGGCAAACGGATTTTTGGTTGTGAACATGGTATCCTCCCCATCGGAGTTTTTGATCTGGCATGACCCGGGTAGTATCGGGAATCTTGAATCGCTCTTAATCAATATAATCTCTCTGTCGTTCCAGTCAACGATTATGATTCGTTTTGAGCCCGATTTCATTCGCCTCGTCGGGCCGCCTCCCTGTTGGAATAATCGTCAGCGGCGCGCCTTTCTGAAGAACCAAAATAAAAGGCCGCCCCTTAATCGGAGCGGCCCTGGAAATTACGGTTTTGCGACCAAGCCCTTACTTGGGCGTACCATCCTTCTTGCAGTCCTTGGTGCCGGACTTGCAACAGGATTTATCCCCCGCCTGCGTGCAGTTCTTCTTGTCACAGTCGCCCTTATGATCGCAGGTGGCGGTGCAAGTGGCATGCTTCTCGCAGTTGGCGCTTCCCGGGCACGTCGTCGTGCATTGCGCCTGGCCCGGACAGGTCTTGGCGCAGGTCGCCGAAGCGTCGGTGGATTTGGTCTGCGCCTGCTGGCAGGTCTTCGTCTTATGCGGACAGGTGGTCGCTTTGGCGTCGGTATTCGAGGCCATGACCGCCCCACTGCCGATCAGCAGAAGGGTCAGCAGAGATGCTATCAGAACACCAAAAATCTTCCGATTTTTCATACAGGTATCTCCGAATTTTCGAAGCAGGTTTCTTGTTCAGTTAAATTATCTTGCCGGCGGCCGCGCGTATTCGCGGCCCTTGCCCGGTCTCAAAGCCGCATGACCGTGGTGGCAATGATAGGATGGATACCGGGATGATGGGTGTTGACTATGGAATACGATAGAATATTGTCATTTATATCGGGCTCGATCCGGGGCACTTGGCCCGATTCGATTTTGGGCGTCTGCGTTTTGTTCTCGGCCAGGACGAAATCGAGGCGGGGCAGTGTGCATTTGTCGCAATCGGTTTCGCACGGCATTGTTACCGGACAGAATGCGCGGGGGCAGATCGGCGCTTCGGAATCGGATGACCCGCCGCATATCGGCCGGGACCCGCAATCGGGGGCCGATTCCGGTTCGGGCGACGTCCGGCTGAAGGGACAGGATGATTCAGCCGCAGGCGAGTTCGACCCGCAACATCCGCCGCAGGCCGATTCTTCCGGCTCATCGGCTGCCGGTGCAACCGCCGCTTTGCAGGAACGGACACAGAGGATCCCGTAACCGCCGCCCAAAACGGATACGATCATAAAGCAGAGGATGGTTAAGGTTGCCACCAGACGCGACATTAAATTTCTCCGAATTCCGAATCTTATACCAATATAAGGTTGAAACGATTCCTACGCTATCTAAATTTATCCATTGGGGCCGCCCCGGAGCCATAAAAAAAACCGGCGTCCCCGATGGCCGCCGGTTGTCTTTTCGATAATTTGTCTCTCTGCTGGACGCCTGCACCCGGCGGCTTTTTGAAATCAGACGACCGTCTTCTTTTCGGTCACTTCCGAATTCTCGGCCCGGCTTTTGTTGTACTTGACCGCCGCGGCGACGAAATCGCGGAACAGCGGATGCGCCTTGGTTGGCCGCGATTTCAGTTCCGGATGAAATTGGACCGCCACAAACCAGGGATGCTCGGGAACTTCGATAATTTCCACCAGCTTGTTATCGGGCGACATTCCGACCAGTTTCAACCCGGCCGCGGTCAGCATCTCCCGGTACTCGTTGTTGAATTCATAGCGGTGGCGGTGCCGCTCGGAAATCTCTTCCGTGCCGTAAGCCTGATAGGTGAAACTGTCCTTGTCGATAATGGCCGGGTAGGCTCCCAGCCGCATAGTGCCGCCCAGTTCGGTGATATTCTCTTGGTCGGCCATAAGGTGGATCACCGGATGTTTCAGGTCGCGGTAAAATTCATAGCTGTGGGCGTCCTGAAGGCCACAGACATTGCGGGCGAATTCGATCGTGGCGCAATGCATCCCGAGGCAGATGCCGAGGAACGGTATCTTTTTTTCCCGGATATAGCGGATCGATTCGATTTTCCCTTCCACGCCCCGCTCGCCGAAACCTCCGGGAATCAACAAGCCATCGACGTCGCCGATAAACTTGGCCGCGCCGCCATGCTTGATATCCTCGGACGATACCCAGACCAGATCGACCCGGGCGTTGTTTTCCGCCCCGGCGTGAGCGAAAGCCTCGATAATCGATTTGTAGGCGTCTTTCAAGAAAACGTATTTGCCGCAAATAGCGATCTTGATTCGCCGGGAGGGATTCTTGATCCTGGACACCAGATCCTCCCACTCGCTCATATCCGGCTGGGGGGCTTGGATATCGAGATTTTCGAGCACCAGATCGGAAAAACCGTGCTGTTCAAATTTCAAGGGAACTTCATAAATAGTCGGCACGTCGATGGCCTCGATGACGTTCCGGCTGGGCACCGAACAGAACAAACCGATTTTTTTGCGGATGGCCTCATCGAGCGTTTTGGCCGTGCGGCACAGCAGGATTTTGGGCTGGATACCGATTTCCCGAAGAGCTTTAACCGAATGCTGGGTCGGCTTGGTCTTCAATTCACCGGCGGCTTCGATATATGGCACCATTGTCAGGTGAATAAACAAGGTATCGTGCTCATCATTCTCCAGGGCCATCTGGCGGATAGCTTCCATGAACGGCAAAGATTCGATATCGCCGACGGTGCCGCCGATTTCGCAAATGATAACATCGACCGGCCCGTTGATCGTCGCCAATTTTTTGATCGATTTCTTGATTTCTTCGGTGACATGGGGAATCACCTGAACCGTCGCGCCGAGGTAGTCCCCGCGCCGTTCGCGGCTGATAATGGCCTGATAGATTTGCCCCGAGGTGACATTGTTGTCGCTGCACATCGACTGATTCAAAAATCGCTCATAATGGCCCAGGTCGAGATCGGTCTCGGAACCGTCATCGAGCACGAAGACTTCGCCGTGCTGAAAGGGATTCATCGTCCCCGGGTCGACATTCAGGTAAGGATCGAGCTTGAGGATATTGACCGACAAGCCTCTTTTTTTCAATAGCAGCCCCAGCGTGGCCGAGGCGATCCCTTTGCCCAGCGATGATACCACACCGCCGGTAATAAAAACGTATTTTGTTTTACGATCTGCCACTTGATAACCTCATTTGGGTTAAATATTTTTTATCAGCTTCAGAGCTTCCCGGCTATCCACCGAAATTATACCCTTATTCGTCTTGTACAGCCTGATCCTTTTACCATTTTCAAGAAATCGCAACTGTTCCAGCGATTCGGCTTTTTCAGCCCGTCCCTGCGGCCAGCTGACATACTCGGACAATACTCTCCTTCTAAAAAAATATACGCCGATATGCTCCAGATAAGGGAAAAGATCGACAGCCCTTCTTCGCCCGGCGCCGCGAAGGAAAGGAATCGGACTGCGGCTGAACCAGACGGCGTCGCCGGCGGCGTTTTCGACGACCTTGACGACATTGGGATTTTCAAGATCCTTTTGCCCGTCGCGGCCGCCGATCTTTCGAGCCAGAGTCGCCACTTCGATTTTCCTGTCCTGGTCCATGGCCCGGATAACCCGGTCAAGAACCGCCCCCGAAAGCCCGAGATTGTCGGCCTGGATATTAACGACAATATCCGACTTCATTTCGCCCATCGCCTCAGCCACCCGTTCCGTGCCGTTGCGCGGTTTTTTCGAAGTCATGATGACCGCGCCTCCGAAGCCATTGACGGCCCGCCCGATTTCAGCCGAATCGGTGGCGACGAAGAGGCGGTCAATGAGTTTAGCCTGCCGGACGGCGCGCCAGATATAGAAGATAAGCGGCTTCCCCTTCAGAGGATAAAGAACCTTGCGGGCAAACCGCCGGCTGGCCAGCCGGGCCGGAATAATGGCGGTGACATGGGCCATGATCAGATTACTCGGGGCACGATAAAAAAACCGTCCTTTTTTTCGGGCGCGTTTCGCAACGCCTCTTCCGCCGGAAGAGATGACCGGATAACATCTTCGCGCAGTCCTTCAAGGGCCGCCATCGGGGCCGAAAGTTCGATTTGATCAGTATCAACTTCGGAGATTCGGTCGAAATACTCGATGATTTGACTCAGTTCTTGAGTGTACCGATCATGTTCTGAGGGGGACAATTCCAGTCTTGCCAGTCGCGCCAGGCGCATTATCTGGTTTTCTACAATCGGCATGAAATTAAATATCAAAAACACCCCGGACTGTCAAGCAAAAAACTGATTCGGCCCTGATGCGACGGCATAGAAGCGCCCGCAAATCCGTCTCAAGTGCGGCCGGAAACGCCCGAAGGAAATGAGCTGTCGTTAACTTTCCAGCCCGAGGAGTTAAGCGTTTCAAAATTGAACCGATATATATAGCAGACGTTGCAAATTGAAACGCACGCCATAAGGAGCCCCATGACCCGCGAAACTGTCTGCGACCAAACGATCTTATCCCCGCAGGTAACGGAGATACCTCTGGCTGAGGTTGCCAGACGGCTGAGCCACAAAATACGCAACCCGCTCAGCGTTATCTTTACCGCCGCCAGCCAGATAGAGGAATCGACCGAAACCTCGCTCAGCAATGACGATCTCTCCATGCTGCAAACGATAATGACGGCCGCTGAACAGATCGAATATATCCTGCGCCGTTTTTCTCAATTTGCCTGCCCCGAACCGATCGATCCGGTCGCTGTCGACATTAACGAATTATGTCGATTTGAGATCGAAAATTGTCGGATGGATATGGCTGGCATAACCGACGCCGGACTTGAATTTCAACCGGGCGAAGGAATTCCAGCGATTGATTGTGATCGCCACCAGGTTCAGATCGTTTTGTCGGAATTGATCACCAATGCCCTGCGGGCTTCGGGCCGGGAAGGGACTCTTATTCGCACCGGGAAAGACGAAAACTCGGTCATGGTCACGATTGAAAATCAGGGCCCCGATTGTCTCTTCCGCAAAGCCGAAGAGGCCTTCTGGCCCTTTTATTCGACTCAGCCGGGCGGCGCCGGTTTGGGTCTGGCCATCGCCAACAGCCTCACTGCCGCCCATGGGGGAAACCTCATTCTGGAACGCCTTCCCGGCGGAGGAAATCGAGTAACGATATCTCTGCCGCGGAATCATAACGAAGGAGTCATTTCATAATGCCGTCAATACTATTAGTCGAGGACGATGCCGCCCTTAATCGATCTCTGTCGAGTCTGTTTACTCAAAACGGATACCGGACGGTTTCAGCCACAAGTCGGGACGAAGCTGTCCGACTCCTCGAATCTGATATTTACGATCTGGTGCTAACCGATCTCCGGCTGGGCGCCGATTCCGGCCTCGATATCCTTGCCGCCGGTAAACGGCTGCACCGGGAAACGGAAATCATTATCATGACCGCCTTCGGATCGGTGCAATCGGCAGTGGAGGCGATTCAAAAAGGCGCTTCCGATTATATCACCAAGCCGTTCAAAAATCAGGAATTGCTGTTCAAAGCCAATAAGGCTCTGGAACAAATCGGCTTGCGCAAGGAAGTGCGCCACCTCCGGGAAGAGATCGTCAGTCATTTTGGGTTCACCAATATCGTCAGTGCATCCCGGGCTATGGAAGAATTGAAGAAAATGGCCGTGCGCGTCGCGGGGACCGATATTTCAATTTTGCTTACCGGCGAATCGGGAACCGGTAAGGAACTTTTTGCCAAGGTTATCCATCACCATTCTCTCCGCCACGACAAGCCCTTCATTACTATCAATTGCTCCGCCATCCCCGAAAACCTTCTCGAATCGGAGCTTTTCGGGCATGTCAAAGGAGCTTTCACGACGGCTATCGCCAACAAGCGGGGTCTATTCGAGGAAGCTGAACACGGTACCATCTTTCTTGACGAAGTGGGTGATCTGCCGTATTCCATCCAGGCCAAGATGCTCCGCGTTCTTCAGGAAAAAGAAATTCGACCGGTCGGCGGCAACACCACCCGGTCAATCGACGTTCGGGTTATCGCCGCCACCAACGCCGATCTTGTCGGCGATGTCCGCGAAGGCCGCTTCCGGGAAGATCTTTTTTATCGGCTCAACGTCATGCCGATTCATATACCTCCGCTGCGCGAACGGCCCGAGGATATTGCGCCGTTGACGGAACATTTTCTGGATAAAATTCAAAGAGAATATGGTCGTCCGCCGGTGACGATTTCGGCCGACGCGATGGACCTTCTTCTGAAACATGACTGGCCGGGAAATGTCCGGGAATTGGAAAACACCCTCAAGCGGGCGCTGGCTTTGTCCGGTCGGGATCAAATCCGGTACGAGGATATTATTTTCATTTCCTCAAAAACCAGAAAGCCGGCTCCGGTTTCCGAATCTCTGTCGCGTGGCCGGTCCCTTGAGGAAAATCAGAAAATCCAAATCCTTAAATCGTTAAAAGAAAACAACTGGAATTATTCGATGACCGCCGATCAGCTGGGTATCGGCCGCACCACGCTCTGGCGCAAAGTCAAGAAATTCAAGCTGAGACAGCCGGTCGAGGTCCCGGCCGGCCGCTGACAATTTCAACGAGGTGATTATGGCCAAAGTTAGCTCCGACGATTTTCCATTGATCGATTCTGCCGGAGAATTTTCTTCTCGACCGGCCGAGGCTGATCCATATCTCGGCCGCAAGGAATTGGAAGACACCGGCCGTTTATTCAAACGTCTGATCGCCCGCCTGGGCCGAAAATATGCCATTAAAAAAGCTTCGTTGACCTTGTACGAACCGGGTTCGGATGGCCTTAGAATTACCCATATATTGAAAGAAGGCGTCTGCAAATCCGGCCTGGCTTTGGGCATCCCCAAACACGATTCCCTGCTTTATGAAATCCTCCGTCAGGGTTATCCTCTGGTCGATAATTACCCGGAACTGGCCTCGGGCAATCCGATTGAAAAGAAGATTTTCCTGACGCCTGAAACCGTCTCGGTGGCTGTTATCCCCATCATCCAGAACGGCCTTCGGATAGGGGTTGTCAGCCTGGCTTCGGATCAGGAATCGGCCTTCAGCCCGTACCTTAACGGCCTCGGAGCTGACATCGTCGATGATTTCGCCGCATCTCTGCTTGGCATTCTCGCCATTCCGTCGGAGACTCGCTGACCGGCATTTACGGCACCTTGGGCATTTGTACCGGTTATTGACATTCGTTTCGCCATTACCTATCTTAAAGTAAATATCTAATTGCATTATTTTTATCAGAGGGAGGCCTGATATCATGCCAAGTCTCAAAATAATTTATGGTTTTTTATTGATTGTCATCAGCGCTTTGATCGTTGCCGGATGCGGCGGAGACAAAGCCGCCACCCCGGAACCAACACCCGAGCCTCCAGATCCTCCAGCCGGTATTTTCGGCACTCCTATGAATTTCGATACCGACTATGAAATGGTATTGTTGTGGGCGGACCATAGCGGGGGGAAAACCGGGACTTACAACATCTACAGAACCATCGATAACGGCGCGGTCGAGAAATTGAATGATTCGCCGATTGGCGCTTCGTCTTTCGGGCCCGGTGCCTATTATCCTTCGGTTTTATGGTTTGCCGACAGTACCTATGATACGGCTTCTTCGTCACTTTATATTTATTTCATCAAAACCATTAATGCCGCCGGCGAAAGTGTTTCCTCGGATTCGGTCGCATGTGTCCCCAATACCATCAGCCTCATAGACGACCCTGCCGCCGGCCTTTCACCCGACAACGAGGAAACCCTGGTGACTACTTCATTCAGCTGGAGAGAGGCCAATGGTTTCTCTTCCTATCTGCTTATGCTGATGAACGATGAGGATTATCATATGTACTGGCCCTGGTGGATTTATCGAACCGCCGATACGACCTGCGCCCTTCATGCCGCCTCCGGCATTACATATCTGGATACGCTCGGCGTCGATCTGGAATCGGATCACGGGTACGCCTGGACGGTCTGGGCGGTCAGCGACTATAATTGCGGGCTTCAGAGGTCTGCGGCGACCTTCAAAACCCTCGACCCCGATTTCCTGTTGACTTTCATCAACGGGACGATGTCGGCCGGGAGATATCGCATCTGCTGGAACCAGACCAACCTTTACGGGCTACAGGTGGTTCCCGGGATTTATCAGGTCCGCATGACGGCCGGGGGATTCGATACGACAATTAATTTCGATATCGTCGCCCCCGGAGATCCGGTCGGCCCGGCTGAGGTCCAAGACTGCGACGAGGATTTCAGCGGGCTTTTGCCCGCCTCCTATACCCTCGGGCTGAATGCCGTTGATTACGGTGTCGGCGATACGATCAAAATTACGTATGATCTTCCGGTAACCGGGAATGTCAAAATCGAAATCGGGCGTTAGGGCGATCGCTTATTGCGGTTGTGCCGGTTGTTTCAGCGGCGGTTTTTCTTGACCTTGCGGGTATCGGCCAGGTGTTGCTGGTAGGTGGTATTGAATATATGTCGGCCGTTGCCGTCGGCCACGAAATACAGATAAGCGGTGGAATCGGGATAAAGAGCGGCGTGAATTGCGGCCATGCCCGGGGAACAGATCGGGGTCGGCGGCAAACCACTGTGAAGATAGGTATTGTAGGCTGACGGGAACTGGTAGTCTTTGATGAGCAGGTCTCGATCCAGCCCCCCCATACCGTAGATGACGGTGGGATCGGCCTGGAGTTTCATCCCGATCAGGTAACGGTTGCGATAGACCGAAGCGATGGTGCCGAACTCGGCATGATCCAGCCCTTCCATCTCGATAATCGAAGCCATCGTCAACAGGTCATTGAGCGAATATCCCATAGAATCGCATCGCGCCATCAGGCTGTCGTCGAGTCGGTTCCTTAACTGCTCGACCATAGCCGAAATCGCCTCCTGCCCCGATATGCCCCATTCAAAACGATAGGTTTCGGGGAAAAGATACCCCTCGCCGAAACCGTCCGGCACGCCCAGCCCGGCCAGAAAAGAGGAATCCCTGACAAGGCTGTCGAAAATTTCATGGCTGGTGCCGCATCGCTGGTTCAACAGAGTTCCGATCTGGCGGAGGTTATAGCCTTCAGGAATCGTAACGGTCATGAAGGCGATTTCGCCCCGCCATAATTTTCGAAGGATTTTGTAGTTGGAGGTTTTTTGGGTGAAATCATAGCGGCCGGGAATCACCCGGTGATCGAGGCCGATCAGGATTCCGACTTTGGAAAAAATCCAGGGTGAGCGGAGGACGTCGCGGTCCTTCAGCTTGCGCACTAACTGATAGAAACGGTCTCCGGATTCGACATAAACCGAGGCGGCGTATATTCGATGGGGATAAAACAGCCACCAGCCGGCGGTCAGAGACGCCAAAACCATCAGAATAACGCCGCTTAAGAAAATCCTTTTGACCAATCTATTCATGGCGTCGCAGTTTTTCCCATGCTCGCAAAATTTTCGCCGCCGGCCACAGAATCAGGAGCAACAGGTTCCAGCTCCAATAATGGAGACGGGCCCTGATAGTGGGGCGAAATCGCGCCGGCCCCGAAGCCGGCAACTCATTTTTGATACGCCGCAAGACGCTTTTGTGTCCCTCTAATATGATCGGTCGTCTTCCAGATTTTGTCGATCCAAAAAGCTCTGGAGAATAATGGCGGCCGAAATTCGGTCGATTTTGTCCTTGTGCCCCTTGATCTTCTTGCCGTAAGCATGAAGAATATTCTCGGCTTGGCGGGAGCTAAGACGTTCATCCTCAAAATAGACCGGAATCGGGCATTCCCTTTTCAATTTTTCCGCGAATTTTTCGACTTCCCGAGACTGCTCCGAAGCCTCGCCCGAAAGGTTCAGGGGCAAGCCCAGAACGACGCCGATCACCTGATATTCGGCGATAACGGCGCAAACCTTTGCGACGGCGTCGTCTATGCCTTTGACCAGGATGGTCTCCCGGGCCTGGGCGATCAGGCCGCCGGGATCGGAAACGGCCACGCCGATACGCCGTCCGCCGAGATCGAGACCGAGAAATCGTTTTTCTTCCATGGACGCAAATTAGGATAATAAAGGGTAAATGTCAATCGCCGACCGGGCATAACAAAGCCCCGCTTCCTTGCGGAAGCGGGGCTAATGATTGAACAAGCTGTGTTTCTGAGTAAACAGTTTACTTCATCAGTAGCATCTTCTTCGTGGCCGAGAACTGTCCAGCCTGGGCCTTGTAGAAGTACATACCGGAAGCGACCTGGTTACCGGAAGCATCCTTACCATCCCATACGATCGACACCACACCGGCGCTGGCATTGCCATCGTAAGTGCGGATCAACTGGCCGGCAATATTGTAGATCGCGACGGAATAATCCGAGGCGACCGGCAGAGCCAGGTTGATCGTGGTCGTCGGGTTGAACGGGTTAGGATAGTTCTGGGCGAGGTCGAATTTCGACGGCAGAATGCGTGAGGTCGAGCTCAGCACGTTGCCGTAGAAGTCGGCCGCATCAATCTCGGTCAGGTTAACGTCGCCGGTGACCGGAACGGTCAACAGGACATTCTCGCCATTCATGATGGCTTCCCTGCCCAGACTGTAAACCAGGACGTTCAGCTCGTTGCCGCTGACGCTATACTTGAGATCCATACCGTTGGCGCCGGCGCCCAGAATCGGGGTACCGACTTCGCCGGTGAACTCAAAGCGCATCAGCACGGCTCCCACCTTATCTTCAGCAGTATAACCGACAGTCATCTGCTGTCCGACAACCTGAGTCCGGATGGCAATCGCATTGGCACCGGGTTCGGTCTTCGGATAAGGTTGGGCGTCACCCTGAATGATACGGACCAGGTAAACCAGGTCGGCAACAGACAGGGTAATACCGTCGTTGTTGACATCGGAGGCCGCAATGGAGGACTCGATGTGATTGCCGAAAGCAACCAAGCCGTTAATGAAGTAATTGGTGAGCATAACGGCGTCTGCGATTTCGTTCGGCAGACCGTTGGCGTTGATGTCACCACGGGCATCGATACTATCGCTACAGGCGACATCTACACCGCCGTCTTTGAAGTCGATAGCACGAAGCGGGAGTTCCTTGTCACCCAGCAGACAGACGGCATCAACGCCGCCGCCGAAGTAGTTCGGAAGCTCTCCGAACATGGTGATATCATTCCCTTCAAAGTCGAAGACTCTGTCTGCGAGGAAGAGAGTGTCACCGAACTGCGACGCAATACTATTGTCGGCGCAGTCTGTCCAGAAGAACCGGACCGGCAGATACATGCACTCAAAGGTGCGATCGTTGGAGACAAAGAACTTCAAAACTGCCAATTCCGTACCGCACTGGTCGCTGTTATAGCCGGTCGGATGCACGGAGCCGTTGTTGGTCTCAGCCAGCGCAACAATGCGCAGCAGACCTGACGGACAGGCATCACCGCAGTTACCGGTAGCGCCAAAACGATAGGTGAAGTACTCCCAATGGCAATTATCGAAAATTTCGCCGGGGAGGGCTTCAACGAAGGTCAAGCCGGGGGCATCATAAGCGATCAGGAAATCATAACCGCCCATGTTCATTGACGTGTAGGAATCGTCAAGATTGAGGCCCAGAGTGGCATAATGACCCTGGAGGGTGCCGTGAGTCTTGTCAATCGAGACACGGAACTTCGGATCGACGTGCACGAAGAAGCTGCAGGTGTCGGCGTTAGCCGTATTGCAGGCATCGAGAAGCGCGCCGTCAGTGACAATCACGGTGAACTCCCAGGTACCCAGGAAGGCATTATCTTCCGAGGTGACCCAGGTGAAGTCGCCGGTGCTGGCATCGAGCATCGGACCGCCAGGATAGGAGGCCGGGTCGACCAGCATATAAGTCAGAGCCGAAGGACCACCATCAGGATCGACAGCCGTCACCGAAGCGTTGGCAGTCTGACCCCAAAGAATATTGATAACCTCGTCGGGACAAGTGATTTCAGGGGGCTCGTTGAGTACGTTAATATCGAATTCACAGATCGCCTCACCACCGAAATCATCGGTAACCTTGACTACGACGGTATGGCAACCAACGTCGCCGCCGCCGGTAACCCACTGGAACAAACCAGTCGCGGAATTGACGCTGCCCGGACCACTCACCTTGGTGAAGTGGAGAGCATCGCAACCGCAGTCGAGATCGGCATCATCTGCCGTCAAGGTCACTGAGACATTGTCACCCCAATAGATCTCATAATCATCGGGGCAAAAAGTGAAATACGGAGCCGTATTGACAACGTTCACGGCGCCGGAAGTCACGGTCGGGGTGATTACGCCAGCGTCGGCGCCGACAAAAGTCGTCGCCTTGGTGTCGCCATTGCAATCGTAGGTGCCTGCATCCAGAGAGGCCGTACCCAGCTGACAGTCGGAAATATACTGCAGCTCAAGCGTGGCAATCTGGCCACTGCCCGCAAGAAGGCCGGTCTCTTCCAGTTTTACAGCACCAAAACGGAATACGCCACCACCGAGGTCGCCGATCGGGAAACGCTGATCGAGAGCTTCGGGGAAGCCCATCCGGTCATCAAAAGCAATGCCTGTCACAACCAGATTGACGCCGGAAATAGTCACTACCTGACCGATAATATCCAGAGCGGCCAGGTCGACACCATTGTCAACCATGACAGGAACGTACACCTTTTCACCAGCGGGTTTCGGGCAATCATTAACAGTACCAAAAGTAACCGTCTGTGCATTCGCGTAGGAAGCTGAAATCAGAAGCAGAAACGAGGCCAGCAATGATAAAATAAGTAGCTTGTTTTGCTTCATTACACTGCTCCTTTGTAATTTGTTCAATATGGCCTCAGTGTAAAGAGTAATTAGGCCATAATGAAATTCAAGGAACCTTTTTAGAGTTTAAGCCTCTGTTTTACGAGAAGTATCGCTAATGTCGCCTTTCAACCTCGGAAGTCAGTCAAGTAAGTAAGTTGGATGAAAAGCGCACTAAACCACCTCACGTTAAACATTGAGAGTTAAAATCTCAGTAAAAAGGCTTTCGTAAGAGCAAACATGTAACTAGATGTACTTTGAAGTAAGTACTATGCTAAGCTACTCAAGGTGCGATTGAATCTCGCAAGGTGCGACAAAACACAACTAATCCCTAGACAATCAAAAGGTAATGTTTTCTGCCGATTTGTCAAGCGATATTTTGGCGCAATATTTGCACAAATTCTCTAAATTCGGGCAGTTACGCCGAATGAGAGAAGCAGTAAATCGGTGTCATCCGACTGGCTGTCGTGGCTTTCAAACGACCCGTCCAGCATTAAATTGAAGGAAAGATTTTTGAAGGGGGAATAATTGGCCAGTAGGGCCACCGACCATATATTGTATGATGACAAGAAACTTTCTCCCTGACTGTAACTCCTTCGTCCGTAAGTGACTTCGCCATTGAAAAAGATCGCCCGCCGATTAAGAAAATCGGCCTGCAATCCCATCTCCCATTGACTGTAAGTCTCCGAAAAGGCGCCCAGATCCTCGTCCAGCCCGGCTTCTTCATTACGATATTCCAACCGGAGCAGGGGTCCCCACCCGAATCCGTCAAGTCTCATGGTGCCATTGACTTCGCCCCGATACAGGGTATAATTTCGATTGATGATGTCGGGAACACTGTAACGGTAGAGATCGGTCTGAATATTTCCCCCGATTTCGTAATGGCGGCCAACGGTATGGCTCAAACTCCCCCGAAAATTGAAGGCCCAGAAATCGTCACGCCCATCGGGCTGGAAATAGTCGCGGGCTTCAAAATCTCCGTTAAGGCTGATATTCAGCCGCGGTCCAAAATCTATATACTCCACCTCGACGCGGGTCTGATTATAGCCGGCAAGGGTCGAATCCGGGACGTGACGACGCCGATACCCAAGGCGCCAGGACAATTCCCGGCCGAACTCCGAAATCGCCAGATCGCCGCCGATCCAGCCGGAAAACATCGAATAATCGAAATATGAAAAAATCGGCGTCACCGCCAAGCTTTCGGCGCTGTCAGTCGGCTGGTCGGCGAATGATATCGATTCATAACCGGTTTTGAAGTTGAGACTGAATGACCGGTTCAGACGTTTACGACCGCCCAGCCAGGTTTCGAAATAATTGTATTCCTCGATCCGGTAATCGTCGTCGGAGGTCGGGGCCTTGGATTCAAATTTTCCCGATACCTTCAAATTATTGTCATATTCTCCAAAACGATAATACGCCTCGGTCCGCCCCAATCGGCGGTCATTGGAGAGCTGAAAATCGGCCAGCAAATTCAATCGGTGATCGGAATTTTGAAGGTCGTATCTCAAATCGGTTTTTAGAATAAAATCGTTGATCTCATCCTGGGCCAGTTGCCAGACTTCCAGAACATCCACGGTTGTCGTATCCAGAATGGAGCTGTAATATTGCTGGGTTATATATTGATATTCGCCCCCGACGGCCGCGGAAAACCCGTTGTTACCAGAAAAATCGGCGGCAACAGACATTGAGGCCGTTGCCGCCAGTAAAAGGCAAATAAGAATGCGCGTTCCCGATTCCGGCAACTATTTTATTCTCCAAGAAAGTTCGCAATCCTCGCCAGGGTTCGCTCGGCTGTTTCCAGCTGAGCCTGCGCCGCCGCATAATCGCCTGCTCGGTACAAAGCTGTGGCTTTTGCCAGCATTTCCCTGGCTTCGGTCAATTCCGTTTGCAATCGCCGATCGCCAGAGGCGCCAACCTTGGCCTCAAGCCGCGCCGCCTCATTGTGGACCAGTTCTAATCCCTGTTCGACCATCACCGGCTTTTCGACCGTTTCGGCAACCTGAGTCATGATTTGCCGGGCCGCCTGAACCTGGGCTGCAGCTTGATTGTAATCGCCGCGGTCGTAAGATGCCGACGCTTTGTTTAGATGATCGTGCGCGCTTTGATATTGCTGTTTCACCGCCCGGTCGCCGTATTGATCGACCTGGCTTTCGATATAAGCGGCCATTTTCTCGACATCTTCAATGGCGGTCTTTATTTTGGCCGGTTCCCTGAGATCTTCAGCGGCCCGGGTCAGTATCTCGACCGCCTTTTGCATGGTCTTTTCCGCCTGGCCATACCGGCCGTTACCGGAGACCATTTCATCGGCCTGTGTCTGGAGATTTTCGGCGTTTTCGAGCGCCCGTTTGACTTCCGGACGATTGATATCTTCGCTTAGCCGAATCCTCTCCCGCAGAGCCAGATACCTTTCCGTCTGGGCCTGGTACCTTTGCTGAGTCTTCTGATAACCATTCGATTTTCCGGCGGCATCCTTCAGCGATTTTTCCACTTGCAGGGTCATCTGCAGGGAGGCCTTTAGGCGGCGATTACGGAATAATTCAACGGCCCTCTGTTGTTTATCATGCGCCGAATCGAGCATAAGGCGGAGGCCTTCCGAGGCATCCGGGCCGACTCGTTCCTCGATCTGACGGATCAAATCGTCGGTGCGTTCCAGACGCCCCCGGACATAATCTTCGTTTTCCGCCGCCTGGCGGGTGATGGCGATGGCCCGCTGGGCTTTCTCGCGAGCGTTCAGGGTATATTTGCCGGCCCGCTGGACCATCATTTCATTCATCGGGCCGAAGGCGACCACGTCACGGGCCATCTTCTGCAGGTTAATGGCCATCTCCAGCTGGTTGTGAGCCTGCTCCGAGCCGCTTTCCTGAACCGCTTCCCGAGCCCGTGCAATAACTTCGTCGGTCTTCTCCATGGCGCCCATCAGGCGAGCGCCATCGCCGCCCATTTGGGCCCATCCCACGGCGCTCCAGGCCAGAGAAAGCAAAACCAACAGCGTTATTTTAGTTTTCATAGGCTTCGTTCCTTCTTCTTATCACTGCGAAGAAGAACTCAATAATCATGCCAGTCTCGGGAATGGCCTTATAGTTGACTATGTTATTAGAATATAACATCTTACTACAAAATACAAATCAAAAACAGGCTCGTCCGGTGTACCATACCGGTCATATGTACCGCATCGGACAGCATTTACGGTTTGAGGTCGTGGATTTTCATGCGGGAATAGAGCCGCCGGCGGCTGATACCCAGCATCTTAGCTGCCTCGGTCTTATTACCGTCGGTCCGCTCCAGAGCCTCCTGAATCATCTTTTTTTCGCTTTCGCCCAATGATCGATTGCCGATTGCCACAGACTCGGCATCGGGATTTTCATCATCGTCGATACCGATGCAAGTCGGATCGATCGGCTCATTGCCGGCCAGAATCATGGCCCGATCCAGAATATTTTTCATTTCCCGGATATTTCCCGGCCAGGAATATTGCGCCAGAATATCAAGAATTTCGGCGTCAAGGTCCGGGTGAGCGAAATTAGCCTTCTGAAGGAAGTATTTGGCCAGCAATGTAATATCCTCGGCCCTTTCTCTCAATGGCGGCATCGTGATGGGAAAGACGTTAATTCGAAAATACAAATCTTCGCGGAACCGGCCGTCTCTTACCAGGTCCTTCAGATTTCGATTGGTGGCCGTCAGGAGGCGGAGATCGACCGTGATTTCATCCACGCCGCCGACCCGGGTCAATGTCTGCTCCTCCAGGACACGCAATAATTTCGACTGCAAACCCGAGGACATTTCGCCGATCTCATCGAGGAAAATAGTTCCGCCATCGGCCAGTTCGAATCGGCCCGGCTTGCGGGCGACGGCCCCGGTGAAGGCCCCTTTCTCGTGGCCGAATAATTCCGATTCCAGCAGAGTTTCCGTCAGGGCGGCGCAATTGACGGCGATAAACGGTTTTCCCCGGCGATGGGACAAATTATGTATCATCTTCGCGGCCAATTCCTTGCCGGTTCCGGATTCGCCCGTGATGAGGACCGCGGTATCGGTAACGGCAACTTTTTTCAAAAGTTCCAACAGCTTCCTGGTGGCCGGGGCCTGACCGATAAATTCATCATAGGCGAGGGCGTCATAATCTTTTTCCCGCAATTCCTTTAGTTGGCGGGTGTGGCGAGCATTCAGCAGACGCCCGGCCTGCAGGGTCAATTCATCCAGAGGAAAAGGTTTGATAAGGTAATCGGAAGCGCCCTTTTTCATGGCCTCGACTGCGGTTTTGACCTCGGCGAAAGCGGTCATCATGATGACCAGAGTATCCGGACGATTTTGTCGCAACCAGCTGAGGATTTCCATACCATCCGGCGCCGGCAGGCGGATATCGCTGACAACCAGATCATACGACTGCTTTTGAAGCCGCTCCATTGCCTCCCGGCCGGTGCCGGCGGTATCCACCGCATGGCCGCCCTCGCCCAAAGTAGAGGCGATCAGCATCGTCATTTTCGGTTCATCGTCGATTACCAGTATCCGGCTCATTGATTATCTCCTGTCGGCAGGCTCACTTCGAAAGCCGTCATTCCTTCTATGTTATCGGTGATTCTTATGTTCCCGTGATGTTGCTCGGTAATCCGGCGGCAGAGATATAGCCCCAGGCCCGACCCCTGTGTTTTGGTTGTATAGAACGGCTCAAACAACCGTTCGCGCTGGGATGCTTTTATCCCGGGGCCGTTATCGGAGACTCGAATGACGACCTTATCGCCGGCGGTCGCTGTTTCCATTGATACGGTTTTTTCCGATTTCTTATGCTCTTCAGAGGTGACGGCGTGGAAGGCGTTGAGCAAGAGGTTGATAATGACTTGCCTCAGCCCGACCCGGTCGGCCGTGATTATCGGGAGATTCTTCCCTCCCGAATAATGCAGACTAACTGCTTTTTCGTCGAATTGAGGTTTGAATTCGGTGACGATTTTCCGGCAGAGGGCGTCGAGATCGACGCGGTCGAGGCTAACCGAGGCATCACCCCGGGCGAAAGACAGATAACCGCTGACGATTTTATCCAGCCGCGCCACTTCTTCGACGATGAAAGCCGCCTCCGGATCCTTATACTTTTTCTCAATCCTCTCCCCGGCCGCCCTGATAATCATCATCGGGTTTTTAATTTCATGGCTGACCACGGCCACCATCCGCCCCAGCGCCGCTTGAGAACTGGCCTGAAATAGTTTTTCCTCGGCCGTCGCCATATGGCGGTTATAAATGATATAAAGAATCAGGAGGATAATCACCACGCCCGCCGAGCCGCCGGCCAGAGCGATGAGATTACGGCGCAGATTCCCCATCAATTCAAAATACCCGGCCCCGGCTTCGACCACCAGCAGGGCGGCCACATCGTCATCGAGGTTATACAATGGAGCATAAGCCGATTTCAGATAAGTGCCATCGGCGTCATACAAAGCCGAGGCGGTCGGCCGCCCGGAAATGGCCTGGTTCAGGGAATCGAAATTGAGCTGGCTCAGCAAATACCCTTCGTGCGAAATATCCTCGCGGGTCGTCACCAGATAATTGAAATCGAGATCGATGACCGAGGCCTCGGAGAGGGAATCGATGGCGGCCACGGAATCGAGATATAGCAGAATTTCGGCGTAAACGTCAAGGTTGTCGATCAAGAGCGCTTCAACGTCATCGGCCGAAACGTGCAAAGCCGCCGTCGCCGCTACACCCTGAAGGCGTTGCGATAGTTGCTGTTCAAGATAAAGGGTGATGGAATGATAATACCACCACCATCCGGCGTTGAAGGCCGCCAGCACCAGGGCGGTGAAAACGATCGCGCCCAGAGCCGCCTTTTTCCTCGATCGCATAGCGTCAATAAAGGCCTTTTCTAATCGTCAAGTCAAGCGGCAAGTCCTGTCGGAAATGCCGTCGTAGCGCGCCCGTCATCCGGGCGGCTCGGCTATGAAATTATAACGCTGGTGATCGAAATTTTTTTTCGTATAATTGGATGAGGAGCCCGACATGATCAGGTATTTATTCGCAATATTTTTTGTCTGTCTTATAATCGCGGCCGCCTGTGGCGGCTGTTCCCGGTCAGGCGACGATACCGCCCCGTGGGTTAAATATCAGACGGAAGAATTCAGCCGCGGCATAAGCACTCCCGACAGCGCCGCCGGGATTCATATCGTTATCGAATTCCCGAAAATGACCGAGTCATCGCATCATGGGGTTGACCGTTATATCAACCTGTATATCGATTCGGTCCTGCATACTCATTTCGGGGACGTCGGAAAAGTCTTCAATTATAACCAGATAATCGACAAATTCTTCGCCGATTATGATAATTTCATGAAGGATTTTCCCGCCAGCGACCTGGCCGGATGGTTCGACGAGGATTATGTCCGGGTCGTCTACGATACGATGGGGATACTGGCATTGGAATTCGATTATTCGGGCTACACCGGGGGCGCGCACGGCTATTCGCAGACCGATTACGCCAATTTTGACCTTCACAACGGCCGGCCCCTGAAACTGTCCGATATCCTTATCGCCGGCTTCAAAAAGCCGCTGACCCAAATTGCCGAAGCGGCGTTCCGACGGATGCGGAATATCCCGGCCGACAGCAGTCTGTATGCCGCCGGTTTCTGGTTTCCGGACAGCGTTTTTACATTAAATAGCAATTTTTCATTGAGGGCCGACAAAATTATTTTCTTCTACAATGATTATGAAATCGCGCCCCACTCAATGGGGCCGACCGAGATCGATATCCCCTACTCCCGCATCGAAGATCTGATCGATCCCCTCGGTCGGCTGAGTTATCTGAAATAGTAAACGACTAAGGCGGAGTGAAGGTCATGGTTATCGCGAAATTGAGAAACGAAATCGCGCGATATGACACGCCGAAAAATTGGCTTAACTATCAGCGTTTCTTTAAAGAAAGGCTGAAGCATCCCTACGGCCTGAAATCGTCTATCCTCAGAAAAATTTCAGTCGAATGTTTCAGAGATATACAACAACTGACGAAGGCCGATATATTTGCCTATTGCGACCGCCTGGTTGAATCGGGAGAACGATATCATCGCTTTTTTGGTTTCGAGTGGGCCTTCAAAATAAAAGGTCGATACGCCGCCGGCGATTTCAGGCGGTTCGAATCGTGGCTCAAAGAATACGTCGATAATTGGGGGGCATGCGATCATCTGTGCTGTGGTGCGCTGGGGCATTTGATCTGGCAATTTCCCGAGACCGTTCCGAAAACCAAAAAATGGATACCATCGAAAAATCGCTGGCTTCGACGGGCCGCCGCCGTCAGCTTGATTGTCCCGGTTCGTCATGAATTGCTTCTGGATGAAATTTTCGATACCGCCGATCGACTTTTGCGGGATACTGACGATCTGGTTCAGAAAGGTTATGGCTGGATGCTGAAGGAGGCATCCAACCGTTTTCCCGATCAGGTATTCGTTTATGTTATGAAAAATAAAGACGATATGCCGCGCACGGCGCTCCGCTACGCCATCGAAAAATTGCCGCCCAACCGGCGAAAAGAGGCTATGAAAAAATAACCGCGTTAACGCGCGGAACAGGCGGGAAGGGGTACCGCATGGATATATTCTGGGAAATTCATTCCGGTCTGCCACAGGAGGCGCCGGGAAGCGACGAGGCCACCGCAAAGGCCCTGTCTTTGATCGCCGATCTTCCCCGAGCTCCGAAAATCCTCGATGTCGGATGCGGCCCCGGCCGACAGACCATAACGCTGGCCAAACAAACCGAGGGGCAGATATTCGCCGTCGATACCCATCGGCCTTTTCTTGATGAACTCCTTCGGCGTGCGGCCTCGCATGGAGTCGGTCATCGGGTGACAGCCGTCAATCGTTCCATGACCGATATGGCCTTCGATAACGACTCCTTTGATCTGATCTGGTCGGAGGGGGCTATTTACATTATGGGATTCCATAAGGGGTTGCGGGAGTGGCGGCGGTTCCTCAAGCCCGGCGGTTTCATGGCCGTCACCGAATTGAGCTGGCTGATCGATGATCCACCGGCCGAGGCCCGTAATTTTTGGGCAATAAGTTATCCCGATATGAAAACCCGTGAAGAAAATATCGCTTTGGCGGAGACTGCAGGTTATATCCCGATCGGCGATTTCACCTTGCCCGATTCTGCCTGGTGGGACGGGTATTATGGGCCGCTCGGGGATCGAGTGGCATCGCTCTATGAAAAATATGCCGGCCGGCCGGAAATGATCGCCGCCCTTAAGGCGGAGCTGGCCGAGATCCACCTGTTCAAAAAATATTCGTATGCCTACGGATACGTCTTCTATATCCTGCGCCTCGGATGAGAATCTGAAAATTTCATTTGCATCAATTCCAATTCAAGTCTATAATGATATGTCTGAAATTATTTCATCAGGTGACCGGCCGCATGGCCGGCCCCACCATGTTATATGGCCTCATTCGTACGGAGGTTGACAATGGTCTATCTCATCGATCCTCAGGATGTGTTGTCGGGTAAACCGTGCAAGACTTTTTGCGAGCTGGTATGCTCCACCTTGTGCGTTACCAGGACGGCCTGCGCCATCAAGCCGCTTTACGGTATCGACACCTGATCTGAGATCTAAGTATTACCGTCGGGCAGGGGCGGTTATGGCCGCCCCTTACCCGGCAAATATTTTCTTATAAACTCCCGCCTCAAATCCTGCAACCATCCGGTTTAACATTTTAAAAACGGCCCTTTTCCGATATATTTGTACTATCACTCATTCTCCCCGAGGAATCTGATGATTTTCGAAACGCCGCGCCTGCTTGTCCGAAAAGCCATAATCTCAACCGAGGATGTCGAACTATTCTACCGCCTGTGGACCGACCCGCGAGTGATGACCATGGTCGGGTTTCCGCAAGGACTGCGAATTACGCGCGATGACATCCGGCGAAAAATAGCTTCCGAGGACAAAACGGCATTCGACAAAAAATTGATCGTAGTTTTGAAGGCGTCGTCGCGAGCCATCGGCGAATGCAAGCTCGGTCGGCCCGGAGATGATGGTATCTCCGAAACCGACGTCAAACTGCTACCGCAGTTCTGGAATCATGGGTACGGCACGGAGATAAAGCGCGGTTTGGTCGATTATTTATTCCGGCATACCGACTGCCGGGCCATTCAAGCCACGCCCAATCGGAACAATCCCGCCTCGCAAAAAATGCAGGAAGCTGTGGGCGGCAGAAAAGTCGGCGAGGGGATTTTTCGTTTCCCCGAAGCCCAACGAGCCTTCACCTGCGATGTGCCCTATTATATTTATCATGTCTATCGAGAAGACTGGGAGCGTGGGAAAGGCAACGATGATGAATGAATGGTGCCGGGCGTGCGGCGATGATTTGAAGATGATATTTTAAAGCCATTCGCTTTGCAGTCGATCCAGCAAGGCGGCCGTCATATCCTCCCATATAAAACGACGGGCGACCTCCACCCCGGCTTGCCGCGTAATGTCCGGGTCGGATTCGAGCATCTCCTTGATTGCGGTCCGCCATTTTTCGGGATCGCTGGGAACAACCCGCACGACCTCATCGGGAAATCGACGGAGTTCATCGATATTGGTCGATATCGAGGCCAGCCCGGCGGCGGCCATTTCGTAGAATTTCAGCGGATTGAGATAATGGAAAAACGGGTTATCCAGGTACGGCAGTAATCCCAGATCGAAAGCCCTCAGCACCGATGGAATTTCGGCGTGCGAAAATTCACCCATGAAATGAATATTGGCCAGGGATTTCATTCGTTCGGGAATAGCCGGGTCGGCAATATGTCCGGCAAAGACAAAATTCCATTGCGGCTCCAACGCCGCCAGTTGACCGATCAGATTCCAGTCCATCCGTTCCGACAGCATACCGGCATACCCCAGACGCGGCGCCAGGATATCCAGAATTTCCTTCCGGGGTTCCAGGCCGGGATCGGAAAGACTTTCAAAAATCCTCCGGGTCAGGCCGTTGCCAAACATCATCGACCGGCGATACCCCCCGGCGTATTTCTCCTGAAGTTTCTGAGAGGTTGTCAGAAGCAGGTCAACGCGCTCGCGCATTTTCGCTTCCATGGCGTCGATACGGGGCGAATGTCTCCCGGTATTGTCGGCCAGATTATCGTATAATTCAAAAATACAGAAACTATCGGGGAAAAGATGCCTGACATATCCCTGATGCGGATAATTGAACCAGATTAGCGGCGACGGTTCAGCGATGCCGAGCCATTTCTGCAGATGTCGATACGAATGGCGGAGGGCCATCAGGTTCAGTTTCTCCAGAACCGGGATGCGATTGGCAATTTCGTCATGGATCACATACCGGGGGCTATAGACAAAAAGACGGTCGCTAAGCTTTTCCAGGCGGGGTTTGCCGAAAAGCTCACCGACCCGACCGGGCTTTCGGAAAACGGTCGTGACCGGACACAGGGGACGATTGACGACAACCACGGTGCTGTTGCGTTCCCGGGCCGCTTCGGCCAGGGCATAAACCATCGGCATCCGCATATAAATCGGCAGTTCGACAGCGGCAAAGAAAAGGATAATTTGCGGCAATGGTTTCAAGTTTTTTCGACTTTCGGCATCATTGGTGGGGATATTATAAATTCCGACGCGACCCGATCAAAGGAAAAACGTCCGATATGTCAGGCGCTTTTGTCCTGCGCCAGCCATTCTTTCCAGATTTCGGGTTCATATCCGATTGTGACTTTCGATCCATACCGCACAATCGGCGTCCTGAGGAGCAGAGGATCGTTGAGTAATTCTTCTTCGAGGTCAAATTTCATATAGGCCAGATTGCGGTCGCGGTACTGCCGGCTTTCGGTGTCGATCAGGCCTTCCGGTGAAACGACCCTGATGATATTCCGAAATTCGCCGGGGCTGAGACCTTTTTCGCGCAGGTCGATTATTTGAAGCGACACCCGCCGCTCTTTGAAAAATCGCTCGGCCTTGCGGGTTACTTTGCACTTGGGCGTTCCGAAAATCTGGACAACCATGGATCTTCCCCGTCTGTTTTAACGGTGCAGTATAAGCCTGCCGACTCTTTTTGGCAAGGTGTCAAGGGAGTGATTTTGCGATGACTGAAAACAGGTAGGTATATGGGTCGGGAATCTTTCGATTCCCGACCCGATGACTTGATCGCTTACGGGCCGATGCCGTAGAGCGGCTTCACGGCGCAGAAGACCGGCAGGCACAAGGTGGTGCAGGCGTTGGTTTTGCACGGCTTGGCCGAAATCGTCTCCTGAGGATCGATCAGATAGATCATGGCTTCACCTCCCTTCCTGTTCAATTGATGGATGATCCTGTCAAGTGACAGGATATAAGCTATTTTTGAACGAAAACAATATTCAGCCTCGATTCAATGTGGCCGGTTGGTATATAATACGATATCTTCCGGGCCGATGCGACTCCCGGCTCACCCTGAGGGCATTGTAATTTGAAAAGACCATGCTCTACAAAATAAAGTCCGACGAAAGATCGTCCTTGAGCAGAATTTCATAATATTTTATCCGCTCCGGTTTGGGCACCGATTTGCCCGTCGGGATGCCTGTTACCCGCAACTTGATGCGGGCCTTGCCGGTAATTTCGATAATATCCCCGATCTTCACATTATGGGCCGGCTTGGCGCGTTGCTCGTTGATTTTGATATGGCCGCCATCGGCCATTTCCTTGGCCGTCGTCCGTCTCTTGATGATACCCAGATCCGACAGATAATTATCGATTCGCATTACTTGCTGAAGTCGATATCCCGGATATCGACATATACTTTCTTTTTCAAATCCTTGACCCAGTCCTGCACCAGCCGTCCCTGTTTTTCCTGAGCCGCCATATTGCGGATTATATCATAATCCTGGTCCAGGCTCAACGGCCGGCCGGGCGTGCGGTCCAGCAATTTGAGGATATGATAACCCAGAGTCGAAGACACCGGGGGCGTGATCTGGCCCGGCTCCACCCCTTCCAGCGCAGCCGCAAATTCGGGGCGCAGTTGTTCGACATTCATCATTTCCATCTCGCCGCCGGTGGCGCGAGTGGCATCGTCGTCGCTGTTGAGTTTGGCCAGTTCTTTGAATTCGGCCCCTTTTTGTAACTCATCATAGAGCGAATCGACAACGAATTTGGCGCGGGCCGAGTCGGCCGCCGAAGCCGTGGCCGGAAACAGGATATGACTGACATCGACGCTGTCGGCGCTCCGGCCATAACTTTTGATGATATGCCAGCCGTACTGGGTGCGCACCGGGCCTGAAATCGATCCCGGCTGAAGCGAAAAGGCCGCCCGGGCGAACTCCGGCACCAGTTCATCCTTCTTGACATAACCGATCCGTCCGCCCACCGCCCCACCGCCGAATTGAGCCGCGATATCGGAAAATTTCTCGCCTTCGACGGCCAGTTTACGAGCTGAATCGGCCAGGGCTTTGAGCGAATCGTCGGTTTGAGGCGAGACCTTGAAACCGACCAGGATATGCGCCAAGCGTACTCTGGCCGACATTTCCGGCAGAGAGTCGGCATATCTCGCGAAGAAATCCTCAACTTCCTGCCGCGAGACGGTCACTTTCGACAGCCGCTGACTGATAATCTTTTGCTTCATCAACTGGTCGCGAATCTGCGACCGCATCCGTTTTTCGTAGGCCCTTTTAGTCCACCCTTCCGTCCGAAGTTGTTCCAGAAACGCCTCCTCGGAGGGGAAACGAGCCACGAGGGCGGCCAATTGCTCATCGAAGGTCGTTTTGACTTCGGCGTCGCTGACGCTGATGGAAGTATCGTTTTTGGCTGCCGATAGTATCAACTCGTCGTTGACCATTTCCTGTAGCAGATCCTCGGCCAGCTTCTTCGGGTCAAGGTTGGCGTTCTGGCCGGCCTGGATCATATACATCTGAACCTGATTGGCCAGTTCCGACGACAGAATTACACGGTCGCCGACGACGGCGGCAATCCGTTCCACCACCTCGGCCTGCACCGCCCCGCAAATAAGGACGGCCCCGATGATTATCAGGGCCGCCGTTGTTTTCAGTAGTTTCATATACTCTTAACCGACCTCCGAGGCGGTCGTATCCGGTTGGGCGTACTTGGCTTCGTCAACGCTCTGCACCAGTACGTTGTCATAGACCTCGATCGGAATTCGTTTTTTCATCTCTGTGATCCATTGCATGTACAGCGAGTCGCCTTTGTCTTTCGTCAGCTTATCGACGATTTTCGATTTGACGATATTGAATTCCTGCTGGACCGGCGCAACCTTCTCCTTGACCCAGATGATCGAATACTTGTTGCCGGTTTTGACTGGCCCGGCCAGATGGCCCTGTTTGAGGTTCTGTGCCAGCTCGAACAACTCCGGATAAGCATCCTGCCGGATGATGCCCAAATCACCGTTGGCCCGCTTCTTGCCGGGACGTAGAGTCTCCTCGCTGGCGAGCTTCTTGAACTGGTTTTCCGATTTGATGGTTTTGGCCAGGGTTTTGGCCTTGGCCTCGTCGGCCACCTGTATTTCAAGCACATGGAATTGCAGAGGCGTGGTGAACTCATCCTTATGCGTATCGTAATATTCCTGCACCTCGCCCTCATCCAGCTGGACACCATAGGGAATGGAGTCGTTGCGCATGACGTCGGCCATGGCCAGTTCTTTGAAACGGCGCATTTTGTCTTTGTATTTCTGATTATTCTCCAGTCCCAGGGCCTTGGCCTCGACCTGCAGGATATCCATCAGCGACATCTGGAAAATCACTTCCGACAGCGTATCATAATTGTCGAAATCAGGCCTTTTTTCCGGCGGCACCCGGCGCAAATTGGAAAGATAGTCGCCAAGGGTCAATTGTCCGCCCGTATATTTGCCTAGGACCAGAGCCTTCTCGGCCAGGTCGAGTTGGGCGGGATCGATGTTGTTGCGCCAGCGCGGATGACCGGCGATGGTTTCCGGGTAGAGAAAGGAGAGCTTATTGAGGACAAATTCGCAGGTCGGCTTTTCGATGCTGATGGGATATTTTTCGCGGAGTTGATCGGCGTATTCCGTCATCAGGGTCCGCTTGCGGCGCTCCATGATCATGTCCCGGATTTGATCCTTGGACTCGGCATAGGAGGGCCGGTGTTCCAGCTTGCGACGGTCGGTGACTTTGATAATATGATAACCGTATTCGGTTTTGACGGGCGCGGAAATCTCGCCCGGTTTCATGCGAAAAGCGGCGTTCTGGAAATTATCCACCATGGTGCCCCAGGTGAACCAGCCCAGATCGCCTTGGTTACGCTTGACCCCCGGGTCCTTGGAATATTGCACAGCCAGTTCTTCGAAAACGGCGCCGTCTTTGAGTTTTTTGAGAATTTCCTGGGCCGTCGATTCCGAATCGACGAGAATATGCGAGGCCTTGATCTCCTCGTCCTGGCGGTTATACCAATCCTTTATTTCAGCTTCGGAAGGAGTCGCCTTGGAAAGAATTTTCTCGTCGAAGAGGACTTCCAGTAAGAATTTGACCTTTTCCCCCTCGACCACCCTGAGGACCTCGTCCTGGTTCTCCAGATTATGCTCGAAGGCGCCGATGATCAGGAGGTTTTGATTGATCAGGGAATCGAGCAGATCCCTCTTGGTTTTCAATTCGGTTTCCGCAGAGGGAAAACGAATTCCCCGGTTCTGGAAAAAACTGTTGATCTCCTCGATCGTAATCGGCCGGTCGCCGACTTTGGCGACGACGGTTCCTTGTTGCTTACTGCATCCGGCGATTATCAGAATCATCGCTGCCACTGCGAGACTCAGGGAAAGCATTAACGTTTTGCGACTCATTGTAATTCTATCTCCTCGGACATAAATTATCTGCGATTTTTACTACCCTATAGACGGGTGGTTCCAAGTATCTCCAAATAAACCATAAATATAGACCTATCGCTTCGACCGGGCAAGACCTTTTTCCCATCGCTACCCATACCTGACCCCGGCCCGGCCATTCTGATTATATTCCCGCTGCCCCACAGGTATTGGCTCGAAGCAACCATTTCAGCTCATTTATTCACTGAATAGAGGGCCGGCGTATCGGCATAACTCACCTATATCGAGTAAGTTACCGGTTTGGATCGGAGGCGGCATAAGCCTTGCAAAGGCGGCTGTATATGACAGTAGCCTTCGACATAGCGACTTATCCGATCTTCAGAGACGGCGATCTGTATTACCCCGGAGTCGCCTCCTTGCTGGCGATCCTCAATTGCGGCGGGCGGGCCATCATCTTCAATTCGGCCGGAACCACTTCCCGGCAGGAAAAACTCCTGATTGACAAATTGACTCAGCTATTCGGCGGCCGGATTATCTACGCTCGCGATTCCGGTAGCGCCGACATGTGCCTTATCTGATAACGCCATGGAAGATCACCAGCATACTTGCCGGCATTGCGGTGGCCCTTTGCAGGATATTGGCGGATTGCCGTTTTGCCCCGAATGCAATGATCGTCAGGGTGAACATTATAACGCCCTGTCCCAATCCATTTGCGATTTTTCCAATCAATCCGATAAAATTCTGATCGAATGTCCAGGAGCAACCCTTTATCACCCCGGCTCCGACAGCGTTGCCGCCGGCGTCCGCTTTCTCGATAATGATGATCCGTCACAGGGATTTGAAATAATCGGAAAGCCGGTTTACGGCCCCAAACATGTCCGCCGACGCTGGGTAAAGAAGGAAAACGCCCACCTTATCCGCCGCTGTGAATCATGCCAGGATTATACGATTCGGATGCGGCGCCGGGAGGGGCCGGACCTCTATATCCCCAGCCGCCGGGGTCCTCAACCCCGAACGCGGTCTTCCTCACGGACAACTCGCTAAATCGGCTCTCAGCGCCTTCAGCCCGGCTCACCGTCTCTCGTAATTGATTGTTTAACAACATATTACAAGTGTCTCTTTTTTCGACTTTAACCCTTTTTCTCTTGCCGTATTTTTTAAAAAAGGTTATCTTATAGGTTCGCCGGGACTTACGGCAATAAGGAAGCGTACGCCATGGGACGTGAACCAACCCGATTGGGGAATTTGATAGAGCAGGTGATCGGCTCCCTCGGCCTGGGTGATAAATATCATGGATGGCGCCTGGTAAGTCGCTGGCCCGACATCGTCGGCCCCGAAGTCGCCCGTCAGGCGCGCGCGGTTCGATTCGCCGACGGCATACTGACCGTTGTCGTCGAGAAAGATGTCTGGCGACAGGAACTGGAAATGCAACTGGAGAGTATACTGGATAAGATCCGGACCACGGCGGGGGGCGGAGCCGTTAAAAAAATCGTCCTCCGGGCCGGATCGTCCATGGAGAACAAAAATGACTAAAGCCGCTGTTGAAGATAAAAATAATAAAACGACATCTTCCAATTATGACGCCAACACCATTCAGGTCCTGAAGGGCCTCGAGGCGGTGCGCCGGCGTCCGGCCATGTATATCGGCGACATTGCCAGCCGGGGTCTGCATCATCTCGTCTATGAAGTTGTGGACAACTCGGTCGACGAGGCCATGGCCGGCTTTTGCGATCTGATCGAGGTCACCATCCACGATGACCAGTCGGTTTCGGTCATCGACAACGGCCGGGGAATTCCGGTAGATAAGCATCCGACCCAGAAAAAATCGGCGCTGGAAGTGGTCATGACCATGCTTCATGCCGGGGGCAAGTTCGAACACAGCAGTTACAAAGTTTCCGGCGGTCTGCATGGCGTCGGGGTTTCGGTGGTAAACGCCTTGTCGAAATGGTGCAAGGTGGAAGTGTGCCGGGACGGCGACGTCTATTTTCAGGAATACCATATCGGCAAGCCAGTGGCGCCCGTCAAAAAAATCGGCAACCGCAAGAAAAGCGGCACTAAGACTACTTTCATGCCCGATGACGCCATCTTCAACAAGATCGATTTTTCCTTTGATGTCCTCGCCGGACGGATGCGGGAGTTGGCCTTCCTCAATCCGGGCCTGAAAATCGATCTGGCCTCGGAGCGAACCGGCCGCGAAAAAAAGGCCACCTTCATGTTCAAAGGCGGCCTGGCGTCGTTTGTGGAATATCTCAACGAGAACAAAAGCAGACTTTTCCGCAAACCGATTTTCTTCCAGAAGGAACTCGACGGCGTCGATGTTGCCGTCGCCATCCAGTACAATGACGGTTACAGCGAGTCGATGCATTCCTATGTCAATAATATCCATACCATCGAGGGCGGCACCCATCTGATCGGTTTTCGCACGGCTTTAACGCGGACGATCAATAATTATGCGGCCAAGAATAAGCCGGGTAAAAACGGCAAAAACGATACTACTACTTTGGCCGGCGACGACAGCCGCGAAGGTCTGGCGGCGGTCATTTCGGTGCGAGTTATCGACCCGCAATTTGAAGGGCAAACCAAAACCAAGCTGGGCAATTCGGAGGTAAAGGGAATTGTCGAGCGGGTTGTGGGCGAATATCTATCCGAATTTTTCGAGGAAAACCCGCCTATCGCCAAGAAAATCGTCGAAAAGACGCTGGCCGCCGCGCGGAGCCGCGAAGCCGCCCGCAAAGCGCGGGAACTGGCGCGCCGCAAGACGGCTCTCGACAGCGCCGCTCTGCCCGGTAAGCTGGCCGACTGCGCCTCGACGCACCCGGAGGAATCCGAAATTTATATCGTCGAGGGCGATTCGGCGGGCGGGTCGGCCAAACAGGGCCGTGACCGCCGTTTTCAGGCCATCCTGCCCCTGCGCGGCAAAATCCTCAATGTCGAAAAAGCCCGCATCGACAAAGTCCTCGGCAATGAAGAAATCAAATCGATGATCACCGCCCTGGGTTGCGGCATCGGAGCCGAAGAATTCAACGCCGACAAAGTGCGGTATCATAAGGTCATCATCATGACTGACGCCGATATCGACGGGGCGCATATTCGTACCCTGATACTGACTTTCTTCTTCCGCCATATGCAACCCCTTATCGAACGCGGCCATATTTATATCGCCCAGCCGCCGCTCTTTTTGGTCAAGAAGGGCAAAGCCGAAAAATACGCTTATTCCGACGATGAGCGGGACGCGGTTATAAAACAATTGGGCGGTGAAGACGGGGTTTATATTCAGCGATACAAAGGTCTGGGTGAAATGAACCCGGAACAGCTCTGGAAGACGACCATGAATCCGGAAACCCGGACTTTGCTTCAGGTGACGATGGAAGACGCCAAGGAGTGCGACGTTCTGTTTTCCAAACTGATGGGTGACGAGATTGCTCCGCGTCGCAAGTTCATCCAGGAAAACGCGACCTACGTCCGCAATCTTGATATTTGATTATCGATCGACGCCAAGCGATGCCGCAAAATCCATCTAATTCCCAACCTGCCCGGCTTTCATGGCCGATAGTTGACGATATTCTCCAGCTGGCTCATATCCGGCGCGCCCGGGGTGATATCATCGATAACCAGCGATTGATTCACGATCAGGATAAAAGGAAAAGTGAACACCCCCAGTTTTAACTGATAGGCCCCGTTGCGATCATACAGATAGTGGCACCTCTGCAGACCAAGAGAATCCCGGATATGACTGATTTCGACCGGATCGGTGTTGGAAATGAGAATGAAACGGGATTGAGAGACGGCATCGACCGCTTTTTCCTTGATGCGATCCAATGCTATTTTGCAGGCGCCGCAATCGGGCGAAAAAATGCATACCATAGATCGCGGGCCGACGACTTCGCTGAGCCGGACCGGGCGGCCCGTCAAATCCTCAAACTCGGCATCCGGCAAAATGACGCCTTTTCCCAAGCCGCTTCCCATCTGGGCCAAAATTTGCCTGGTTTGTTCGGCCCGAAATTTTTCCATTTTGATTTTTTGAACGAAGCTGGCCGCGGCCACACCCAGCACATAGGCCACTCCGACGGTGGCGAATACTGCGACAACGAACAGCGCCACCCGCTGACTCTTTGACATCGACACCATTGACCTCCTTCGATTATAAGACGAAATTTATTTCCCTCGGACTTCTCCGCCTGCTTGTAATCAACATAAAAATCAATGCCGGTATTGATGCCTGTCGGCATTTTATATATACGACAACTTAAGGCCGGTGTCAACCGGGGACCCGCTGCAAATTCAGCCGAATGCACCTCAATCGCGCCGGATTTTCCTGCGTTTAAACTCTAATGATGGTTTTGTGCAACGATCGGAGCAGAAATCATGACTGATCAAAAAATAGCTTTTATCAGCGGCGCCAATCGGGGGCTCGGGTTTGAATTCGCCCGCCAGCTTCATGAAAGCGGGAATACTGTTATCGCCGGATATCGCCACCCGAATCGCTCGGCCAAACTGATCAAACTGGCCGACGCCAGTGACCGGTTATTTGCGGTGCGCATCGATGTCACCATCCCCGGCGATATTATTCAATTGCATGATTTCATTCGGGACAAATTTCAGCGTCTCGATTTACTCATCAACAATGCCGGGATCAATCTCAAATATTCGACGCCGATCGACGATCTCGAGCCCGAAGATTTGTTACAGCATTTTCGCGTCAATGTCATCGGGCCGTTCATGGTCTCGAGAAGCCTCCGGCCTTTACTGGCAAAGGGGCAGAAAAGTAAAATTATCAATATTTCGTCACAGATGGGGTCGATCAGCCAGAGTTCCGGCAACGCCACGCCCTATCGCATCTCCAAGGCAGCCGTGAACATGCTGACCAAAAATCAGGCCCTGGCTTATAGCGGCGACGGTATTATCACGGTTGCGATGCATCCGGGTTGGGTCCAAACCGATATGGGAGGCGCCGAGGCGCCTATGCACCCGGACGAAGCGGTTACGCAAATACTGGCGGTAATCGATAAATTGACGTCCGACGACAACGGCTCGTTCCTCGGCTTCGACGGAAACGCCCGATCCTATTGATAGAACCGGGCGCAAGTAACCCACCACAATTTATTTCAGGCCGTCGTCAGCGTCTCTGGTCCGAGGGTAGAGCCTGAAATTTCGTAAATGACAAATTCTTATAATGGTTGTCGCCGATATATTCGGCCAGATCGACGAAGGTCTGGGGATCGATAAAACCGGGCTGGCCGCCCAGCAGTTTGCCGTCCGAATCAAAGAAAAACGAGGCCGGGTAACCGGTGACATTGAGTTTCTGTGCAAGATCGGCGTAAGACAATTCCTCTCCGGTAAAATTCGATATCCCCGGCTTTTCGGGATTAATGGCAATTGGCACAAACAGCTCGTTCAGCAGTTTTTGCACTTTTTCGTCGCCGAAGGTCTGAGCTTTCATTCTTTTGCAGAACGTGCACCAATCGGTCGAGACGAACAGGTAAACCGGCTTGCCCGACGCCGCGATATCGCCCGACTGGGTCGTTGCCGGTTTCCATTGTATCCCCTCCTGCCAGTCGTCGCCTCCCTGCGCCGATGACCCCTTGAAACCGTTGATTAACAAAATCGCCGCGCCCAAAAGGGCGACAGCTATTATAGCCGATTTTTTCATTTCTATACTCCTCCGCCCACGGCGGAATAATTGGCTTTATCCTCAGGTGAAACGGCTGTTACAGCTTCCGCATCCGCCGGCACTCGATGAAGCGGCATCCCGTCCGGCGCTGGATGCGAACACCGAGAATTGCTTTTCGCAATTATCGGATCCGCAGGCCGGGCATACCGGACTTTTTTCCGCGTTGGCCGAACTCACCAGCGTTTCAAAGACATGACGGCACTCGCCGCATTTATATTCATATAAAGGCATGGATTTCTCCTCGTTAACCTTTCGCCGCCCGATCGACGATCTCGGTGACAATTTTATCGACGCCGTTAGCCAGTTCATTCAATCCGGCCTCGGGCATGAAATCGGCTATGGCCGACGGCCGCATAGCCATCAGACGGGTTTTTCCGCCTTCGGTATAAACGCTGATTTTGCAGGGCATGAAAAGCGAGACTTCCATGCTTTTGCCCAGCGCTTCATGGGCGAATTTGGCGTTGCAAATTTCGATGATCTTCAACGGCTCCCGTTTCAGACCTTTTTCTTCCAGGGTGGCCTGGACATTATGTATATGCAAAACGCGGAATTTCTTTTCGGCCGTCAATTTTTCGACGTCAGCCACGACCTCGTCAAAAGAACGGCTGGACTCTTTTTCGTACTTTATATTCATGACTATCCCTCCTCGATATTTATGGTATGGGTGATCTTGGTGATCCCCGAAAGAGTGGTGCCAACCGTACAATACTTTTCTTCCGACAACTGCACCGCTCTTTCCAGCATTTCGACTTTCAACCCCTTACCCGTAAAATTGTACTCGATATGGGCCTTGGTTATAAAACGTGGATGTTCTTCCTTCTGTTCCGCCTTAATATTTATGGTCAAGCTGGTTATTTCCTGCTTCATTTTGGCCCCGATTGAGACGACGTCGATTCCGGCGCATCCGGCCAGCCCGAAAAGCAGTAATTCCAGCGGCTGATATCCGTCCTCATTACCGCCGGCTTTTTTCGAGCCGTCGGTCGAAATTTGGTGTCCGAACCGGGATGTCCCGGTGAATTTCAGCCCCCCTTGCCATTCCATACTGATATTCACGCCTGCCTCCAATTCCCTTTCATTAAGCTTTAAATACTCTTAACCGCTAAACGATTCAAGAGTTTGACTATTTCTGGGCCAATTTATCAGATTTTTCGTCATGAGCATAGTCAATTTTGGCCGACGGCGCCGAATCCGGGGGCCAAAAATCGCCCTTTTTTTGGAACCCTGAATTATCAGTTAACGTAGAAAAGGATGAGGAATGACATTGCTGAGGTTTCGGAAGAGTGAGATTTTTCTCCTTTTACTGGGAAGGCGGGCTTAGACAACCCGCCTTTTTTATTGCCCTCAATTACCTATATTGATTCAATTGCAAGCGATTAGATACGGGGACTATCGATTGAAGAACGAGATCGATTACTGATTTACAGCTACATTCCTTTCTTTTTGCAACCCGGTACCGTATATAAAATAAGGCCGGGGCGCGGGTCAAAAAGTGTTGACATTTTTCCCCGGTAGCCTATATTGCAAAGCCTGAAAAATACCCTGGGGGTGTAGCTCAGTGGTAGAGCATCTGCCTTTTAAGCAGGTGGTCGAAGGTTCGATCCCTTCCACCCTCATAAAGAAAATGCACCATTAGCTCAGTTGGTAGAGCAGTTGACTCTTAATCAATTGGTCCGGGGTTCGAGTCCCTGATGGTGCATTTTTTATTGGGGCAAAGAGTTAGAGCGAAGTGACTGCCTCAATTAAAAGTTCCAGAATCAGCACTATCAGAGCCATGTAATAGCGGATCCGACCCCCCAAAACGACCCCCGATCACATAATCTCGCTAACCTCAATCCCTGAAAAGGGTCTCTGATTTTGGAGGGCGTTATGACCGATTATTTGACCCCGGAAGGCTGAGGATCCGTGGGACGGTGGAAACCATGCAACTAACGTCAAACTGCTCCAAGTGACGTGGCCGCGATCCAGACCACTTCGCACTAAGGTATGATTCTCCACGAAATCCACACGAAAACATCGACCACAGCTATTAGTGCGATTAAGGTATAGTATATACTCTTTCGATGACGCCCCAGAAATTCTTTTTCCATACGATCCAATTGAAGTATAACAATAAGGCAAGCAAGGCAGTGTTTAACCATGTCCAGACCAGCAGGATAAGCCGGAGCAGACCAGGTCTGACTGCCGTCTGCTGTTGAGCATATGGGACCAATTCCGGAAAACCAAGAAGAATGACGAGATACATAAAATACAGGACACAAATCGCGCCGGCGAAAAGGATGGGGACTGAAGCAGGCTTTTCACTCGTATCAAATGATCCGGACTTCACCCTGATAATTCGCTTAAACAGGAAACGGCCCGCCCAGAACACAAACGAGAGTAAGAAAAATATCATGCTGAAGCTCAGGGAATAGGCCATCTCCATGTTGGCAAACAGCGCAACACCCAGCTTCTTCGGGAAAAGAGACGGCACGTCGATATAATGAGGCCCTTTGGCGAGTTCTTCAGCCATATCCATTTGCATGACATCAGTGAAATCATGAAAATGATAGATATTGATCTGTCCTGAGTTCAGGTCAAGAATATAGGAATATTGAGTCGTCTTCAGATGAACAGCATCCAGAATGTCGCGGCAATACGCGACAGTCAGGTCGCCTTTGCTTTGTAGCATACCATCAATTTTCTTGTAACGCCAGCAGGGAGGGTCGCCGTCCCCCAATTCGGATTGGCGGAAATTAGTACATATCTGGTAATGGCCGTTACCCTTGACGAGTTTCTCGCCTTCGATGATGATAGATCTACCATGCCGGTCGCCAAACATCCACATTGCATGATGAAGGGGCAAGTGGAATCTTGCGGCGAGCGCCGCCACCTCTTCCACATTCGCGCATTCAGTCAGCGCTTTATCGGGAAAGCCAACCGAATCCTGATAAAGTGGTTTGTTCAGGGGATTGGCATCCGGTATGGCGGGAGCTCCAAACCCGTCGAAGAACAGCCCTTGGTCGTTCATGCCTCCTTCGTGAGATTCTCCATTAGGAGTGCCCGCGAAGCCAAAATAAACCACTCCATGATTACTGGTTGATTTCGGGACGAACCATACCCGCACGTTTGTCTGTGTCCAATCCTCATTGTTGCCCACCAGCACCTGGTCGCCCTCTTTATAGATAAAAGCCGAACAGGCATCTGAGACCGCAGGGAGGAAAATGGCTATCGCCGGAATTATAAAAAGAAAATATTTCATTGAAAACTTACTCTTACTCATTTCTTCTGCACGACACTTCGCCCCCGGAACACGAGGCCGGTTTGCGTCTACAGTTTCAACCACATCTCAAGTTGGCCCTACTGATCCTCGGGATGTTCACGGATTTTGCGGTTACATCTTCCTCCTGAGCTCTGCTTTAAATCTACTGAGATCACCTGATATTTCAAACCTAAATCTGTCCCACTTCTTCCCATGGGTGACATAAAAAGCCCTTCAGCATTATCGCGAGTTGTAGGCTTTAGCTGCCGTTACTCAACTGGTCATTGATAGTGGCCTTTCAGTGAATCCCGCCAAGCTATCATCTCCTGATAAACAGTTTCTCTGGTCACACTTTTGGCCATGACCTGCTCAAGGCTCATACCCTTGACATTTATCAGGTACTCCATCATCAAACCCCAGACGTAGTGGCCTCGGTGTGTGCTCGCCGTAGAATTCCACGCACTATCATCCAGGAAAATGTCTATCCGGTCCGGTATAGTATAGCCGCTGTCTCGGGGCGCAACAAATTGGTTAACTCCGTACTCAATGTACCCTTCATTCTTCCAAGTGGGCAGTGAACGAGAGGCCAATTCACCATAGGCATCACCCAAATATTGATGCATTAGTTCGTGGGTGACCACATGCACCACACTTCCCTCGCGAGTATGATATTTTGGTCGACCACGCGTTCTACCGCCCAGTTCCTTAATGAGATCCAAATTCACATATGCATTTCCCAAAAGGCAAAAACCCATTATCCGTTTGCCTCTCAATGTAAACCGGGAAAAAAAGCTGAACTTGTCCTGCGTCGAACAGAGAACGAGATTCATTTTTCTGTTTGGATTATATATGGGAACGGCATCAAGCCGTTCGAACACTTCGGTCATAATCGAATCAATTTCTTGTCCAATTGGAAGTTCAGCGTGGACCGATATGGCCCCGTATTGCTTTTCCTCGGTCATAAAGAGTCCTGGATTGGTTATCACACCAATACACAGAAGAACTACGACGATAAATAGAGCGGCCATGACACTGATCCACTTTAGCGTCTTCTTGAGTATTTTAGTCATGTTTTACTATACGTATTACAGCCCTGTTCGTTTCTTTCATATCAGGCTCATCCAGCTTATCTGATTTCTTCCGATTTCATCCGGTTATCCACAGTTGATAGAGCCATTGGGTCACAGAAAATGCGAGGAAGCAGGAAAAGGGGCTCTGGCTATTAAATCGTAAATGGGATCGGGGTTCGTAATCCATTGTGAGTCAACGGGTGTCTTTGAGTGGTAGAGTATCTGCCCTTTAAGCAAGCGGTCGAAGGTTCGATCCCTTCCCTCCTTATAAAGAAAATGCACCATTAGCTCAGTTGGTAGAGCAGTCGATTCTTAATCAATTGGTCCGGGGTTCAAGCCCCTGATGGTGCAATTTTTATTGCCTGTCGCCGACCTTTCCCGATCAGCCTCCGAAACATACTCTCTTCCCCGGCCGTATTATTTATAGTTTGAATATATTTCGCCCGCCGTGGTAAAGCTCATTAGAGATTCATGACTGCGGATGATCCCGATCGACTTGAAAGATTCCGCCCATTCCGCAACCATATATAATGTAAGGGACTTTTGGCTATAGGGGATTATGATGAAAACTCTCAAACGATCCGGCTATATGTTTTTGTGCCTCTGCCTTCTGGCCGTCGCAGTGACGGCGGGGCAGGTGCCGACCGGTACCTTTTATGCGGCCATCGAAAAAGACGGCGTCATATGCGGGTACGCTAAAAGCGATTTATCGCGGACCATGATTGGCGACCGGGAAGCTATCCTCGCCGTCGATTATATCGAATTCAAAGTGACCGCCCTCGGCGCCGATATCGAAACCATCATTAAAACCACCTCGCATATCGATGAGAAGACCGGCGATTATTTCTTCACCCAGTTCGATATCGACCAGAAAACCATCCAGTTCGGGATAACAATAACTATTGATGGAGACACCGCAATTTATTCTTCGCGCCCCGGCGACAAGGTCAAAAAAATCGCCCTTCCTCCGGACATTCTCCTCGAAAACAGCCAGTTCATGCCGCGGCTGATCATAGATTTCGTAAAAGACGGCCTGACCGAAAAGAATTACAAAGTGCTCGACGGCATGGATGCCGCCATTCATGAAATAACCTGCATCAAGATGGGCGTCGGGGAATTGGAGTTGGCCGGTAAAAGTTACAACGCTCTTCATATCAAGCGGCTCGATCTCAATAGCGGCCTGAAAACGGAGAATTATCTGGATATTGAAAACGGAGTCATCCTCAAAACGGTGTTACCCGGCCGAACCGTTTATCTGGCTGACCAATCGGTTGTCGGAAAGGTCGAGAGGGTCAGCGTCGATGACAACCTCATGGCCAAAACTGAAGTCGCCATTTCCGATGTCAAGGGCCTCTCATATATCAAGGTCGAAGCCACTCTTGAGCCGGGGGGTTTGTGGATCACGGAAGAAGGGCTCAATATCCCCGGCCAAAATTTTACCGGGACCGTCACCGACAATCTTGTCGAGGGCGTCTTTGAAGTCAGCCATGCTCGATACGACGGCGCCGGCGCGCCGCCTTTTCCGGCCGATTACGGTGATAACGAGGCGATGCGGCCATACCTTGCATCCGAAGAATTGATTGAATCCGACGATCCCATACTGGTCGCCAAGGCGCAGGCGATCACCGCCGGCGCCACCGACAGTTGGGACGCCTTCCGCCGCCTGAGCCAGTGGGTGGCCGAGGAAATCGGCTATGAGATTCCCGGAGGAGGCGGCGCCCGCAACACCTACGACCTCGGCGTCGGCGAATGCGGCGCCCATTCCCGTCTGCTGGCCGCTTTCAGCCGCGCCGTCGGCATTCCCTGCCGGGTGGTCTGGGGTTGTATGTATGTTCCCGATTTCGGCGGCGGTTTCGGACAACACGGCTGGAATGAAGCTTACATGGGCGACGCCGGCTGGATACCGGTGGATGCCACGGCTAAGGAAATCGACTATGTCGATTCCGGACATCTCCGCATCGGCGCGCTGTCCTCGAAAACCGCCTTTCTGAATCCCAAGAAAATGAAAATTCTCGACTATCGGGCCGGTGATGTCACTATGGCTTCGGCCGGGCGGGGAGAAATCCCCGACAATTACCGGCGCTATATTGGCGAGTACCAGGGGCCCCGCCAACCGTTCAAGATTTTATTCCAGAACCAGGGTCTCGCAGTTGACATTCCGGGAAAACCGGTGGTGTTCGAATTGCGCGAGCCCGACGCCGACGGCCGCTGGGTATTCAAACTGACCGACGATGCCGCCATAGAATTTCAGGAGAATGACGCCGGGGAAATTGCAGGGATGACTTTGATTTCCATCAATCGCCTGCCCCGGAATAAATCGGCCGAAGCCGCGGCCGTCGTAATCGACACCACCGGAGTGCCTGTCGAATACCATCCTTATCTGGGCAAATACCTGGTTCCCCTGCAAAATATGGATCTGACGGTCATTTTCGAGGATGGCAACCTGGCCGTCGACGATCCTCAGGCCGGAAAAATCATTCACACCACCGGCCCTGATGAAAATATGCGATGGACCGACGAATTTAATCAGAACCAGATGTCTTTCACCCTCGATGAATCCGGAAAGGTGTCGGCGCTGGTGGTGCATCAGATAATAAAAATGCCGAGAATTTAGGCATGACTGCAATCGGGTCCGGTCTGCCGGAGGTTGACCGGACCCGATTCTCGGCTCGGCCTGGTGGACGGCTAAAGCGGATCATACGATTGATTTCCCTTGCCCCATTTAAGAATTTCTTTTATCGGTTGCGTTTGTTGTTGCGTATATTGGTGCATCAGTAAACGGAGGCAGGAGAGTGGACCATGAAAAATCCCATTTTTTATATCCTCGATGTTTTCGCCGAAGAAAAATACGCCGGCAACCAGCTGGCGGTCGTCCGCCATGCCCCTGACTGGTCAAAGGATCAGATGCAAAAACTCGCGCAGGAGATGAATTACTCCGAAACAACCTTCATCCTGTCGGAGAAGGTGCGTGACGGCGGTTATGATGTGCGGATTTTTACGCCCGGTGCGGAATTACCCTTTGCGGGGCACCCGACTCTGGGCACCGCCTGGGTCATCCGTAACGAGATTATCGACCAGCCGACCGATCAAGTCATCCTGAATCTCAAGGTCGGGCAAATTCCGGTCGATTTCGGGGGCGACGGCGTTCTCTGGATGCGTCAGAACCCGCCGGTATTCGGCGAGACCTTCGATTTAGCGGCCATCGCGGAAGCTCTGAGTCTTCGACCCGGTGATATCGACGAAAGGTTCCCGATACAGGATGTTTCGACCGGTTTCCCCTGTATCATCGCGCCTTTAAAAACGCTTGATGCCATCAAACGGGCGCGGGTTAAGCATAAAGAATTTTTCGATCTGATCGAAAAGCACGATGCCAAAGAAATCCTTATCTTTGCCCCGGAGCCGCATAATGAGGACGAAGACCTCAGCGTGCGGTTTTTTGCCGATTTCCTCGGCGTTCCGGAGGACCCGGCCACCGGGTCGGCCAACGGTTGCCTGGCCGGGTATCTGGTCAAACATCGGTATTTCGGACGAAACAATATCAATGTTCTCGTCGGGCAGGGGCATGAAATGGGGCGGCCGTCGCTCTTGCGGCTGAAAGCCGAAGAGGAAGGAAAGAAAATAGCGGTTGACGTCGGCGGACGGGTCATTATGACGGCCAAAGGGGAGCTTTTATAAATCGTCGGGTGAAGCGTCTCGCTTATGCGATTATGGCAATGCCGGAAACTTTCGCAATAAATCGGTTGAGAAACCGGCCTTCGATTATTATATATTGGCCTTATGATAAAAATAGCTCCCTCGATTCTATCGGCCGATTTCGCCCGCATGGGCGACGAAGTCCGGTCGGCCAAAGACGCCGGCGCCGACTGGTTGCACATCGACGTCATGGACGGTCATTTTTGCCCCAACCTGACGATGGGGCCGGATATGGTCAAGGCGGTTCGCAAAGTCAGCGACCTGTTTCTTGACGTCCACCTCATGGTCACCAATCCCGAAAATTTCTTTGAATCGTTCGCCCGGGCCGGAGCCGATCAACTGGTGTTTCATATCGAAGTCGATCCCGACCCGACCGATAAAATCAAAATGATCCGTGCTCTGGGTTGTCGGGCCGGACTGTCGCTCAACCCCGACCACCCGGTTCCGGCGGTGCTTCCTTTTCTGGAACAGGTTGATCTGGTGTTGTTGATGTCGGTTTTCCCAGGCTTCAGCGGTCAGAAATTTATCCCCGAATCGCTGGACCGGGCGGCGGAATTGAAGACCTATATTGACCGGAATCATCTGGATTGCCTGTTGCAGATTGATGGCGGTGTTGACCGCGCCAACGCCCAGCAAATAATCAACGCCGGAGTTGACGTGACCGTCATGGGTTCGGCCTTTTTTGGAACGCATAACCGGGGTGAACTGGTCCAGTATTTGAAATCGCTCAAAGCCGCTGAATTATAGACATCCACGCCCCCATCCTCATCCGAGAAATTAATTCTCGCGCGCCTTTTCCGCGTATAACATAGCAACAGAAATAATGATAGACAATATTATCTATGGCGCTTAATATATGCTTGTGCCTGAGCTTTATTGCAAACGAATCACCGCGCCATGAGGCGATCGTGGCCGATCATTTGGCAACCAAAGCCCGGCAACGCAGGTTTTGGCAATGAGTTCGGTGATTATCATAGATTCATTTGCCTAGCTTGTTACGGTTAGAGATTTGCCGGACGGATAAAAAATGTGAAATTCAACTATGGTTATTTTCTTGACAATGGCGATTGAAGTACAGATTTTATACGAGTCTGAGGAATAACGATAAGGGGGAATACGATGACATTACTCGCCAGACAACAAATTCATACGGGGATACTGGAAAAGGCATATGCCGCTCAGATTGAGCGCGCTCAAAAAAATAAAATCATCGATCAGATTATCGCCAGAAACCCGGCAGTCTTTCGGAAGAAACAGCGTATCCATCAGAAAATCATCCTCAACCGGCTGGGCTGGATCGACGTCATCGACGAGATGCCGGCCGAAATCGAACGCATGGAGAAACTGGTGCGGGCAGTGCGGCAGGACGGCTACCGTCATTTGTTCGTCCTCGGCATGGGAGGCTCATCGCTTTGCCCGGAGGTCTTCGGAGATATATTCGGCAAGAAAAGCTGGCTCAAAAGCTATACCATAATCGACACCACGGCTCCAAGCCAGCTGGAACCGATCATAAAATCCACCGATTTCACCAAGGCGTTCTTTATCGTTTCGTCCAAATCGGGCGGCACGATCGAAACCTTGTCGCAGTTCCGATATTTCTTCAAGCTGGTCAAGAATCTGCGCCCCCTCAAGGCCGGACAGCACTTCGCCGCCATCACCGATGACGGTTCCGATCTGCAACGCATGGCCCGGCGCAATCGATTTCGGGAACTTTTTCTCAATCGTTCCGATATCGGCGGCCGTTATTCGGCTCTGTCGTATTTCGGGCTGGTCCCCGGCGCCTTCACTCAACTGGATCTGGGCGCCCTGTTGAGTTATGCCAACGCGCAATTGAGTCACATGAGGGAGAACGGCAATGGCTGTGACGCTCTCAGGCTGGGGACGCTGATGGGAACCGGAGCGGTCAACGGCATCGACAAACTGCGGTTCCGGACGACGCCGGCGCTGGCCCCGTTTATCGCCTGGATCGAACAGCTCGTGGCCGAATCGACCGGCAAGGAAATGAAAGGGATTGTCCCGATCGAGGGTAATATCGAAGACGGCGCAAAAACCGATGATATCATCGATGTCTATTACCGGGCCAGGGGCGAACGTCTCGACATGAGTAATGATAAAAATCATCCCTCGGTGAGCATTGAGTTGGAGGATCCTTTCGGCATCGGCGGCGAAATGGTCAAATGGGAAATGGCCACGGCTGTATCGGCCACAATTCTCGGCGTCAACCCCTTCGATGAGCCGAATGTGGCCGAAAGCAAAAAAAACACGGCGATCATCCTGCATGCCCGACGGGGGCCGCGCAAGCCTGTCGTCATTACGCCCCTGGCTGAATTCGGGGAGATCGATATTATTGCGGCCGCCGGGATAAAGGGTCTTGAGCGCCGGCGCAATGCCACCGCCGAAGAGGTCTGGCGCGGCTTTTTATCGGAAGTCGTTCACCGCGATTACCTGGCGTTTTTATGCTACTGCGAACGAAATGCGAGCGTCGAAAAACATCTGGCCGCCCTGCGCCGGCTGGTCGAGCAAAAATACAATATTATCACATTGCGCGGTTATGGTCCCAGATTCCTGCATTCCACCGGACAGTTGTTCAAAGGTGGCACTCAGGAGGGGCATTTCGTCGTCATGGAACGGGAATATGACACCGACTACGATATCCCGGGACAAAATATCAGCTTCGGGCGTCTGATAAAAGCTCAGGCACAGGGGGATATCAAAGCTATTCATAAACGAAAGCGGCCGGTGATCAATATCAACCTCCGCATGAATCCCGAAAAAGGTCTCGACAGTCTTGTGAAACTGATCGAATCGCTTTAGGGACACAACCGGAGAAACGCCTTTCGCGGTCGAATCGACCACGAATCCGCGAGATTTCTGCCGCATCATCATAACTGAATTATTTCTTTCCGCTTCCCGAATCGACTTTTTTTCAATCCTTCCGTTTCGTATATTCCTTTCGATAAGGGACAATTATGTTTTTGACGGCGGATATCGGCGGCACCAAATCTATCCTGGCCGTAGCCACATGGCAGGACAGGCGGATTGTTTTATCGTCGATAAAACTGTATCTCAGCCACCAATATGCCTCCCTCGAATCGGTAATTGATACCTATTTGGCTGAATTTCCCGAGGTTTTGCCGACGTCCTTATGCGCGGCCGTCGCCGGCCCGGTGATGGATAACCGCTGTTCATTGACGAACATCAATATGGAAATCGACGCCGAATCGTTGAAGCGTCGCGAGAGTATCGAGAGAGTAGTCTTGATCAACGATCTGACCGCCGCCGGTTACGGTCTCGAAGTTCTTCCGGATTCGGGTCTCGAAACTATTCATAACGGCGACGGCGCTAAATCCGGCAACAGGGTGCTGGTTTCGCCCGGCACCGGCCTGGGCGAGTCGATCATCCATGACATGGCCGATCGTTTCGTGCCTCTGCCTTCCGAAGGAGGTCACGCCGATTTCGCTCCCTTCGACGGAATGACTTTCAGGTTGTGGTCGTTTATGAGGCGGAACCTGTCACGGGTATCCATCGAAAGCGTTCTCTCCGGTCCCGGTATTTATAATATCTACCGCTTTCTCGCCTCCGAAAACGGTCAGGAAATTGACGATGAATTAAAACCGGGCCGAACCGACGCTCCCGGGCCGCTCATCGCCCGGCGAGCCATCGAAAAAGCCGAACCACTGGCGCTGGAAACGATTTCACTTTTCTTCGATATCCTGGCGGCCGAATCCGGGAATATGGCTTTGAACGCCATGGCCTCTGGAGGCATTTATCTCGGCGGGGGAATCGTGCCCTATCTGCTACCGCTTATGGATCGAAAAAGATTCGCAACCGTGCTGGCCGATAAAGGCGTCCATCAACGCCTTCTGGAAAAATTCCCGATCCAGGTTGTCACCGATACCCGTCTGCCGCTTTACGGTGCGGCTAATTATATAATGTTTTCCGACCGATCCTGATCGGCTCGATATTTTAATTGATTTCCCCGGCTCAATTGTTCTAAATAAAACGATGCGAAAATATGTCGCCATTTTATTATTCTCGATTTTGTGGCTATCATCGGCCCTGAGCGCCGATGATGCCTATCGCTATCGATTCGGAATTAATTATGGTCTGGGCAATCTCAGGGCGGCCCAAAAACCGTATTATACCTTTAATCATAGTTGGGGAATTGCGGCCGGGATCAACGGCCGCCGGTCAACCTTGTCTTTCAGCCTGTTGTTTCAGCAGAATTACAGCGACAGCACGGCTTCGGGACATTTCGGATTCTTCTCCAAAAAGGACCGGGCGACGCTGACCTTCAAATCGATTCGGGCCGGTTTTGATTATGATTTCTATCTCCTTGAAACCGGCCGGTACCGGCCGATGATCGGAGCCGGGCTGGGGTATATGATCTGGAAGTTCACCGATCCCGCCGGCGATACCGTGGTGCAGACGGTCGGCCCCAAAGGCAGTCGCACCGATTTCAGCGCCGCCGAGATGTATTTGTCGGGTTCGGCAGGTCTGGAAATCACCGCCTCCCGCAGGTGGGTGATCGGTTTGAAAACGTCTTTCGACTACCTGACCGGCGTGGGAACATCTTTCAGCGACTCGGTTGACGATTCCCGGGGCCGATTGACGATGCGGGCAGGCCTTTCGTTAGTCTATTTATTCGGCGGTGGAAACGAACGCCGACCCTCCGATGAAAACTGGCCTTCCAATCCGGCCTGGTCGCAGAAAAAGGAAACCGACCGATCCGGGTCGGGCGAGGGCGATTCCGACGGCGACGGCGTTATAGATCGGGATGATAAATGCCCCGGCACGCCGGCCGGCGCGGTTGTCGATGAAACCGGGTGTTCATTCGATTCCGATGGCGACGGCGTGCCCGATGGGCTGGACGATTGCCCGCAGACGCCGCGGGCGGCGGCCGGTTATGTCGATATTTTCGGTTGCCCGATTGATGCCGATTTTGACGGCGTCCCCGATTATCGCGATACCTGTCGCTTCAGCCCGCCCGGTGTGGCGGTCAATGATCTCGGTTGCCCGCTTGATACCGATGGTGACGGCGTTTATGACGGCCGCGACGATTGCCCTCATACGCCGGCCGGCATCGAGGTCGACGACCGGGGCTGTATCGATATTGCCTTCCTCAACGATACCATGCGCATCAATATCGATTATCCGCCGGGGTCGTTCGAAATCGATATGCGCACCCGGGACCGCCTCCAGCCGCTGATAAGAAAATTGAAGATTCTGACTGATGTCAAAGTCGGCATTTACGGCTATACCGACAATGTCGGTTCGGCCGAGGCCAACCAGAGCCTTTCGGAAAAACGGGCCAATCGGATGCGTGACTGGATGGTTTCGGAAGGTATCGCCAAATCGCGCCTGACAGTCGTCGGCAAAGGCGAAACCAATTTCGTCGCATCCAATCAAACCGCCGAAGGCCGGGCTCTTAACCGGCGTATCGAATTAATTTTTTCGCAGTAAACCGAAACCTTGACGCCTGCCTGTCGGAAATTAATTTTGATCGGCCGGCCCTCTCCCCCGCTTCTCAAAAATCGTTTGTATCCGTTGGGAATCGTGTTATACTAATAACGGATATATCAAAAATTACCGAGTGGAATTTTCTTCCGCACCAGTCTTGCCCCTCCGGAAAGGGATTAGCATGAGGCCGTTTCTTGACCATTTATTGCTTTCGCTGACAATCTGCCTCGTATTGGCGGCGGTCGAGGCCAACGCCTATAATGATCTGTTCAACAGCCGCGTCGATTACGCTACCGGCGACAGTCCGCGGGATGTTGTGACAGCCGACTTCGATCATGACGGCGATTCGGACCTGGCGGTGGTCAATTTCGGTTCCGTCATCGGTGACGACGACAGCCTGACCATATTCCACAACGATGGCGAGGGTCAGTTTGAGATGGCGGCCAATTACATCGTGGGGGATGGGCCCCGGGCGCTATGTGTGGGACATTTCGACTCCCCCGTCGATAAGACACAAATTTTCCCCGACCTGGCCGCCATCAGCACCTGGACGACAGTTGTCTCGGTCATGTTCAATGACGCCGGGAGTGGTTTTCATCCGCCGTCCATGTTCTGGGCCGGTTCACAATTGACAGCCATCGCGGCCGCCGATCTCAATGGTGACGGATCGGATGATCTGATTGTCGGCAACGGACTTTCGGGTGATTTCTATATTGAGCTGTGTCTTGGTGACGGAAGTTTCATCCAGTATGATCATATTGTAATAAATGACGACATGCGCAAGATCTACACCGCCGATATGGACGGCGACGGCGATCAGGACGTCATTCTCGTCACGTCCCGTCTTCGGATTTTTAGAAATGATGGTCATGCCAACTTGGAACCGTATGGAGATTATGGAATCACCGGCTATCTGAGCGACGCCTGCATCGCCGATTTCGATGGCGACGGTGATCCTGATGTGGCCGGAGCCAACTCGGATAATCGAATCCCGGTTTGGTTTAATGAGGGCGGCGGCCTTTTGGCCGACGCGGTGGTTTTCTCGGCCAGCCAGTGGCCTAATTCCATAGCCGCCTCCGATTTTGATCGAGATGGAGACTATGATTTGGTTGCAGGGGATTTTGTCGAGCATGTCCTGCTGGTTTTGACCAACGACGGTCAGGGACATTTTGGCACTGAGGGGAAATATGCCACCCCCAACCTTGGACCCACGGATATCTGCGTCGGTGACTTTGACGGCGACCATGATGATGACGTTGCCGTCGTCAGCAATGCTTCTGATAATATATCGATTTTCTTCAACCGCACCTATAACGCCAGATCGTTGATAATACCGGCCATTGCCGACGCGGCCGACGCCTATGGCCCCGATTCCCTGATAGGTGTGCTCTATTTCGGTGATTTCGATAATGGCTATCCGGTAGGCGACATCGATCCTCTCTCCATTCTGATCAATGACAGCTTGCGGCCAATATCAATCACTGTCGCCGATGAGGTTCCGGAGATTCCCGGCGATGAGATCAGGATGGAGTTCGACTTTTACCGGTTCATTCGAGATTACGGCGCGGTCTGGGGCTCGACCCGGCCTTTTTATCGCGTAACCGGCCTGTTCGGGGACGAAACGCCTTTTACCGCCGGCGGCGAAATTGCGATAAACGGTTTTATGATGGGTGACATCAATTTCGACGGAAGCGTCGATGTCAGCGATCCGGTTTTCTTGATCAATTATCTGTACCGCGAAGGTCCGGCGCCGCTGCTCGACGCCATCGCCGATGTCAATTGCGATGACGCCGTCGACGTCAGCGACGTCGTTTACTATATCAACTATATCTTCAAAGACGGCCCGCTCGTGACCATCTGCCCGGGCGGATAATTATTATGCGCGATAATCCCTTAGTCTCACCCGGTCGCGGTTTGCGCGGTCGAGTAGCCATCGCACGAATGCCGGCCCATTTTTTATTCTATAACTCCAGCCAGGGATAACGTGTCCGTGTCACGCAATAGCTTCCGGTCGAAGGGGTTTCAGTCAATACGATATCAAATTCCAGCGGTTCCTGCCCCGACAGATACATCCCGAGGATGCGAATAGTGTAAGCGCCGGGACGAAGTCGGGCAATGGTATAATCGAGATCGAAAAGGCACAGACAATAGCACCCGCCGTTATCGAGGATTTCATTTTCGGAAATAATCAGCGTCCCGTCGGAGAAATCAGCCAGTTCGGCGTACTCCTCCATAGGACAGCAGTTAAAAGCGGCATTCTTATGATGAATTTCCAGCTTCGACTGGCCGTCGTATTCCCAGAATATACAATCCAGATCACGCGAGAGGCTGTCCGAATCAAGGCCCTTTTCGAAATTTTTGCAAAACTGGAAATCGTCACTCATGGTAACATAGGGCGGGCAGTATGGGGACGGGCCTTCCCGGAAAATATAATTAATGATGCACACGGCGTCGCCGATATTGATGGAACCGTCGCCGTTGGCGTCGGCCGCTTCCTCCGGCACGGGCGCCGGACCCTCCTTAAAGACATAATTCAGCAGGTAAACACCGTCGGCGATATTGCAGACGCTGTCGCCGCTGGCGTCGCCGCACATATAATCGCAGGCTTCGCCGATACCGTCGCCATCGATATCCACCTGATCCGGATTATAGATGTGGCGGCAATTATCAATATCGTTACCGACCCCGTCATTGTCCGAATCGGGGACCTCGGCGACATAACACACGTCGGCGCCGATGAAAAAATTGACATCGGGCGAATATTCGACCCATTGACCAGCCCAGAATGAATGCCGGCCGGTGCCCGACGTGCCGTCGTCGCAGATCACATTCACAGCCGCATTCGGCGTGGAACTGCCGGTGGTAAGACCGATATGGAATTCATCACCCCACCAAAAAGTAAGATTGAAGGGGGTTAAATCGGCGGCGACATAGGCCAGCGTGGTCGGCAGGTCCTGAAAGGGGATTGTAACCCGGGCCAGTTCGTTGTTCGGATAGCCGTCGAGATCGTCCCAGACAATGACATCGAGGTCCGGTTCCCCGATAAAAGCCTCCGGGTAAACGGCAATCCAGGCCGTGATCAGGGAGCAATAGGGATTGTATCCCGTTCCGGGCGGGATATCGACAGTGAAACGCATGTTATAGAAATCATAGAATTCCAGTTCCGGATTACCGGAAGCCATAAAGTAATAATAGGCCGCCTGGCCCGCGTAGTATAAGAAATCGCAGTCGCTCTTGGCCGAAGGTGGAATCGGAACAGAGGCATAATCATCAAGAGGATGAATCCCGGGCGCTCTCGTGATTAATTCCTGACTGCGACCGCCGGATGGCTCTGCCGCGGGAACCATAGCCCAGAGAAAAAGGGCAAGAACTCCCGCTAACGATAAAACCTTAAGCATGAGGCACCTCCCGAAAAGACTGACGTCTCATTATTACTATAATAATTATTGAGTATTTTGTCAATATTTTCCCGAAATGACTCACTTGCAGAAAGTTCTCATTCCCTGGAGCGGAAGCCTTCCCTTTGGGGCACGATACTCATGACCGATTTCCATTGCCTCCTTGACAACCCGCTTCCGATGATTATAATTGACGCCAAAGGCGCTTCTCGCAATCAGGCCAGTGAGGGAATATGGGCGATATCAAAATCATCAAAGCCAAAAGGCAACATGTGCCGGCCGTGCTGGAATTGTGGAAGGATTTCATGGATTTCCACGCCGCCACCGATCCCTTTTATACGCGCCGGCCGCGGGGCCATCTCGCCTATGAAAAAATGATCCTTAACTCATTCGGCCAACGCAGCAAACAGCTTTTTGTGGCTATGGACGGTGATAAGGTGGTCGGTTATGCCTATGTGGAAATTTCCAAATACCCCCCGGTTATCCATCACACCCATTACGGTTATATCGGCGACATGTACACCGATCCCGCCTACCGCCGGCAAGGATTGGGGAAACTCATGTATGCCGTCGTTGTGGACTGGTTCAGGAAAAAAGGCGTGAAACACATGGAACTGGGCGCGGTGTCATCCAATAAAGTCGCGCAATCTTTCTGGCGCAAAATGGGATTTTATGAGCGAATGAAAAGGATGTATCAGCCGCTCTGACGCTGTTGATTAATGGTATTCCGGTGAGAGGTTGGCTGTGCTGTATTACATGGCGAACGACGACAGAATTGAAACCGAAAGCGAAAATAAAAAACTTGAACAAGGCGCCCCAGACTCTAAATTACCGGTGAAGAACGATAGGGCGAAATTATAAGGAGCCCATATAAATGGCCCAGGGAAAATTCGGAACGGCGATCAATTGTATGGACGGCCGCGTCCAACTGCCGATGATCGACTGGATGAAGGATAATTTCGGCGTCGATTATGTCGACATGGTCACCGAACCGGGCGCGGACAAGGTTGTCACCTCGTGCGCCCCCGAGGCGCTAGACCGCATCATCGAAAAAGTCAGAATCTCGGTCGAGAAACACGGCTCCCGGCACGTCGTCATTACCGGCCACGACGATTGCGCCGGCCATCCTGTCTCCAAAGAACAGCATATCGAAGATATCAGGAAAGCGATGCAGATCATCAAAGGCTGGAATTTGCCGGTGACCATCTACGGCGTCTGGATCAACAGCGGCTGGCAGGTGGAACTGATCGACACGATCGAGATGCAATAACTATTTGGAACCGGATTTCACCGTCAAGCGGTTTTGCAGATGACAATCCGGTCGATATCGCTCAAATCCTTGATCAATGAAAATTCATCATAATGGCCGTCATTTTTGACGCGGTCGAATATCGCCTGCGACTGATCATATCCGATTTCGAACATCAGATACCCGGGACGAGCCAGGTATTCCGGCGCGCTGTCCAGCAGGCGATTGATCACATCCAGACCCCGGGAACCGCCCAGAAGGGCCAGTTGGGGATCGGCCTTCACCTCCGGTTCAACTGTTTCATACTCGGGCTCCGAGATATATGGCGGATTGGAAGTGATGATGTCGAATTTTTCTCCGGCATCAAGCGCCTCAAAAAGGTCCGATTTGACAAACCGAATATCGCCGTCCACCTCCAGCCTTTCGGCATTGACGCGGGCGACATTCAGGGCCGCTTCGGAAATATCCACGGCCGTGACATCCAGCGCTTCATTTTCCAGCTTGGCCGAGATGGCGACGACCCCGGAACCGACGCCGATATCCAGCAGTCGCACCGGATCGGAACGGCAAAACCGGACGGCCCGAAGAGCCGATTCCAGAAGAAGTTCGGTCTCGGGACAGGGCACCATGACATCCTCGTTGACCACGAATTTACGGCCATAAAACCAGGCGCTGCCCAGAATATACTGAAGGGGATAACGGGTGAGGCGTCTTTCAATGATGCGGTCGAATTGATCCAGCAGATCTTTGTCAATCATCGACGGACCGTGCAGATAAAGATGCAAACGGTCAAAATCCAGCAGATCGCAGAGAATAAGTTCGGCCTCGACCGGGCCGGCCTCGATACCCACCGCCTGCAGGCGGGCTCCGGCCTCGGCGATCAATTTGTTAAGGTTGACATTGCCCATCAAAGCATCTCGGGCAGTTCTGCGCCGCCGCCGGCCCAGAGGTCAGCCAGTTCCGGTCGATAGGCACATCCCGATCGGCTATGGCCGTGCATCCGGTAAATCGGTCGTTCCGCCGGAGTTTCTTCGTTCCAAGCCAGAACTTCCCCGGCCGCTGACAGCGTCATCACCGCTCCGGCCGCCAAAACCGTGGACAGCTTGATAAATTCCCGCCGATTCAGCATTTGCCCTCCCATTCCTCCTGCGTTTCCTGCACCAGATTGAAATCGTCGATCTTCATCGCAGGCACCAGCAACAATGAAGAATATTGCGGATAGACTATCCGATTTTTGGATATCATGGTCACCCTGGAAAAAGCCTCGAGAATCGATTGATTGGTGCGCATGTTCTTGACAGCCGGGCCGACCTTCCCGTTCTCGATCAGAAAAGTGCCGTCGAAAGTGGTTCCCGTGATCATCGTCCGCATCGGATTGAGAAAATTTATATACCAGAAATGGGTAATCAAAACTCCCCGCTCCGTCGAAGCGATCATCTCCTCCCTCGTCTTATCGCCGGGCGCAATCGCCAGATTCTTGGGGTACGGTCCGTAGGAATTATTCGGTTCCACGGCATGGCCGGTCGGCGGCACCCCCATGATATTGGCGTAGTAGCTGTCGAAAGCGCCCTCGCCCGCCCTGCCGTGATCGATCGGCGTGATCATCTTCTTCGGCACGCCCTCGTAATCGAACAGCAACCCGCCGAACAGCGGATTATTCGGCTCATCGGTGATGGTAATATTTTCACCGGTGATAATCTCGCCGGTTTTGCCCGATAAAAACGACCGTCTCTGCATCAGGGTTCGTCCCCCGAAACCGAGGAAGCCGAGGAAGAGCAGTAGTTGTCCGACCGCCGCCGGTTCGAGGATAACCGTGTATTGCCCATCCGGCAGAGTCACCGGATCGACATTTTTGATCGCCTTGTCGATGGCATTCTGCGCCACGGCATGGTAATCAATTTTGGCCGGATCGGGGTTATAGCCGACGGCAAAACCGGATTGCTGTTCCTGCGCTCCGACGATGGTCAACGACAGCTCACCTTTCCCGCTTCGTCCAAACTGCCGGACGCCGAGGGAATTGGCGACAGCCACGGTATTGATGTCATGGCGGAAAGCGCCCGAGGCGGAAAGGTTATTCTTCCCGGCCATCTGCGCGACCGCCGCGACGACGTCGGACATCCGACCCGGTGTATAATCGACATCGGGTTCGGCGCTGGTCGATTTTTTTAGTTCCGGGGCAGTTGTGGTATTGGGAAAAGAAACGAATCGCTCGTCCGGCGGCTGAAGAAGACTGATTTCATTAGCCGACTTGACCGCCTTTTCGATGCCTTCGTCGCTGAGATCATTGGTCGAAATAACGCCGATCTTCTTATCGTTGACGGCCGTCACAACCAGCGTCGATTCTTCGCGGGCGATATTCTGATTAATAACCGATTCGGTGAACCGCGTCAGCCAGGTTTGCTCGCCCATCAGCACCGCTTCGGTCTGGTCGGCTCCGGATAATTTGAGAGCCTTCTCCAGTACGCCCATCACATGCTCTCGTTCATAGGCTTTGACAATGGCCTTAACCCCTTTCACCATGCGGGAATCTTCACTCATGATTCACCCCCTACCTGGATATCGGCGAATCGCGCCGGTGAGGCGCCC
>CAZGAV010000006.1:0-4241 GCA_964523575.1 uncultured Ignavibacteriales bacterium
TGCTGGGTGCTATGATTGCCGCTGTACCGTTTGGGTGGTGGTATTACGGGGTCTTGCCGGAGGCGGTCAAAACCGCCATCATGCCCGGTTCAATTGCTTTGACGGCATTACATGTCATGCTTTTCTGCGCCGCATTACTCTTTCTCCTGACGCTTCTGGGCTCAGTCGCCTTTCCGCGCCAGGCCGGGTATATTTCGGCCATGATTCTGCTTTTGCTTGGTCTGCTGTCCCTGGGTGGATTCGAATGGGCCCGTGAGGCGGCGCGCCGTCCTTATATTATTCATGATTTTTTGTACAGCAACAACTTGTTGGCCTCGCAAGCCGCCACCCTTCCGGCTGAACGGCCTTTGCCGTTGACATACACGACCGGTAACCGGGGTCATGATTTGTATCTGGCCGGGTGCCGATCCTGCCATACCGTATCAGGTTATTTATCGCTGTCCGATAGACTGGCCGGTCTGGACCGGTCCTGGCTGATCAATATTATCCCTCGATTGCAGTATTTCAGGCCGCCGATGCCGCCTTTCCCCGGGAATGACGACGATGCCCGGGAACTGGCCGATTTTTTGACGACCGTTGCCGCGCCCGATCCCCTGACTTTACATCCGGATATGTCCGAATCCGATAAATCCGAAATTGTCTATAAAAGGCGATGTAGCGGATGTCATACGATGGACGAATATCGCCCCATCGGGCAGGCATTCGCCGGACTGGATTCGGCCGACGCCGATGACGCCATCATGATGCTTCCGGAATTTACCGACCAGATGCCGCCCTTTACCGGAACGGACGAAGAAAAACGGTTATTGATTATTTACCTGACGGGGGCCAGACCATGAGCGCCTTGATAATGACCCCGATAGCGGCGGTAGCCGGACCTTCGATGGCGATGCCCGGTCCCTACTGGCTGTTCACGATCCTTCACTGGTTGACTTTTGCTCTTCATCTCACGGCCATGAATATTTTGTTCGGCGGCCTCTTGATTTTGCTGATTTTCAAGGCCAGTCCGGCCTTTGGGCGTCTTCTGCCGGCCTTCACCAAGATTTTTCCGACGGTCATGGCCGCGACTATCACGCTTGGCATTGCGCCTTTGTTGTTTGTTCAGGTCGTGTATGGGCGGTTTTTCTATTCAGCGACGATTATTTCTGGTTGGAACTGGTTGTTGATTATCCCGGTGGTGCTGGTCGTCTATTATTTACTCTATCTGGTGGCGATGAAGAAAAAACTGCCGGTTTCAACGCGGCTTATACTTCTCGGGCTGGCGGGCATCGGTTTTGTTTATATTTCATATACCCTGACTCTGGTTTCGGACCTGACGGAAAAACCCGACCTCCTGCCCGGACTGTACGCCATCTACGAAGGCGGCTTTACCTTTGTCCCCGATACCTGGGAAGTCCTTTCGCGTTGGTTGCATATCCTGGCCGGCGCTATGGCGGTGGGCGGGATGTTTATCCAGCTATTGGCGGTTTATCACCATGATTTCCACGGCGACCGCGAAATCCAGAAATTCGGTTCGCGCGTTTTCATGCATGGAGTGATTCTGGCGACTCTTCTGGGTCTCGTCTATTTGTTCACCCTTGACAGCAAATTGATTCTGGCTTTCCTGAAATCGCCGGGACTTCATGCCGTGATCGGGGCTATCGTCCTGAATATCGTGGCGCTGATTCTGAATTTCCAGTCCGTGAAGGACGAACATCCGCAATTAAAAATCTGGACTTCGGTGGTCCTTGTCTTTGCCGGAATTTTCTGTATGGTTATCGCCCGACATTCCCTGCGCTTGATATACCTCGAAAGTCGTTTCGATCCGGCTCATCTGCCAATCAATCCGCAATGGTCGGTTTTCGCCATGTTCCTGATAACTTTTATCGCGGGACTGGCGATTCTGTATTGGATGATTCGAAAATATTTTCATCTCCCCCGGCAATCGGCCTGATGCGATAATCGCCCCCAAAGAAAAACCGGCCCATAAGACCGGTTCTGAAATCTTGATTCCGTTGCAGACCTAAGACTTAGGATTATCCGGGAACAGCTTTTCGAGTTCCTGGCGGAAGGCGGCTTCGGGCTGGGCGCCGACGAGACGGGCAGTTTCATGACCCTGGGCGTCAAAAAACAGCGTGACCGGAATGCTGGGGCCGAGTTTGAATTCATCCGAAACGGCCAGATCGCCGTAGAGCACGACCCAGGGGATATTATAACGGTCGACGAAAGGCGCCACCTGCTCTTTGGTCCGTTCATCGTCGAGTGAAATTCCGACAATTTCGAGCCCCTTGGGCTGGTATTCGTTATAGAGTTTGAGCATGGCCGGCATTTCGACCCGGCAGGGGCCGCACCAGGTCGCCCAAAAATTGATCATGAAAGGCTTGCCGAGAAAATCCGACCAGGAATATTTCTTGTCGTAAACACTCCGGAGGACAAACCTTTCAGGGGTATCCTTCTGAGTTTCCAGCGTCGTGGCCGGCTTTTTCTGCGAATTATCGTTTCCGCCGCACCCGACATGGTATGGCACCAGCGCAAGGATCATCAAAACCAATATGGAATAAATAAAAGTCTTCATATCATCCGTTTCTTATCGGCCACCTTCCATGGAAAATCCGTTCTCGGTCTTTATTTCTTCTTGCGCGCCTCGATAAAATCGCTGAAGCTGGTGGTCTTGTAGGTATCGTCCTTGAGATAATCGAGGATATCGCCCATGGAATCTTTATCCCGATATCCCTTGACTGGCGCAATCGGTTCGGCCTCGGAAGTCAGGAACCAATAGGTCGGGTAACTGGTGACTTTGTATTCCCGCGCCAAAGCCCGTTCCGAAGTAATCCAGCCATCAATATTGAGCGAATCTCGGGAATCGCCGTCAACACTGACCGCGATATAATTATCATCCATCTTTTTGATAATATCCGGCTCGACGAAGGTGGTGGCGTGCATTTTCTTGCACCATCCGCACCATTTAGCGGTAAACTCGACAAAAACTTTTTTGCCTTGTTTCTTGGCCAGATCAAGACCTTCGTCGTATTTATGCCATTTTATTTCAGTCGGAACGGCAGGCGCTTTCTGGACCGAACTGTTTTCGTCCTTCTTTTCATTTTTGGAGGGCGATGAATCCGACCAGCCCATGCCGAACAGGAGAAAAATGGAAAGGATCACCAGCGAGCCAAAGCGTGTTCTCATATCACTCCAGTCACAAATGCCGACTTAGTGTATCGTCTATTTAAGTGTTTATATGTATCAAAACGTTAATAGTTTACGAAAAAATCGCGAAAAATCAAGCCTTTTCATCAGGAACCGTTGCCCGCCGGGGCCAGGTAAACACGCGATTCGCCGAGCATTTCCTTGAGCGAATCGATCACCTGACTGTCGAGCCGAACCCGCAAATGCTTTGGTCGGATCTGTATTTCTTCGCCGTTGTTCCGGGCCAAAACGATTATTTCCTTATCTCCCCGGTTGGCCTCCAGCACGTTCCACCATTCTGAAATCCGGCCATAATCGGCCTTGTTGACATTCAACACCAGCCGGCAGTTGACATATTCACTGAGTCGATCCAAAGGCAGGAGATTGGAGGCGATCAACTTGGCGGCCTGGCCTTCGCGGGTGGAAACCCGCCCCGAGGCCATGATTATGCCATCGACTCTCAAAAAACTCTTCGCCTTTTCATAACAGTCCGAAAAGACGATAAGTTCCAGGCTCCCGGCGAAGTCCTCGATGGTCACGAAGGCCATCTGGTTGCCCCGTTTATCGAGCATGATTTTTATTGCCTGGATAATGCCGCCGACGCGGACCTCTCGTCCATCATCGATCGATTCGATTTTCCCGGTCGAAATTCCCGCGAATTGCTTCAGTTCCCGGCGATAACGGGCCAGCGGATGGCCGGAGACGTAGAAGCCAAGCATCTCCTTTTCGTTGTTGAGCTTGACGGACACCGCCCAGTCCTCGACGGCCGGTAATTCCGGCGCCTTGCGGGTCATATCTTCGGTGCCGCCTCCGAACATATCGACGGTGTGGGAGGTCTCCTGAATGGTATGACCGAAAGCTATCATCGACTCCAGAACCTCATTCATGGCCCGCCGATTAGGGTGAACCGAGTCGAACGCTCCGGCGGCTATCATCGATTCCAGAGCCCGTTTATTTAGGGCATGTAAATCGACCCGGGAAACGAAATCGGCCAGCGATTCGAATCGCCCGCCTTCCTCGCGGGCCTTGATAATGTGACCGACCGGTCCGGAACCGACGTTTTTGATGGCCATGAG
>CAZGAV010000006.1:4341-74677 GCA_964523575.1 uncultured Ignavibacteriales bacterium
TCGAAAATCCTTTCGGCCACTTTCTGTCCGACTTTATTCTTGACCGCTCCTTCGACAAATTTTTGTTTCTGGGCGCGCATGATTTCCGGGTTCTTCTTCCCCATCGCCTTGCGCAGGAGATCGGCCTGCCCGAGGCTGTAACCGCTCATCTTGTTGGCAATTTTGAGGACCTGTTCCTGAAACACGATGACACCATAAGTATCTTCCAGAATTTTTTCAAGTATGGGGTGGTCATAGCTGACCTTTTCCCGGCCGTGCTTGCGATTGATGTAGATATCGATCATGCCCGAATCGAGCGGACCCGGACGATAAAGCGCGTTCATGGCTACCAGATCGGTCAGGACGGTTGGCTTTAGCTTGCAGAGATAATCGCGCATCCCGCCCGATTCAAACTGGAAAATGCCGATAGTTCTTCCGGCGCCGAATAATTTATAAACCGCCTCTTCTTCGAGATCGATTTTTTCCAGATCGACCTTAACGCCGCGGTCGGCCTCGATCATTTTTACGGCATCATCGAGAACGGTCAGGGTCCGCAGGCCGAGAAAATCCATTTTGAGCAGGCCGACTTGTTCGACGCATTTCATATCGTACTGCGTCGTTTTTTCGCCTTTGGGCCCTTTGAAAAGAGGCACGTAGTCGGTCAGGTCAGCGGGGGCGATGACAACTCCGGCCGCATGGGTCGAAGCGTGCCGGGTCAATCCCTCGAGGGTCCGTGACAATTGTATCAATTTTGCGACGCGCACATCGGATTCGATCAACTGTTTCAGGTCGGGAACCTGCTTGATCGCCTTGGTCAGTGTCATATCGGGTGCGGCGGGAATCAATTTGGCGATCCGGTCAACCTCGGAATACGGCATGGCCAGAACCCGGCCGACGTCACGCACGACCCCGCGCGCCGCCATCGTTCCGAATGTGATGATCTGGGTCACGTTTGGTTCGGTGTATTTCTTGATGACGTAGTCGATGATCTGATCCCGTTTCCGGTCGCCGAAATCGATATCGATATCCGGCATAGAGATCCGTTCGGGATTGAGAAAACGTTCGAACAGGAGTTCATACTTGATGGGATCGACGGTGGTAATGCCGAGGCTGTAGGACACCAGCGATCCGGCCGCCGAACCTCGTCCGGGGCCGACGGGGATATCGTTGTCGCGTGCGTAGTCGATAAAATCCTTGGTAATAAGAAAATAACCAGCCCAGCCCATATGCTTGATGACACTCAGTTCATAACTGAGGCGTTCCTCGAGTTCCAGCGTGATTTCCGGGTAGAGCTTTTTCAGACCTTCCCGGCTCAGGTCCTCGAGATACTGGTCCGGCGTCTTGTCTTCGACCGGGATAGGAAAAGCCGGCAATAAAAACTCGCCGAGCTTGATTTCGAGGTTGCACCGTTCGGCGATTTTGATGGTATTTTCAATCGCCTCGGGATAATCGGCGAAAACTTCCTGCATTTCTTCGGGGGACTTGAAATATATCTGGTCGGTATTATATTTCATCCGGTCGGTGTCGGTGACCAGCTTCCCGGTCTGGATGCAAAGCAAGGCGTCATGAGCTTCGTAATCTTCGCGCTTCAGATAATGGCAATCGTTGGTACAGACCAACGGAATATCGAATCTTTTCGCCAAATCGACTAATTGCGGGATCAGTTTCAGCTCGGTCGGCAGGTTATGATTCTGTATTTCGATGTAAAAATCATCCTGGCCGAAAAGCTGTGAATAAAACCGCGCGGATTCTTCGGCCTTTTCGACTTCACCCCGCGACAGACGATAAGGGATTTCCCCTTTCTGGCAGGCCGACAGAGCGATTAAGCCTTCATGATGCTCGGACAAAACCTCGCGGTCAATACGAGGCCGATGGTAAAAGCCGTCGAGATAGGCGGTTGAGGCCAATTTCATCAGGTTTTTGTAGCCGATCTGGTTTTTGACCAGCAAAACCAGATGAAAACCGCCGTCTGGATATCCCTCGATACGGAAATGATCGGTCCGCGATTTACCGGCCACATAGGCTTCCATGCCAATTATAGGCTTGATCCCGGCGCCGCTGACTTTCCTGTAAAACTCGATGGCGCCGAACATGTTACCGTGATCGGTAATGGCCAGCGCAGGCATATTCATGGTCCGGGCGGCCGCTACCAAATCATCGATTCGGCTGGCGCCGTCAAGCAGGGAATACTGCGTGTGGTTGTGAAGATGTACAAATTCGCTGTGTCTCATGTGTAATCTCTATCCTTGATGTCCAACCATCATGGTATGCTAAAAAAGCCCCCGGTCAAGCATTAAATTGGTCGGCCACCGTTTTAGCCGATTCTGGTCGTTTTGGTGTCGCGACTGAGGATAATATGGTCGGGATCGAAGCGGACATTTTTGATTTTTTCTGGGAAAGGTCCCAGAATATGTTCCTTTTGGTGACCGACACCGTCAATCCTGAACAGTCTTTTCGTTCCGTTCTCAAATTCTACTTCCACCGGGTAAGGCGTTTCAAAATCGGCCTCGACCCCGGAAACCTCGATATTTATTTCTAACATCGGCCGGCCTTTGGTGTCTGGTCGAATGGCATAGTGGCAGTCGAATTCGGGGACCTTCCAATCGAACAGCCATTGTTTGAAAAACCCTGCGGCCCGCCGGTCGCCGATATAATTATCGGCGACGCGAATAAAGTCCATGGTCGTTGCCTGCCGGGCATAATAAGTACGCCGGAATTCAGCCAGCATATTGCTGAAAAAGTCGGTGCGATACTCGGGGCCGTCGATTTCGAAACGCAACATCTCCAGCATATAGGCCGCCTTGAAATAAACCAGCGCGATATAATCGCCGGGAGAAAACGAAAAGAGCAACCGCGACCCCATCAGGATCGGGCCAGCACGGTAACCCCGGGAATAAAAGCCGCCGATTTTTCCCTCTTCGAGCACCTGCCGCCGCCAGTGGGCGGTCAATTCCCGATACTCAGTGGTGTCATGTTTGGCATTCAGCAGGTACAAGGCGGCCGACATTTCGGCCAATCCCTCCGAGAGCCAGATGTCTTTGAAAGTCTTGGGGATGACCGTATGCCCCCACCATTGATGGGCCATTTCATGGGAACGGAAACGAGCCTGATTGCGATTGGTTTCGAATGAAAATCCGGCCAGATGGATCAATCCTGGACTGCTTTGCCCGGTAGATAAAGGCTGATCCACGATCTCCAGAGAATGTGTCAGCGGCGGGCCGAACCAGTCATAGAAGGATCGGAAGGAACCGGTCAAATCGTCCATCACGGTTTGAGGAAAGGCCCGATTAAAAATCCCCTGATTGTTTTGACGGCGGATGAACATCGTTATTGGTATGTCCCTGACCACCTCGCTGAGGGTGTCATACAGACCGGAGGCGAAACTGACATACGATATGTCTCCCGATTTGTAAGTCACGGTCCGCCGGTCGCCAACCACCGTATCCTTAACTTTATCGCCGACTGATAATAGGGTTAAATCCTTGTGCAGAGTGTATTGGACGGTGAACGAGCCCAAGCTGCGCTGTTGTAAATGCGGAAACCAGCGCGTGATATTGATCGGGAAATCGACGCCGGCATAACGGGTATTCAGGAATTTGCCCTGATAATAAACGGTCACATTATCCGGCCTATCGATCACTTCCGGCCTTGGCCCCAGGTAAAAATTGGCTCGTTCTTTATCCTTTATATACGGCAACTTAGCACCCACGGCATCAAATACGGAGTCAACGGTGAACAGATTGGGCAGGCTGAATCGGACGCCCCGTGTATCGGTCCCCGGGGCGAAATAAATCTCACATTCGGCGTCGAACTTCCCCGATTCTTCGAGGTCGATGGCAATGACTGTGGAATCGATTTCAATCGGGGACAATTTCAAAATCGGGCTGAGATCGAAATCCGCCAGCAGATACGGTCGCCCGACCTGTTTTTCATTATAGTACAGACTGAGCTGTTCGCTGACTTCGGGCGACAAAGACGCGACGACCTGATTGCCGTTGGCCAGTTCCATACTCACCCAGAGAGGCGGCATAGGTTCGCGTTCCTGAGGCCAGAGACCGAGTTCGCCGGACAGGTCGATCCAGAAATAGCGATCGGGGGCGCTGACCATGAACTGCAATTTCTGCCATGCCGGTCTTCGTATTTTGGCATCGCGCCATCGGGCCGAATCGAGCATCAGGTATCGGTCGAAATCTCGGCCGCAGATATAGGCTGAAACGAATTCGACGCCCGCCTCACCCCCGAACTGACGCGACCAGTTGATTCCCAGGTTCAGAGTATCAATGATATCCATGCGGCCGCCGCCAAGGAAGAAATAATCATATCCTCCGCCGGGCCGGCGATAGAGAGTGCCATTATTGAAAGTGATCCTGACTTTGCTGCCATAATCGATGAAGTCGCCATTCATTTCGTAACCCTGGGCCCCGGACCCGAATTTGCCCTTTATTTCAGGAAACGGCGAGGGCGGTTCATCGGCATGAGCCTTCAGGACGTCGGTCATCGGAATAAAAATCGATAAGGCGAGAATCAATCCGGCGATTATCGGCAATTTTGATTCACATAAACTCATCTATACCTCAAAGCGCTTCGACCATGAATCTGAATCCGATAAAGAGCAGAAACAGGGCGCAGATGGTCAGTAAAATATAAAACGGTTTTCCCGTCAGCAATTTCTTCCCGCCAGCGATCATGGATGATACAAAGGAGTACCAGACCAGATCCGACATTATATGTCCAAAATAAAAGACGACCGGCCCGATCCAGCCGTGCACCAGAGAATCGGATAGAAACGCCGAACCGACCGTGGCCCACCAGAAAAACCAGTAGGGGTTGGACAATGAGGCGGTAATCCCCTTGCCGACCAGCAGGCCGGAGCCCGTTCCCGGTTGATCGGGATCGAATTTGATTTTGCCGCGCATGATATCGTAGAGCATGGCCGAGCCCATGAAGACCAGGGCGACGCCTCCGAGAAGTCCGATTATAGTCATGGCGGTTTCTGAAGCCAGCAAAGCCGAGAGACCGAGAGCGAGGGCCAGAACCACCGCCAGCTCGGCAATGGCATGGCCGACGATGAGAATGGGCCCGGTCCAGAAGCCGCGCCTGGTCGCCTCGGCGATATTGACCGTCAGCAAAGGCCCGGGCATCAAAGCTCCGGATAAACCGACCCAGAAGGACGAAATGAAAAGCAGGAGCAACGGCATGATGGCAATATACGAAAATATCCCCAAGGATACGACCGCAAAATATGACTATCCTGGGTCGAAGCGATTCACCGAAGAGGATCAGCGTCCTTAACTGAATATAGATCGCCGATAATTCCGCGAAAGATCCAGAAGTTGGGGTTAATTCTATAACTCGCTATCGGTAGTAGTATCGGGCGGTAAATTCTGCTCAAAATCTGTTGCGGTCGTCCCACCGGGACGGATTTCCGGATGTCGGATTTCGCCCCCTTTGTTGGCGGCTCCGGCCAGCAGGACGCTGGTGATGATGGTGAATAAGAGCAGGGTGGCCAGGAACATACCCGACAAACTTCTCTGGGCACGATAGAGCAGGAGACTTCCGGCGGCAACCGCACCCAGCACAAGAATCGCGATTAAGGCCTGCTCGGCGGCTTCCAAATGAAGATGCACGGCCTCCGGTGAAATGTCCGGCCATCCGGCCATCATTTCCTCGGCCGCGCCGCCGGAGAGATAGACCGGGATAGTCAGGAGAGCGATAATGAATATCATCCAGAGGGAGGTTTTGATCATGGTTTTGTTGCGCCCGATGACGGCAATAAGCATAAAGACCATAGCGAACATGATACCGGTGACCGGGATATGATTGACGATGAGATGAAAATGCGCCGCATTCATGGAACCGTCTCCCCTCCAGCCAGCCTCCGGGAAATGTTTCAGACTATTAAGATACGCAATTTCGGCTCGGGGTTCAACCTGAAATCCGCCCCTGTTGTGCAATCGGCAAATCAGGCATGTAGCAATAAAGAACCCCGCCGATCCTTCGGCGGGGTTTTATACTAATGGGTGAGCACTCCCCCTCCTCGTTCGCTTGAATGCGAAAAACTGCAAATCAAAGGAGACAGGCAGAAAGTCCAACTCCTGAACCTTTTATCACTTATGCTCGAATTTGGGCGGGCGTTTATCCAGGAATGCCTTGAGCCCCTCGACCGCATCGGCATAACCGAAATTGTTGCCGAAAGAGACCTTTTCCAGATCGCATCCGGCCGACAAATTGACATCCAAACCGCGATTGATCAATTCCTTGGCCAATCTCAGCGACGGCGCACTCTTGGAGGCGATTTTGGCCGCCATTTCCATGGCCTTGTTCATCAGTTCTTCCGGCGGGTAAACCTGATCGACCAGCCCGATGCGATAGGCTTCGGCGGCCGAAACCATATCACCGGTGAAGATCAACTCCTTGGCCTTGCCGCGGCCCACCAGACGAGACAGTCTCTGCGTACCGCCGTATCCGGGGATAATACCAAGATTGACTTCGGGCTGGCCCATCTTGGCCTTTTCCGAGGCCAGACGGATATCGCAGGCCATAGCCATTTCGCATCCGCCGCCGAGCGCAAAGCCGTTGACGGCCGCGATAATCGGGCAGGGGAAATTCTCGATGGTCTTCATCAGGTGCTGGCCGATCATGGCCAGCCGGGCCGCGCCGGCGACGTCCAGCTTGGAAAGTTCGCCGATATCGGCTCCGGCCACGAAGGCTTTGCCGGCTCCGGTGATCACGACGCAACGGAAATCACGCTCCATCCAGTTGGCAGAGAAGAAACTGTGCATTTCCGAAATAACGGCGGCATTGAGGGCATTGAGCGCCTCTTCGCGTTTGATAGTGACCACGGCCACCGCATCTTTGATCTCGACCGTTATATTTTTGAAATCCATAAACGCCTCGTTCCTATTTCTTAGTGTAATCGTAAAAGCCGCGGCCCGATTTTTTGCCTAGATATCCGGCCTTGACCATCCGGCGCAATAGCGGGGGCGCGGCATAATGCTTGTCCTTGTACTCCTCGAACATGATGTCGGCGATATGCAACATGGTATCGAGGCCGATAAAATCGTTGAGAGTCAGCGGCCCCATGGGATGGCCACAGCCCATCATCATGCCGCTGTCGATATCCTCGCGGCTGGCGGCTCCGCTTTCGAGCATCCGGATGGCATCGAGAAGATAAGGCACCAGAAGAGCGTTGACGATGAATCCCGGTCGGTCTTTGGCCATGACGACCGTCTTGCCGCAAGCTTCGGCGAATTCTTTAGCAGTGGCAATAGTCGCTTCGGAGGTATCCAGCGTCCGCACCAGTTCGCACAGCTTCATGATATTGACGGGATTGAAAAAATGCAGGCCGCAGAATTTATCGCGGCGATTGGTGGCCGCCGACATATCGCCGACCGGAAGCGAAGAAGTATTGGTGGCCAGAATGGTTTCCAGTTTGCATACCTTATCGAGTTCCTTGAAAATTTTTACCTTTTCTTCCATATTTTCGACAATGGCCTCGACGACCAGATCGCAGTCGGCCAGGTCGGCCAGATTGACGGTGCCGGTCAGATTGGCCATCGTTTTATCCTTGAAGGCCTGGTCGGCCTTGCCCTTTTCAATGGCTTTGTCGAGATTTTTTTCGATGCGGGCAAAGCCCTTCTTCCACAGTTCCTCGGTCACTTCGCGGGCAACCACCTTTACTCCGGCCTGCGCGGCCACCTGGGCGATACCGCTCCCCATCTGTCCGCAACCTACGACTCCCAGTTTCCGGATCATGATTGACTCCTTACCGTTATCTGTTATAGAATTCCGTGTTGTCGGTTTGGCAGATTAGTAAATTAACAGATTGGCGGATGATGTCAAGAGGGGGAGCGATCAAAAAGTCCAAAGGGACCGAATTCTATCTCAATTTCTGGCACCGGGGACAAAAATGAGCCGAACGACTCCCAATTTTTTCGCGAACGACAACATGACCGCAATTCAGGCAGGGTTGGCCCTCACGGCCATAAACCCGCAGATATTTTTGGTATCGTCCCGGCTGTCCATTGACTCCGGCAAAGGTGTCAACCGAGGTACCCATCATCCGAATGGCGTGGGCCAGAATTTCTTGTATGTGGCCATGCAGGGCACGCAGTTTGGCTCGCGATACCGTATCGGTCAGCTTTCGGGGATGAATTCTGGCGCGAAATAGTGACTCATCGGCGTAGATATTCCCGATGCCGACAATCAGCGATTGATCGAGTAGCGCCGGTTTGATCATCCGGCGGCGCGAACGTAAAAGGGTGACAAAGCCATCGGCGGATATTTCGAGCGGTTCGGGGCCCAGTTCCACCAGCCCTTTTTGCTTCATAATCTCATCGGTCGGATAAATTCTCAGTCGCCCGAAACGGCGATAATCGTTGAAACGCAGGTTATAACTGTTTTCCGCCAGATGAAAGATCAGGTGATCGTGTTTGTCGACCGGCGTATCCGAAGGCAGGTAATAAAAATGTCCGGTCATTTTGAGATGCACCCAGAGAGTGTAGCCATCGGAAAGGTCGATCAGGATATTTTTCCCGCGCCGTCGAATACCGAGAATCTTTTGCCCCGTCAGCATAGCGGCGAATATTTTCTTTCCGGGATAAATTCGTTCGGCGTTGTTGATTTCCACGCCGGTGATGATGCGGCGGGCGATGGTCTGGCGTAATGAGCGCACCACCGTTTCGACTTCTGGCAGTTCCGGCATCTTTCCTGTTTTCCGTTCCCTGGTGGTTGAAGCCTGCCGGTTTTCAGCGACAGGCCCTGAGTTTAAGATTCGTCCTGTCCTATTTCTTTTCGCGATAATTTTCGATGGCCGCCTTGAGGGCGTCAAGCGCCAGAACCGAACAATGCACCTTGAGGGCAGGCAGGCCGCCCAGCCCCTCCGAAATATCATGGCGGGTGTAAGCCAGCGCCTCGGTTATGGAACGCCCTTTGACCAATTCCGTCGTGTACGAACTGGAGGCGATGGCGGCGCCGCACCCGAAGGTTTTGAATTTGATGTCGGTGATGATCTCGTCCTTTACTTTGATAAACAGGGTCATGACATCACCGCAGGATGGGTTCCCGACCGTCCCGACGCCGTCGGCATCGGGCAAATCCCCGGCGTTACGCGGGTTCTGAAAATGATCCATGACGATTTCGTTATACATCCAAATTCTCCGAGGCTATGCCCCTCTCCCCTTTTACGTTTCCCGGGACGGCTTCGCTTATTCCATTTTTAATATTCCGAAGGTTTTCGGATTGTAGTCGATCGGCACCTGCCAGTCGGCCGCTGTCCCCAGACGGGCCTGTTTGCGACGGAAATTCAATCCGATCTTTTTCCCGACTTTGCCGACGGTTCCCAATTGCCCCAATGGTATCGCGGCTTCGACAGTCCAGTAGTCGGGGCCGTGGATAGCCTTGATTTCATATTCGCCGTCCCAGTTGCGATCACCTTCCATATAGCCGTTGTCGTTTATGACCAGTTTTTGATCGAACACATAGCCCAGCGGATTGATATAGATCTGGTAAGCGGTCGAGAGGTCGAGGTTGGGCTGGATAAAAAGGCCGATACAATCCTCAGTATAAATGGGCCCGTCATGGTCCACGACCGAGGCTTGCAACGAATCCATGACCGCTTCCATGCATTTGGCGGCAACGTAGAGGTGATTATCATCATAGGCGTAATAGAAGGCCACGGGATCGCCGGAAGCCGGGGTTCCATCATTGTTAAAGAATTTTGTCTGCGGGTCTTTCCATATCGGATCGGCAATATTGCCGTCTATCATGGGCGGCATCGCCGCCTTCGTACAGGCGATTGTGCGAGCGACGCGCATGGGCGTTTCGACGATGGCTTTCTTCCCCGCATCAAAATTGCAGTCAATCCTGGCCATTGGAACCGGATACAGAGAACCGGTGCAAACAGCCTGCAGTTCGATCGCCTGTTCGGCCCCGGGGGCCAGTTTGATGGGCGTCAGCGGCGGATTGACGGTCCAGTTATCCGGAACCTCCCAGCGGAGAGTATCATCCCATTCCTTATCTGGGGCATAATTATGGACATGGAGCGTAACCTGCCGGCCGCTTGGGCGCAAATCGGCGCCGATTAATAATGGGTCGAAAACGGCCGAGGAAGTCACAATTTTGTCCACCAAATGCATATCATTCGCCGAGACCTCATCCCAGGGCAAAACAGCCCCGGCCTTTATCGGCGCGATATCAATGTCATCATCGCCGACGGTCACATAACAATAATGATACATCAAACCGGTCGGTCCCGGCACGGTTTCGGCTCCCGAACTTCCGACCCCGGTATATTTGATGCCGTTGTACGTGCCGGTGAAATACTGATGAAAATGCCCGGTGAAGACGGCATCGACGCCATAGGAACAGAACAGGGTATGCAAGGTATCCGGTTTGCCCTTGGCGGTGGTGTTGTACCAGTATGGTTTATGCATGAAGACGATTATGTGCGCAGAATTTTGAAATTGGTCGAGATCATCATTGAGCCAGGCCAGTTGCGCCGCCGGCAAATCTTCGCTTTTCTCCCAGCGGCCGGTATCGAGGATCACAAAATGAATGCCGCAATAGTCGAATGAATAGTATGGCTCTCCGATCTGATTGCGGAAGACCTGCTCCTGGGCGTTGGTCAGGATATCGTGATTGCCCGGCGTCAGATGAATCGGCATTGTCAATGGGGAGATCACCTGTTTGTATTCCGCCCATTCGCTATCGAGCCGGCCGACGTCGTCGGTATAACCCTCGACCTGGTCCCCGACGGTCATCACCAGATCGGGCCGCAAACGCTGAACTTCTTCGATGATTTGCCCATAGACACCCTGCCGATGCTCGCCGGTGCGATCGCCGACGACAATCATGCGGACCGGCGCCTGTCCCACTTCAGTCGCTCCAGCCATGGTCCCGAGCCAGAAGATCGCGAGCACCAGGCAAACCAGCCTGTCCTTCGATTCCCTCTTCCCTGATTTTCGCATAAGGCCTCGCTTTTTCATAATTAAAAGTCGAAGATTAGCGGTCTCTCTGCCGACCGGAAGCGAATATAATCAATTTTGAGACAATTTCAAAATAATTGAATTTCGACTCGGGGGGTATTGATTTCAAGTATGGAATCGGGTCGAAACCACCGAGGGTTCCGACCCGAAAAAGATATTAATCGACGCATCCCAATTGCGGGGGCGGACCGGAATTGAAGGTAAAGGCGATCAGGTAAACGGCGTCGCCGACATTGACAGCGCAATCGGCGTTGGCGTCAGCCCAATTGGCTACGGCCGGAGCGGGACCGCTCTTGAAGACATAATTTATCAGATACACCACATCGCCGACATTGACTTCACCGTCAGTATTGACATCGCCGGGCCGCGGCGGCGTCGGATCGAAATAAATCGCATAAGTCATGGTATCGGCATAACTGGCCGGATACAGCTCGTCGGTGGCCTCGATCGTAAACGAGACGTCGCCGGTGGCATAGGTGGTTCCGGTAATGACCCCGGTGATCGGGTTGAGGTCGAGGCCGGCGGGCCAATCCCCGGCTATGACCTTGATATCATGATCGTGCCCCGGGTAGCCGCCTTTGACTATGATCGAATCGTAGTAGGGCTGTCCCTGGACGCCATCAACGAGGCTGTCAGTGAGGATGCGAAGGCCATATTGCTCCCAGTTTTTCAGGCACAGCACCCAGTTATCGGGGTCTAGGTCGAGGCCTTTGGGCTGGTTGTCGGTATGAAAGAAATAATCCTGTTCGCGGGAGTCATTCTGGATAATGACGCCAATGATTTCGCCGGCATAGGTGATGAGGTTCAGGTCAAGAGGCATGACGAACACCTGCGGTATGCTGGTTTGGATCTGGCGTAGATGGACGTAGATATCCCAGCCACCGGAGGAGTTGGGTTCGGTGTAAAACGAATGCCGGTAATCCGGCTGGCAATATTGATAAATCCATTGCTGGAAGAAAACGCTCAGGTCCAACCCCGATACAGCCTCGCATACGGCCTGAAATTCCGGAGTCGTGGCGGTGCTGAATTCATACTCGGCCCGGTACTGGTGCAGGATATCAAAGAAGGTTTCATCACCGACAATATGTCTCAGCATATGCAAGACCCAGGCTCCCTTGGAATAGACCCTCCAGCTGAAAATCCCCCAGGAATCGGTGGTATCCTCGACATAAATACTGTGGCCGGGTGCGCCCTCCAGATAGGTGGCGCCATCCATGTAATCATGATAAAGCGCAGCGCCGCCTACCGATTCATAATACAAACCTTCGCAGTAGGTAGCGAAACCCTCATTGAGCCATATATTGGGCCAGTCGCTGCAGGTGACCATATCGCCCCACCATTGGTGGGCGGCTTCATGAACGATGGTTTCCTGAGGTGTACCGTCGTTTATGAAGGTATTGGTCTGGTATTCCATGCCGTAAATGCCGGAATATGTGTGGCCGTATTTTTCGGAAATAAATGGATATTCGCCGAAAAGACCGGCGAACAAGTTCAGGGAGTAAGACGTCACCGATAACAAATCATGGGAGGAGGCCAACTGATCGGGGAAGACAAAATTATAAATCGGCATGGAATCGGTCGGCGAGTAATGATAATAGTCATCCCAGCGGATGTAATTGCAAATGCCCAGGCAGACCAGATAGGTCGAAATCGGGAAATGGGAGCGCCAGTGAGTGGTGTGGGTGCCGTCGCCGTTATCGGTTTCGGAGGCAATCAGGCCGTTGCTTGAAACGACCAAACCGTCGGCAACGGTGACTTTTATGTCGATCGAATCGGCTTTGTCTTGCGGAATATCGTTGCAGGGCCACCACAAGCGGGAGCGGTAGGGTTCGGATTCATTGTAAATCATGGGACTTCCGCTATTGCTGTAAAAGACCAGACCCTCGGTGCCGTCAGGCAATGGCCCCGGTTGTCCGTGATAGACGACCGTGAAACCGAATTGGTCTGATGGCGTATGGAGGGCCCTAAGTTTGACCGTCACGAAATTACCCGTATGAGCGAAATTCAGGAGACCGTCGGCGTCATAAACCGAATCCACCGTCAGGGCATGGTCAAGATCGATGACAACGCTGTCCAATTCAGCCACGGTCGGAAAACCGTAAATTCCCACGGATCCATATATCACCTCATTGACTTCGTCGATACGCCAGTCGATGTCATAATAGGAAATATCATATTCCGGCCAGTTGGTAGTGGTTTCCGTCTCCAGAAGTTTTTCATAGGTCCGTTGACGATCCAGTTGCTGGGCTTTGGCATCCGCCAGCTTCTGAAGATGTTCCCGGGGCGAAAAGCTCAGATTGGATGGTTTCATGGGAACGGGAATCTCCTGGGCCAACGCCATCCCGGCCATAATCATAAAAACAAAAATAAAACAGAGAAGCATGCGGCTGTTCATAATCGACGACCTCCTCAAAAACATCAACGCCAGTTAATACCTGTGAGGCAGGTATGGAGGAAACAGATGTAAAATTAACGTCGGCGGTTACTTTAATATAGGGTAAATAGTCGATTTATAAAACGATTATTTTATTATCAGACCGGTTTTGACAGTATTACGGCCCGGTCGCGTTTTGAGGATGGATGGCTGAAAACTTCAAAGCCGGCGGCCACGGCGGCGGTCTCGGTCGCGGCGAAGTTTTCCTCCGAGGCGTGTTCCTTCGGCTCCAGGATATAAAATTTGGCGCCGGGTTTTAGAGCGGCATAAATTTCGGTCACGATATGGGCGGCGTCGGGAATCTCATGCACCACATGAAAAGCTGTGGCAAAATCGACGCTGGCCGTCAGGTCATCGATTTTGAGACTGATAGCACTGCAGACGCGGGTTTCGATTCGATCCAGGACTTTTGCTCGGCGCGCCCTCCGTTTCAGGCCCTTAATCATGCCCGGCTGAAGGTCAACGGCAATAACCTTGCCTTCCGGACCGACCAAACGGGCCATCGCCAGACTATAAAAGCCCATAGCGCAACCGGCATCAAGCACCGTCATGCCGGGCTTGACGTAATCACCGAGAATTTTTTCGGGCTTTTCGGATAGACGCCTGAAAAAGGGCATCTCGAGGTAAGCCATCCATACCGGATAAACTCTTTCGGGCATATTGACCCTTTCTCATATTGATCGAAGCATGCACGGTTTTGCTTGTCTTATGATAATACGCCGGAAACAATTTAACGAAGGCAAAAGACGTCGTCTTTTGCCTTATCGATCAGGAGTAAATGTCGAGCATGCTTCCGGTAACGACTCGATCACCAGGCCCCAACGATGATACCGATGACGATGAATCCCACGATGTGATAGAGAATATTGACAAATGTCAGGCTTCTCGGGCGATGCTCGAACAGGTCGTTGACGCCCATGGTGCTAAGTACGAAACATATCCCGGCCAGCAGGCCGATAACGATTCCGTCGGAGATCGAACTGCGACCGGTCCAGACCATGAGGCGGGCGATACCATAGGCGGCGATGAAGGAATAGATCAGGGCCAGCACATAATTGATGGGTGAGGCGCCGGCGGCAACCTGTTCCTTGGTTTTGCCGATACCCTTCAGCCAAGCATCGCCAAACAATACCGGCGAATACCACAGAGCGCCGAGCACCATGTAGGCCACGGCGGCCACGATTACGCTAAGAAAATTGACACTGCCCATTTCCATGATTATAACCTCCACGCTTGTTTGTGGAATGATATACGATATTACACAAGCCGACATTGGCCATGCAACAAAAATATTAACGTAGATAATCTTAGGCCGCTATCGCCGGTCTAATGATCAGTCAAGGCTGGCGCCGATGATAGTACATCAGATTTTCACTCGAAAACCCACCGATCCAATTGTTGGACGGGGACAATTATCTCCCGGGCAAGGGGTATTTGTTCCGGAGGCTGGTCGGGTATGATTCGTCCCGGCCGGAGATGCATGAAAATGATCCACTCCGGTTTAAGGGTTTCACGGGCCATTTTCTGGCGGCGGGACAATTCATTCCATTTGCCCCACCATTGGAGAAAGGCAATATCGATCGCCTGTCGGTCGAGGCCGAAACGGTGGGCGGCGGCGGTATCATATTGCGGAGAATCGCCGCTGTGATAGAGATTCCATCCGCCGATATTTATCAAATATTCAAGATGCTGGACATCGGCAAAACGGTCGTACGTCTGATCAGTCAGAGTATCGGTTCTCATCGAAACATTGTGATGGGTAGGCAGGACTATTATATCAATGCCAGAAATATCAAGATTGACCGCCGTATCTCCCGGGGCCGGGACAATCCGGAGGCGAGCCTTGATTTCGGAATAACCCTCAATCGTATCCATTTGGGCCGCCGCCTGCGGCGTGCAAATCATTACGCCATTCCGGTTATGCCGCAGATGCGCGACGGCGATCTCGGGGCTGAAATGGTCAACATGAGCATGGGTGAGCGCGATTATGTCTATTTTATCGAACGGCGGTTGGGCGGCCGACATCAGTTCAACGAAACTGTCAGAGGGGACCTGACACCAGTCAGCATCAAAACCCCCGAAGAGGGCATCAATCAAGATCTTCTTCCCGCCGCTTTCAATCAAAAAGCCCTCATTGCCCACATAGGTAACGGTCAAAGGCGGCCGCTGTGGTTGCTCGGCTCCGATAGACAAGGCTAGAACCAACACAAAGATTGCGGTGCGCGTCATAATTTTCATCCATGCCTCCCTTGATGCGGATAATACATAGACGATGAATGAGGAGTCAATGATTATTGACGCGGACTAAAATAATAAAGGCCGGGTATACACAACCCGGCCTTCTATCGCACAGGGGGGCTAGGAGGGGTTTTGCAATATTCTCGTGCGGTCTCTCCCCATCCCTCCCGCGGCTACCCCTTTGAAAAAGCCACGCTTCGAAGCACCAGTCCCAGCGTAAAGAGCGATACCGTCGCCGGAAGCATATAGACAAAACTGTAGGGCAGGAAGAAGGTCGCAATAAAGGCTGAGAGCAATGATGGCAGGGCTACGAAGAAAATTAATTGAAACGAAAATTTGACCAGCTTGTAGGCCAGGAGTAGGACGATGGCGGCCGCCAGCAAATAGGCCGCATAGAGCCCGGTCTGTCCGAAATGGTCGAGGATAAACTGCCGGATCGGGTCCAGCGTATGCTGTTGAGCGATAACCGTACGGGCGATCTCCCCGGTTTGGATTTCGGCCAGAAGACTCATCGAATTGCCCGTTCCGTTTTGATCTTATAGTTTTTTGCAGTCATCGTCAATCCACCGGCTCAATAGTCAAGCTTGATTCACCCACATGAGTCAGACCGATCATTCTCGTCGTCAGAAAATTCTTGGAGGTAATCCATTTTTGGGAAAGCTCCATGACCTGCTCCTGATTGACCTCTTCTTCCCAGTCAAGAATGATATTGTCAAGACGCTGGTTGTTGATTACAACATCGTCCATAGTGAGAGTAAACTTGACTTTCATACTTTATATCCGCCTGTCGTTTCAAAGTTTCACATTTCCTGTCGGGGTATTTTGCAAGGCGGATGCCAAGGCCGGACATAAATTAAAAAATCTGTAATACCTTGATTATCAATAACATAGATATGGGGCAACGCCCATACCGGGCATAAATTGCAATCTTTTAGGATTTGGCCGGAGACAAATTATAGGACGTCGCCCATTGTCTGTTGGTCGCCAGCGAGGCTTGTCATTTTGAACAGCCCTCCCCCGAATATTCGGGGAAGGGCTGTTATGCAGGCCCTCAATGGTGCGACCCGATCCCTTGCCGTTATAGAAAAGAGACTATCGATGCCGGCACCGGGGTCGGCCTTCAAGTATCATGGCCGCCGCCTTTCATCGGACTTCCCCCCTCAAAGCGGCCTGAATCCTGCGAATGTCGACTCCCTTCGATTGAGGGCCTTATGACCCCCGTAATAAACCAGCCCCCTGGTCCCTCCCGCCCATACGGGCCGTGACGGCGCACCGATGCCCTCCCCGGATACGGATATCTTCCATTTATCCGATATCCGCCGGTCTCGGTGCGCCGGCCCGTAAGAGAATATAAGCGGCCCGGTCGGGCCGCCCTCCGATACCCTTGCTGAGGTTTCGGCCGCCGTTAATCTGCGGCCATAAAAGAAGGCTCCCGGGCAGAATTCTGCGACCGCTCGATCGCGGTTCCATCCGCGCCGGAGCCGGAATGGGGCGCCGGAATTCTCTCGTTCCGAAGTGGATCCTCTCCCTGAGTTTTGCCAAAACCATATCCTTGCCGCCGTTTTTGACCGGATGGCTGAAGGAACCATATACAAGCCGTGCCCACGTTGCATATGGTGGGGGATCTTCTGATTGATAACCGCCGGTGGGGGAAGAAAACCCTGTGAGGCCGGTTTCCTTAAGCGATTCAATATTAAGCTAATAATTTCTACATCATTTGTCAACTGAATTATTGAAGACTCGGCGTCTTGCTTGAAATTGGGTCGATACCGAAAATAAAGGCGTAAACCCTTGGGCCTTGATTTTCATCTTATCTTTGGAACCGGGGTTTGCCCCGCAAGGTACAAACCATCGGAAAAATTGAAAAACTTTGCCGCCGGAGGAAAATTATGATGCACCATAACAAGATATACACTCTGGCAGGGGTGGCCGTCGTTCTGGCCCTGCTAATTTTAGGGCCGGCTGCAGCCAAAAAATATGATACGGGGCGGGCCTGGATCGGAGTTTATACTCAGTCTATCGACAAGGATTTGCAGGAGGCCTTCGATCTTGACACCGGTCAGGGACTGGTCATCGTCGATGTCGCCGATAATTCCCCGGCTGAGGATGCCGGATTGAAACGAAAGGATATTATTGTTGAGTTGAACGGCCAGAAGGTAGAGGATGCCGACGACCTTCTGGATATGGTCGAAGATCTCGATGTGGGCGATAAGGCCGAGATGAAAATCCTCAGGAAAGGAAAAGAACAGACTGTTGACCTGACTATCGGACAAAAGCCCAAATTCGAGTGGTTCGGATCGCGCTCCGGGTCCCATACCCCCCGGGTGATTACCCGCGATTACCATTTGTATTCGGATTCGGAAGGGTATATCGGAGTCGGCATTCAAAACCTGACCGAACAACTGGGCGACTATTTCGGAGTCAAGGACGGCGCCGGCGTTTTGATAACCGAAGTTTTCGAAGATTCGCCGGCGGCCAAAGCCGGTCTTAAGGCGGGCGACTTGGTCGTGGCCGTGGACGGCGAGGATATCGCTCAAGCCGATGAACTGCAGGAGATTATCGCCGATAAAAAGGAAGGCGACCAAGTTTCCGTGGAATATCTGCGCCACGGAAACAGGGAAAAAGTAACCGTCGAGGTGGCCGAGAACTCAGCCGGGATAAATCGGTATTCGATCCCCGATATTAACATTCAAATTCCCAATCTGTCGCTTATGAAAAACCTGGATCATTTCTACTTCAGCGATGACGATAACGGATATTTCAACGCCGAGGAGTATAAGCAGCAAATGAAGGAGCTCAAGAAGGAGCTTCAGGAGATGAGCAAAGAATTGAAGGAGATTCAGAAGAAGCTTGAATAAGTTGAGAGTCGACGGCCGCAAGAAGATTCGGTTCAAGAAAGATGGCTATCAACAGGCCGGTTATTGCAATCTCCTGTATATCGTACCGTAACTCAATCCCCGGGAACCCTCTTCCGGGGGTTTCTTTATGAATAACGGGTATACAATTTAGTATAATACGATCAATTTTTAGCAGATAAATATTTCAATCCGGGGGCGGTCGTTTTATAGCTTTAACTTCTTGCCTTATATAAGATAAAATGTATCCAAAAGACCTTTTTGGCTTGACAGAATGCAAAAATATGGATACCATAATAGTGGTATAATGTATGAGTCGTGGCTGGAGGCGCCCGGCTCATGTTTTGTGGTATGCCGTTCGTGTTTCAAACATCGAATGGCTGGGATAATAGTTCATAGAACTGAAGCTTTTGCCTTCGGGCGGAATGTGACAGGAAATAAGCATGGGCCTTTTAATGGATTAGAAGGGGGTATGCCTGGGTAATATGTCGGCGGGATTGACGCTCCGATGATCCTGTGCGGCCTTTTTCGACGCCAACCGGATACGATTTTCGATTGATTATTTCGGTTTGCGGACGATAAACCTTAACGAGATGTGCTGTGTCAACAGAAGGTGAAAGAGCCAACTCGTATGATCCGCAGTGTGCGGAGTATTTGATTCATATTGAAGAGTTCACCCCTGGTCGCTGGCGACTCCTTCCGGATCCCGGATCGAGTCTGATGCGACGCCTGAAGAACCTGAGATTGAATCGAATCCCCTTCATACGAGAATCGCTCAACATCACCATACCATTCTCGAAGGAGGTTTATCATGAAGAGGTTAATCGCGTCGGCACTGGTGGTTTTTGTATGCGTCGTTTTATTCGGTGTGATCCTTTATGCCGATCCCGGAACCAATCCGGAAACGACGGACAGCACATATATTCCACCGCCCCCCGGATACGAAGGTGTTTGGCCGCCGCCGGACGGCCTGATAATAACGACGAGTATTGACAGTTGCGATACTTGTCCGGCAAATACGGATCCACCATGGGATATCCCTGGCCAATAATGTGGAGTTTTTTGCGGACAATGAGGTTTGATGGCTTCCGAATTTAAGACAAGTTTGCGTACATCGAAGAATCTCGATACGGCAGGGTCAGAGGCTGCGATGAAGATATTATCAAGTCACTCTCAGACGGATCAAGGCTTCGATAAATGACATACCGGACTATCACAGACGTCCTCAATCTGGCCGAAGAGCTTTTTGAGGCCAAAAAGTTCAAGGAAGTTCTCGATGCCCTGGGAGGAATCGATTACAATTCGATTTCTCCCGAGGATAGGGCCCGGTGTAACTTGTTTAACGTCGAGGCCAATTACTATCTCGGGAATTTCGATATCGAGCCGCAACTCAATGAGGCCCTTGATTACTATAAACGCAGTCGAGACGACGAAAAATTCGCTCGTTCAAAGTATCTTAAAGGTCATCTGTTGATGATGAAGGGCGAATATATCGACGCCCGGGAAGAGCTTATTGAGGCCTTCACGATGTACCGGCGTCATGACCGGCTTTGGGATATGGCTCTCGTTTCAAATCTGCTTGGTCGATTGTGTTTTCAACTCGGTGATCTGGAAGCTGCCGAGAATCATATCAAAAAGTCCATCGATATTTACCGTCAGCTTGGGGATACGGTCAGCAGGATCCAAGTATCGGGTAACCTGTCCACAATTTATTGCTTCGGTGGATACCTGACACGGTCTATCGAAATGTTATCATCTATCGCCACCCAGGCCTGCAACCGAACCCCCAGGAGTATCGCCTCATTCTTGATTCAATTCTCTATTCCCAATTATCTCAAGGGCGATTACAAGTCGGCCCATGAATTGATGGACAAATCCCTGAAATACATCGAGGATACTGCCGACCTTCAGGCGATTTATCTGGAGGCTCGCGGTGAGGCGTACTATTTCGAAGGACGCTATGAGGAAGCCAGGGAGGTACTGGTCAAAGCGCATGAGATGACAGAGAAGGCCGCTCCCAAGGGGACCCTCATGGCCAATATCAAAGAACTGCTCAGCCGAAGCCTGATCGATTTGAATGAATTGGATGCCGCGGGCAGGCTCAATGAAGAGGTCTACGAAATCGCCGAAAAAATCAACGAGCGGCCGATGATAGCCGCATATTATCGCAATCGGGGACGTCTGGAAGCTCTCAAGGGCAACGCGGCCGACAGCCGCGAATGGTTCCGAAAATCTATCATCCTGTACAGCGCCATTAAAACCAGATTCGAACTGAGTTTGGCCCGTTATCAGGCGGCAATGTCGGGCGTATTTCCCCCCGGTGAACGCCATGCCTTTCTATATTTGGCGCGCGAGTACTTCGAATCCGAAGACGTCGGATATATGGTCAAGAAGATAAATACCGAAATCAACAATTTTCAGATCATGCCGAGGGCAATCCCTGATTGGACCCGGGCCAAATTACCTCGCATCGTCACTGTCAACGATGAGATGAAACGCATCCTGTCGATGGCCGAACATATAGCTCCCTCGGATATGTCGGTTTTGTTGACCGGAGCCACCGGCACCGGCAAAGATATGCTGGCTCGGTATATCCACCACCATTCCGGTCGAACCGGTCGTTTTGTGTCGATTAATGCCGCGGCCATTCCCGATAGCATGGTCGAATCGGAGCTGTTCGGCCACCGCCGCGGCGCCTTCACCAATGCCGACCGGGACAAGGTCGGACTGATCGAAGTCGCGCATGACGGGACTCTATACCTGAATGAAATTGCCGACGCCTCCAAGGAACTACAAGCCAAACTTCTCGATGTCTTGGAAAACCACACAATCCGGCGTTTGGGAGAAACCAAGGAGCGAGAGGTCGCTTTCCGCCTGATAGCGGCCACCAATCATGATCTGACCCGGTTGATCGACGACGGCAAATTCCGAGTCGATCTCTATCATAGGATCAGTGAGGTTCCTTTTTCCCTCCCGCCTCTGGCTGAGCGCAAGGATGATATACCGGTCCTGCTGGCTCATTTTCTGACGCTGGCTGGCGTGGAAGTGGATACCGAAAATGCAGATTTCCAAAGTCTGGCCCGGCTTTTATCGGAGCGAGAATGGCCCGGTAATGTACGTCAAATGGAGGCCGAATCCAAACGGCTGGCCCTTCTTTCGCGCGGCGACGCGGCCGCCATGCAACAGTTTATCTCAAGTCATAGGTTCTCTGAACGCGACCAACTTTATGACCTCCTGCGGCAGACCAACTGGAATCGACGAGAAGTAGCGCGAAAATTGGGCGTGAGTGATACGACGATACGCCGCAAAATACGAAAATTCAAGCTTGACGACGAATGATTGTAACTTCTGCGACCTCCCCGTCGCACCCTCCTCACGAATCAATAATATATTATCAGGCAATATTTTAAGCGTAACTCAATCCCAATAGCGAACCTGATTGCGATGTTTTGTGTCCCGCGGCTTCCTATAAATTATTCTGCGAGAATTTTATATTAATATACCACAATTGGTTAAGCAGATTTTCCACTCGTCAGGCCATCTTGGCATGGTAGTTGATATCCTCATACGCCCAAGAAGTATATCCTTCATGAGTCTGCGAAGATCGTCGATAACAATCTCGTGGGACAATTATGGACTCCACCGCTTGTTTATCGGCGGTTACGCCGCTCGCTGAAAACGCGGCTGAGTGCTTTGCCGTTCAGCCGGATACATTGCCAACCGCCAGCCCGGGAAACCAGGCTTTGAGATCGATATATGTTTCCCGCCCCGGCCGGTTATTTTTTGGAGAAAATTAATGGGATAGCCGGCCGATCGTTATTCTTCGCTATTTCGAGCCGAAACCGGCTGGAGGCGTTTCAGGCGAAGTGAATTGGTCACGACGAAAATCGATGATAGAGCCATAGCGGCGGCGGCCATCGCCGGCGACAGCCCCAGTCCAAAGATCGGATACAGGACGCCAGCCGCAATCGGAATCATGATTATATTATAGAAAAAAGCCCAGAACAGGTTCTGCTTGATGATTCGCAGGGTTGACCGGGAAATATGAACCGCCGTCAGGACGGCATCGAGCGACCTGCCGGTGATAGTAATGTCTGAAGCCTTGATCGCCACGTCGGCACCGGTTCCCAGCGAGAAGCCGATATCGGCCGCCGCCAGCGCAGCGGCGTCGTTGACACCGTCGCCAACCATTGCCGTCACACGACCTGTCTGGCGCAGAGATTTGATAGTCTGTAATTTATTTTCCGGCAGCGCCTCGCCCTCGAAGTTTTTGATATGCAGACGCGCCGCGACGGCTGCCGCTGAATAATTATTATCGCCGGTCAACATGATGGTCTCGAATCCCATCTCACCCAATCGGGCTACCGTTTCGGCGGCGCCGCTTTTGAGAGTATCGACAAACGTTATGGTGCCGAGGTAATTGCCATCGACGACCAGGTGAACGGCGGCCGCCTGTTGCTCTTTCTCGACCCTTTTCATGGCCGCGCGATGTTCCGGCGCCAAGCCGTTTTCAGAGACAAAAGCCCGGCAGCCGAGCACCACGCGATGCCCTCCAATTACGGCCGTTAACCCCTGGCCCGGTTTGGACTCCTGCTTCTCCACAGGCCACAACCGGATCTGATCTCGACGAGCCTTATCCCTGAGAGCGGCGGCGAAGGGGTGTTCGGAGAGCTGTTCGGCCGAAGCGGCGTATTGAATCAAAGTCTCCGCCGTCGTGCCTTCGGCCGGCAGAATCTGATCGACCGAGGGATGGCCCTCGGTCAGGGTCCCGGTTTTGTCGAAGACGAAAGTTCGGACATCGGTTAACCGTTCCAGAATCTCGCCGTTGCGAAAGAGAATTCCCAGCCGCGAGGCGCGGCCAGTGCCGACGAGAATGGCCGTGGGCGTCGCCAGTCCCATGGCGCAGGGGCAGGCGACGAGCAAAACCGCGACCGGGGCGATCAGCAGCATTTGGGAACCGGGATCGATTATAGCCCACAAAAACAGTGTCATCAGAGCCGCCAAAATGACCAGTGGAACAAAGATGGCCGCAACGCGATCGGCTGTCCGCTGAATCGGCGCCCGACCGCTCTGAGCCTCCTGTACCATCCGAATCATGCGGGCCAATACCGTCCCCCGCCCGACTTTGGTCACGGCCATTTTAATGCCATTGCCGGTGTTGATGGTTCCGCCCGTGACATTGTCAGCCGGTTTTCGCGCCACCGGCATTGCTTCTCCGGTTATCATCGATTCATCGATAACGGTCTCACCTTCGAGAATCACACCGTCGGCCGGAATCGATTGTCCGGGCCGGACAACGACCGTATCGGCGACATTCAGCTGTTCTATATTGATCTCTTCCTCGGATCCGTCGGAGAGAAGCCGCGACACTTTCCTTGGAATTAGCGACGACATCCCTTCGGCCGCATTCCTGGCCTCAAGGGTGGCCTTATGTTCCAGATAGCGTCCGATAAGAATGAAGGTGATGATCATGGCCGTGGTTTCATAATAAACCATGGCCGACCGGCTGGCCGATCCGAATATTATTGCGGCCGTGACTATCAGCGAATAGACAAAGGCCGTCCCGGAGCCGAGAGCAACCAGACTGTTCATATTGGCCCGTCCGTGACGCAATTGATTCCAGGCATCGGTGAAAAATATCCGTCCGGCGTAGATAATCGGCAGGGTCAGCAGCAGCTGGACAGCCGCATTCCAGGCGGGACGAATCGTGAACAGCATCAGGATATGCTGGCCGAAATGAATTCCAAAAATGGCGCCCGCGCACAGGATGGCGATGACCAGATCCCGGCGCAGTCGGAGATTGTCTTTTTTAAAATGGTCGCCATCGGTATGGAAATCGGCCTCATAGCCGATTTTCCTGATATCGGCCAGCAGTTGCCGCCGATCATAAACCCCATCGATCAGGTCGATTTGTCCGGTCTGGGTGGCGAAATTGACACGGGCGTCCGATATTCCCGGTATTTTTTTTAGGCCGGTTTCCAGCGTATTGACGCAGGCGGCGCAACGTAAATTGAAAATGTCGACATTTTCATGGCTGATAGGAATTTCCAGCCCGATATTTTTGATGACCTCGATGGCCTGATGTACCTGTCCGTTCGGCCCATTGGGATCGGTCAGGCGGAAGCGAATTCGGTCGGTGCTCGAATCGATTTGAACGTCCGACAGTCCGCCGATACCTTTCAACCGGTCCGATAATTCCTCTCGCGGTCGCGACTTGTCGAGACCGACGACGGGAATTTCCACTATTTTTGATTTTCCGGATTCCATATCAATTTTCATCCCCGTAGGCCGCAAGAATTATATCGGGAGGAACTCCGGGGATGATTAAATATCTCGTTTAGAAAGGTTATTTGCAATGCCTTTTTCAATATCATTTTGGCCCAAACCGGGCTTATTTTTGTCAATCCGAAAATAGCCCATCCTCGCTATCGCAGGTAATGAACCACCCGAAACAGCCTGTACCTGTTTTATCGGCCCCGGGGCGAGCGATATTTGGTTTTTTTTTTGACCCGGCCACCCCATCAGATTTTTATCTATACTGGGCAAATTCATAAGATAGAGCCAAAAAAAGGCCGCCCGATTCCCTTCCGACTCGGGAAAACAAGGCGGCCCACAAACTTATCTATTTGATTTTCAGTAACTTACATCAGCCGATAATCAGGCTTACTATTTTATGCCTAGAGCGATCAACAAACCAGGGCATCGGCGCAAAAGGTCTTTTCTGATCTTCTGGCGAGCCCGGTGCAGATACCATCGGACAGTCGCCTCCGGCATATCCATGATATTGGCCACATCGTCAATATGGCAACCCTCAATGTCGCGCAATACAAAAGCCGATTTTTGCTTACCGTTCAATTTTTCGGTGGCTTCGGTAATAAACTCGCGCAACTGACTCGTCCGGAAAATATCTTCCGGGTTGTCACGATGATTTTCCGCCGTCTCGAACACATTCTCCAGCGGCTCGTGTTTATGTCGGCGATGCTTTCGCATGTAATCTATTGAGGCATTTACGGTTATTCGATACAGCCAGGTGTAGAACCGTTTGCTCTCGTCGTAGCGCCAGATATTCTGAGACGTCTTGACGAAAACATTTTGGGTGATATCAGCGGCTTCGTCATAGTCTCCTACCATTTTATAAGCCAGAGCCGCGACCTGATTGCGATATCGATCAACCAGTTCCCCAAAAGCTCGATCATTTCCGTTCTTTACTTTGCGGATTATTTCCTTAACTTCCAACTCGTCCTTGTCATCGACGTCAGACTGCACCAGCGGAAGTTTTCTTTTCCCGTGGATTGTGGAGTTATTCATAATTAAAGTCCCTGTTTCAAGAACACCAGCCCATTTTCCATATGATGGACACTAAATTTTCAGTATTTGCCTCTATAACAACCCAGATTTTCAATTGTTCCTTAAAACAGCAAATTTACATGAGTATTTGCGTTTTTAGGCCCTGGGCGGACTGAAATAGTCTATAGATAAAGATCAGGTTGAGATAAAATCAAATCATGTCAGCAGGTAATTATAAAATAACATATGCATTGCCGGGAGTCAAGAAAACAATTTTAAAATAAAAAACCCGATCCACAGGATCGGGTTAAAAAGTTTTTCTTTAGCACAACTAATTGTTAAGTATAAACTTAAACGGGTTAACCGGTTTGCCGTGATAAAGCACTTCGTAATGCAAATGGGGGCCGGTGGAATAGCCGGTATTTCCCATATAGCCGATGATATCTCCCCGTTTGACAGCCTGACCAACTTTGATATTGTATTTATCGAGGTGGCCATAACGGGTCTTATATCCATAACCATGATCTATGGCGATCATCTTGCCCATGCCGCCGTTGACTTGCACGGAGACAACCTTGCCATCGGCGGTGGCGTGAATCGGCGTTCCGCGGCGGTTAGCTATATCCAGGCCCGAATGGAATTGCTTGAAGCCGGTGAAAGGATCGTCCTTATAGCCGAAGCCTCGGGAGAAATAACCGCGGGTCGGCATAATCGACGGCATATGATCAAGGCGGTCGCGTTTGTTTTCCAGCAGATCATAGACTTCCTGATAACGATCCCGTTCGAATTTCGACAGACGCAGCAATTCGTCGACATCGGTGGTGACCTCCATCGCCTCGGCGGTGGATGGCGTTACCTGCTCCATGGCCGGATCGGTCGGACCGCCGACACCAAGCATGCGGGCTTCGGGATCGATTTCGGGCAGATCAAAGATGGTCCGTATCGCCTCTTCCTTGGCGACCAGGGTGCCATAATTGTCCTTTAGGCTGGCAATGGATTGTTCCAGTTCGGTAAACTGATCGGACAGGAGTTTGTTTTCCCAGGTCAGCTGTTCGAGGCGGGCCTGATCGACGCGGGTGTCGAAATAATCGGCCAGAAGAAACAGGTTAACCAGAACGAAGCAAACGCCCATTATCCCTGCGGTCCAGAGCAGTTTGACCGGGATGGAGTACTGCTTGATTTCCCCGTCGCTTCGGGGAAGAACCATTACGGTAATTTTGTCTTTCCACATATGAAAAAGCTGAGAAAGCACTTACTTTCTCTTCCCAAAAATTGACCAATTATACCGCCACATGGTTGCTCTGTCAAGGTAAAAAAAATTTACTTTTGTCGTCTTCTCGGGGCATAATGGTCGGTCTTTTACTTGATGACCATGAATTCTCTACGAAGAATTTTGTCGATCACCTTAATGAATTTCTCAGGATTCAAGGCCTGCAGGCTGTAAAGGTGCCAACAAATTTTCCTCGGCTTCTTATATGACTCCTTCTTTTTCGGGGCCATCTTCACCTGCCTTGCTCGATACCTTTGAAGACAGGCATAGATATCCCTCTTCATAGTATCGTCTCAAAATTACCGTTCTTTAAAGGATAAAGCTAAGCAAGCTATATGCCCTGTATCGGGGCTGTACCACAATTTTCGTGATTGAATCATACTTGATTGAATTATAATGACTTATGGAAACAGGTCACTGCTCAACATTTGCACAGTAGGCAACCGTTAGTCAAAAAATTATTGTCGATTTCCAACAATAGGTAGGTTCGCACCCAATTTCACACCTAAATAGGTTCGGATTGGGTCACCGGCGTTAAATTCTACATAATGAAAAATTATTTCTTTTTCAAGACGGTCACTTCGCCGGCATTGAAAACGCGGCGGCCGTCGGCCGTCTCCAGCACCAGATTGCCATTGTTGTCGATATCGACGGCTTTACCGGAAACAACATTTCCTGACCTGTCCAGGCTCACCCGATGGCCAATAAGGTTGGAGTATTTCAGAATTTTGCGGCGGTGGACTCTCAGGCCGGATTTGATGAATCGGCGATAATCTTTTTCGAAATTGACCAGGAATTTTTTCAAAAACTCGACTCGATGAACGTCTTTTTTCAATTCCGATTTCAATGAGGTCGCGGTCCGGGAAATGATTTCGGGGAAATCGCGGCGGCGATGGTTGACATTGATTCCGATTCCGATGACGACATGATTGACATGACCGATTTCGGCCGACAGTTCGGTCAGGATGCCGGCCACTTTGCGGCCGTTTACAAGGCAGTCATTGGGCCATTTGATATGGATAGCCTTGGGTTTATAGTCGGCAATCGTTTCGGCCAGCGAAATGGCGGTCATAATCGACAACCCCGGCGCGGTCACCGGGTCGATATCAGGATAGAGAATAATTGATAGATATATACCGGTGCCCTCCGGCGAATGCCAGGTCCGCCCCAGCCTTCCCCGGCCCCGGGTTTGCGATTCGGCCACGACAATGGCGCCTTCGGGAGCTTTGACCTCGGCCAGCTGGAAGGCCAGACTGTTGGTGGATTGGACCGATTTGTAGGCATAGACGGTCCGGCCGATCTGGGTGGTTTTCAAACCATTGGTGATCTCCGCCGCCAGAAGCAAATCGGGCGCAGAGATAAATCGGAATCGACCCTTGGCGTCGGTTTCTATTTTATAGCCGGCCTGCTTGAGAAGATCCAGAGCAAAGACGATATCCGATTTGGCGCCGTGAAGTTTTCGGGCCAGTTGATCGAGGCTGAAAAAAGCCGATGGCCGGCGGCGGAGGGCGGACAGAATCCGGTCGGAGAGGGCGTTGACGGCCAGGTTATTCATCGTCGAGAAGTTTCAGCGAGAAATCGGAGGCGGGCGCCGAATGGGTCAAAGCCCCGCAGGAAATATAATCGACCCCGGTGGCGGCGATGGCGCCGACCGTATCCAGCCGGACGTTCCCCGACGCCTCCAGTTTGACATCGGCTCCATTGGGATGGGCCCGAGTAAGTTGAACCATTTCGGCCAGATGTTCCGGCACCCGGTTGTCGAGAAGTATCCTTTTGACCCCATTGTTGAGGGCTTCCTGCAATTGCTCCGAATTTTCGACCTCAACTTCGATTTCGAAAGAGGCCGGGCCGGTATGGAAAATTTTCAGGAATTTATCCGAGGCCAGAAAATCGCGCACCCGCTTTACCGTCTCGGTGACCGATCCGGCGGCGGCGATATGGTTGTCTTTGATCAAGACCATATCATAAAGACCATAACGATGGTTTTCACCGCCCCCGGTGGCGACGGCGTATTTTTCGATATACCTCAACCCGGGTGTGGTCTTGCGTGTATCGAGAATTTTGATTTTATTCTCGCCAGCCGCTTCGACCATTTTTCGTGTCAGACTGGCGATGCCGGAGAGATGCATCAGGAAATTGAGGGCCGTCCGTTCAGCAATCAGGATTGAACGAAGACAGCCCGAGACCAGCGCCACACGGTCTCCGGGCGAGAATTTCTCTCCCTCTGGAATTAGAGTCTGAAATTCGATTTGGGGATCGACGGTGAGAAACGTTAGTTCGCAGAGAGGCAGACCGCAAATAACCCCGGTGGATTTGGCGATCACCTCGCCGACGCCGGTCAAATCTTCAGGCGTTGTCGCCAAGCTGGTAATATCACCGGCGCCGACATCCTCCTGAAGAGCCGTCGTCACCAGGTGCATTAGAATCTTTTCACGGCTGGGCATACGCTTTTAATACGTATTATTGAACTACATGTCAATTATAATTGGTCGGGATAAAAAGGAATTGGGATGGCGGTGATTTATCCCTATATTGGAAAACCAGTGAGGTAAACATGACCGAAAAAGAACGCATTACCATATTAGGATATGGATCACAGGGTCGAGCCCTGGCATTGAATCTTCGGGATTCGGGGTATAAGATTATCGTCGGTCTGCGCCCCGGATCGAAATCAATCCGGCTGGCTACGGCGGAGAAGATAAGGACCGTTCCGATTCGAAAGGCCGTCAGGGAAGCGGATATCATTATTGCGGCCATCCCCGATCATACCCATAAAAAGGTCCTCAGCGAGGTTTTGTTCAATACCATGACTGGGAATCCGGCGCTGGTTGTTCTACACGGGTCATCCATTCATTTCGGGCTGGTCAAGCCGCCCAAGGAGATGCCGGTTTTACTTCTGGCGCCCCACGCTCCGGGCCTGGCGGTGCGGGCCAATTATGTCAATCGGACTCCTTACTCCGCCTTCTTTGCCGTCCATCAGGGGAATAAAAGAGTTGAAAGTAGTCGGCTGATCAAACTCGCTGAGGCCGTAGGCATACCGCGTTCATATCTGGTTCGAACCGATTTCGCCGCCGAAGCCGTCGGCGACCTATTCGGCGAACAGGCGGTTTTATGCGGCGGCCTGGCCCGGTTGCTCAAGTTCGGATTCGAAACTCTGGTCGAAGCCGGGTTGCCGCCCCAGAATGCTTATCTCGAAGTTGCTTTCCAGATCGACCTCATCGTGGAATTGATCAAGAAATATGGGCTGGCCGGGATGTTCGACCGAATATCGCCGGTGGCAAGGTACGGCTCGGCTGTCAACGGCCCCCGGATCGTCACGGAGAAGGTCAAAACGGATATGAAAAAAGTCTTGGCTGAAATCGAATCGGGAGATTTTATCCGCAAAGCTGACAAGGCGGGGATGAATATTACAGCGCGTCAGATGGGCAGAATTACCAGTCCAGCTTTTGACCATCAGGTAAAGAAATTCAGGCGGGAATAACCTCGGTATGGTCAAGGACATCAGAAAGCGGGCCGCCAAAATCGTGGCTCTTTTAAAAAAGGAATATCCCGAATCGGGTTGTTCGCTCGGATTCAAAACGGCCCATCAATTGATGGTAGCCACGATTCTGTCGGCGCAAACCACTGATGAAGCGGTCAACAAGGTTACCCCCGGATTATTCAAAAAATATAAATCAATCGAGGCTTTCGCCGCCGCCGATATGGCCGAACTGGAAAAGGATATCGCCAGCCTGGGGTTATTTCGCAACAAAGCCAAATCAATAAAAGGCTCCGCCGTCGAAATCCTGCATCGTTTCGGGGGCCGGATTCCGGACAGCCTCGACGAACTGGTCACCCTGCCCGGGATCGGACGCAAAAGTGGATCGGTGGTGCTGGGAACATGGTTCGGAAAGGCCGAGGGAATCGTGGTCGATACTCATGTCACGCGCCTTTCACGTCTACTCGGTTTCACTCGACAAAACGACGCCGATAAGATTGAAAAGGATTTGATAAAGATCATCGCCAAAAAAGATTGGATTATATTCACTCATCTGGTGATTGATCACGGCCGGGCGGTGTGTATCGCCCGCCGTCCCCGGTGTGAAATTTGCGTTTTGAACCAACAATGTCCCTCGGCTTTTAAGGTCTGAATTCATCCACAAGGGCATCGTTGTTATCAAGAGCTTTTTATTCGGGAAGTGAACCAATGGCCGGGGATTAAGGTTACAGGTAAAAAAGGAAATTTCATGGAAAGCAGGACTTTGAAAAACGGATTATATTATAACAGCATCACCGAGGCCATCGGCGACACGCCACTGGTCAGATTGCGGGCTCTTACCGCCGAAAAAGGGATCAAAGCCACGGTGCTGGTCAAGCTGGAATTTTTGAGCCCGACCGGCTCTATCAAAGACCGGATGGCTACTTTTATCCTTGAGCAGGCGGTTTCGAAAGGGGAACTGAAACCGGGCGCAACCATCATCGAGGGCACCTCCGGAAATACCGGCGCGGCTGTGGCCATGTTCGCGGCCGCCAACGGTTACAAAGCCGTTTTGACTATTCCGGATAAAATGTCGCAGGAGAAAATTGATACCATGAAGGCCTTCGGTGCCGAAGTAATTGTCTGTCCTACCGCCGTTCCGGCCGATTCGCCCGAAAGCTATTATGAAACGGCCAAGCGGATTCACCGCGAGACGCCGGGATCGTTCTATATCGGCCAGTATTTCAGTCTGGATAATATCGAGGCCCATTATCGCCTCACCGGCCCGGAAATCTGGAAACAAACCGACGGGGCCATTGATGTGCTGGTGGGCGGTATCGGCACCGGCGGGACGATTTCTGGAGCGGCTCGGTTCCTCAAGGAACAGAATCCCAAAATCAAGGTCATTGCCGCCGATCCGGTGGGATCGGTCTTTTATCAATATCATAAAGACCAGACTTTGATCGAACCTCATACTTATCTGGTTGAGGGAATCGGCGAGGATATGATGTGTCCCAGTATCGACATGTCGGTGATCGATGAAATCTATCAGGTGACCGACCGGGAATCATTTTTGGCCACGCGTGACCTCACTCGCAAAGAGGGGATTTTTGGCGGCGGTTCCTCCGGTTCGGCCGTCCATGTGGCTCTCAAATATGCCGCCGGACTCGACCCCGACAAGATGGTGGTTGTCATTCTGCCCGACAGCGGTTTCAAGTATATCAGCAAAGTTTTCAACGATGACTGGATGCGCGAAAAAGGTTTTCTCGATTGAGGAGCGGTTATGGACGATAAACTGAAAAGTAAAAAATTTGCGACCCGGGCAATTCATCTGGGGCGTGTGCCCGAAGATGCGACCGGTTCGGTTTCGACCCCGATTTTTCTCAGCTCGACCTATCGAATGAAATTCCCCGGTGACGATTCCGGTTATGTTTATTCGCGATGGTCCAACCCGACCCGTCTGGCGCTGGAAAAGACATTGGCTGACCTTGAAAACGGGTGGCAGGCTTTCTTTTTCGCCTCCGGTTTGGCGGCGGTTACGGCTATCCTGCATCTGCTTCAATCTAGTGATCACGTCGTGGCTGTCAGCGACCTTTACGGCGGGACGCATCGCCTGTTCGAAAAATTGATGCGCAATTTCGGCATTGATTTTTCCTACGTCGAGGGAATCAACCCGGCTGATTTTGCCCAAGCCGCCAAAGATAACACCCGCCTTTTCTGGATTGAATCGCCGACCAACCCGCTTCTGAAATTGATCGATATCAAGGCCGTGGCGGATATCGGGCATAGACGGGGTATTTTAACCGCCGTCGATAATACTTTTGCCACACCCTATATCCAGCGTCCTCTGGAACTGGGGGCCGATATCGTGCATCATTCGGCCACCAAATATCTCGGCGGTCATTGCGACGTCGTCGCCGGCGCTGTGGTGGTGCGCGATGAGGAACTGGCCGAGAAAGTCCGGTTCAACCAATACGCCGCCGGCGCCACCCTCGGGCCATTCGATTCTTGGCTCGTTTTACGCGGCATCAAGACGCTGGCGCTTCGCATGGAACGACATGCGGCCAATGCCGCCAAAGTAGCCGATTTTCTGAAATCGGTTGACATGGTGGATGAAGTTCATTTCCCCGGCTTAGATGGTCGAGCATTGCCCAACGGCATGGCCTTGCCCGGAGGAATGGTTTCGTTTACAGTCAGGGCCGATATCGAGGCCGTCAAAAAATTGGTGATGGCGACAGAGGTTTTCGTTCTTGCGGAATCGCTTGGCGGAGTGGAATCGCTAATTAATCATCCGGCTTCGATGACCCATGCGTCGATACCAAAGGAAGTGCGCGAAGCGCATGGCGTCACCGACGGTTTGATTCGTCTATCGGTTGGGATCGAAGATCCGGGCGACCTAATCGCCGATCTCAAGCAGGCCTTCGGCAAAATTCATTAATCTTCTGTAGTATAAAAAAAGGAGGCCGGGCAGTTATGCCCGGTCCCCTTCATACGGGTTTGACAGACCCTGAATACAGGTAATTACTACCTGCTTATTTCATCAGTACCATTTTCTTGGTGGCGCTGAATTTGTCGGTCGTCAGACGATACAGGTAGATGCCGCTGGCGGCATGGGAGCCATCCCATTCATACGAATAACGGCCGGCCGACAGATGGCCATCAACCAGGCTCTCGACTTTCTGACCGATGATATTGTAAATATCGATCCGAACGTAACTGTCCTGCGGTAAATCGAAGGCGATCACCGTCGACGGGTTGAACGGATTGGGATGATTCGAGAGGCTGAAATCATCGGGCACAGCCGCCATGTCTCCGCGGACATTCTTGAGCACCGGGCCGCTCTCGCAAGCGCCGGTAACATTATTGGATGCGGGATCATAGGTCAATGTGGCGTGTGTAACATCAGTTACCTCAAAGCACCATTCACCCGACGGCTTTTTAAAGCCATCCGCCGTCTGGAAAGCGACCGAACCATCGGCGCCGGTAAGGCCGTTATAACTACCGCCGGTCGGTCCGGTCGCGGTGACATAAACCGTCGCCCCCGGAACCGGCTGATTTTTGTTGTCGCGGATATAGACCGTACAAGCCCCATAATAGTAGGCGCCGACTTTGATCCGGGTAACGGCCATGTCGTAAACGAACATGATGTTGCCCGCTTCGGTGACTGCGATATAGCCGATTTTGGTCATATTATCGGAGCCATAGGTGTTGGTCACGGTCAGCGAAACCGTATATGTCCCCAGTGAATTATAGACATAAGTCGGATTCTGGACCGACGAGGTGCCTGCGCCATCGCCGAAATCCCAATTCCACGATGTCGGATTGCCGGATGACAGATCGGTGAAATTGACCGTCAACGGCGGCTGACCGGTTGTCGGAGAACCGGCGAATTCGGCAGTCGGCGGCGTGGGGCCGCTCTGGAACAGGAAGTACATCTCATCGATATAGACCGCATCGAGCGACGTCAATCCCCATGAACGATTGCTGTCACGCACCCGGACATAGACGGTGCCGGTCAAGCCGGACGGCATGCTCACGGAATAGACCTGCTCGACGGCGCTGGCGACCGTCACCAGACTGGAATAGACGGTGCCGTCGGTGGAGTATTCAAATATGAAATCATCGCCGTCACCATTGTTGGGACGATAGGCTTCGACATAGAAAGTCATGCCGTTACCGCCGCCGCCCAGATCGAACGTCCATTGATGCTCGGCATTACTGGTGACTTTGCGCGGATGGTTGGTGGAGAGCACCTCAACGATGCTTTCATAGACATTATCGCTGACATAGGTATCAAGATAACTGCCGGTCACGACACCCAGAGTCGTACTCTCCGCTTGCGCATATGCCCTGGTAACGGTCGGAACGGTAACGGTGATGTAATCCGTCTTCACGGCGACATCGGAACCGCAGGCGTTGCTTGCGGTCAGAGTCACGGTGTAGATCCCTTCCGAATTGTAGATATAGCTCGGGTTCTGCTGGGTGGAAGCCCCGACGCCGTCGCCGAAATCCCACAGCCAGCCGGTAGCATTGCTCGACAGGTCGGTGAAGTCAACGGTTAAGGACGCCATACCGGACGTTGGCGTCCCGGAGAAATCAGCCACCGGCGCCACGCACGGGCTGACCGTGATATAGGCCGGTTTGACGGCCTGGTCGGAGCCGCAGGCATTCGAGGCCGTCAAGGTCACCGTATAGCTACCAGCGGTAGCATAAGTATAGATCGGGTTGCGTTGGGTCGAGGTTCCGATACCATCGCCGAAATCCCACAGCCAGCCGGTCGCATCAGCCGATAAATCCGTGAAGTTGACCGTCAGCGGTTCGATACCGGAAGTCGGGCTTCCCGAAAATTCGGCTGTCGGGGCCGGATTTACGGTAATATAACCGGTCTTCGTCTGAGCATCGTTGCATCCCTGACTGGTACTGGATATCGTCAGGGTAACGCTATATGTCCCGGGTGAATTATATGTATGGCTCGGATTTTGAGATATCGAGGAACCGCCATCACCGAATGTCCATGACCAGCCATCAATGCCGCTACCGGTCGAAATATCGGTGAAATTGGCGGTCAGGGGAACGCAACCGGAAGTCGGCGTGCCCGAAAAGTCAGCCGCGAGATTGCAACCGCCGCCGGCCGCCAGAAGGCATTTATAAGCATCGACAATCCCGACGCCGACATTCTTGGTCATATTGTAGGATTTGGTATTGGCCGGGTCGGTTATAATAGCCATTTTGTCGGCGGCGCTGAGAGCCGGATTATAGGCTTCCAGTAAAGCCGCCACACCGACGACATGCGGGCAGGCCATGGAAGTACCGTCCATGTAGGCCACATAATCGACGCTGGGGTTGGTCGGATCGGTGATGGTACTGAGGACCCCGACGCCCGGGGCCGCAATATCGACCCAGGAACCATAGTTCGAGAAGCTGGCCGGATTTCCGTTTTGGTCGGTGGCGCCGACGTCGAGGCAATCGTTGCGGCTTCCCAGGTAGTCCGGGGTACTGGAATTGCTATTGCCGGCCGCGACCACGATCATGACATCCTGCGCGATGAGATAATCGGCCGCGGCGCCCAATCCGCCGCTGTTGGAACTGCCGAAAGAGCAGTTGACGGCGGCCACATTCCAACCGTCTATTTTCAACTCGGCCATATAATACATCGCCTCGGCCACATAATCCATGATGACCACGCCGGTGGCGCCGTAGATCCAGTAATCAAGGACATAACCGATGCGACAGGGGACAACTTTGACCCCGTTGCCGCCGCCGGCGAAAGTCCCATCGCCGAAACCGCCGGCCACGCCCGCCACGGCATAACCGTTGTTGGTGATGGCAGCGATGGTCCCCGCCGTATGCGTCCCATGGCCGTCGCCGTCCATCGGGTCATTATCGGCGCCGCCGCAATCGTTATCAATGCACGGATAGGAATACCAGTCGGTGCGATCGACAAAATCCCAGCCGATGATATCATCGATATATCCGTTGCCGTCGTCGTCGATGCCATTGCCGGGAATTTCGTTGGTATTGACCCAGATATTACCGTTAGTGCTGACGTCGTTCGGCCCCGGCGGGTTGCTTCCGCCCAGATCACCATGATCGTATTTGGTGCCGATATCCAAGTCGCCGACGATAACACTCTGGTTTCCAGCCTCCTGATCCCAGGCGGTGTTGGCGTTGATGCCGTATGTATCCCAATAATGCCATTGGTCATGCGGATATTCGGGCGGGGGGTTGTCATAATAGGTATCATTGGGCGTGGCATACAACGTATGAATGCCTATTTTTTCTACTTTCTCGACATACGGCAATTTGGCATAGGCCGCGACCGCTTCATCCAGAGTCCCGCTCGAAATTCTCACCTTGTAATAATGAGCCAGAACTCGGCCTTCCGGGGTGGCGGCTCGCGGACCGCGGTCGGACCCCACAAATTCCGGACGCAAACGGGTGACATTGAATCGACGGGCCAGTGAATTGAACTCGCCGATATTATTAAGAGCCACGTCGCCGGCCATGTCCCGAGCGTGATCGACCGCAAAATCGCTTTTCAGGACAATTATGAATTCATTGGCTTTGTAGCCCAAAAATCCCGGTAGTTTGGTGTATTTATCAGGGTTGGTCGGGAGAAAGTTTTCCGCAGCGGCCAGTCCGGCCGAACAGATTATCAGGGCCAGAACAACCGTAATGATTTTTTTCATTTCTCCTCCTGTAATGTAGTGAAAGGTCTGACGCTAAACTTCGGAATCGATACCGCTTTTTTTACCACCCCCCTCTCATTTAGTGATGTCCGCTATCGGATCATGATATTCCTGAATTGACTGCCTTCGACATTACGTATTATCCCCTCCGGTGGTACGCACCTGCCGGCAATTAAATTTATGAAAATATTCAATTCTCACAATACTTTTTTCGCCTAATATTATATTAATATAATTATTTCTCAAGGCTTGTGTGACAAGGGAATGGTCTCGCCCGATGCGTCTTTTTGGCCGCCCGATTTCGGTGGCATCAGCGATATCCGCCGGCGGTTTCGACGTATTCGGAATAAGTTCCGGGGAAATACCTCGACTTTTCGATATCGAAAATTTCGGTGGCCAGGCGATCCAGCAAATATCGGTCATGGGAGGCGACGATTACCGTTCCGGTGTATTCGCCCAGCGCCGCTTCCAATGCTTCGCGCGCCGATAATTCCAGATGATTGGTCGGCTCATCCAGCACCAGGACGTTGGCATCCGAAAAGAGAATTTTGGCCAGAGCGGTTTTGCTCCGTTCGCCCAGACTCAAGGTCCCGATTGATTGATAGACCTTATCGCGGCGGATATTCAGTCGACCGAGAATCGTCCGGGCCCGGGTCTGTTCCTGCAATCGACCCTGCAGGACTTCGTCCAGAATTGAATTTGAGGCCCCAAGTGTTTCATGCTCCTGCGAAAAATATCCGATCCTCGCCTGCGGCGCCCAGCGATAGTTGCCCGATGAAGCCTTGAGGTTTTCGGTGATGATTTTCAGTAAGGTCGATTTGCCGGATCCGTTGCTTCCGATAATACCCAATTTAACGCCCGATCCGACTGATAGCGTGAGATTTTTGAATATCGGACGCCGGCCAAACCGGTGTGTTAGGTTTTCAATCTCCAGAGCGAAGGGCGCTTTCAGAGTGGCCTTTTTGAAGCTTATTTTTCTTTCCCGGTCAAGGTGCGGACTTTCCGCTCGATCCTTTTCCAGCATGGAGCGAATTCTCTGTTCGATCGCCTTGGCCGAGCGCATTTTGTCGGCCCCGCCAGATCGCGCTCGTCCGGAACCGTCGTCGCGTTTGCAGATCCCCCCCTTTTTTGTCACCGAACGACTGAGCTTAAATTGCTCCATTCGGGAGGCTTCCTGCCGGCGTTTCTGTGCCGCCTCCCGCAACCGGCCGATTTCTTTCTGCTGATTCTCGTAGCGTTTCTGTTGCTTTTTGAGGCCGCCTTCTTTCTGGCTTTTATAGAAGGAATAATTCCCGGAATAGACATGCAGTATTTTGTCTTGCAACTCCCAGATTTCATCGACGCAATTGTCGAGAAAACGGCGGTCATGGCTGATGATGACATAAGGCAGGGAGACCTGATGCAGGTAATTCTCAAGCCAGACCAGCGAAGCTATTTCAAGATGATTGGTCGGCTCGTCGAGGAGCATGATATCAGGATGGCGCAGGAGTATGCGGGCCAGGGCGATTTTGGTCTTTTCACCGCCGCTTAATGTTTCGATCGGCATCTTGTACAGATTTTCATCCAGATTGAAACCGGCCAGTACTTTTTCTATTTCAGCGTCGTACTCACCGCCGCCAAGGTCATAATATCGCGCTACAACTTCAGCATATTCCGGGGAAGATTGATCCGTCGAATGCATTTTTTTCTTAAGCCGGAACAGTTCTTCCCGGGCTTGCCATAAATAATCACTTACTGTGTGGCGCCCCTCAAGGCGCACCTCCTGCGGTAAATGACCAATGGTTGTCCCCCGACGGAGCGCCAACTGGCCCTCGGCGACCGGTATTTGACCTCGCATAATGTCGAGTAAGGTTGTTTTTCCGCCGCCGTTATCGCCGACCAAGCCGATATGGCAGGATTCGTCGACGCTGAAGGACACTTTCTCCAGAAGATTATCGGTCTGACTCTCGAATTTGAAAGTAAGATTGGAGCCGCGAATCAATTCCATGTCTTTATTTTAAGATTGAATTTTCAATTATGCAACCTCAGTTTTTCCGCAATCTTGATTGTGATTTAGGATGATCGCACCTGGGCATGTGATCTGTCCCCTGAGGTTCGCCGAAGGCCCAAATGTACGCCCGGGTACATTTAAGGGCTTCTTCACATCGGGCCATGCGGTCGCGACTTGTATATTCATCAATCGCTTATGATTATGCTTGAAGACCGGCATATTTTTTGCAGACTTTTATTATCCGCTTTGATGTCGGGCCGTTTGGGCCGTATATTTTATGAGAAGACGCGACGGATTTACAGGGAAGTTTTCGTGGCCGGCTCCAACGTCGCGATTATCCCGCCGGTGAAGAAGGCTGTCAGACAACTCAAGACCAAGGGCCGGGGGAGCTTTATGCGATTTCATGAGGAGGAAGTTATGAGCACGATCTGTCATTTTCGCCGCCTCACTGTCCTTGCTGCCTTTGCCGTATTTTCTATCACCGCCACATTGATATCCTTCAGCTCCGCCGAGGCGCAAACCCCGGTGCTGGATATCCACCCAGATACTCTGAGATTCTACGCCGATTTTTGCAACGGAACGCCTTTGCCCGGTGACACCGTGCATCGCACTTTCACCGTTTCCAATATCGGCGGCGGTTCAATGAGTTGGGCAGGAGCGGCCGGGCAGTCATGGGCCGTTTTTGGTCCGACCGAGGGTGGGAATTTCGATTCGGTCATGGTCTGGGTTGATTGGTCGCAGACCCCAGTCATTTTCACTCCACCGATGCCCGGCGATACTATGCTGTTTGAGACTCAAATTACTATCACCGCACCGGGGGCGGCTGATTCGCCGCGGGCCCTTGTCGTCCAATTGGGCTATATTTGCGAACCCGAAAATTATATGCTCATGGCCCAGCCGTCGCACTTTCAATTGACTATCGCACAAGACGATACGTTGGCTCAATGGCTTTACGTCGCGGAAGCCCATAATGCCAATATCGAATTCTACCTGAGCAATTCCAGCAATTGGCTGATCCTGCCCGAAACTTTCGCGCCCCTCGTGACACCGGATTCGGTGCAATTTATGATTTCCTCGGGGGGACTGGCCCCGGGCGTTTACTATGACACCATCGTGATAGCTGCCTCAATCGAGCCTGCCAATACGGTCGCCGTACCGGTTGTCCTGACTGTATCCGGCGGCGATTATCAACTGGCTTCCGATCCCGCTTCGTTTAATTTCACCGTGGAGGAGGGCGTACCGATTTTGGCCGAAAGCCTGTATGTTTACGAGGTTCATGGCCATTCCATCAATTTCTGGACTTATAATCATGCTTACTGGTTGTATGTCGATACTATGGCCGCCTCGCCGCTGTACACGCCGGATCTGATTTTTCTCAATATCTATGCCGACACTCTCGGTCCCGGGACCTATGTCGATACTGTTTTTATTTATGCCGCCGAAACCAACGATTATCTGGCGGTCCCGGTGGTAGTCACAATTGAAGGACAGAATCCCGAGCATGAAATCGCGACCGAGCCTCATTATTTCAATCTTCACATGCCGCCCGATGACTTTCTGGATACCTCGTTGTCAGTCTATGAAACACACGGCCAATCGATCGGCTTTATTGCCACCGATGGCGCGCCCTGGTTACAGATCTCGGGCGGGCCATTATTCACCACTCCGGTCGATCTGGATCTACAGATCAGTACATCCGGACTGACATCCGGATTCTATGCCGACACGGTCTTCATCTTCCCCGACACCGACTCCTATTCCTTCCCGCCGGTGGCTGTTCCCGTCTATCTGCAAATCACGGGCGAAACGGCGGTGGTCCGGACCTCGCCGGAGTCCTTCTATTTCTCGCTTATGCCCGGCGATTCGATCGCCGACGTCAGTCTCTTTGTCTATGAAGAGCACGGCGACAGTCTGCCGTACGCTTTCAGCGTCGTTGGAGAAAGCAGTTGGCTGCATCTGCCGTTGAACCTGACTCTGGGACTGACGCCCGATTCCCTGCATTTCGCAATCTACACCGACAGTCTGCCGCCGGGTACATACGGCGATTCTCTTCTAATCTATTACCCCTATGACGATATTTATGGCTTCACCGACGTCATCGTGCCCATATTGCTGACCATTGAGGGTAATCAACCCGGATATCACCTTGCAACGAATCCGAATTCGTTCAATTTCACGGTCGAATCGGGCGGCATCGCCTTTGATACCCTGCAGGTCTATGACGACTACGGCCATCAAATAGAATTCTTCTATCAAAGCGCCGCTCCGTGGCTGGTAGTCAATCCTCTGGGGATGCCGCCTTATGCGACGCCGATGTTTTTGCCCGTAATTGCCAATGCCGGCGGTCTGGAGCCCGGTCTTTACATCGATACTATTTTCGTCTGGTCGCTGACGAACGATTCTCTGCCGCCGCAGACACTGTCAGTACCAGCTTACCTGACGGTCACCGGTCATTACACCTGCGGCGATGCCAACGGCGATGAAAGCGTGAATATCGGCGACGCCGTTTGTCTGGTCAACTATATCTTTCGCGACGGCGCGGAGCCGGTTTCTCTGGAGGCCGCCGACGCCAATTGTGACGGGACGGTTAATGTCGGTGACGCCGTCAACATTATCTCCTTCGCCTTCCGCGGAGGAGCGCCGCCCGGCTGTTATTGAAGGCATACGCCATAATGACGATATGAGGCCGACGTCGAGTCGGCCTCTTTTTTTATGGTGCCTGCGGAACCATTTTCGATGGAATCTGAGCGGCCCTTATGGGCCGTTTTGAAGCCCGCTTCAGTTCTTCTGGACATCATGTTTCAATTGCCGTATAATATTGAGGAACAGAGAAGTAATAGCTCAAGGATAATACAAGAGTAGTAAAAGATGACGCCCCGCCTGTCAAAAAATTTTGCCTTCCGCAAGCAACTGGATTATGTCATGAAATGGATCCGCCATTTCGGAGGCGGACTGTATCATCGAGTCGATGATCACCATATTTTCCTCCTGGCCGGCGGTTTGGCTTTTTCGCTTTTCATCTGCATCATTCCTATGGTGCTGATTATTTTTTCCATACTCGGCAACCTCCTCAAAGAACCTTCCATTGCCGCCGAAATCACCTCGTTTATAGAAAAGGTCGTGCCGTACGAGCAATATGCGCTCAAAGCCAAGGATATCGTCTTCTCCCGGGTCGATGAATTCGTAATTTATAAAAACCTGGCCGGAATCGTCGGCATCATCGGGCTTTTGATTGCCGCCAGCGGTCTTTTCAGCGGTATGCGCACAACCCTCAACACCATTTACCGCGTCCCCCCCACGGCCTCGGTTCTGATCGGAAAATTGCGCGATATCGGATTGGTTTTGATTGTGGTCATCTATTTTCTTCTTTCGACTACGGTCCTTCCGGGGCTGGATATCTCACAGACGATGGCCGCCAAATTCGGATTTATGGGCAAATTTCATCTGGAATTTCTGTCGGAATTCGCCCTTCGGTTTTTCTCCCTTCTGCTTATTTTTATCAGTTTCATTTTTATCTATTTTTCCATTCCCCAACGCCGCCTGCCGGGACGGGTGATTACGATCAGCGCCCTGTCAGCCACCATTCTATGGTATCTGGCGCAACGGTTGTTCGGCTTTTATATCAGCAATTTTTTCACCCTCAAGCGTATTTACGGAGCCTACTTTTTCATAATCGTGGTCGCCTTCTGGATTTATTACACTTCGTTGGTGTTTATCCTCGGCGCCGAGATCGGTCAGCTTTACAGGGAATGGATCGATTTGCGCCGGGAATCGGCGGAAGATCAAGGCTCCGATAACTTTACCCCAGGACCGCAATGACCCTTCGCGCACCTTACGTCATTTAATGGCCAACCTGCAACCTTTGAGTGCTTCCTCGGTCTATTAACCATATAAGAACCACCGACAGATGGTGCAAGACGCCGAAGAAAAGCCGCCCGTGACGGCAGTGATGGTAACATTATCGCCGGCTTTGCGTACACAATGGGTAGATGAAACAAAGAAGCAGGGAATAGAGTCATGGCAAAGAAAAAGCGTTCCAAAAAGTTATTCATTGGCATTGCGATCCTGATTATTATCGTTGTCGTCGCTGTTATCAGTCTTCAAAGTTCAAACGGCAAGGCGACGCCGGTTCAGGCCGATCTGGCCTATCTCGACGAAATCTCCGAAATAGTATCCGGATCGGGACGTATCCAGCCCCAGACCAAGGTCGATATTACATCCGAGGTTTCCGCCCAGATCGTCGAAGTGTACGTCGCCGAAGGCGACCGTGTGGTCAAGGGCCAGGATTTGATCCTGCTGGATACGATTCAGCTTCAGTCGGATGTGGCTCAGGCGCGATATAGTCTCGACGAAGTCACGGCTCGCGCCGAAGCCGCTCGAATCCAGTTCGAGAAGAATAAACTCGAGTTCGAGCGCCAGAAACGCTTGTTCGACCGGCAGTTGATCTCAGAGAACACCTACACCAACGCCAAATTCGCCTATGAAGATTCCAAGGCCAATTATGACGCCATGCAGGCGCAAACCAAGACCGGTCAGGCCCGACTGGAAAAGGTGCGGGATAATTTGACCAAAACCCGGATAACCGCCCCGATGGAGGGCATTGTCACCTATCTCAGCGCCGAGGTTGGCGAAATCGCTCAGGCCCAGACGTCGTACACTCAGGGTCAGAGGCTGATGACTATCGCCGATTTATCGGTTTTCGAAGTCGAGGTTGACGTCGATGAAACCGAAATCGCCAAAGTGCATCTCGGGCACCCGGCCAGAATCCGCGTTGACGCCTTCCGCGACACGTCTTTTGCCGGTTCCGTAGTCGAAATCGGCAATTCAGCGACGGTCGAAGGTCAGGGCACGGAGAACTATTCGACCAATTTTCTGGTCAAAGTCCGTTTCGATGAAACCGGTATCCCGGTTCGTCCGGGGATGTCGGCGACGACCGATATTACGACCTCCAAAGTCGATAATGCTTTGCTGGTTCCCTATGCGGCGGTGGTCACGCGCGAATTCGATCCCGATTCCCTTCCCAATTATCATCGGATAAGCGATTCCAGCAGTGTTGATGAAACGACGGCCTTGGCGGCTCCGGCCGAGACTTCAAATTCCGGCGAGGCCCAGGCGGCCACTATCCCGCGTGGAAACAAGACGAAGAAAATCAAGAAATCGGGCGTTTTCATTATCGATGGCGGCAAGGCACATTTCATCGAAATCGCTACCGGGATCGCCGATGATCGCAATATTGTCGCCCTTGAAGGTATCATGCCGGGCGACACTGTGATTTCCGGCTCTTTCCAAACCCTTCGGAAGCTGACCGATGGTGAAGCGGTTGAAATCGAGCAGCACAGTCTCGAGAATATGGGCGAGATCCGCATCGACCTGTAAACCGAATAAGGTATAATGGCGGCCGACTATGATCACTATATCGATATTCCGTGAAGCCCTGAGTGCCCTGTGGACCAATCGCCTGCGGTCGTTCCTGACCGTCCTCGGCATGCTCATGGGCGTGACGTCGGTGATTGCTATCGTTTCGGTGGTCGAGGGGATGCAGGCCGATATCGAACGCAGTCTCAACACCATGGGCCCGACCACCTTCACCGTCACCCGCTTCGGTTTCGGCCTGTCCTGGACCGATTATCTGGAAAGAATACACCGCAAGAAACTGACCCGGGGGCTGATCACGCCTATCGAGGATGGTTGCCCCGATTGCGAAATGGTCGGGGCTGAGGGCTATGCCTCCGACAGAGTAAAATATGGCGTCAGTAGCATGCGTCGCGTCGAAATCAGGGGCGAAACCCCTAACATGCTGGCCATGCGCGCTTTCGACGTTAAAATGGGTCGCTACCTGACCTGGGAGGATGAATACCGCCGCCGCCCGGCCGCATTCATCGGGTTTGAGGTATATGAGAAGTTGTTTCCCAATGAAGACCCTATCGGGAAACGGATCAAGATCGGCAAGCGGGAATTCGTAGTCGTCGGCGTCGCGGAAAAACAGGATGGCGCCATGGTCGACGGTCTCGACAATTTCGCCGCTATCCCCCTGGCGACCCTGCAGAAAATTTACCATCAGCCCGGAAACCCGGTTAATCTAGTAATCAAGGCCGGTTCCATGGAAACACGGCAACGGGCCATGGACCAGGTACGGGTCGTGTTGCGCTCGGCTCGGGCCGTTCCCTACGGTGACGCTGACGATTTCACTATTGTCACGCCCGACGCTATTTTGAGCTTCGTCAATGACATCACCCGCGCTTTCCGGGCCATCATGATTTCCCTGCCGCTCATGTCAATCGTTATCGGCGGCATTGTCATCATGAATATTATGATGATATCGGTCACCGAACGGACCCGCGAGATTGGCATCCGTAAATCCATCGGCGCCCGGCGGCGTTATATACTGCTCCAGTTTCTTTACGAGTCGCTCATTCTGTCCACCATCGGCAGTCTGCTCGGTATCGGCCTGGGAGTTAAATTGGGGACAATGATGCTCAATTCCTGGATGGATATTTATTTCACGCCGACGACGATGGCGATTATCCTCGGTCTCAGTATCGCTATGGGAGTCGGCGTGTTTTTCGGCATCTATCCGGCCCGTAAGGCTTCCCGTCTTGATCCTATAAAGGCGTTGACTTATGAGTAAATGGCGGCGACCACTGGCGGAGGTTCAGGAAGGGGTTCGGCTGGCGCTGGAGTCGATCCGAGCCAATAAATTCCGCAGTCTGATGACAATTATCGGCGTCATGATCGGCGTCGGCGCCGTCATCCTCATCAATACCATCATGGACGGTTTCAATCAGTACGCCGAATCCTCAATCGATAAAATCGGTCGAAATGTGATCTATGTCACCAAATGGGATGTCAACACCGACTTTGACAATCTGACCGAGGAACAACGCCGCCGCAAAAATATCACCATGGATGAAGCTTATGCCATTCAGAACATGTGCCCGGCCGTCAAGGCCGTATCGCCCGAGAAAAAATCATGGAATAATGTCGCCAAATACGGCACCCGTCAGATCCGCAATCCCGACGATTTCCGCGGTTGCTGGCCGACCCTGCCGGAAGTGCTCAATCGTGGCGTCTCCTATGGACGTTTCATCGACGACAACGATATGCGGCGAAGCGCTATGGTTACGGTGATCGGGCCCGATATAGCCGATGCCCTTTTCGATACTCGCGCCGAAGCGATCGGCAAGGAAATTCGGATTAACAGCTACAAATTTACGGTGATCGGCGTTCAGGACTACATCGAGGATTTGTTTGAAATTAGCGAGAATGACTTTATTTATATCCCCATGACGACCTTCGAACGGCTTTATCCCGATGTCGAGCGGGTGTATCTGGTGGTCAGCGCCATGTCCCGCAACCAGTTCGGCGAGGCGCTGGATCAGGTCGTCAATGCTCTGCGTCGGGTCCGCAAGGTCAGATTTGACGAGGAGAATAATTTCGGGATTTTGACTCAGGACCGTTTCAAAAATATGGTCGGCGATATCACCATCAAAGTCCAGCTCGGAGCCACGGCCGTGGCCTTCGTCGGCCTTCTGGTCGGCGTTATCGGAGTCATGAATATCATGCTGATTGCGGTCACTCAGCGCACCCGCGAGATTGGCCTGCGGAAGGCTATCGGCGCCCGGCGAGGTAATATCCTTTTCCAGTTTCTGGTTGAAGCGGCGACGCTGACGGCTCTTGGGGGATTGGTCGGAATTTTCTTCGGGGCTATCGTCGGTTTCATCGTGACCTCCGCTCTGGAATGGCATTATCAGCTATCTCTTCTCTGGACCATGTTCGGAATTACCATGTCGGTCGGCACCGGTTTGGTGGCCGGGATGTATCCGGCCTGGAAAGCCGCCCGCCTTGATCCCATCGAAGCCTTACGTTACGAATAACTGACGCGGCCGAATAGCCCGGCTATGATGAGAAATGAAATCCTGCGTAAAATTTAATCCTGATAGGTGAAAAATGGATGCCCATCCGGCCGTTGGCGACGGCGCGGATAGGTATCAATTCGGGGGCAGGTGGGAAAATCCACCGGAAAGATCAATAATACGGGTTGGCGCCGGCGGTGTGGTCGGTCACGTCAACCACTTCGGTCACTTCCGGAACTCGGTCGCGGATAATCTGTTCGATACCATGCTTCAGAGTGTATTTGGCCGAGGCGCAACCCTGACAACCGCCGCTGAGGGTAACGAAAATCGTCGTTCCCTGAACGTCGATCAATTCGACACTGCCGCCATGCGAAGCCAAACCGGGATTGAGTTCCTCGTCGATGACTTCCTGGACTTCGGCCCGTAATTTTTCGTTAGTGGGAACTTTGGCTTTGATTTCGGGGGAAATCAACTGCCCGCCGGCCTTTACCTTCTCGCGGATAATACCGCCGATTTGGCGGGCCAGGTCATTCCATTCATCATCGGTTGCCCGAGCCACCGTAATGGTGCCGCCGGCCACCATGACCTGACGGACGCCCTCCAGTCCAAAGAGCGCCTCCAGCAGAGGCGATCCCTGAGCCATTTCCTTACTGCTGCAATTGACGATGCCGTCATACAGCGGCCGATCGACGTGGAAGTTGCACACGCGGGCATCCATCTGCGGTTCGGCAATGATTCTGATTTCGTCGTTTGTGGCAGACATTATATCATCTCCGTTTATCTAAACGCTGAATTTTCTATCGGCCGAATCCCGGCTTTTCTGCTCCAGGCTTTTCAACCGATCAAATTTATACAGGCCGGTGTTATGGCCGTCCGAGAAAGTGATCCCGACGGCATAGCGACCGACTTTTTCGAATCCGGCGATTTTTATGTCGAGCCGAATTTGTTTGGGATCCAGAGTCCTTTCGCCGGTGTCTTCGTTGACGCATTCGGCGCAGGGACAGCTGATCCGTAAATCGTAGGGGGCGTAGGTTCCGACATGACCATCGGGCCATTCGACCACCAATTGTCCATCATCCGACAGACTAATCGCTTTGGGTTCGTCCCCGCCGGCAATAACTTCGGCAACCGCTTTCTTGAAACGCCGGGCCACTTCCATAAAGGCCGGAATGGCCGGGGAATCGATCTTCTTTTCCAGAAGCGGCACGCCCTCGTCGCCGCTGGCCATCAATTCCGCATCGATGGGAATGCCGCCGAGGAAATTGACACCCAGATCGGCCGCCAATTTTTCGCCGCCGCCCGTTTTGAAAATCGGGGTGTTCTGGCCGCAATGGGGGCAGGTAAAGCCGCTCATATTTTCGATAATACCGAGAATCGGCACGTTGACGTGCCGGAACATCTGCAGACCCTTATTGGCCACCCCCAGAGCAACCTGCTGAGGCGTGGTGACTATGATCGCCCCGGTCAGGGATGTCTGCTGAGCCAGCGTTATCTGGACGTCGCCCGAACCGGGCGGGAGATCAATCAAGAGATAATCGAGATCGCCCCACATGACGTTGCCCAGGAACTGCGAAACCATCTTGGAAGCCATCGGACCGCGCCAGATAACCGGCTGATCGTCGGACAAAAGGAGACCGATCGACATAAAAACCAGGCCATATTTCTTTATCGGAATGAGAAAATCGCCGCGCACTTCGGGTTGCTGGTTGCTGCCCAGCATCCCCGGTTGGCTGGGGCCGTAAATATCGGCATCCAGCAGGCCGACTTTGGCGCCGGAGTTTTTGAGAGCGATGGCAAAATTGGTCGAAACCGTCGATTTGCCGACGCCGCCCTTACCGCTGCCGATGGCGATAATATGTTTGACGCCGGCCATCCCCTGAGACACCTCGGGACGCGGCTGATGTTGTTTTTTATCCTGAGCCATGTTGTTTACTTACCTTCCTTCCAGGGCCTGATTGTCAACCCGCAAAATAGTAGTTTATCGCTTCGACTTGATACGCAATTATCTCTCAAAATGCAAGCCGCTGCACCACTTATTTTAAATAACAATCGCTGAGGCCGGAAGTTCGCCATCGGCAAGGGAAATCGGCAATTTAACCAAACAAATTATAAATTAGATAATATGGAATTTCAACTTGGGGCCGGTGAATAAAAATCCCTCCCGCTCATAGAATCGAACCGTCCGTTCCCATCGCGGTCCGGGCGGAGCGGTGACATCGATTCTTTTCCAGCCGCGGGAACGGCCAAAGTCTTTGACCGTTTCCAGCAATTGCCGACCGATTTTACGAGAACGATATTCGGGAGCGACGTAGAGTTCATTGATGATCCCGAAACTTCCCCCGGCATAAATGGCAAAGCATTCGACCAGGGTAATGACTCCGGCGGCCTGATCTCCATCATAGGCTATAAAGGCAACAAAACGATCGGAGACGGAATTCCAATCATTTATCACCTTGTCGCGGTCGATCATGGCCGAAACCTCGGAATTTTCGCGCAATTCGAAAAGAAGTTTCTCGACCAGGGCAAAAACCGTTTCGGCCTGCTCAATTCCGGCCGGTTTGATAACAATCATGTCTAAAGACCTCCTTCACTCAAACCTGAGGCGTCCTCCAGCCGCCTGATCTTCCCCCGGCCGGGGACTTTTAGAGCAAAAACCATATCGATCAGGACAATAACGGCTCCGGCAATGAAGGTTGTTTTGTAGCCGAACATACTCCAGGCAATCCCGCCGATGACCGGAATGATTATGGCCGTGACATGATTGGCGGTCATGCCGAATGACAGACACCCGGTCAAATCCTCGGGAGTGGATATTTTGCTCAGGTACGATTTCAAGGCGATTGACGATCCAAAGAGGATATTATCCACCAGATAAAAGCCGATCAGGACCGGCAGAAAGGAGACATAGGCGTAGCCGGTGAAGATGAAGACGAGAATCAGCGAACATCCAACCAGGACCCGGCGTTCGCCGATGCGGTCACTGAGATGTCCCAGATAACGGTTGGTGAAGATGGTAATGAAATTGTTGGCCAGCATCACCGATGAAATGACGGTTATGTCCAGTCCATGATTTTTGACCAGCAGAAAGAGGGCGAAGGTAGTGAAAATATGCCGCCGGCATCCCCTGAGAAAGGACAGTGTATAATAGAGCCAGTATTTTTTCTTGATCTGTATTTTGCGTGTTTCGGTTTCTCCGCGGTTAGGCGGGAGGGCCAGCATGAGGTACAAGCCGACCAGCGCCACCGCGCCGCCGATGATATAAAAGGTCATCCGAAAATCAAGAAAAAGAGTCAGCAGGAGGACCAGTCCGGCGCCGACCAACCCGGCCATCGATTCGTATGATGACAATTGGCCCTGGGCTTTGCCGATTCGGCTGGAATCGGAGATTGCCAGCAATTGAGAGGTATTGACCGGCTCGAAATAATGGAAGCCAAATGACATCAGGACCGTAGCCAGACCGAGGCCGACGATTGACGGCGCCACACCGCAGAGCAGGAGACCGAAGCCGACGATAAAAATCGCCAGAGCCGCTATTTTTGATTCGGTGAAACGGACCGCCAGGGCGCCGGCACCGAAAGCCAGAAGACCGGGTATTTCCCGTACAGACTGAATAACGCCGACGTCAGTCGGTGAGGCATTGAAAACATCGACGGCGAAATTGTTGAACATGATACGCCAGGCATAAAAGCCGATCCAAGTCACGGCGGCCGAGAGGGTGATGGTAACAACGGAGACTTTCTTGATTCCCAGAGCCATAATCGGCCCAAGATACTAAATCCCGGTGAAAGGGGTTAACGAAAAATCTGCCGGACAAAGCTTGCAGGCCGGAAATTTTATAATGGTCCGCTCAGCCGAGGGCGACGTCGAGGATCATCATGACGGCGAAGCCGATCATGACGCCGGAGGTGGCGGCATGAGAATGACCGCCGGTCTGGGATTCAGGGATAAGCTCTTCGGCGACGACGAAAATCATGGCTCCGGCCGCAAATGACAGCGCATAGGGCAGGATCGGGCGGGCGATTAACACCAGCCAGGCACCGAGGACGCCGGCTATCGGCTCTACGATGCCCGATAATTGCCCATACCAGAAAGCCTTGAGACGAGTAATTTTTTCGCGCCGTAAGGGCATTGAAACCGCCAGCCCTTCGGGGAAATTCTGGATTCCAATTCCTATGGCCAGAGCGATAGCGCCCGCCAAATTGGCCGACGGCAACCCGGCGGCTACGGCGCCGAAGGCGACGCCCACGGCCAGCCCCTCCGGGATATTATGCAGGGTAATGGCCATTACCAGAAGGATACTTCGATGCCAGCTGGTGCTGATCCCCTCGGCTTCATCCATCGACATACTGGGGTGGATATGAGGCAAAATCATGTCGAGACCACGCAGAAAGATGGCACCGAGCAGGAATCCGGTCGCGGCCGGTATCCAGGCCGGAATGGGCCCATTTTCCGACATCTCAATGGCCGGGGCCAGAAGCGACCAGAAGCTGGCCGCAATCATCACTCCGGCGGCAAAACCCAGCATGGAATCCATTATTCGGCGTTTTGGCTCTTTGGCCAGAAAAACTCCGGCGGCGCCCAGCGCGGTCATCAGCCAGGTAAAGCAGGTCGCTACGAGGGCCTGCATGACCGGGCTCAATCCTTCGAACCATTGGGTCAGCGTCATGGAATCGGTCACCCCTTATCCGGTTGAAGCAAGTTCAGGGATATATTATGCTGGAATGAGGTTGAGCGAAAGGTTTTTCTTGAGGTTCGGTTCAGGCATCCTGTGCCTGTTCCAATGCTGGCTATAAGGCGACTGGAGGGCGGCAATTGGCCTCAGTTGGAATCAGTTGAGCCGGGCCGTAAATTTCGTTTATTATCTCAACGCAGAAGACAGATTGTCTACCGCGTGGATGTCCCCTATGTGATATTAAAAAGAGAAGGCCGGCGGGGCAACCGGCCTGTCGGGTGAGAGGAGGGGAAATAGGGGGCTTGATATGGATGCAGTAAGGTTTTCTTCCCTGTGCATCGAAAGAGTGTCGATGGTTTCTATTTCAAAGTCGTCCGGCGCGTTCGTCTTCGCCGTTCTTTGGCAATCGCGTCGCGGGAATGACAGACGCCGGATTTGATTTTAGCCTGTACTCGAATTCGTTCCAGAATTTTCATGTTACTCCTCGTTGCCATCGGTTTCCGGAGGTTCCTCATCGCCGGATAATTTTATCATCCATTCGCCGTCAACATAGGGAACGCGCGGGAGTTTTGAGACTTCTTTCAGTTTGGCCGTGACTTTCTGGATTTTTTTGGCCGACTCCTGGATAACGATCAATTTTTTGCGGACATTCTCGGGCAGGCTTTCGAGTGTGTCCTCCAGCAATTCGAGGTTGCCCAGAAGCGGCGTCAGGTAATTGTTGATCTCATGGTTGACCCCCACGGCCAGATCTTCGACGGCTCGATTGGGGGCCGTGACCAAGGCCAGGATCGAGGCTAGAGCGCGGAGGAATTCATCATAATCATGAAGCCGGACTTTGTCCAGTTTGACGCCGACAAGAGCGCCGATTTGGCGGGATTCGAATTCGATGGGGAGAAAGAAAACCGACCGGACGGTCTCCCCGCCCAATTCGAGGTAAGCCGACCGGAGTTTGAATTGGCGGCGGAGCATCATGAGCAAGGCGTTTTCGGTCTCTTCCATTATCTTCCGGTCGTCTTCGGTTCCTGCGGAGACAGCCCTGGTAATGATTTCATCGCCGCCATCCCACAAAAGCAGAGCGCCAGCCGCGAGTCCGATATATCCGACGGCTCCGGCCAGACCCTTCTCGGCGACGATCTCGATCGACTCGCCGGCCGCGGCGGCCAGAGCGGCCTGAGCCAGCGCCTGATATCGAGATTCCTCTTTGTGGGACAATTCGCTCATATCAAGAACCTGTTTGAGCAAAAGCTATGCCCTTGCCGGGAATTTATTCCAAATCGTTTTTGACAGACCGAGGCGAGTACAGTAGTATTGTCAATTGCCCAACCGCCTTTTCTCTTTATACTTACCGGCACCCAAATCTTTCCCGGCAATCGTCTCAATCCTTGAGTCCCACGAACTCCGGAGACAATATGAAAAAGTTTTCATGATTTTTGCATCAATATAATGCTTTAGACATCTTGACATACCCGAAAAAAACAATAAATTAGGGGTTTTTCCTGCGGAGAAACGCGGATGGCAGAAGAAATAATTCATGATAATTGCGGCGTCTTCGGGATCGTCGGCGCCAGGAAAGCCGCCGAACTGACTTACTTCGGCCTCTATTCCCTCCAGCATCGCGGACAGGAATCAGCCGGAATCGTGACCTCGGACGGAAATCGCTTATATCTTTATAAAGGGATGGGGCAAGTTTCCGACGTCTTTTCGGAAGAGCTTGTTTTTGATCGTCTCAAAGGCAGTACTGCCGTCGGGCATGTCCGCTATTCGACCACCGGCGCCAGTTCCATTACCAATATTCAGCCATTTGTAATTACCAATCGCGACCGGATGCTGGCCGTGGCACATAACGGCAACCTGACCAATTCGCTTGAATTGAAGCAAAGGCTGGAAGCCAGCGGCTCCATTTTTCAAACCACGTCCGATACGGAAATCATCCTCCATCTCGTGGCCCGATCGCAGGGAGAAGACAATTTCAGTAAAATTTGCGAAGCCGTCAAGAAATTGAAAGGCGCCTACTGTTACCTCTTCTGCGAAGAGAACGGTATAATCGCCGCCCGTGATCCCTGGGGTTTCCGACCGTTGGCTCTGGGACGACTCAATGGTCACTGGGTGGTGGCTTCGGAAACCTGCGCCTTCGATATTATCGGGGCCAAATACGAGCGTGAAATCGAGCCGGGCGAAGTCCTCGAAATCACTTCCAATGGTTTACGCAGTTCTTTTCCGCATCGTAAGGTCAAACATGCTTTCTGCATTTTCGAATATATTTATTTCTCACGTCCGGATTCAATCATATTCGGCGAAAACGTCGATAAGGTCCGGCGGCGGCTGGGACGCCTGCTGGCCCGGGAGCATCCGGCCGAGGCCGATATCGTCATCGGTATCCCCGACTCGGCCAACACAGCGGCGCTGGGTTATTCGGAAGAATCCGGGATTAAATTCGAAATCGGCCTGATTCGGAATCATTATGTGGGACGGTCTTTTATCGACCCCGAGCAGAAAATCCGCGATCTCGACGTCAAAGTCAAATTCAATACAGTCAAAGGCGCTATCCAGGGCAAGCGGGTAGTACTGGTCGATGATTCCATTGTCCGCGGAACGACCTCCAAAAAACTGGTGCAGTTGGTGCGTCAGGCGGGAGCCAAGGAGATTCATTTCCGGGTTTCCGCGCCGCCGCTGATTTCCCCCTGCTATTTCGGCATCGATATGCCGACCAAAGACCAATTCATTGCCAACAAGAAAACCATCAAACAGATCGAGAAATACCTCAAAGTGGAATCGCTGGGCTACCTCTCGGTCAAGGGTATGCTGGCGATGCCGTCATTGCCGGACGATAATTTCTGCGTCGGTTGCTTCACTTCCAATTACCCCATCAAGATAGACGCCGTCAATAATAAGTTCCAGCTGGGCTGATTTCCGCCCAACTAATTTTCCCTCCCGCCGATATAATGGGTAAAAAGACAAGCCGTTGACAATTGGCGGCAACTGCGTATATTATTATGTAGAGTAACCGGAGACGTTCATACCCCTATGTCTTGCCTTTTGGTACAGGTGCCCCGGATGAAAAAAGCGGCGAAAATAATCTTGATACTGGCCCTGTGCGCTGGTTTTCCCGGCGCCTCCGCTGCCGCCGAGCGTCCGCCTTCCCAAAGGATAATCAACCGGAGTTCCGAAAACCTGATTCCCCGGCAGGCGGCAGTCAAGCCTGCGACAGTCTCGATCGATCCCGGCGCTGAAATCGACCGGGTGATCGTCAAACTGACTGAGGGGTCGCGCGGAAGGCTGGCCGACGGCAGAATCCTTTCGCTTGGGGGCCGAAATCTGACAGAAATCAACCATATCGTTGACGCCAATTCGGCGGGTTCAATTCAGAGACTGACCGATAAGACTCCCGATCAGGTCGAGCGTCAGAAATTTCTATTGGAAAATAAATGCGGCCGCCAGCTGGCCGATATGAATAATTATTTCAGCATCCCGGTTTCATCGGCGGCCGAAGCGGAGAATTTGATAAGGCAATTGAATGCACGGCCCGAAGTGGAAATCGCCTATGCCGAACCGCGTCCGATCTACGCCATTGATATCCCTCCCTCGACGCCTCACTATGACAGTCTCCAGTTGTATTTGCGGCCCGCTCCCACCGGGATTGACGCCGATTATTCCCGAACCATCACCGGTGGTGACGGTGCCGGGGTCAGGATTGTCGATATCGAGGGCAATTGGAAATTCGACCATGAGGATCTCGACGGAGCCGCCGGCGGCCTTATCGCCGGCGATCTTATTGACGATCAGAATTGGCGCAATCATGGGACGGCTGTGATCGGTATTATGATCGGCGGCGACAACGGTTACGGCGTGACCGGTATTGTTCCCAACGCCAGTATCGGCATGGTTTCCATCGGAAGCATGAGCACGACTGAAGCGATTCTTATGGCGATCGACAGCATGGAGGCCGGCGATATATTGCTGATGGAGCTCCACGCCCCCGGGCCGCGATACGATTTTTTGCCGCGCGACGATCAGATGGGTTATGTCTGCATGGAATACTGGCAGGGCAATTTCGATGCTTTTCAACTGGCCTGGGCCAAGGGGATTATCGTCGTCGAAGCCGCCGGCAACGGTTACGAGAACCTCGACGATGCTATTTATGAGAACCGCTTCGATACCACCTACCGCAATTCGCATGCTATCATGGTCGGCGCCGGGGCTCCTCCATCGGGCAATTACGGCCTCGATCGAGCCAAGATGGATTTTTCCAATTACGGTCATCGACTCAATCTTCAGGGATACGGTCAGGAAGTGGTTACGACCGGCTACGGACTTCTTTTCACGGGCGGCGGCGACGAGCGCCAGTATTATACCGGAGGTTTCAACGGCACCTCATCGGCGGCGCCGATGGTGGCTGGAGCAGTGGCGGCCCTGCAAGGGATATATCAGTTGCGATTCGGGGGAGCGATGCTTGATGCCGACCGCGTTCGTGACGTCCTTTACGCTACCGGTACGCCGCAACAACCGTCCTCATGGTTGAATATCGGACCGCGGCCCAATTTACGGGCGGCTGATTCGGCTCTACCGGCCCCCCTGGAATTGAGTTTGAATCCTCTCTATTTCGATACCCTCGTCGAGGTCGGCACTCAAATATCGGTCTTCTTTGACATGACCAACCAGTCATCGGAAACGACGCTGGAATATTCCATCACCGCCCTTGACAGTCTGGCCAAGAACCCTGTCGGCGATTGGCTCAGGGTGGCCAGTTCGACTGGGATGATTTCACCCCTTAATCTTGAAACTGTGGAGGTGGTCCTTGACGGTACAATTATCGAAGACCGTTCGCAGATTTACAAAGGCCTGATTGAGATCAGCTACGGCGAGCAGGGTGGATCAATGGACAAAAAGGCCGTAGTGCCGGTTTTCGTAACTGTTCCATGCGCTGATACGACATATGCCGTAAAATCTTCATCCGATCCCGAAGGAACTGATTTTAATTGGATCGATATCACGACCATCGGCGCGAAAATTCAATCGTATTCATGGTACAACGATTTCGTCTCCGAGGAAATCCTTGATGACGGCACAGCCGGGCCGTTCTATATCGGTTTCGATTTCCCCTTCTATGACAGCGTTTACCATTATATTTATATCGGCGCCAACGGCGGCTTGTCATTGACCGACAGCGACATCAACGTCGAAGGGTACTATGAGGCGGTGCCTATCCCCAACCCGCCTTTCGAGACATTTATCGCGCCTTTCTGGAATGATTTGAATCTTGATGTTCCCTCGGGCGGGCACGGTTCGGTTTATTTATATCGTCACGGTCCCGACAGCCTGGTCGTGGCTTTTCATAATGTCGCCGGTTACAGTTTCCCATCTGATACGAATATTACCTTCGAGGCCATCCTGACCCGAAACGGCAACATCAAATTCCAATATCTTTCGGTCGGTGATTCGGGGATGGCCGATTCGGCCATTATCGGCATTTCCAAGTATGACTGCCAAGCGGCGCCTTATGTATTGGAAAGCGATCCGATCGAACATCTTGTGACCGACAGCACGGCTGTCCTGTTCGATTATGCCTATATAATCTGGGAGATGTCCGGTGACGCCAATGGCGACGGCGACGTCAATATCGGTGACGCCGTCTATATGATAAACTGGATTTTCAAAGGCGGACCGGCGCCAAAAAATTTGAAAGAGGCCGACGCCAATTGTGACGGTAATCCCAACGTCGGCGACGCCGTTTATCTCATCAATTACGTCTTCAAATCCGGCCCGGCTCCATGCTCATATGAATTATAACAGGCCGGTATTAACTCACTCTCGACAACCTGAAGATTCTCGAATTAGCTTCAATGATAATTGGCCTCATCCATAATCACGGTTCAAGGGTTATCGAGATATATGGAAAAGCCTTAGATGATTAAATATTTCTTGGGCTACATGATCAGGAAAACCGACGAGGTCGCCAGATCGAGGAAAAAGCCGGGGAACAAACCCAGAATGAGCGTTCCGGCAACCGTAATAACGATGGCCACACCGATGGTAAAGCCGATTACCGGTTCGCGATCCTCACTGTCAACACGGTCGAAGAAAGCCGCCTTGACCGGTCGCAAATAATAGAAAACCGAAATCAGGCTGTTGAGCACGGCCACAATAACCAGCCAGACCAGTCCGGCATTGACCGCCGCCGAAAAGAGATAGAATTTGCCGAAAAATCCAGCCGTGGGCGGAAAACCGGCCAGCGAAAACATGAATAGCGCCAGAAAGACCGACAACCACGGATGGCGCGAGGCCAGCCCTTTGAAGGTATCGATATGGTTGGAGCCGCCGCTCTTGTTCTCGATAATAATGAGCATCGTAAAGGCGCCCATGTTGAAGAACCCATAGGCCAGCAAGTAGAACAGAGCCGCCGAAACGGCGTCGCTTCCCCCGGCTGTGACAGCCACCAGCAGATAACCGGCATGGGCGATGGAACTGTAGGCCAGCATACGTTTGACATTGTCCTGCATGAGGGCCAGGATATTGCCGACCGTCATGGTGAAGAAGGCCAGAATCCAGAACAACGGCTGGAAATCGACGAAGACCGTCCCGAAACCGATCATGAAAATCCTCAGGAGAGCCGCCACGCCGGCGGCCTTGGGACCGACGGAAAAGAAGGCTGTGACCGGCGTCGGCGCTCCTTCATAGACGTCCGGCACCCACATATGGAAGGGGAAGGAAGCGATTTTGAAGGCGAAGCCTATCAGGACCATGGCCGCCCCGATCATCAGGTACAATTGGTTTTTGTACATGGCGATCCCGGACGACATGAATATCTGCCGCAAATCGGTGGTCCCGGTGCCGCCGTAAACCAGCGCGATACCGTAGAGCAGGAAGGCCGAGGCGAAAGCGCCCATGAAGAAATACTTGGCCGAGGCTTCGGTCGATTTGAGGTTGCCACGCATGAATCCCGCCAGCACATATAGAGGCAGGGACATGATTTCGAGGCCGAGGAAAATGACCATCAGATTCGATGAAGAAACCATGATCATCATGCCGGCCGTGGAAATCAGCATCAGGGCATAGTATTCGAGCCGGTCAATGCCACGGCGGGCCAGATAATCACGCGAGATGAGAACGGCCGTACCGCAGGTGAGCAGAAAAATAAGCTTGCAGAAAAGGGCGAAATTGTCGCAGACGACCATCCCGAAATAGCCGGTTTGCTGGCAGTTCCAAAGGCTGATCACGAAATATAGCGAGGTCAGCACCGCCAAAATCGACAGCGTCGGAGAGACGATTCGCTTCCGGTTCAGAGGCGCCGCGACCAGCATGACAAAGGCAAACACCAGAAGCGCCAGTTCCGGCATGATGATTTCAATATTTATGGCAGCTGTCAACTGCGACATATTCGTCTCCAGATCGTGTTACGACGCATGCGGCTCACGGCCGCATCAATTAGAATCCTCAACCGCCGCCCCAGCCGACTTTGACTTCTCCCTTATCGACAATGACCGGGACTATTCGCCGACCACCCGAAAGGTCGAGGAGTTCCTTCTGGGCCGCGGCGTTTCCGACGACATCGACTTCGTCATAGGCGATGTCCGCGGAATCATAATGCTCTTTGGCCGCCTGACAATAGGGGCATCCCGGCTTGGTAAACATTTTCACCTCAGCCATCATTGACCTCCACCACCACTAACGGTTCCGACTTCCACGCTTTCCGCCTGTCCGGCTCGAGCGGCCCGGTCGGCCTCGTACATGCTCCGTCCCTTTTCCACCTGCCGGATAACCGTTTTGACCGACGGTTCCATGAAATTGAAAAACGGTTTTGGGTAGAAACCGATCCAGAAAACCATGATAACCAGAGGCACCAGGACGATCTTCTCCCGCAGGCTGAGATCGACCAGTTTTTCATTGGCGGGATTGGTCAATTTGCCGTAAAAAACCCGCTGATACATCCACAGCATATAACAGGCCGCAAAGACCACGCCGCTGGCGGCCAGAATGGCATAGACCTTGTTATACGACCAGGCGCCCAACAGAATCGTGAACTCCCCGACAAAACCATTGGTGCCCGGGACGCCGATGGACGACAACAGGATAATCATGAAGAAAGTCGAATAAACCGGCAGTTTGCCGGCCAGACCGCCATATTCACTGATCAGCCGCGTGTGACGGCGCTCATAGATCATTCCGACCAGAATAAATAGTGCCCCGGTGGAAATGCCGTGGTTGATCATCTGGATAACCGACCCCTCCATTCCCTGCAGATTGAGAGTCATCATGCCCAGCATGATAAAGCCCATATGAGACACCGAGGAAAAGGCGACCAGAGATTTGATGTCCTTCTGCACCATGGCTACCAGCGCGCCATAGATAATGCCGATTACGGCCAGTACTGAAATAAGGGGCATGAATGCGAAAGTAGCGACCGGGAAAATCGGCAGACAGAAACGGATAAAACCGTAGGTGCCCATCTTGAGCAAAACGCCGGCTAGAATCACCGACCCGGCCGTCGGCGCTTCGACATGAGCGTCGGGCAACCAGGTATGGAACGGCCACATCGGCACTTTGATAATAAAGGCCAGACCGAAAGCGGCAAAAAGCCACATCTGCATATCGCGCGCCAGAGGCATGCCGGTAATTTTAATGAGGTCGAAAGTGTACTCGCCGAAAACCGCATGGTATTGGAAATACAACACCAGAATCGCGACCAGCATCAACAACGATCCGACCATGGTAAACAAGACAAATTTGATGGCGGCGTAAACACGCCGCTGACCGCCCCAGATGCCGATCAGGAAATACATCGGGATGAGCATCACTTCCCAGAAAACGTAGAACATGAACAGATCGAGGGTGACGAAAACGCCCAGCATGCCGGTTTCGAGCAGAAGAATCGAGGCGTAAAATCCTTTATGCGAATGTTCCACGGCTTTAAAGGTTGACAGTATGGCGATGGAAGTCAGGAATGTCGTCAGCAATACAAGTAGCAGTGAGATACCGTCGATTCCCAGGTGGAAATGGATGCCCATCTGCGATATCCAGGGGACATCGGCGACGAATTGCATTCCTGTGGCGACAGTGTCGAAACGGAATACGAGATCGAGCGACGAGATAAAGGTCAGCAGGGAGAAAAACAGGGCCGAATGTCGGATCGAGACATGGTGATCCTTCGGGATCAGCATAATGAAGAACATCCCCAAAAGCGGCAGGAAGGTGATGATTGTCAGAATCCAACTACTCATGTTTACCTCACCACCAAAAAGCCGACGACAATCACGACCCCGATCAGGAAGACGGTCAGGTACCCCCTGAGATACCCGGCCTGCATGCGCCGGAAGGTGTCCGACATATCGCCGACCAGCCGGGCCACGCCGTTGGCGATACCGTCGATTAACAAGACGTCGATAATTTTCCAGAGAAAGATGGAACCGTTGACTATCGGCCGCACAACCGTCGCGCCATAGAATTCATCGACCCAGTATTTATTATAAATGGCTTTGTGCAGACCGGACAGCGAAGCGCGCAAGGACCCGGCTTTGGCCGGATTCTTCCGATAGAAATACCAGGCCAGATAAATCGAAACCAGCACCAACACGATAGTCAGGGCCATGAGGCCGTATTCCGGCAAGGCCGAGTGGGCGGCCGCTTCGTGACCGCCGCCGACAACCGGAACATGAGCCATGACCGGTTCCAGAAATTTGTCGAACCAGGCGCCGCCGCCAAGGGCGTGCGGAATCCCGATCCAGCCGCCGCCGACCGACAGTATGGCCAGAATAATCAACGGCACGGTCATCGATTTCGGCGATTCATGAAGATGCTCAGCGGTATGCTTGTCGTAGCGTCCTTCGCCGAAGAAAGTCAGATACAGCAGACGGAACATATAGAAGGCCGTCAGCCCGGCGGTTATGACGCCCACCAGCCAGAAGATAACACTGCCATGACCGGACGAGAAAGATTTCCAGAGGATTTCATCCTTTGAGAAGAACCCCGAGAAAAGTGGAATGCCGGAGATAGCTAGCGTGGCCATCAGGAAAGTTTTATATGTAACCGGTAATTGCTTTTTGAGTCCGCCCATTTTCCGCATATCCTGTTCATCGGACATGGCGTGAATAATCGATCCGGAACCGAGGAAAAGCAGGGCTTTGAAGAAGGCGTGAGTCATGAGGTGAAAGATACCGGCGGAGAAAGCGGCCACGCCGCAGGCCATCATCATGTACCCCAGCTGACTGACGGTGGAATAGGCCAAAACCCGCTTGATATCGTTCTGAGCCAGACCAATGGTCGCCGCCACGAAAGCGGTAGCTGTTCCGACAATCGCGACCACCAATAAAGTGGTGGGAGCCAGAATGAAAAGGAAATTGAGCCGCACCAGCATATAGACGCCGGCCGTCACCATCGTCGCGGCATGGATCAGGGCCGAGACCGGAGTGGGGCCTTCCATCGCATCAGGCAACCAGATATAAAGAGGAATTTGGGCCGATTTGCCGGTAGCGCCAAAGAAAAGAAGCAAAGTCGCCCATGTGACGGCGCCGCCGCCGAGGATGAAAACTTCGGGGGCCTTATGAGCCAGTTCGGTAAACTGGAAAGTGCCGGCCGTCCAGAAAATGATGAAACTGCCGAGCAGGAAACCGAAGTCGCCGATACGGTTGACGATAAAAGCCTTTTTGCCGGCATCAGCGGCCGACTTCTTGGTAAACCAGAAGCCGATGAGGAGATAACTGCATAACCCGACGCCTTCCCAGCCGATAAAGAGCAGAATCAGGTTATTGCCCAGCACTAGCGTGAGCATCGAAAACATGAAGAGATTGAGGTAGATGAAGAAGCGTTTGATACCCGGATCATGAGCCATATATCCGATGGAATAGACATGAATCAGGAAACCGACTCCGGAAACGACCAGAATCATGACGGCCGACAGGGGGTCGAGCAGGAAGGCGAAGTCGAGCTGAAGCGCCCCGATCGGAATCCACGAGAAGAGCACCTGCTGAACGACGCGCTGTTCGGGGTCGAGGGCCAGGAGTTTGATGAACAGAGCAACCGCGATAAGAAATGACAGGCCGGGAGCCCCCACCGCCAGCGACACCACCATCTTTTTTGACAGGCGTTCGCGCAACAGCCCGTTGATGATAACGGCCAGCAGAGGCAGGAGCGGTACTAAATACAGGTAATCAAACATCATTTTACCATTTCATCAAATTCAGGTGATCGGCATCGACCGATTCCCGACCGCGAAAGACGGCGATAATGATGGCCAGACCCACGGCCGCCTCGGCCGCCGCCACCGTCATCACCAGAAATACGAAAACCTGCCCGTCCATCAGCTTGAGGTAGCGCGAGAAGGCCATAATGGCCAGATTGGCGGCGTTGAGCATGATTTCGACGGCCATGAACATGACGATCAGGTTGCGCGACAAAACGACGCCGATGACGCCGATGACGAACAGGAACGCCGAAAGGATGATATAATAATCGAGCGGTACCATAACTATAACGCCTTCTTGGCCATGACCACGGCGCCGACAATCGCTACCAGTAACAGGATCGAGGTCAATTCAAAAGGATAGACAAATTTACCATAGAGCAGTTCGGCCACCTGCGGAACCTGGCCGAAATTTTCGCCGACCGCTTCCATGCGCGAAGAAATACCCATCGAAACCCAGACCATCTCCGCTAACAAAACGAGGCCGAAGATCCAGCCCAGCGGTTTGATTTTCGATAACGTATCCTGACCGAGGTCGGCATGACGGATATTGAGCATCATGATCACGAATAAAAACAGGACCAGGATAGCGCCGCCGTAAACGAGCACCAGAAAGGCCGCCACAAACAAGCCCGATAGTTGGATATACAGCACCGACTGGGACAGGATCGTGATGATCAGATACAGTACGCTGGCGACGGGATTTTTGACCGTAATCACCATGATGGCCGAAGCCAGCGCGATAATAGCCGCCACGGCAAAGACTACCATTTCCATGGTCAGTTACGCCTCCTCGCCCATTGTACCGAAATCATACGTAATACCTCCGCGTCCGCCGGTGGATGGTTTTATAAGGACGATCCTTGCGGGGATGTTCGACCAGCATGCTTTCCTTATCGCGGATAAATTTGTCCCGGTCGTCGTCGGCCAGTTCGTATTCATGGCCGAGGAAAATCGCCTCTTCGGGGCAGGCCTCCTCGCAAAAACCGCAAAAAATACACCGGATGAGATTGATCTCATACACGGCCGCGTACCGCTCGCCTTTCTCGTTTTCAGCCGGCTCCATATATATGGCGTCGGCCGGACAGGCGGCGGCGCACAGTCCGCAACAAACGCATCGCTCCGTGCCGTCCTCATACCGTTCCAGGTAATGTAAACCCTTGTAGCGCGGCATCATCTCGTACTTGACGCGCGGGTATTTCTTCGTTACCGGTTTTTTAAACAGGTGTTTGAGGGTCGTATAAAGACCGACCGGCAACGCCACTATCGTGGTCTTGACTATATCCCAAAAAGCTCGCCACATAATCTAAATCACATACATTATTATGCCTGTCACCAGGACATTAGCCAGGGCCAGCGGGAACAACACCTTCCAGCCCACATCCATCAGCTGATCGTATCGGAGTCGCGGGAAAGTCGCCCGGAACCAGATGTAGAAAACCATAAATATGATGACCTTGAGAATCAGCCATAGCGGCCCGGGCAAAAACGGTCCCTGCCAGCCGCCGAAAAAAAGCGTCGCCACCACCGCCGAGGCGGTGATCATATTGGCGTACTCGCCCACAAAAAACATCGAAAAACGCATCGATGAATATTCGGTGTGATACCCGGCCACCAGTTCCGATTCCGCCTCGGGCAGGTCAAAAGGCGCTCGATTGGTTTCGGCCACGGCGCATATCCAGAAAATCAGAAACGCGACCGGATTCTTGAAAACGTACCAGTCCAGAATCGAAGCCTGCTGGCCGACAATCTGGGTCAACGACAGCGTTCCAGCCATCATCAGAATCGGCACTAGCGAAAGGCCATAGGCCACTTCATATGAAATCATCTGTGCCGAACTTCTGATGCCGCCCAGAAGAGAATACTTCGAACCCGACGACCAACCGCCCAAGGCGATACCGTACACGCCCAAAGAGGTCGTCGCCAGTATGAAGAGGACGCCGATGTTGAGATCGGAAATGGTCAGCGGGATTTCGTAACCGAAAAGATGAATCGGCGGACCGATCGGTATTACCGCAAAAGCCAGGAATCCGGGAATGAAGGCAATCATGGGCGCGAAAAGAAAAATCACGCCTTCCGCCTGCCGGGGCGTCACATCCTCTTTGAACATCAGCTTGATACCGTCGGCGATCGGCTGAAAGAGGCCGAAAGGCCCGACATAAGTCGGTCCCATGCGCTGTTGAAGGCGTCCCAGCAGTTTTCTCTCCAGCCAGGTGGCGTAGGCGCATCCGGTAACCACCGCCGCATAGATGACGATCACCTTGATTACGATCAATATTATGTAAGTCAGGTCAGCCATTATTTATCATCCAGTTTTTCGATCCTGACCCAGCCGCCGTTATCGCGCGATATCAGGCCGTTGACCTCGACCGAGGAGAAGTTATTGGGAATAAACAAAACTTCCCCCTCAAAATGCTCCGAATACCGGGCCTTGAGCACCAGTTTGGCGACCGACGATTCAACCCGGATAAGATCGCCCTCTTTGATCTCCAGCTTTCGAGCCAGAGCGGGCGACAATTCCAGATATGACTCCGGTGTAAACCGCATCAAGGATGGGCAATGTTCGGTCAGGTAGCCGAAATGATGCAGGTCGTTTCCGATCAGAAGACGGTACGGAAACCCCTCATGCTCGATTTTTACGGGCTGTTTGATATCAAAGACGGTGTCCGTATCGCGCGCCACTCTCTGCCAGCCGTCAACGATTTCCCGGGTGATGCTCTGGAGGTCGCTGTCATCAATCTCCAGAGATGATTCCATGGATTCAGACAGCGCCTTAAGTATTTCTATGCCGGTCTTTACGCCCGCCGGAGGCGGCAGGGCCTTTTCAAATCGCTGGTAACGCCCCTCAAGATTGACGTAGGAACCCGATTGTTCCGACCATCCAGCCAGTGGCAAAACCACGTCGGCTTTGGCGCTGGTAGCGGTTTCAAACAGGTCGGCCACGACCAGGAAATCAAGCTTGTCGAGGGCCGCATTGACGAAGGGACCATCGGGGTAGCGCATGGCCGGGTTGGCTCCCATAACCAGCACGGCGTCGATCTCCTCGTTGAGGGCGCCTTTGAAAATTTGAGAGGCGCCGCATCCTGGTGAATCGGGCAATGCCTCGCCCCATTGAGACGCCAGATTTTCCGAAAGCGCCGGTGAAATTTTCGGTCTCAGGCCGATCCGGTCGGCTCCCAGGGAATTGGCGTGAGTGGCCAGGATAGCCGCCTGCCCGTCGGTGACGCCCAGCAGGTTGGCTAGATTATATAAACCGTTGGCGATGATATGGCGATACGGCGACGCTTTAAGATATTCACCGGCCAGGATATACAGATTCTTCCCGGCGCTCAAAGCCCGCGCCAGATCGACAATACGACTGGCTTCGAGGCCGCATATTTGAGCCGCATCGGACAGTGACGTCGGCATCAAGCGCTGACGGATATCAGCCGCCTTGGCCTCGTCAATATTCTTGTAGAGCCTATTGTCAATAATAGCATGAATCAAACCGGCCACAAAAGCCGCCTCGGTGTCCGGTTTGTAAATTAATTCGTCAATCGAAATATCGGCCGATTTGGTTTCAACCGGGTTGGCCGTATATATGGCGGCCTGATTTTTCCGATAAGCTTTGCGCAACCGCAAATTGACGATGGGGTGATCTTTGAGGAAATTGGAGGCGAAAACCAGAACCGTGTCGGCCTTTTCCAGATCGGCGATCCTGAAAGGAGCCTTGCTCAGACAATCATAAGCCTTGGTTTCGTCGCCGTCCTTGAGGTCGATATTCTCCAGTCTATAATCGACCGAATTGGTTCGCAGGATATGCCGGAAGAACTTATTGAACAGATACATCGTCTCGGTCGAAATGTTACCGCCAGCCAGCCCGGCAATGCAGACCGCGCCCTTTTTGCCCTTGATTTCCTTGAATCTTCTGGCAATGAGATTTATGGCTTCTTCCCAGGTGACCTCTACCTGCTTGCCTTCTTTTTTTATCAAAGGTTTGGTCAGCCGATCGGGGGAATTGATGTATTGATAACCGTAACGGGCGATATCGCAAATCCAGCCGTCATCGATAGCATCATTGGGTCGTGACGTGGCCCGATGAATTCCGCGATGGCTGTACCAGAGTGTGATATTCTGTCCATCGGCGTCATGGCTGGAAAGGGAAGCGGCCTGTTTGGTCTTCCATACCCTAATCTTATAGCGCCAGTCGGTGTTGGTCAGGGCCCCCACCGGGCAGATTTCCACGACGTTTCCGGAATAAAGATTGTCGATCTGTTCACCGGGAGGGGTGTCGATAACGGTGCCGCTACCGCGCTGATAGGCGCCGAGGTCCCATTCTCCGGCGATTTCTTTATTGAAACGGACGCATTTGAAACAGGTCACACAGCGGTTCATATTCCGGATGATTTCCGGACCGATCCGTTTGTCGTCGAAGGTTCCCTTAGTTTTGTCGTCGATAACCCGCACCCGGGCGAAATTCTGTCTCGAGGTATCGATGCCGTAGTAGAAGACATTGTTCTGCAGGTCGCATTCGCCGCCTTTGTCGCAGGTCGGACAATCCAGAGGATGATTGAGCAGAAGGAATTCCAGCACGCCCCGGCGGGCTTTGATAATCTCGTCGGTATCGGTGCGCACCACCATGCCCGGCATCACCTCGGTGGCGCAGGATACGGCCGGTTTGGGAATCTTTTCGATGGCGACCAGACACATCCGGCAGGCTCCGACCGAATCCAGCTTGGGATGCCAGCAGAAATACGGAATATCGATCCCAATACTTCGGGCCGCCTCCAGGACAGTCGTCCCCCTGTCGACCGTAACTTCCCGGCCGTCGATGGTGAGTGTGACTTTTTCTTTGCCGTTATCTGACATACGCTCTATTCAAACGGGTAATCGGTTTTCATCTTACACGTTTTATGTTCGATGTGATATTCAAATTCGTCGCGAAAATGCTTAATGATCGATTCCGTCGGCATCACGGCGGCGTCGCCCAGCGGGCAGATTGTGCGCCCCATAATATTCTGGCAGATATCGAGGATCAATTCGATATCGCCTTTGCGCCCCTCTCCGAACTCGATGCGGTTGATCAGCTTTTTCAACCAGGCGGTGCCTTCGCGGCAGGGCGTGCATTTGCCGCACGACTCGTGCTGGTAGAAATTGATCAGTTTCATGGCCACCCAGACCATACAGGCCCGCTCGTCGATGACGATAATAGCCCCCGAGCCAAGCATCGAACCGGCCTCAACCATCGATTCGAAATCGAGGGGCGTATCGATCTGGTCGGGCATCAGAAGCGGCGTTGATGATCCGCCGGGGATGACCGCTTTCAGTTTATATCCGCCCCGGATGCCGCCGCCCAATTCGTTGATGACATACGATAGAGGCGTTCCGAGATCGATTTCGTAATTGCCGGGCCGTTCGACATTGCCCGAGAGCGAGAAAATTTTGGTGCCGGGCGATTTTTCAGTGCCGTGCGACCGATACCAGTCAACCCCGCGATTGATAATATGCGGCAGACTGGCCAGGGTTTCTACGTTGTTGACAACCGTGGGCGATTGATATAAGCCCTTGATCGCCGGGAACGGCGGACGGATACGCGACAGACCGCGGTCTCCCTCCAGCGAGGACAATAAGGCCGTCTCTTCGCCGCAGATATAAGCGCCGCCGCCGGTGTGGACGACGATATCGAGGTCGAATCCGGAACCGAGGATATTCTTGCCGAGATAACCTCCGGCATAGGCCTCTTTGACCGCTTCTTCCATCCGGAAGGCCGGATAAACGAATTCGCCGCGTACGTAAACGAAGGCGTGATGCGCCTGAATGGCATAGGAGGCGATGATTATCCCCTCGACAACCATGTGAGGGTCGCGCTCCATCAGAACCCGATCCTTGCAGGTACCCGGCTCCGATTCGTCGGCGTTGCAACAGAGATATTTGGGTCTGGACGGATCCTTGGGGACAAAACTCCATTTGACCCCGGCCGGGAATCCGGCTCCGCCTCGGCCCCGCACGCCGGATTTTTTGACTTCTTCGATCAGTTCATCCGGCTTCATTTCCTTGAGCACCCGGGCCAGGGCCATATAGCCGCCGTTTTTGACATAGTTGTCGATACGGTATTGTTCCGGCTCATTGATATATTTGAAAAGGACCTGTTCCATATTACTTTTTGTCCCGTTCGGCCTCGGCCTTCAGATCAGCCAGAATTTTATCGATCTTTTCCCGGGTCAGATCTTCATAATACTTGTCGTTTACCTGCATCATCGGGGCCGCCGAACAGCCGCCCAGACATTCCACTGAAATCAGAGTAAAGAGTTTGTCGGGTGTCGTTTCGCCCATGTTGATGCCCAATTTTTCCTGCATATAAATCAGCAGGTTGTCGGCCCCGCGCAGTGAACACGAGATATTGTGGCAGACCTGGATAAGAAAGCGTCCGACTTCGTGCTTGGGGAACATGGTATAAAACGAGGCCGCCTCGGCGATCTCGACGTAGGGGATTTGTATGATTCGCGAAATCTCCCGATATATCGTCGGTTCCAGATGTCCTACCTGCCGATAGGCGGCGGTCAGGGCCGGCAATATAGCCGAACGCCGCGAAGGATAGCGCTCCATGCGGGTGGTGATTTCCTTGATGGTGGTCTCGTTCAGAATCATCGGTCAACCTCGCCGAGCACGATATCGATGGAACCGATGCAGGTGATTACGTCGGCCAGCAGACCGCCGGCGACCATCGGGTTGAGCGCCTGCAGATTGATCAGCGACGGGGGCCTGACCCGCATCCGATACGGTTTGGTGCCGCCGTCGGAGACCATGTAATAGCCCAACTCACCCTTGGGCGATTCGATAGCCTGATAATATGATCCGGCCGGAACTTTGAAGCCCTCGGTGATAATCTTGAAATGGAAGATCATCGCTTCCATCTGGGTCAGCACGTCCTGCTTGGGCGGCAGGACCACTCCGGGCACATGGGCTCGATACGGGCCTTCCGGCATACCCGCCAGAGCCTGCTTGATGATACGTAAGGACTGCCGCATTTCTTCCATCCGAACCAGATAGCGGTCGAAACAATCGCCGTTTTTGCCGGTCGGAATATCAAAATCGAATTTCTCGTAGCCGGTATATGGGATGGCTTTACGAACGTCGTATTTGATGCCGGTGGATCTCAGCACAGGACCGGTCAAGGACAAATCGAGAGCCTGTTCGGGGGTCAATTTGCCGACCCCGGTCAGCCTTTTGATCCAGATGCGGTTGTTGGACAACAGGTCTTCGTATTCGAGCATTTTTTCCGGAAAGACCTTGAGGACATCCTTGACCCGTTTGTCAAAATCAAGCGGCAGATCGTAGGCCAGACCGCCCACCCGGAAATAGGTCGACATCATGCGTTGGCCCGATACCGCTTCATAGATATCGAGAATCATCTCCCGTTCGCGGAAGGTATAGAGCAACATCGACATGGCGCCGACGTCAAGAGCGTGGGTGCC